>NZ_NJGV01000019.1 GCF_002213425.1 Herbaspirillum aquaticum | reverse complement strand
CAGGATCAGGGCAGCGCTGTTCTGCTGCAAGTGAAGTCATGGATGCAGCTTAAATTCTGGCAAACGCTGTCTTGACGGATGGGTCCACTTTACCCTGCTCGATGTGCATATTGACGTCAAACGGCGCGTCATCAGCGAAAGATGCAGAGCTCGCGAGCAACATGCTGGTGAGGGCCAGTAGATGGAAAGACTTTTTCAAGATTTTCTCCTTGTTGAAGAAGGGGTAGCGGATCGATGTTGGATTAAGCGATCAGGTCGTCTGAAGCTAGCGGTGGGGACAAAATTTACTGCAAGCTCCTCCAAACAACTTTTAAAGTAGATTAACACAACTTTTAATGGCATTCACTCGACTGCCGGGATGCCCAACCATTTCCCAAAGATTTGGAGGGCATAGATGTCAAAGGAAGACGTTGGACAGCTCGCAGTCGTCGTGGGACAGGCGATCGCCAAGCGCCGTTTAGCAAAAGGCTTGACGCAAGAACAACTTTCAGAACGACTGGGAATTGGAAACGAGGCGCTGTCACGTATTGAGCGGGGAGTTGTTCCTCCTACCGTGACGCGCTTGGAAGAAATTGCAGGAATACTGGAATGCGGGGTGTTGGAATTGATGTACACGCATCATGATGGTGCGCAGGACCAAGCCCACCATCTTTTAAGGCATGTGTTGCCGCAGTTGACTGAGTACGATCAATTAATGGTTCTGGAAGTACTGGAGCGCCTGACAACGGGGTTGTTACGGCGCTAGTCCTGAAGGGTCTTTCAGCAACAACGTTGTCGATGCACGGTTTGCGGTGGTCAGGACCCAGATGGTCTTGCCTGTGGGGAGATCATAGGCAGAGAGCAACCGCTGCCCGAGGAGAATGGCAAGATTGTTCTGCATCTTGTCGTGCGCATCGAGGTCGCCCCAGTCACCGTGGATATGCCGATGAAGGAGCAAGATGCTCTCGACGCGGGCTTCTTCCAATGCTGCGGTGGCTGCGTTGGTCATGGATACGCGACCGATATCAAAGTGAGACCATTTGTTAAGTGCGGATGAAGTCACGGATAGCTCCAAAGAAATTCCAGTCGAGCGGGCTTGTTAGTGGACGTTAGTGGAAGGACGTTAATTGATCAGTTTGTCGGCTTTGGCCTTGAGTTTGTCGTTCAGGCTGGGGTTGTTAGGTGGTGCCGTTGACGTGCCTGGACCTGAAGCCGGTGGGCTGGTTGGGTAAAACTCCTCTACAACTTCAGGCGCTTCATCCGCAGAATCCTCAAAGGCTCCATTAGCAAATCCCATTCGAGCGGCATCATCCAGCGCCGTCTGATCGAATCCCGCCGTCCTCTTGCGATCAGCGAGTTCTCGCGCTTGAGCGATAGCGCTTTCCAAGGACATCCCCGACCGCACTGCGAGGTCCACGTAGTAGATGGCACTGCGGTAGCTCTGGGTGGTGGATTTGCCGCGTAGTTTCAGTTCCAGCGGCATCGTTGCCAGCAAGCCGCCTGATAACGCATGGTAGTAATTCAGCCTTGCCGCCAGCGTACGAATGGAGTTGAAGGAAGTGGTTCTAAAGATGAAGCTACCCAGCTCATCGTCTTCGCCAACTATGACGTTGAGGCGGCCATAGGGCTTGCAGCGCTTCAATCCGAACTCGCAGGCCTCCGGCGATGGACAAGGCAGTGTCTCAATGGCGTTATTTGCGGCACGGCGGCAAGTGTCGCCGTTGCCGACACATATCGGCCGGCCCGTTTCTTTCTCGAAAGCAGAGTATTCTGCGCGCAGGTTCAGATTGGGATCATTGAACATGAGTCGCACGGGAATGGCGCGCAGCTTGCCGTTACTGGCTTTGCGCATTGTTTCATCTAGCGGATGCAGCATCCAGCCATCGTGGTTTTGAATTTGTGTCGTTAAGGTAAATTGATCGTCCTTTTCGGGAAGCCTTTTGCCGTTTCGTTCGATTACGCGACCAATGGAAATGCGACCGACTACGGGCGGTGTGATGGCGAGTCCTTTGAGCATAGAAACTCCTGTGACAATGAAATGGTGGATTAATCGCAGATGCGAAATCGCCGGGAACCAGGCTTGCTGGTGGCATATTGCTGGGCCAGATCAGGGTGATCGGCCAGCAGTCTCTCCAGGTCGATGCTGACGCTGTCTTTGCTGCGCTTATAGGTGATCTTGCCGGTGTCGAACTGGGCGACCGAGGCGTCCCCCATGGCCTGCTGCAAGGTCTGCTTGAGCTGTTCGGCCAATGCCTCTTTGGCTTTGATGTCGGCCCTGAGTAAGACCAGATCGGCGAAGGCTGCTGACAATTGCCGGTCCTCTGTGAAATCCACAACGGTGGCATTGCCCGGATAGAGGCAGCGCAAGGCGCGATCGGCCGATTCGGAGCCGTCGGCCGGTGGTGGTGTATCACTGGCGACGTACTGCCAGAACTGCGCCTCCAGATGAATGAGGCGAGAGATCAGTTCATCGTCACGATAGACCCGGTGGACCTCCAGCTTTTGTCCGCAGAGCAGGACCGCGACATCGGCAGATTGCTTGCCGGTGACAGCGAGCTGATGCTGCACTTGGAGTTGGACATATTCAGGCACGCCATCTAGCCACAGCCTTGCACCAAATTCCCCAGCGGTCTTACATTCGAGAATCTGGACTTCAGGACTACCGACAATCTCTCGATCAAGATTGGCCAGCATGAAGGGCACCGTAGCATGCTGGAGGACGGCATTGACCTTGCGGACCTTGCGGCCTGTTTGCTGGGTGTAGGCCGCCGCAACGATGGGTTCGAGCAGGGTTCCCCAGAAGACGGGATGCGTGGTGTCATTGGGATCGGGTTTCTCCAATTGAGCATCTCGCCCTGTTTTCTCCAGCCACAGCTCCAATTGGCTTTTGTAGGGGGATAGACCCACGGCAGCGGCAGCGTCGGAGCCGCCGATACCGCTCTTGCGTACTTCCAACCAGTCTGCGCGGTCGATACGGCGTGTATCGACCAATCGTAATGCCGGCAAGCCTGGCTGTGCGGGATGTTGCACAAGCATGTTCAATACTCCTCAAAGAAACGCCCTGACTGGAAACAGTCAGGGCGGTGGTGGGTACTCCTTGGTGATGGTGGAGCTTACTTTTCGCAGGCCAAGGCATGGGGAAAGTGTTTCGCCAAGATGTTGTTCATTTGTTCAACCAGATCTAGCCGTTTGAACGTCACATGACCACTGCCTTTCTTGAACCATTTCAGGTGAAGATAAGGCGTGTCGAGCGAAGTCTCTCTGGCGTGATAAGCCTGCCAGAGTCGTGACCCTATGCCGATTCGATGATCGGGTTCTGGTTTGTGGTCGAGCACATGAAAGACCCGTACCAGGTCCTCTAACCGATTCGTGGCGGAGCTGTCGGGGGAGCCGCTGCGCATCAGGTAAGTCACAATGATGCGTTTGCCGAATTTGAAGGGTTGATTCGTCTTGTAGTCCCACGATAGTCCCTGGAAGCAGGAGATAACACCTCGCTCGAACATCTCACCACGGGCTTGGTAGAGCGCAGAGAAGGTCGCCTCGATGTTCTCCTTGTTCAGTGCAGGCACCTCGCCCGATTCCAGTTGTGCGTCCCATTTCTGGCGAGCTGTCGCGTCCATGAATGTACGCAGCCCGGATTCGCGCATCAGGTATTCCCAGGCACTACAGTCGATGACGCGCAGAATGTCCCGTGAGACTTGTTCGGGTTCGGCAGCATAATTGCCAGAAAGCCGTGTCTGCTGGCTCAACCAGCGTCCTCGTTCCAGTCTGATTTCGGGGAAGGTCAACTTTGCAGCGTTCGCCAAGGTGTTGCACTCTCGCAGAAGCGCGACCGCTTGGGCTAGCTTGTCTTGGAGGGCAGCGCGCTGATTGATGAGATTGTCGATGCCAACGCTTTTAACTACTTCCATATCGCGGTCTCCATAAAGCGCAACGCCCGCAGAGCCTTGATAGGGCTCTCGGGCGTGTATGCGGTGGTTGGAAAAGATCTGCAGGATTGGAGGAGCGCCCTTAGGCAACAAGTTTGAGGGCTTCTTCCCATGCTTTTTGCTTGATTGATGCGCCCTGCCCGAACCAAGCGGCATCCAGGCGGTGATCGGCACTGCGGGCGCGACGGTGATGGTCAACATACTCGGTGACGCTGTTGACCAATCCCCAGGCGGTACCGGAAGCTGAAGCCAATTCCGCTCCCTTGCCGCGACCCAGATACAGGTCATGGACAGCTTTAAGGGCACGATCATTCACCGCGCTCCCATTTCCGTCAGGCGTCACCGCCACGGAATAGGTCAGTACACGGCGCAAGAACGATTTAGCCGCATCCCCTTTAACCTTGCATTCGGACAGCGCCTTCATGCGGGCCATAAAACCGTCCCATGACGAAATGGCAATGCCCAGCTGCCGCTTGACGGCTTGCGGATCAAACTGGCTGCGGTGCGGGACTTTGATGGCACCACTGCTATCGCCCAGCGCCACGGCGAGCGTGTTGTTGCAGACGACCCGTACTGAGGTGAATTGGGCGGTGGTCGCAAGCGTCCCATCGCAGGCGGTTGCCAGGAGGAGATAACCGTTGATCTTGTCTCTGCCCTTTAAGGTAGCGTTCTGCCCGGTACGGGCCAGTGCCCAGAGCTTCTTGCCTTCCTTGAGGACACCGGCCGTTTCCAGCTCGAAGCCGCCCACTTCCGTGAGGTCGCGATAAAACTCCAGGACTTCGTGAGGTTGGACGACTTGGAAGCGACGGGACACGACCGAAAGCGGGGCCTGCGTATCGGAGCGGTACAGGACCTTCTGATCAGGGAAGGCGTGAATGGAGCCCAGCGAAGTACCAATGCCCGCTGAGACAAATCGGACTTCGGCTTCCTGGATGATCCAGTTCATCCCAGCTTGTTCTGCCCAGACTTCAAGAGGCTGATGGGGAGCGAGTTGATTGCCCAGGTCGTGCCAGGGCGTTTCGTTGACGTAAGCCATCGAGTGAACGAGGTGCATGATGATTCCTTGTAGAGGTAGACGAGTGGATTGAAGTGGTCGAACCTAAAAATACCTACAGCCCCGCAAAGGGCTGTAGGTATTGATGTGGAAGAGCTGGGTTGGAGAAAATGAGCCGTTAGGGCTTGCCAAAGGTGTGGCCGCATTCCTGGCATTCGTAGTTATGGAGTACGTTATCGTCAATGGCTGCGCCAGCAGTGGCACCAGCCACGCTACCGGCTGCGCCGCCAAACAGAGCGCCCATCAACGCACCAGCTAGGCCGCCGACAACCGCGCCCACGGGGCCAACGCTCATGCCAAACGCAGCACCAGCTTCCGCGCCTCCGATCATGGCAGCAGCACTTCCAGCGGCACCGGCAGCTGCTCCAATGGCACTACCTGTTTTACGGGCGTAGTTGCGGGTGGCGATGCAGAGGGATTTGCAGTGGGGGCAAGACAGAGTGGAAGACATGAAAACTCCTTTGGTGAGAAATGCCTATCGGGAAACAGGCGAAGGCGAGCAGTCAAGGCTCGATTCTCAGGAGTGATATATGTCTGAAAGAATCTTTAGTTGGTGCAAAAATTACCGTTTTGAGTATAGTGAGGCTGCTGTTGGGGCGACATGAATCACTTTACTACTAGATTATGATAGGGGCGGAATCTACGTTGATAGATGTTTTTGAGGTATAATTTTAGTAATTTTCCTCTGATTTTTGACGGCGCCCATTGTGGCGCCGTCTCGCTTATTAAGAAGACCACGAATGGACTACGATTCACTCCCCCGCGCGGCGTTAATCCGGCTGCTGCAAGAGCAGGAGCAGGCCAATCGCGACGCCGGCAAAGATGGCATTCGCCTGAATTATGCTGGCCGGACGGCTCCATGGCAGATAACTCGGCAGGTCAAGCCAAAGCTGCACAAAATTGTCAAAAAACTCTCCGTCGGAGATGAAGTGCATCAAGCCGTCAATGAAATTTGGGACGGGGAGAATTTGTCGACGATGGTTACGCTTTATAAGCACCG
Organism: Herbaspirillum aquaticum; assembly: GCF_002213425.1. Lineage (GTDB taxonomy): Bacteria > Pseudomonadota > Gammaproteobacteria > Burkholderiales > Burkholderiaceae_D > Herbaspirillum > Herbaspirillum aquaticum. The sequence continues at coordinate 139,756 of NZ_NJGV01000019.1, read as the reverse complement.
CGGCCGCGTCGACCTGATCGTAACGGATCCGCCATACAATACTGGCGAGGATTTTCGATATAACGACAAGTGGGACAAGGATCCCAACGACCCAGATCTTGGTGATCTTGTCCCAAAGGATGATGGTTCACGTCATAGCAAGTGGTTGAAGTTTATGACGCCGCGTCTATGGATGATGCGTGAGATGCTCAAACCGGGTGGTGTCATAGCTATTTGTATCGACCATCGCGAGTTGTATCGCCTCGGCATGCTCATGGATGAAATTTTTCATGAAGACAACCGCATCGGCATCATCAACTGGCAGAAAGCTTATTCGCCCAAGAATGACACTGGTGGAAAAAAAGGAGGCCTTTCCTCGGCGACTGAATATGTCCTCGTCTACGCGAAGGATGAAGAGCGCGCGAAGACTGGTCTGCTTGCTCGCACCGAGGCGATGAACGTTCGGTACACCAACGTTGATGACGACGCGGAAGGGGAGTGGGCATCCTCTGACGCCGCAGCGCCAGAATACCGGCGTACGGGGACATTCGGCATTCAATCACCTTTCACTGGAAAGATGTTTTACCCCAGTAGTAACCCAGCGAGCAACCATTGGCGTTTGGAAGCCAAGGAGATGAAGAAGCTTCTGGAAGCCTGGGGGGCTGAATACGTCTACAAGCATCTCGACGACGGATGCGAGGCCAAGGCGATTGTTTTGAAGGGCTGTAAGTTCATCGGTAATGAGCCGGTTCTCGATAGCGCCCCAGTGAAGGTCGCCCGCAAGACGGCACTGGAGCGCTACAAGCAACCACACTGGCCGCAGCTCATATTTACCGATGGCGGCGAAGGTGGCCCGCGTCTGAAAAAGCACTTGAGCAAGATCAAAAAAGGCAAAGTGCCGCTTACATACTGGGCGAACGAAGATTATGACACGCCATTAGAGATCGAGAGTCAGTCTTGGAATCATGAGGAATCGGGTCACAGTCAGACTGGTATTAACGAACTTGATGCCGTAGTAGGAAAGGGGCACGACTTTAAGACGGTTAAGCCGCTTCGACTCATCAAGAAGATCATCCAAATTTGGTGCAAACCTGATGGCTTGGTGCTTGATCCGTTCGCAGGTTCCGGCACGACTGGACATGCCGTCGTTGAACTCAACGCAGAGACGGGCGCTGATCGAAATTTCATCTTGATCGAGCAGGGTAACACCGAAAAGGGCGACCACTATGCGCGTTCCCTCACGGCAGAACGCGTCCGTCGCGTCGTGACTGGTGAATACGCTAGCGGTAAGCGAGATCCTCGGCCCGGAGGCTTCAGATTCATTGAACTGAAAAAAGAGAAGATCGACGCCAGGGCAGTCAATGAGTTGGCTCGTGAGGAAATGATCGACTTACTGCTTACGGTCTACTGGAATAAGGCGGAGAAGGCGAAATCTTATTTACAGCGCCTACCGCTTGGCGCGTACCGCCACCTGTTCGCGGTAAATTCGAAAAATGAGGGATTCTTCTTGATCTGGGACGATTCGGATCAGCCGTCAAAGCTTAATCGCGAGTCATTCAAACGAGTGGCAGAGGAGGCGAGGACAGCCGGTTTGGCAACGCGTTATCACGTCTATGCGACGATTGCGACTTATGTTGGTAATGGGATCGAGTTCTACAAGATTCCTGACTCAGTACTTGAACACATCGGCTTTAATTCGCGCGCTGACGCCTACAATAACGAGGAATTGGGGGAATTGCTGGATGTTTGAACTGAAAGTCTTTCAGGCCAAGGCGGCCCAGTTGATAGCGGACCGCTACGCTTTCTTCGCCAACCACGAGTTCCGGCCCCGTAAAGGAAAGACGCCACGGCCCTACTTTCAAGCTTTGTCGGCAATTACCGGTGCCGGAAAAACGCCGATCCTCGCGGAAGCTGTCGCCCAAATTCGAGCGCACTTTGGTTGTGAGCCAATTGTCTTTTGGATGTCTAAAGCCAAGTCTGTGGTTGCGCAGACTTACTCGAACTTTTCTGGCGGCGGTAAATATTCCGGTCTTATTGAAGGCTTCCGCGTTGTAAACGCCTCTGAACTCAATCCGCATATGATCTCGGACAGTTCAACCGCCTTGATGGTTCTTGCAACGACTGGCCTGTTCAATAATAAAGACCAAGCAGCCGGCCAACTTAACATCTACAAGAAGGACGCGGACCTGTTTGGTAATCAGTCCCCTTGGGAGCGCTTGATTGAGCGCTTTGATGGAAAGCAGCGCCGCCCGCTAGTGATTGTCTACGACGAGGGGCACAACCTGTCGGAGCAGCAGTCCGAAATTCTTGGTGAACTGGAGCCTGACGCGTTCCTGTTGGCGTCGGCGACCCTTAAATTGCCTGAAAATTTCAATCGCTCGATCGTCCAGCACATCCGGTTGTGGATTGAGGATGTCGGTGATAGAGCAATTTTTTCCAAGCTTGGGGCAGTTGACGAGCATGGTGATGTCAGCGCGAAGATGTTCATTACCACGGCGATTGATAGCAAAGATGTCGTCGACGCCCAGCTCGTGAAGAAGGGTATCCAGTTCGATGGAACGACATCCACCATGGAGACGTGCCTTGACGACCTCGTTGGGCGCATGAATCTATTGCAAACTGAGATCACCGCTCGAGGTTTGGATTTCAAACCTAAAGCCATTTACGTCTGCAAGACAAATATGACAGATGACGGTGGTCGCGACGACCACACGAAGCCGTTCCACCAGCGTAGCGCGCCACCGATTCGTATTTGGCGTCATCTCGTCGAAGAGCAGAAGATCGACCCGAAGACAATCGCGATTTATGCAAACTTGGCCTTCATTGAGGGAAACAAGCCCGATATGGTGAACTTGTTTTCCAAAGGTGAGAATGATTTTGATAATTTCTCGGAGGGCGATTTCCAGCACATCATCTTCAACCTGGCACTTCAGGAGGGGTGGGACGATCCCGCCTGCTATCTTGCGTACATCGATAAGTCGATGGGTTCGTCGATTCAAGTCGAGCAGGTCATCGGCCGAGTGTTGCGCCAACCGAAAGCAACGCATTACGACAATGCTCTTTTGAACTCAGCCCATTTCTTCTTGCGAGTGGACAGCAAGCCCGTGTTCGAAGAATCGATTCGCAACGTCAAAGCGAAGCTGCAAAGCGAAGGTGCGCCAATTGAAATTACTAGCAATTACGGCAGTTCTGGCGGTGGAGCCGAAGACCTAATGCCGAAGGAGGGTATTGATGTGAAGTTGTGTCATGTCCATGCAGACGCGGAAGGCGCACATGAGGCCATTGCTGACATCATTTCACAGTTTCCAAACTTCGAAGAGAACAGCCCAAATACTGTTGGGCAAGCGCATTCTGCAACTGAGCTGATTGATTTGACTCACCTAGACGGCGAGTCTCCTAAGACTGCATGGGTCGAGGTGGGGCACACTAACCCCGTACGGCTGCGTTGGTTTATCGAGTCGGCGTTACGCGTGCGATCGAAAGGCGCTAAAGCGGCAACTGATTTTCAGCACAAGAAGTTTGATGTGCGGGTGCAGGTCAACAGCATTGCACACAAGCAAGCAGAGAAGGCCGCTAACGAGATAGTGTCGGCTTACTATGACCTGACCGAGCTTGTTTACGAGAGCATGCGACCGTTCGAATTCGGAGCGATGCGTGTGCCTAAGAATTCCAGCGCCTTCGTAAACGGGCTCTATGAGCGCTACGCCGGGTTCAATAAATTCGAGTTGCCATTCGCGCAGGCGCTCGATACGGTGGGGCTACCTTGGCACCGAAACCCTAGCAATGGCGGCTTCTACATCCCATTGTTGAGTGAAGGCGACACAGCATCTTTCTTTCCTGATTTCATTGTGTGGAAGGGAGACAAAATCTTCTGCCTCGATACCAAGGGTTCGCACTTACTCTCGGATGCCGTCGCTCGTAAGCTATTCGACATCCAAGAGGATGGGAAGACAAAAATCCAACTCCGCTTCATTACTGAGGGTAAGCAAAGTGCCCTACGAGGTAAGGCGATTCCTGGCGGCTATACTGTTTGGAAGATGAAGAGCGGCACCCCGGCGTCGATTCATTTTGACAATATGGACAAAGCTATCAAGGAATGTCTACGTTGATGCGTTAGTGATCTTGAAGACGGGGTAACGCGCGAAGCAGGTTTTATTTGCCAAGGGGCTTCTGGCTACTTTGCGACGGCGACATTCGGAGGATGCGGGGTTTCATGGTTCGGTGCCAAAGAGCGAGGCATTACCTATTTTGTCTCCCCGCCTAATGAATGCCTCCCCTTGGAGGTCATGGCGCTCATTCATAAGCTGCACTAATTACCTGCCAACAATCCCGTTAAAGTAGGCTTCATCAAATGAAGCCTACTTATGAGCAACGCGATTCAAGCCGTTAACACTCTAATTACCAGCGATGCCGCCGCCGAATGAATAAGCAGATAAGAAAAAAGGCGCGTCAGCTGGGTGCCCAAATTTATCTCAACATAGTGGCTACTTTAGTTATCTACGTAATATCCAAAAAATAATAGCGATCCCTATCCTTACGCCTCGCGTATTTGGATTACTTCCGCTCCTTTGCGCAAAGTATCCAAGTAATCAGCCCAGCGCTGCATCATCCGCTTGCGCTCTGGTAGATGTGATGTTCGATTGTAAGCACGGCCGTTTGGATCGCGTACCGCGTGTGCCAACTGGTGTTCAATTAGATCGACTCGTTCCGCAAGTACCTCATCGAGAATAGTGCGCGCCATGGCTCTAAAGCCGTGGCCGCTCATGATGTCTTTGCCGATATCCATTCTTCGCATAGCCGACAATATGGCGTTATCGCTCATAGGTCTGCTTTTAGATCTTGGACTCGGGAAAACATATCGTCCATCGCCTGTCAGAGGCTGAAGTTCCTTCAGAATCTCGACGGCTTGTGCGGATAGCGGGACGATATGTGGTGTATTCGTCTTTGTGACCGTATAACGCCATTCCGCATTATCCAGATCAATATGCGCCCATTCTGCCGCTCGCAGTTCTCCTGGACGGACAAACACCAACGGTGCGAGACGAAGGGCCGCGCATACAGTCGGCGATCCATCGTATCCATACAAAGAACGTAATAGATTGCCAACCTCTTTGGGTTCTGTGATAGCTGCGAAGTGGGTGCGTCGGCTATTGACAGAGGGCAGTGCGCCGCGAAGATCGGCGGTTGGGTCTCGCTCAGTCCTGCCGGTGGCGACGGCGTAGCGGAACACCTGTCCGCAATTCGACAGTGCTCGGTGAGCCGTCTCCAATACTCCCCTGCTTTCTATTTTACGGACAACGCTCAGCAGGTCGGGTGCAGTAATGGCGGTAATAGGTTTTTTTCCAAGATAGGGAAAAATATCTTTTTCGAATCGTGCGACAATTTTGGCGTGATGAGATTTCACCCAACCATTTTCTGCACGGGATAACCATTCTCGTGCAATAACCTCAAAACTGTTAGCTGCTTGTTCAAGACCCACTAACTTCTTCGCCTTGCGATTGTCGCTTGGGTCGATTCCATCAGATAACAGCTCCTTGTTTGAGTCACGGCGTTTTCGTGCTTCTTGGAGACCGACCTCTGGATAAGTACCTAATGAGATTAGCTTTTCTTTCCCTCGGTATAAGTATTTGAGTCGCCATCCCTTTCCTCCAGCAGGCGTGACAAGCAAATAGAGGCCACCACCGTCGGCGAGCTTGTAAGGCTTGTCTTTGGGTTTGGCATTTTTTACTTGTAGATCCTTGAGGGGCTCAATGATTCTCGGCATTTTTGGGGTAGCTGTTTATGGGGTAGTAAAGTTACCCCTAAAATTACCCCTACCCCTATTGGATGTCAACGGACAAAATCCGAGGTTAAAAAACAAAACAACCGCCCGAGCACGAGGCTGGGAGCGGTTTTTCGTACTTCCTTGGGAATTTCTGGAAGGGTAATTGGTGGAGCCGGCGGGAATTGAACCCGCGTCCAGAAGCACTCTACAGACAGTTCTACATGCGTAGTGCAGTCAATTGGTTTTAATCCTGGCGACGCGGACGCACACGCTTCGACAGGACGAGTTACCTTGGATTTAATGACGTATGAAGTAACCCCATACGCCACGATTCCCTGTAAATGACTCTACCGCTGTTGCCAGCACACCCCAGGGAAGAAGTGCTGTAGAGCTAGAAGTTTCTTAGGTTTCTAGGTGCGATTTACGCTGCGAGAGCGTAAGATTCGTCGTTTGCATTTAAGCAGTTCCGGATGGATTAACGAGGTAACCAGTCCTCGGCATGCCCTGTTCCGCTTTGCAACCCCTGTCGAAACCAAGTCGGCCCCGTGGTGTTGAAGCTTCGCAAATCCCGCTGGGCGCGTGAACTTGCGTATTACGCTTGCCTCTTTCCGAGTCTCTTCCAGAGGCGCCCGCTTGTCCGGCGGGAGGTGAATTATAACCTACTCCCTACTGTATGGGCAGCGCACGGCTTTTCAAGCCCCGCACTGCCCCCTGGCGCATGGCCTCTCACTGGATGGTCAGTTCCACGCGCGCCTTGGGTTCCTTCTCGGGAATGCCCGCGCCGTCCAGCTTGGGGGCAATGAGGAAGATGCGCGCCGGATCGATCACGCTCTGTTCCTGCAAATAATTTCGCACCTGGTCGGCCCGGCGCTGGGCCAGGTTGCGCAAGTCATCCTTGGTCACCTCGGTGTGCTCCAGGATCATCTTTTCCATCTCGGCTTCGGGCATGCTCTTGGTCAAGCCGATCATGTTGCGCGGCTTGTCGAACTTGGCGTCCTTGTAGACGCGCTCCAGGTACTTGCTCCTTTCAGCCGCGCTCACCCGCACCGGGCCGGCCGGCTGGCCTTCCTTGGCGATCAGGTCGGCACGCTTGAGGCTGCGCATGGCGCGCTCCAGCGCTTCGCGGCGCAGGCCCTGGTCGTCAACCTGGGGATCGACGCGGCCGGTGATGTCGAGCTTGATGCCCGGGCGCTCATGCAGCGCGTAACCCAGCGCATCGAGCTTCTTGCGGACCTCATCGGTGACTTCCGATGAACCCGGCGAGAACTCGATGTAGCGCAGCTCGCCAATGTGCTCGTCCGGCCGGAACATCGACCCGATCAGCGCGAAGGGCGAGGTGACGGCCTTGACGATCAGGTTCACGAACACCCGCACGATGATGCCGCCGACCGAAAACTCCGGATCCGACAGCGAGCCCGAAATCGGCAGGTTCAGGTTGATGTTGCCATCGCGGTCCTTCAGCAGCGACACCGCCAGCATCACCGGCAGGTTGGTGGCATCGGGGCTGTCCACGCGTTCGCCGAAGCTCAGCTGTTCGATGCGCAGATCGTTCTGGGCCACCAGCTTGTCGTTCTCGATCTTGTATTGCACATCCATCGACAGTTTGCCCTTGGTGATCGGATAACCGGCGTACTTGGCGGAGTAGGGCGTCAGGCGCGGCAGCTGCACACCGTTGGCGCTGGCCTTGAGATCCAGGTACATGGGCTTGAAGAGCGGGTTGAGCGAGCCCGAGATCTGCAGCGGCGCGTCGTTGTCGATCTTGCCGCTGATGTTGACCGGCGCCGGTTGCGGCTTCTCCGAGGAGATCTGGCCGATGCTGCCGGACAGTCCCGTCATGTTGGCCGTGTAGTTGGGTTTGACGAAGTTGTCGGTGTAGTTGATGTTGCCGCCTTCCAGCACCACCTGGCCGACGCGCACGATGGGTGCATCGGCGGGGGCGGCAGCGGGCGTGACCGGGGCGGCGGAGACGGTCTTGCGGGAGCTTCCCGTGCTGGCAGGCTTGGCGTCCTTCTTGCCGTCATCCGTGATCGAACCCTGTTCTTGTGCATCGCTCACCACGATGTCCTGCAGGTTCAGGCGGCCCTTGTCGGAAAGGATGGCACGGGCGTAGAAGTTGGACAGCGTCACCTTCTCCAGCGCCACCTGCGGACGTCCGCCCAGCTTGGCCTGGATGCCGGCCAGGTCCAGCGTGCGCCAGCGCAGGAAATCGGTGGCGGTCTGCTTGTCCTGCATGCGCAGGTTGGTGATGGCGGCGTTGCCCTTGTAGTCCAGCGCCAGCTTGCGATCGTCCAGCGGGGGCGTCAGCTCCAGCTTGCCCTTGGCGCTGGCCAGGCCGCTGCTGATGGTGACATTGAGCACATCGGTGAAATAGTGCTGGAAGGGCGTGATGGGCAAATCCTTCACATCCAGATCCAACGCCACGCTCCTGAAATGCGCTGCAGCCTGCCCAGCCAGATCGGCGCTGCCATTCTTGTCGAAGCGCGCTTGCAGCTTGAAGGGGATGGCCTGGTCCAGCGTATCGGTGAGCGTGGGGGCCTGCAGCGAGAGCGATTCCAGCGCCAGCGGCTGTGCACCCTTGCCCGGGGGTGTCAAGCGCAGGTCGGCCAGTTGTACCTTGCTGTCGTCGAGCTTGAGATGGCCGTCGCGCAGTTGCAGCGTGGTCTGGCCGGAGAGCTTGCCGGCCACGCCGCTGATGGGGGCACGTGACAGGTAATTCTGGTAGCCGGCCAGGTCAATGTTCTCCAGCGTGATCTTGCCCGACACGCCGGCTTTGAGCGGCTGGAGCTGGCCATCGAAGGCCAGCTTGCCGTGGCCGTTTTCCAGCGCGGAGAGGGTCAGGTGTGCGGGTTTGGCGTCCGCGGCGGTAGAGAGCTGGGTGGCGTTGATGTCGATCTTGCTCAGCTTGATGGCCTGGGCAGGCGTCGCATTGGCTTCGTCGCGCCAGTTCACTTCGCCGCCGCGCACGGTCAGTTGTTGCAGCACGATGGAGCTGGCCGGCTGGGGAGCACTGGCCGCAGGAGCCGCTGCTTCCTTCTTTGCGTTACGGGCGCTGGTCTTGTCTGCCGCAGAACTGCCACCGGCCAGGGCGCGCTGCCAGTTGATCTCGCCGCGTGCATTCATGCTGGCCCAGACTTGCGGCTGCTCCAGCGTGAGCTGGGTCAGTTCGCCGCTGGCGGCCAGTACGTCGAATTGCTTCACCTGCAGCGCCACCGACTTGGCCTTGAGCAGCGGTTCGCGGGCCTTGTCCTGCAGGGCGAGGTCATCCAGGCGCACATCGCCTGCCAGGGTGACGGTGGGCTTGTCGTCCTTGCGCGTGAAACCCAGGTCCAGTTTGGTGCTCAGCTTGGCACCCTGGACCAGCACCGGCAATTCGGCAGGGATGAAGGGCAGGTAGCCGACCAGGTCGAGCTGGTCGATATCGATGGCGAAGGCCGATTCCTGTGTGGAGGCGAAGGGCTTGCTGCGGCCCTTGAGGTGCAAGGGTGTGCCGTTGATGGTGGCCGACAGCTGCGGCTGCACGAAGCTGTCGATGTTGCCGGGCAGGTTGGAGATGAAGGGCAGGCCCACTTGCAGCGCGGCGATGTCGATGTTCTTGCCGCTGACCTTGTCCTCGAAGTGGATCTGGCCATCCTGCAGTTGCACGTTGGCCAGCGAGAAGCGCGCCTGGCCTTCGCTCTTGGGCTGCGCGGCCAAGCGCTCCAGGATGTCGGAGAAGTTGTAATGGCCGCTGCCCTCGGCATCCACCCGCACCACGTGCAGTTGCGGCGTGCTCAGCTTGACCTCGTCCAGTACCGGCGCCAGGCGCACCAGCGAAGCGGCCGAGAGGTCAGCCAGCAAGCCCTTGGCGCTGAAGAAGGGCCGCGTGCCATCGGCTTCATAGAGCGTGATGTCGTCGGCGCGCAGGGCCAGCTTGAAAGGGTTGAAGGCGATCTCGCCGATCTCCAGCTTGCGGCCGGTCTGGGCCTGGGTCTGGTCGACGGCGATCTTGCGCACCAGCGCGGGCAGGGCGGCCCAGCTCAACGCCGCCAGGACCAGCAGGACGGCCAGCGTCCAGCCGGCCCAGCGCAGCGGGCGTCTCATCCGTTGCCAGGCGATGTGCTGGGTGAGAGAGGCGCGGTCCGGCTTGCTCATGAGGGTTTCCCTTGTCGGTGCCGGTCCGTCCTGGCGCGATGCCTGCCCAGGTGGCCGGTTCTGGTTGTGATGGTGTGTGGTGCTGCGGCGTGCGCCGGGTTGTCGCCATTCTAATGCGAGGCGACATGGCACTGCTAGGAGGGAAATGGCGCGTCCAAGTTTCCTTGAACGCGCCAGCAAAGGCGGGGAAGCGGATCAGTCCAGCAGGTTCAGGATGTCCAGCGGGGCATGCAGCAACGCATCGGCCTGCCACGCAGCTGGTTCGGTGTGGCCGCAATAGCCCCAGGCGGCGGCAATGGTCGGCATGTTGGCGGCGCGGCCGGCCTGGATGTCGCGCAGGTCGTCGCCGACGTACCAGCAATCCTCGGGTGGCAGTCCCAGGCGCTTGGCAGCTTCCAGCAGCGGCGCGGGATGCGGCTTGGGATGCGGGGTGGTGTCGCCGGAGACGATGCAGCCGGCATGGCCCAGGCCGATCTGCGGGGCCAGCACGTCGGTGAAGCGTGCCGCCTTGTTGGTGACGATGCCCCAGGCGATGCCGCGCGCCTCCAGCTGCGCCAGCAGTGCCGGGATGCCGTCGAAGAGGCTGCTGTGGGTGGTCATGTTGGCCTGGTAGCGGTCCAGGAAAAGAACGCGCAAGTCTTCATATTCCGCATCGCCCGGATGGATGCCCAGCGCCGCACCGATGAGCCCGCGGGCACCGGCCGAGGCGACCGGACGCAAACTTTCATAGGGGGCATTTTCCAGGCCCCGTTGCTGGCGCAGATAGTTGGCGGCGGCCGCCAGGTCGGGAGCAGTATCGGCGAGCGTGCCGTCAAGGTCGAACAGGATCGCGCGGGGAGGGCGGAGTGGCATGGGCGTGAGGACGGCAGGAAGAAAAGCGCCGCAGCGCAGGGCTGCGGCGAGGGGAACATACAGGCGAGCGATGGGCGAGTCGGCTCAACCCAGCTTGGTGCAGGCGACCAGGTAGTTCACGCTGGTGTCGTCGTTGAGCGAATAGATCTTGGTCAGCGGGTTGTAGCCCATGCCCTTGAAGCCGTCGATCTGCAGGCCGGCTTCGCGCGTGTAGTGCGCCAGTTCGGCCGGGGTGATGAACTTGGCGTAGTCATGCGTGCCCTTGGGCAGCAGGCGCAGTACGTATTCGGCACCGATGATGGCCATCACGTAAGACTTCATGTTGCGGTTCAGCGTCGAGAAGAACAGCTTGCCGCCCGGCTTGGCCAGGTTGGCTGCAGCGCGCACGATGGCGGCCGGATCGGGGACGTGTTCCAGCATCTCCATGCAGGTCACCACGTCGTACTGGCCGGCTTCGCGCGCGGCCATGTCTTCGGCGGCGATCTTTTCATAGCGCACCTGCACGCCGGATTCCATGCTGTGCAGGTCGGCCACCTTGAGGGCCTTGTCGGAGAGGTCGATGCCGGTGACGTCGGCACCTTTCTTGGCCATCGACTCGGCCAGGATGCCGCCACCGCAGCCGATGTCGATCACTTTCTTGCCGGCCAGCGGGGCGCGGGCGTTGATCCACTCCAGGCGCAGCGGGTTGATTTCATGCAGGGGACGGAATTCGGAACCCGGGTCCCACCAGCGATGGGCCAGTTCACTGAATTTCTGGATCTCTTGGGGATCGGCGTTCATGGTCGCATTGGTCGTATTCATGGGCCTAATGATAGCCCAATCCGACGCGGCGGGTAGCCTGCGCCAGGTCAAGATGCGCCGCAATGACGGGGCAAGTGCCTGCCAAAGCGTGCATGACCAGCAAATGAAACAGGAATAAAAAAACCCCGCCGAAGCGGGGTTTTCATTAGAGCCTTGTAGCGGCAATCGATTACTTGCGGGTACCCACAACTTCGATTTCCACGCGACGGTTCTTGGCGCGGCCAGCAGCGGTCTTGTTGTCAGCGACCGGTTGCGACTTGCCCTTGCCTTCGGTGTAGACGCGGTTGGCTTCAACGCCCTTCGAGACCAGGTAGGCCTTGACGGACTCAGCACGGCGAACCGACAGCTTCTGGTTGTAGGCGACGGAGCCGATCGAGTCGGTGTGGCCGACGGCGATGATGACTTCCAGGTTGATCGCCTTCAGGTTGCCAACCAGTTCGTCCAGCTTGGCCTTGCCAGCCGGCTTCAGGGTTGCCTTGTCGAAATCGAAGAAGGCGTCAGCAGCGTAGGTGACTTTTTCCGAGGTCGGAGCAGCAGCCGGAGCGGGCTTCGGAGCAGGAGCAGCAGCGGCAACCGGAGCCGGTGCGGGCGGTTCTTCGCACGGACCGTTCACGTAAGCGGTTTGCCAGCACAGACCGTAACCGCTGCGGGTCACGACGTCACGGCCATCTTGCAGGTACAGGCTGCCCGGACGAACCTTGATGTCCTTGGTTTCCTGAGCGGTGGCAGACAGTGCGATGGCTGCGGACGCAGCAGCGAAGACGAGTTTTGCTAATTTGTTCATGTTTCTCCTCTCGGGTGAGATATCCGCAGATAAACTGCGCTACAAGATTACGACATCAAAAAAATGAATAATATCATGTGTTCAGGTCGTCACAGGCCCTTGTTCCATGGGGCTAGTAATGAACTTAGCCGCCATTCTGCCACACGGATTGACCTTCAGCGATGCTTGCCAATTGGTCCAGACAACGTTTTTGGGACTGTGTTGTTTCTTCGCAACGCGATATTTTTGGCCCGTTTTTGTTCCTTTAAGGCTGAAAAAAGCCGGATTTTTTAAAGAAAATCCTTATTTTTCATACAGTTCGCGCATTTTCACTCGGGCAAGTAGTTGCCATTTTCTCCCTGGCATCGTGCCTCCCGGCACGTGGGGTTTCTCCCGATGGCGTGCACCGGGAAAGTGAGTTTCGGAAAATTTTCCCCAAATTGGCCATTTGACAGCACAACCGCCGTGGAAAAACATTCGATGCCGGGTGGCAATGCTGGCCGCAGAATTCGAGCGCTCTAATATATATAGCTAGCAGGTCCCCCTGTTTGGTCGCTCTCAGGCGCTGGGAGGAGCTTTGCGGCGCATGCGGTGATGCTGCCCGCCGGACCGGGTGTCATCGCGAAGCATGCCGTTGCCGGGGCGATGAGGGCCTTTGACGGGCTTTTGACCCTCCTGGCGTGCTAGAATGCACTGTTCTGATCAGTCCAAGGGCCACGCCCGCCCGGCACGATTTTCTGGCCGGGAAACATCTTTCGACTCTCCAATGGATCAATTCGCTAAAGAAACCATCCCCATTTCCCTCGAAGAAGAGATGCGCAAGAGTTACCTCGATTACGCCATGAGCGTGATCGTGGGTCGGGCACTGCCGGATGTGCGCGATGGCTTGAAGCCGGTGCACCGCCGCGTGCTGTATGCGATGCACGAGATGAACAACGTCTGGAACCGCCCGTTCGTGAAGTGCGCGCGCGTGGTCGGTGAAGTCATGGGTAAATACCACCCGCACGGCGACGCTTCCATCTATGACACCCTGGTGCGCATGGCCCAGGACTTCTCGCTGCGCTATACCCTGGTCGACGGCCAGGGCAACTTCGGTTCCATCGACGGCGACGGTGCGGCCGCGATGCGTTACACCGAGTGCCGCCTGGACAAGATTTCCAACGAATTGCTGGCCGACATCGAAAAGGAAACCGTCGATTTCGTGCCCAACTACGACGGCAAGGAAAAGGAACCCTCGGTCCTTCCGACGCGTATCCCCAACCTGCTGGTCAACGGCTCTTCCGGCATCGCCGTGGGCATGGCCACCAACATCCCGCCGCACAACATCACCGAAGTGATCAACGGCGCGCTGCACCTGCTGGCCAACGAACATTGCACCATCGATGAACTCATCGAGCTGGTGCCGGCCCCGGACTTCCCGACCGGCGGCATCATCTATGGCGTCTCGGGCGTGCGCGATGGTTACCGCACCGGCCGTGGCCGCGTGGTCATGCGTGCCAAGACCCACTTCGAAGAGTATGGCCGCGAAGGCCGCATCGCCATCATCGTCGATGAGCTGCCCTACCAGGTCAACAAGAAAGCGCTGCTCGAACGCATCGCCGAGCTGGTACGCGACAAGAAGCTCGAAGGCATCTCCGACCTGCGCGACGAGTCCGACAAGTCGGGCATGCGCGTGGTCATCGAATTGAAGCGCGGCGAAGTACCCGAAGTGGTGCTCAACAACCTGTACAAGCAGACCCAGCTGCAAGACACCTTCGGCATGAACATGGTGGCGCTGGTCGACGGCCAGCCGCGCCTGTTGAACCTGAAGCAGTTGCTGGAATGCTTCCTGTCGCACCGTCGCGAAGTGGTCACCCGCCGCACCGTGTTCGAACTGCGCAAGGCGCGCGAACGCGGTCACGTGCTCGAAGGCCTGGCCGTGGCACTGGCCAACATCGATGACTTCATCGCCATCATCCGCGCCGCACCGACCCCGCCGATCGCCAAGGCCGAGCTGATGAACCGCGCCTGGGATTCGTCCATGGTGCGCGAGATGCTGGCCCGCGCCGGCGAAGCCAACGAAGGCGGCATCGAAGCCTTCCGTCCGGAAAGCCTGCCAGCGCATTACGGCATCCAGTCCGATGGCCTCTACAAGCTCTCCGACGAACAGGCCCAGGAAATCCTGCAGATGCGTCTGCAACGCCTGACCGGCCTGGAGCAGGACAAGATCGTCAATGAATACAAGGACGTGATGGCGCAGATCGCCGACCTGCTGGATATCCTCTCCAAGCCGGCCCGCGTGACCGCCATCATTACCGACGAACTCAACGCCGCCCGCAACGACTACGGCATCGGCGCCAAGGACGAGCGCCGCTCCACCATCGAGCACAACGCCACCGACCTGGCTACCGAAGACCTGATCACACCGCAGGACATGGTGGTGACGCTCTCGCACACCGGCTACATGAAGTCGCAGCCGGTTTCTGAATACCGCGCGCAAAAGCGTGGCGGTCGCGGCAAGCAGGCCATGGCCACCAAGGATGACGACTGGATCGACCAGCTCTTCATCGCCAATACGCACGACTACATCCTGTGCTTCTCCAACCGTGGCCGCCTGTACTGGCTGAAGGTCTGGGAAGTCCCGCAGGGTTCGCGCAATTCGCGCGGCAAGCCCATCGTCAACATGTTCCCGCTGCAGGATGGCGAGAAGATCACGGTGATCCTGCCGGTGTCGGGTGCCAACCGCAGCTTCCCGGATGACCGCTACGTCTTCATGGCCACCAGCCTGGGCACGGTCAAGAAGACCCCGCTGTCTGACTTCTCCAATCCGCGCAAGGCCGGCATCATTGCCGTCGACCTGGATGAAGGCGACTTCCTGATCGGTGCCGCCCTGACCGATGGCGCGCATGACGTGATGTTGTTCTCCGACGGCGGCAAGGCCGTGCGCTTCGATGAAAACGACGTGCGTCCGATGGGCCGTACCGCCCGCGGCGTGCGCGGCATGAACCTGGAAGAAACCCAGCAGGTCATCGCCCTGCTGGTGGCCGAGAACGAACAGCAGTCCGTGCTCACCGCCACCGAAAACGGCTTCGGCAAGCGTACCCCGATCACCGAGTACACCCGTCACGGCCGTGGCACCAAGGGCATGATCGCCATCCAGACCAGCGAGCGCAACGGCAAGGTCGTGGCCGCCACGCTGGTCGATTCCAGCGATGAGATCATGCTCATCACCACCGGCGGCGTGCTGATCCGCACCCGCGTTTCGGAGATCCGCGAGATGGGCCGCGCGACCCAGGGCGTGACCCTGATTGCAGTGGAAGACGGCACCAAGCTGTCGGGCCTGCAGCGTGTGGTCGAGTCCGATGTGGAAGATGTGATCGAAGGCGAAGGCCCAGAGGCTGCCGGCAGCGAAACACCCGCCGCAGGCGAGTAAAGCAAGTCCAGGGTGGCGGGCCGCGTGCCTGCCGCCTTTTTTGATGGCGAACGCAGACATGGTTTATAACTTTTCCGCCGGTCCGGCGGTATTGCCCAAGGAAGTGCTGCAACAGGCAGCCGACGAGATGCTGGACTGGCATGGCAGTGGCATGTCGGTCATGGAGATGAGCCATCGCGGCAAGGAGTACATGTCCATCATCGAAGCCGCGCTGGCTGACGTGCGCGCGCTGATGAACATTCCTTCCAACTACAAGGTGCTGTTCCTGCAGGGCGGGGCCATCGCCGAGAACGCCATCATCCCGATGAACCTGGCGGCGCTGCGTTCGCCGGCGGGCAAGCATGAGGCCGGTGTGGCCGACTACGTCAACACCGGCTCCTGGTCGACCAAGTCGATCAAGGAAGCAGGGCGCTACTGCACCGTGAACGTGGCGGCCTCGTCGGCCGACCGCAAGTTCTCCAGCATCCCGGCGCGTGCCGACTGGAAGCTCTCGCGCCATGCCGCCTACGTGCACATCTGCAGCAACGAAACCATCGACGGCGTCGAATACCAGTACACGCCGGAAGTTGCGGCTGACACCGACGGCGCACCGCTGGTGGCCGACATGTCCTCGCATATCCTTTCGCGCGAGGTGGATGTCTCGAAATATGGCGTCATCTATGGTGGTGCCCAGAAGAACATCGGCCCGGCGGGCGTGACCATCGTCATTGTGCGTGAAGACCTGCTGGGTCACGCGCTGCCGTTCTGTCCCTCGGCTTTCGACTGGAAGATCGTGGCCGACAACGATTCCATGTACAACACCCCGCCGACCTACGCGATCTACATCGCCGGCCTGGTGTTCCAGTGGCTCAAGCGCCAGGGTGGCGTGGCCGCGCTGGAAGCGCGCAACATCGCCAAGGCCGAGTTGCTTTACGGCTACCTGGACAGCACCGATTTCTACAGCAACCGGATCGCAGCGGACTGCCGTTCCCGCATGAACGTGCCGTTCTTCCTGCGTGACGATGCGCTCAATGATACTTTCCTGGCCGGCGCCAAAGAGCGCGGCCTGCTGCAGCTGAAAGGCCACAAGTCGGTCGGCGGCATGCGTGCATCGATCTACAACGCGATGCCGATCGAGGGCGTACAGGCTCTCGTCGATTATCTGAAAGACTTCGAACAGCAGCACGGCTGAGGCCGCATCTGGCCGGGCGCAGCGCCCGCGCAGTGCAGGCCGTGGCCGTGCGCCAAGCCAACGCCATGCCCGGTGCGCCGCCGGCCGCTCGTAGCGCCCGCGCGCCGTGCAACACCTGAAAGAGCAAGATGAGTGACGACAAGTTGCTGCCCCTGCGCCAGAAGATCGATGCCATCGATGCGCAGATCCTCGACCTGCTGAACCAGCGCGCCCGCGTCGCGCAGGAAGTGGGCCACGTCAAGGCCGAGACCAATGCCCCGGTGTTTCGTCCCGAGCGCGAAGCGCAGGTCCTGCGCCGCGCCGCCGATCGCAATCCCGGCCCCTTGCTGGGCACTGATATCCAGACCATCTTCCGCGAAGTGATGTCGGCCTGCCGCGCGCTGGAAAAGCGTGTGGTGGTGGCCTACCTCGGCCCGGAAGGGACCTTCAGCGAACAGGCCGTGTACCAGCAGTTCGGCCATGCCATCGAAGGCTTGCCCTGCGTGTCCATCGATGAAGTGTTCCGCGATGCCGAAGCCGGCACTGCCGATTTCGGCGTGGTACCCATCGAGAACTCCTCTGAAGGCGTGATCAACCGCACCCTCGACCTGCTGCTGCAGACCACGCTGACCATCAGCGGCGAAGTGGCGATCCCCGTGCATCACAGCCTGATGACCGCCAGCGGCAAGATGGAAGGTATCACCCGCATCTGCGCGCATTCGCAGGCCCTCGCCCAGTGCAATGCGTGGCTCAACCAGAACTATCCTTCCATCGAACGCCAGGCGGTGGCCTCCAACGCCGAGGCCGCGCGCATGGCAGGTGAAGATAATGGCGTTGCGGCCATTGCCGGTGAAATCGCGGGCCAGAAGTACAACCTGCAGACGGTCAACGCCCACATCCAGGACGATCCGCACAACCGTACCCGCTTTGCCGTGATCGGCCGGCTGCGCACGGCACCGTCGGGGCGCGACCAGACTTCCATCGTGCTGTCGGTGCCCAACAAGGCCGGTGCGGTCTACAACCTGCTGGCGCCGCTGGCGCGGCATGGCGTGTCGATGACGCGCTTCGAATCGCGCCCGGCCCGCATGGGCGCGTGGGAATATTATTTCTACGTCGACCTCGAAGGCCACGAGCAGGATGAGAAGGTGGCCAAGGCGCTCGAAGAGCTGCGCCAGAACGCCGCCTTCTTCAAGCTGCTGGGCTCCTATCCGCTGGGCCTGTGAGCGCCTGCCGTCCCGCCATTCTTCAAGGCTGAGTTCAACGTGTTCAAGAAAGTCGTCATCTTCGGTGTGGGCCTGATCGGCGGCTCGTTCGCCCTGGCGCTGCGCCGCGCCGGCCAGGCCGCGCACATCGTCGGCGTGGGCCGCTCGCTGGCCAGCCTGGAGCGTGCGCGCGCGCTGGGCATCATCGATGCCATCGCCACCGATGCGGCTGCCGCCGTCGCCGGCGCCGACCTGATCCTGGTGGCCGCGCCGGTGGCGCAGACCGAAGCCATCCTCGCTTCCATCAAGCCGCACCTGGATGCCCGGGCCATCGTCACCGACGCCGGCAGTACCAAGAGCGATGTGGTGACGGCCGCCCGCAAGGCGCTGGGGGAGCGTATTGCGCAGTTCGTTCCGGCGCATCCGATTGCGGGCCGTGAAAAACATGGTCCGGAAGCCGCGCTGGCCGAACTGTATGAAGGCAAGAAGGTGGTCATCACCGCCTTGCCCGAGAACAGCGCGGCCGATGTCGAGACCGTGGCCGCTGCCTGGCGGGCCTGCGGCGCGATCATCCATCGCCTCTCGCCGCAGGAACATGATGCGGTTTTTGCTTCGGTGAGCCACCTGCCGCACGTGCTGGCCTTTGCGCTGGTGGACGACATTGCCGCCAAGCCACATGCCGAGACCTTGTTCCAGTATGCCGCCAGCGGCTTCCGCGATTTCACCCGTATCGCCGCCTCCTCGCCCGAGATGTGGCGTGACATCACGCTGGCCAACCGTGATGCCTTGCTCACCGAGGTCGATGCCTATCTGGCGCAGTTGCAGGGCATTCGCGCGATGATTGCCGACAGCGATGGCGCGGGCCTCGAAAAGATCTACGCCAGCGCCCAGCATGCCCGCCAGCAATGGGCGGCAGCCATCGAAGCGGCCGAGCGCAAGGCCAACTGAACATTCTTTCCCGGTCATATCGTCAAGCCGCCTGGGCGGCCCGAACTCACCACCGAATCATCCACAGAAAAGCAAGCCAGATGAAACAGCCTTCCTACCCCCGCCATATCGACCTGAACCCGGTCCCGCACGTGCAAGGCACCGTCAAGCTGCCGGGCTCCAAGAGCATCTCCAACCGCATCCTGCTGCTGGCGGCGCTCTCGGGCGGTACCACCCGCATCTTTGACCTGCTGGCTTCCGACGATACCCTGGTCATGCTCATGGCCCTGCAGACCCTGGGCGTGAAGTGGGAGCAGATCGAAGGCACTCAGGATTACATCGTCCATGGCGTCAACGGCGTGCTGCCGGTGCACCAGGCTGACCTCTTCATGGGCAATGCCGGCACCGCGATCCGTCCGCTCACCGCAGCCCTGGCCGTGCTGGGGGGCGACTACACGCTGCATGGCGTGCCGCGCATGCACGAGCGTCCGATCGGCGACCTGGTGGATGCCTTGAATGCCGTGGGCATGCGCATCGAGTACACCGGCAATCCCGGCTACCCGCCGCTGCATATCCGCCGTGGCCAGCTGACCTCGGCGCGCATGAAGGTGCGCGGCAATGTCTCCAGCCAGTTCCTGACGGCCTTGCTGATGGCCGCTCCCCTGATGGCGCGCGAGGAGGCCATGCAGATCGAGGTGGTCGGTGAACTCATCTCCAAGCCCTACATCGAGATCACCCTGAACCTGATGCGCCGCTTCGGCGTCGAGGTGGAACGTGACGGCTGGCAACAGTTCACCGTCAAGCCGGGCCAGCATTACCGCAGCCCCGGCAGCATCCACGTCGAGGGCGATGCGTCCTCGGCCTCCTACTTCCTGGCCGCCGGTGCCATCACCGGCGGCCCGATCCGGGTCGAGGGCGTGGGCCGCGACAGCATCCAGGGTGACGTGCGTTTCGTCGAAGCGCTGGAGCAGATGGGCGCCACCATCACCATGGGCGAAAACTGGATCGAGGCCTCCTCCAATGGTCCGCTCAAGGCCATCGATGCCGACTTCAACCATATCCCGGATGCCGCCATGACCATCGCCGTGGCCGCGCTCTACGCCGACGGCCCCAGCACCCTGCGCAACATTGCCAGCTGGCGCGTCAAGGAAACCGACCGCCTCGCGGCCATGGCGACCGAATTGCGCAAGCTGGGCGCGCAGGTGGAGGAGGGTGCCGACTACCTGACGGTGACGCCCCCGGCCGAAATCGGTACGGCCGCCATCGACACCTATGACGATCACCGCATGGCCATGTGCTTCTCGCTGGCGGCGCTTGATGGTGCATTGCGGCGAGGCAACCGTATCCGCATCAACGACCCCAAGTGCGTGGCCAAGACCTTCCCCGACTATTTCGACGTCTTCAAAAAGATTGCCGAACAAACCTTGATCTGATAAACCCTGTATTTGATGCAATTACGCTAAATTATTCACAGATAAAGGGATCAGGCCATGGAAAAAGCAAAGATACCGGTCATCACCATCGATGGCCCGACCGCCTCCGGCAAGGGCACCGTGGCGCAGAAGGTGGCCCGGGAACTGGGCTTCCATTACCTGGATTCGGGCGCGCTGTACCGCTTGACGGCGCTGTCCGTGCTGCGCCGCGGCGTAGCCCTGGATGACGAACATGCCCTGGCCAAGGCCGCCGAGCACCTGCACTGCCATTTCGACGGCGGCCATATCTTCCTGGCCAATGAAGACGTGTCCCAGGCCATCCGCGCCGAAGAGGTCGGCAATACCGCCTCCAAGATCGCCGCCCTGATCACCGTGCGCCAGGCCTTGTACGGACTGCAGTTGTCATTCAGGAAACCTCCCGGCCTGGTGGCGGATGGCCGGGATATGGGCACCGTCATCTTCCCCGGCGCCCGATTGAAGGTGTTTTTGACCGCCAGTGTAGAAGCGCGCGCCACAAGGCGCTATAAGCAATTGATTGACAAGGGTTTTTCTGCTAATATCGAAGACCTCTCCAGAGATTTGAAGGAGCGCGACGAACGCGACATGAACCGCTCGTCGGCCCCCTTGAAAGCCGCGGAGGGCGCATATCACCTGGATACATCCGACATGACCGCTGACGAAGCGGTGCAGCAGGTACTCAGCTGGTACGCTGCCCTGGGGCACTGAAATCCGTTGCAATCCGCTTGAAACGGCACGTTCAGGACCCATCATGGGCAAGTCCTTGTTGTACCCGTAGTGCCATTGGTGCCCGGCAGATGCAAAGTCTGACGGGTGTTGATAAACCTAACCCAGTACCCATGTCGTCGGCGGCAACGAAGACGGCAGTGCAAGTCAGCCTGATTGCATCACACGGATACCGGCCAATCTTTCTTACTTTCTTTTATGTCTACCACTACCGTTATCGCTGCAGGTGTTGATACCTCCAGCGAATTTGCTGCTCTGTTCGAAGAATCGCTGTCGCGTCAGGACATGCGTTCGGGTGAAGTCATCTCGGCAGAAGTCGTGCGCCTGGATCACAACTTCGTGATCGTCAACGCCGGCCTGAAGTCCGAAGCGTTCATCCCTGTTGAAGAATTCAAGAACGACAACGGCGAAGTCGAAGTCAACGTCGGCGACTTCATCTCCGTTGCGATCGAATCCCTGGAAAACGGTTTCGGCGACACCATCCTGTCGCGCGACAAGGCCAAGCGTCTGGCATCGTGGCTCTCGCTGGAAAAGGCGATGGAGTCCGGCGAGATCGTCACCGGTACCGTCAATGGCAAGGTCAAGGGCGGCCTGACCGTTCTGACCAACGGCATCCGTGCCTTCCTGCCGGGTTCGCTGGTCGACACCCGTCCGGTCAAGGACACCACCCCGTTCGAAGGCAAGACCCTGGAATTCAAGGTCATCAAGCTGGACCGCAAGCGCAACAACGTCGTTCTGTCGCGCCGTGCCGTGATCGAAGCCTCGATGGGCGAAGAGCGCGCCAAGCTGATGGAAACCCTGAAGGAAGGCACCGTCGTCACTGGTATCGTCAAGAACATCACCGACTACGGTGCGTTCGTTGACCTGGGTGGCATCGACGGCCTGCTGCACATCACCGACCTGGCATGGCGTCGTGTGCGTCACCCGTCGGAAGTGCTGTCGGTTGGCCAAGAGATCACCGCCAAGGTCCTCAAGTACGATCAAGAGAAGAACCGCGTCTCCCTGGGCGTGAAGCAACTGGGCGACGATCCGTGGACCGGCCTGTCGCGTCGCTACCCGCAAGGCACCCGCCTGTTCGGCAAGGTCACCAACCTGACCGACTACGGTGCATTCGTGGAAGTCGAACAAGGCATCGAAGGCCTGGTGCACGTCTCCGAAATGGACTGGACCAACAAGAACGTGGCCCCGAACAAGGTTGTCCAGCTGGGCGACGAAGTCGAAGTCATGGTTCTGGAAATCGACGAAGAGCGTCGTCGTATCTCCCTGGGCATGAAGCAGTGCAAGCCGAACCCGTGGGACGACTTCGCCATGAGCCACAAGAAGGGCGACAAGGTCAAGGGTTCGATCAAGTCGATCACCGACTTCGGCGTGTTCATCGGCCTGCCGGGCAACATCGACGGCCTGGTGCACCTGTCCGACCTGTCCTGGACCGAAGCTGGCGAAGAAGCCGTGCGCAAGTTCAAGAAGGGCGACGAGCTGGAAGCCGTTGTGCTGGCCATCGACGTGGAACGCGAGCGCGTCTCCCTGGGCGTGAAGCAACTGGAAGGCGACCCGTTCAACAACTTCGCTGCCCTGAACGACAAGGGTGCGATCGTGACCGGTACCGTCAAGTCGGTTGAGCCCAAGGGCGCCGTGATCCAGCTGACCGACGAAGTCGAAGGCTACCTGCGCGCTTCCGAAATCTCCCGCGACCGCGTGGAAGATGCCGGTACCCACCTGAAGGTTGGCGATTCCGTCGAAGCCCTGGTCATCAACATCGACCGCAAGGCTCGCAGCATCCAGCTGTCGATCAAGGCCAAGGACAACGCCGAGACCCAGGAAGCCATGCAGAAGATGTCGGCTGACTCCAACGCTGCTTCGGGCACCACCAGCCTGGGCGCGCTGCTGAAGGCCAAGCTCGACAACAAGAACTGATCTTCCGGTCACGATGACAAAGTCGGAGCTGATCGCCCGTCTGGCTGAGCGTTATCCGCAACTTGTTGCCAAGGATGCGGATTACGCGGTCAAAACCATCCTCGATGCCATGGTCGACGCTCTCGCGACCGGCCAGCGCATCGAGATCCGTGGCTTTGGCAGCTTCGCGCTCAACCGCCGTCCGCCGCGTATCGGCCGCAATCCCAAGTCCGGCGACAAGGTGATGGTCCCTGAAAAACGGGTCCCGCACTTCAAGCCGGGCAAGGAATTGCGCGAACGCGTCGATGCGATGGTCGGCCAGCCAATCCGCGAGGATTGACCCGGCTGGGCCTGTGACCAGGCAGTTCTTGCGGTGCGCAGGTGAAGTTTTCTGCGCCCGCGAGCAGTAACAACGGTTGAAAGCTGCACACTCGCACACTGCGAGGTGAACGGGTGTAAAGGCAGATCAACAAAATGAACGGCATCTTTGGATGCCGTTTTTTTTCACGTACAATCCCGATTTACCCTGGATTGACCGGGAATGCGCGCGAAATCGGCGCGATTTTTCCGGCCAGCGCAATAATGCTGCGGACCGGCGCCGCCCTCGCGCATCGCCTTTGCTGTTTCGGATGCCGTGCATCGCCGGCCGGGCAGCTTGGCCTCCGGGCCTCCGGGCTAACCACGACCCGCCAGAAAGGATTACGCCATGAAAATACTGTCCCGATTGATTGCGGCCATCCTGTTCGTGTTCTTCTTTTTCTTCGCCCTGCGCAATACCCAGGAAGTGACCATGCACTTCTTCCTCGGCTATGAACGCACCGACCCGCTGGTGCTGGTGCTGCTGGCCTTCTTCGTGATCGGCGCCGTGCTGGGCGTGCTGGCGATGGCGCCGCTGGTGCTGCGCCACCGCCGCGAAGCCTCGCGCTACAAGAAGGCGCTGTCGCAAGTCCAGAAGCAGCAGGAAGAGATCGCCCAGGTGCAGGCCCAGCCGCCGCAGCCTGACAGCGTGATCACCGCACAGCACATCCTCTAATTGCCCCTCACTGTTTATGGAATTTGAATTTTGGTGGTTGCTCGGCATCCCGGTCTTCTTTGGCTTGGGGTGGATTGCCGCGCGCGTGGATATCAACCAGTTGCTGTCCGAGTCGCGCACCCTGCCGCGCGGCTACTTCAAGGGGCTCAATTTCCTGCTCAACGAGCAGCCTGACAAGGCCATCGATGCCTTCATCGAAATCGTCAAGCTGGACCCCGAGACGGTGGAGCTGCACTTCGCCCTGGGCAACCTGTTCCGCCGCCGCGGCGAGACCGAGCGTGCCATTCGCGTGCACCAGAACCTGCTGGCGCGTCCCGACCTGCCGGCCGAGCACCAGGGCCATGCGCTTTACGAACTGGGCCAGGATTACCTGAAGGCAGGTCTGCTGGACCGCGCCGAAGAGACCTTCAACAAGCTCATCGACACCCCCTACAGCGCCCAGGCCGGCCGCGCCCTGCTGGAAATCTACCAGCGCGAGAAGGAGTGGGAACGCGCCATCTCGGCCGCCGAAATCCTGCAAGCCACCGGTGCCGGTGGCCGTCAGCGCGAGATCGCCCAGTTCTACTGCGAGCTGGCCGCCGATGAACTGGTCCGCACCAACACCGATGCCGCCATGGCCCTGCTGGACAAGGCCCTGGCCGCCGACCGCAAGAGCGTGCGCGCCACCATGCTCATGGGCGATGCCTTGCGCGCACGCGGCGACATCGAAGGCGCGCTGGAGACCTGGCGCCGCGTGGAGCACCAGAGCGTGCCGCACACCGCCCTGGTGGCGCAGCGCCTCATGGATGGCTACATCACCGCAGGCCGACCGCAGGAGGGGATCAACCTGCTGCGCGCCTACCTGGCCGAAGCGCCCTCGATCGACCTGCTGGAAGTGGTCTTCAAGGCGGTGCTGGAGTCCGACGGAATCGATGCGGCCAACGTGCTGGTGAGCGATGAACTGCGCCGCACGCCGACGCTGCTCGGACTGGACAAGTTCCTGGAAGCGCGCATGATGAGTGCGCCACAAACGGTGCGTCCCGAACTGGCGGTGGTCAAGACCCTGGTGCATGGCTACACCCAGAAGCTGGCGCGCTACCAATGCAGCCATTGCGGCTTCAAGGCCCGCCAGTTCTACTGGCAATGCCCGGGCTGCAGCCAGTGGGAGACCTACCCGCCGCGTCGTACCGAAGAATTGAATGTCATGAATTGAGGCCCGCACGGGCCGTACTCGAACTCTGGATCTACCATGAAAATCACCATCATCGGCACAGGCTACGTAGGCCTGGTGACCGGCGCCTGCCTGGCCGAACTGGGTAACGACGTGTTCTGTCTCGATGTCGACCAGCGCAAGGTCGACATCCTCAACAACGGCGGCATCCCCATCCACGAACCGGGCCTGGAAGAAGTGGTGGCCCGCAACCGTGCCGCCGGCCGCCTGCAGTTCTCCACCGATGTGGCCGCCAGCGTGGCCCATGGTGATATCCAGTTCATCGCCGTGGGCACGCCGCCCGATGAAGATGGCTCGGCAGACCTGCAATACGTGCTGGCGGCGGCGCGCAACATCGGCCGCTACATGGAAGGCTTCAAGGTGGTGGTCGACAAGTCCACCGTGCCGGTCGGGACCGCCGATCGCGTCACTGCAGCGATCAGGGAAGAGCTGGGCCTGCGAGGCAAGACCGAGCTCAGTTTCTCGGTCGTCTCCAATCCGGAATTCCTGAAGGAAGGTGCGGCCGTCGAAGACTTCATGCGCCCGGACCGCATCGTCATCGGCCATGACCAGAGCGCCGATGGCCTGCGCGCACAGACCCTCATGAAGAAGCTTTACGCGCCCTTCAACCGCAATCACGAACGCACCTACTGGATGGACGTGCGCTCGGCCGAGTTCACCAAGTACGCGGCCAATGCCATGCTGGCTACGCGCATTTCCTTCATGAACGAACTGGCGAACCTGGCCGATCGCGTCGGCGCCGATATCGAATCCGTGCGGCACGGCATCGGCTCTGATCCGCGCATCGGCCACAGCTTCCTGTACGCCGGCTGCGGCTACGGCGGCTCCTGCTTCCCCAAGGATGTGCAGGCCCTGGAGCGTACTGCGCGTGAATATGACCAATCGCTGCTGATCCTGCGCGCGGTGGAGCAGGTCAACGACCTCCAGAAGCATGTTCTTGGCAAGAAGCTCGTCGCCCGCTTCGGTGAAGACCTCTCCGGCAAGCATTTCGCCATCTGGGGCCTGGCCTTCAAGCCCAATACCGACGACATGCGCGAAGCCTCCTCGCGCGTACTCATTGGTGAACTGGTACGCCGTGGCGCCAGCGTGGCGGTCTATGATCCGGTTGCCATGAAGGAAGCCGCACGCGTGCTGGAACTGGACTTTGCCGACGACACCGCCCGCTTGCAGCAGATCCGCTTTGCCGCCTCCCCCATGGATGCCCTGCAGGGTGCCGATGCGCTGGCCATCGTGACTGAATGGAAGGCCTTCCGCAGCCCCGATTTCGAACGCGTCAAGGCGGCCCTGAATCATCCGGTCATCTTCGATGGCCGCAACCTGTTCGATCCGCAGCTCATGGCCGACAGCGGCATCGAGTACTACGGCATCGGCCGTTCCCTGCAAGCCCGCGCGCAGTAAGCTGCCGCGTCCCTGAACATGAAGACGGACAAGATCGTGGACAAGAACATCGTGGCAGCCTGGGATGCGGCGCGCATCCTCATCGTCGGCGACGTCATGCTGGACCGCTACTGGTTTGGCGAAGTCAATCGCATCTCGCCGGAAGCCCCGGTGCCGGTGGTGCGTGTGGAGCGCAAGGAAGAGCGCCTGGGCGGCGCCGCCAACGTGGCGCGCAACACCGCCAGCCTGGGTGCGCAGACGGCGCTGCTGGGCGTGACCGGCGACGATGAACCGGCGCGCGTGATGGACAGCATGCTGGGCGAGATGGGCATCCGCAGCCATCTCAACCGTGATCCCAGCATCTCTACCATCGTCAAGCTGCGCGTGATCGGGCGCCAGCAGCAGCTGGTGCGCATCGATTTCGAGGAAGCCCCGACGGATACGGTCCTGCGCGACAAGCTCACGCAATTCAATTCACTGGTGGCCGATTACGATGTGATCATCTTTTCCGATTACGCCAAGGGCGGCCTGGTCAATGTGGCCGAGATGATCGCCACGGCCAGGAAGCTCGGCAAGCGCATCCTGGTCGATCCCAAGGGCGATGATTTCGCCCGCTATGCAGGGGCTTCCGTGCTCACGCCCAACAAGTCCGAACTGGTGCGCATCGTCGGCCAGTGGAAGAACGAGGAAGACCTCACCGCCCGCGCCCAGAAGCTGCGTGCCGAGCTCAACCTGGAAGCCCTGCTGCTGACCCGCTCGGAAGAGGGCATGAGCCTCTACCGCGACGGCGAGGTCACGCACTTCCCCACCATGGCGCGTGAAGTCTTTGACGTCTCCGGCGCCGGGGACACCGTCATCGGCACGCTGGCCGTGATGCTGGGTGCAGGTGCGTCGCTGGTCGATGCGGTGACCATGGCCAATCGTGCCGGTGGCATCGTGGTCGGCAAGCTGGGCACCGCCACCGTCACCCGGGAGGAGTTGCTGGCAGCCTGATTTGACGGCCATTTCTAGCAGGATTTCGGTCAACAGTCTGGTTCGGCCGTCGTTGAGCAAGGGCAGTCCACTTTCGGGTGGACTGCCCTTTGTTTTTCCTCCAACCGCACGTTGAAAGTCGAAAGGAAGCATCATGTTGAAGAAAACCCTGCTGTTCATCCTCAGCTTCTTCGCCGCTACCGCCCTGGCCTGGGCCGAGGTGGATGTCAACAAGGCCGACCAGGCCGCGCTGGATGGGGTGCGCGGCATCGGACCCGCGATGTCCAAACGCATCCTGGAAGAGCGCCAGAAGGGCGGCGCCTTCAAGGACTGGGACGATCTGGAAAAGCGCGTCAAGGGCATCAAGGACAAGGCTGCCGTGAAGCTTTCCGGCAACGGCCTGACCGTCAACGGCCAGGCCAAGGCGGGCGCGGCAGCGCCGGCGGCCAAGGAAGGCAAGGCAGCCAAAGCCCCGCGCGCTGAGAACAAGGCCAAGGAAGCTGAGCCCAAGCCCGCCAAGTCGGAGGACAAGATGGCAGACAAGCCGGCGGCAGGCAAGTGAGTTGAAGGCAGGCCAGGGAGCAGGGGAGCCTGCCTTTTGCAAGGCCGGAAAGACCGGGAAAGGCTTGGATTGCGCTTCACATTCCAATGCGAAATTGCGAACAACTAATTCTTGTTTCTCCAAAACTTTGGGGTTAAAGTCATCTGCAGCCTGTCGTTAACGTCGGCAACAACGTCCATTCTGCGCTGATGATCATGAGAATCGCCGAGCTACCCGCCAATGAAGCCGCCCGTATCGACGCCCTGCATTCGCTGCGCATCCTCGATACCCCCCGCGAAGAGCGATTCGACCGCCTGACACGCCTGGCGCGACGCCTGTTTGACGTTCCCATGGCGGTGGTGACGATGATCGACGTACATCGCCAGTGGTTCAAGTCCTGCGTGGGCCTGGGCGACGCCACGGAAACGACGCGCGATATTTCCTTCTGCTCGCATGCCATTTTGCATGAAGGCCTGACCATCGTGCCCGATGCCCGGCTGGATCCGCGCTTCTCCGGCAATCCGCAGGTCACCGGCGACCCTTACATCCGCTTCTATGCCGGGTGCCCCATCAAGAGCGAAAGCGGGTTCACCCTGGGCACCCTGTGCCTGGTCGATATCGTCCCGCGCGGTTTTGATGCCGACGAGCAGGCCTTGCTCAAGGACCTGGCGGCCATGGTCGAACAGGAGCTGGCGGCGGTGAAGCTGGCCACCATCGATGACCTGACCGGGATTTCCAACCGGCGCGGCTTCGAGTCCCTGGCGCGGCATGCCATGGCCACCAGCAAGCGTACCGGCCGGCCGGCCTGCATGCTGGGATTCGACCTCAATCATTTCAAGCGCATCAATGACGACTTCGGGCATGCCGCCGGTGACCTGGCGCTTGCCGATTTCGCGGGGCTGCTGCTGACCAATTTGCGCGAGTCCGATGTCGTCGGCCGCCTGGGCGGCGATGAATTCGCGGTATTCCTGACCAATACCGCCGAGCCGGATGTTCCCGTGGTGCTGGCGCATCTGCAGGAGGCCGTGCAAGCCTTCAACCAGAGCGCTGGCCGCCAGTACCAGCTCGACTATTGCGTGGGCGTGGCCCAGTATGATGCGGGCAGCCATCCTGATCTGGCGGCGCTCATGCGCAGTGCCGACGAGGCCATGTATGCGCGCAAGAAGGCGCGCAGCACCACGGCCTGAACGCGGCGCAGGACAGCGGCATGCAGGCAAAGGCGTTGGCGGCGGCGAAATAGCTTAAAATGCCCCCCTGAGCCAAAAAGCCCACAGCAGCCACTCCATGTCCTATCAAGTTCTCGCCCGTAAATACCGTCCCCGCAGCTTCGACACCCTGGTCGGCCAGGAACACGTCGTGCGCGCGCTGACGCACGCGCTCGAACAGCAGCGGCTGCATCACGCTTATCTCTTCACCGGAACGCGCGGCGTGGGCAAGACCACGCTCTCGCGCATCCTCGCCAAGTCGCTCAATTGCGTCGGCCCGGATGGCAACGGCGGCATCACCGCCGCGCCCTGCGGCGTATGCGAAGCCTGCGTGGCCATTGATGCCGGCCGCTTCGTCGACTACATCGAGATGGATGCGGCCTCCAACCGTGGCGTGGACGAGATGGCGCAATTGCTGGAGCAGGCCATTTATGCGCCGTCGAACGCGCGCTTCAAGGTCTACATGATCGACGAAGTGCACATGCTCACCAACCACGCCTTCAACGCCATGCTGAAGACGCTGGAAGAGCCGCCGGAGCACATCAAGTTCATCCTGGCGACCACCGATCCGCAAAAGATTCCCGTGACCGTGCTCTCGCGCTGCCTGCAGTTCAACCTCAAGCAGATGCCGCCCGGACACATCATCGGCCACCTCGACAACATCCTGAACCAGGAAGGCATCGAATTCGATCCGCCCGCGCTGCGCCTGCTGGCGCAGGGCGCATCCGGTTCCATGCGCGACGCGCTCTCGCTGACCGACCAGGCCATCGCCTATGCCGCCGGCAAGGTCACCCTGGAGGCCGTGCAGGGCATGCTGGGGGCGCTGGACCAGTCCTACCTGATCCGCATCCTCGATGCGCTGGCGGTGCAGGATGGCGCCGCCCTGCTGGGCGTGGCCGACGACATGGCCACCCGCAGCCTGTCGTACAACGCCGCCTTGCAGGACCTGGGCACGCTGTTGCACCAGATCGCCCTGGCCCAGGCAGTGCCGACGGCGCTGGCCGATGACCTGCCCAACCGCGAAGATATCCTGCGCCTGGCCGGCCAGTTCAGTGCGGAACATGTGCAGTTGTTCTACCAGATCGCCGTCCACGGCCGCAATGAACTGGGCCTGGCTCCCGATGAATATGCGGGTTTCAGCATGACGCTCTTGCGCATGCTGGCCTTCCGCCCGGTCAGTGCCAGTGCCAGCGGCCCGGTACCTGCGGCACCCGCACCGGTTGGCGCTCGTCCGGCTTCGCCGCGCCAGGCGGCGCCCCTGCTGGCACCGCAAGCCGCCGTGACCAGTGCACCGGTGAGCCGTGTGCAACCGGCCGCTGCAGCCGCTCCAGCGGCGGTCGCACCGGCCAAGCCAGCCGCAAGCCCGATGGCAGCGGCAGCACCCGCAACGCCAGTACCGCCGCCTGCTGCCGAATCCGCAGTGGCCGCCGCACCTGCAGCACCCGCAGCCCCGACCTCGGCCCGCGAAGCCGCGCTGATGGCCTTGCGCGGGGGCAAGGGTGGCAAGGGCGCGGCCCGGCCCGCAGCGGCTGCTCCTGCCCCGACACCCGCAGCCGCGCCAGCACCGCTGGCCAGCGCGCCAGCCGTAGCGCCCGTTGCGGCAGCAGCCCCGGCGCCCAAGGCTGGCCGCGTCGCCGCCGCGATGCCGCCGGACATGCCCGAGCCGCCGCCCTTCGATTCCATCCCGCCCTGGGAAGAGGACACCGGTGCCTCCGCCATGCCGCCGTCCGCTCCCATGCCCGGGCTTGCGGAGCAAGGCATGGAGGCGGCTCCCGCCGCGGCCCCGGCTGCCTCGTTCCCGGCAGAACCGCCCGCGCCGCAGCGCCCGGCCGCCACCCCCGCGCAGCAGCAGGAAACCGCGCGCATCGCCGCCGAACTGGGTTGGGATGGCCACTGGCCGACGCTGGCCGCCAGCCTCACCAGCCTGCGCGGTGTGGCTCACCAGATGGCCTTCCAAAGTGAACTGGTGCGCTGTGAAGCACTCAATGGCGGCAACGTCTGCTTCCACCTGCGTATTCCGCTGGAAACCCTGCTGTCCTCCGGCAGCATCGAAAAACTGGTCGCGGCCTTGGCCGAACGTTTTGGCAAGGAAATCCGCGTCGAGACCGAGATCGGTGCCGTCTCCGATACCGCCAATGCAGTGGCCGAGGCCCAGCGCGCCGAGCGCCAGCGCAAGGCCGAGCAGAAGATGAAGAGCGACCCCTTCGTGGTCAGCATGATGCGCGAGTTTGGCGCCACCATCGTCCCCGGGTCGATCCAGGCGTTGTGAGGCGTGCACGGCGCTGCCGGCGAGATTGCCGGCCACCGGAGCAAACGCGATAGAATCCCGAACATTGAAACAAGGAGCAATGAGCATGATGAAAGGTCAACTGGCAGGTCTGATGAAGCAAGCACAGGCCATGCAGGACAACATGAAGAAGGCCCAGGAACAGCTGGCCAGCATCGAAGTCGAGGGCCAGTCCGGCGCCGGCCTGGTGAAGGTGGTGATGACCTGCAAGAACGACGTCAAGCGCGTCTCCATCGACCCGTCGCTGCTGGCTGACGACAAGGACATGTTGGAAGACCTGGTCGCTGCCGCCTTCAATGACGCCGTGCGCAAGGCCGAAGCCACCGCCCAGGAAAAGATGTCGGGCGTGACCGCCGGCATGCCGCTGCCCCCGGGCTTCAAGATGCCCTTCTGATGCTGCGCCGGCCCGGTGGCTGCAATCCGCCGGGCGCAGGCAGCATCGCGCAGGATAGTCTGATTCTGATGGAATGCAGGATTGCTTAGTGGAGGCACCATGTTCATCGTCTCGATCACGTACACCAAGCCGGCAGGCGAAATCGACTCCTTGCTGACCGCGCACAAGAAATTCCTCAACCAGCAATATGCCGAGGGCGTATTCCTGATGTCCGGCCGCAAGGTGCCGCGCACCGGAGGCATCATCATTGCCGACTGTGCCGACCGCGCCGAGATCGAAGCCATCATGGAATCCGATCCCTTCTTCATCGGGGGCGTGGCCGAATACGAGATCATCGAATTCGTCCCCTCCATGACGGCCGAGGCGCTCGAAGCCTTCCGCTATTCCGTAGACCGCAATTGAAAACGCCCTCCAGTCTCACCATCCTGACCGAATCGCTGCGCCGGCTGCCCGGCATCGGCCCCAAGACCGCGCAGCGCATGGCTTTCCACCTGCTGCAGCATGACCGCGACGCGGCCGCCGACCTGAGCCAGTCGCTGGCCAAGGCACTGGACACCATTCGCCATTGCGCCCTGTGCAATACCTTCACCGAGCAGGTCGTCTGCGAGACCTGCCAGGACAGCCAGCGCGACCATACCCAGCTGTGCGTGGTGGAGTCGCCTTCGGACCAGGTCATGATCGAGCAGACCCTGACCTTCAAGGGACTGTATTTCGTGCTCATGGGCCGGCTCTCGCCGCTGGACGGCATCGGCCCGCGCGACATCCATCTCGAAAAGCTCATCACCCGCGCCACCGATGGCGTGGTCAGCGAAGTGGTGCTGGCCACCAATTTCACCAACGAAGGCGAAGCTACCGCCCACTACATCAGCGAGACCCTCAAGGCCCGGGGCCTGAAGGTCAGCCGCCTGGCGCGCGGCGTGCCGGTGGGTGGCGAACTGGAATACGTGGACGCCGGCACCATCGCCCGCGCCATGCTGGATCGCCGCGCAACCTGATTCTGCATCCCTGATCCCGCACCGGGATTATTTTCAGATGAAAAACATGCAGCCATGGCGTCGACAATGACGGTCAAAATGCGCGACATCGCACGCATGCTGCAATAGAATGTCGGCTGCCGGCTTGCACGTACGACGTCAGGCGAGGGATTGCAAGGTGTCTACCGACCCGCGCAACGTTCATCCCACCGCCCGCCGCGCAGCATCACCCGAATTCATCGCATTCAAGGACACTGGCCGCTACCCCACAAGAGCCAGGTCCGGCACCATCGACCAAGAGGAGAACACCGGAGCGCCCGCAGGCTGCGCCTGCAGGTATCCGGTGCAAGCACGATGAGCACAGCCACATCCAAGCCCGGCCCGCTGGCCGGCATCAAGGTTCTTGAACTGGGCACGCTGATTGCGGGGCCCTTCTGCTCGCGCATGCTGGCCGAGTTCGGGGCCGAGGTCATCAAGATCGAAGCCCCCGGCAATGGCGACCCGCTGCGCCAGTGGCGCGTGCTCAAGGACGGCACCTCGCTGTGGTGGTCGGTCCAGGCGCGCAACAAGAAGAGCATCACCCTGAACATGAAGGACGAGCGCGCCCAGGAGATCGCACGCCAGCTCGCCCTGGACGCCGACGTCATCATCGAGAACTACCGTCCCGGCGTGCTGGAGAAATGGAAGCTCGGCTATGAAGACCTCAAGCAACTGAACCCCGCGACCATCATGGTGCGCCTGTCCGGCTACGGCCAGACCGGCCCGCTGCGCGACCTGCCGGGTTTTGGCGCCATCGGCGAATCGATGGGCGGCATCCGCTACGTCTCCGGCCATCCGGACCGTCCGCCGGTGCGTATCGGCATTTCCATCGGGGACTCCATCGCCGCGCTGCATGGCGTGATCGGGGCCATGATGGCGCTGCGCCATCGCGATGTCACCGGTGGCCGCTGGAACGGGAAACAGGGCCCGGACTGCGTGGCAGGGCAGGGCCAGATGGTCGATGTGGCATTGTACGAAGCGGTCTTCAACATGATGGAATCGATGGTGCCCGAGTTCGATTTCGCCGGCGTGGTGCGCGAACGTACCGGCGGCGCTTTGCCCGGCATCGTTCCTTCCAACACCTACACCACCGGTGAAGGCATGAACATCGTCATCGCCGGCAATGGCGACGCCATCTTCAAGCGCCTCATGAGCGCCATCGGCCGCGACGACATGGCCAATGATCCCGGCCTGGCGCGCAACGATGGCCGCGTACCCCGTACCGAAGAAATCGATGCCGCCATCCAGCAATGGTGCAGCACGCAGACCATCGAGTCGGCACTGGCCACGCTGCAGGCGGCCGATGTTCCGGTCGGCAAGATCTATTCGGTCAAGGACATGATGAGCGATGCGCAATTCCTGGCGCGCGACATGTTCGAGCAGCATCAGTTCGCCGATGGCACGCCGGTCAAGCTGCCGGGCATCACGCCAAAGATGTCCGAGACGCCTGGCCAGACCAGGTGGCTGGGCCCTGAGCTGGGCGCCCACAGCGATGAAATCCTGCAATCGCTGGGGTATGATGGGGCCCACATCAAGAAGCTGCGGGACGACGGCGTGGTCTGAAGCCATACCGGGCAGCGCGGATTCTGCACGGAATCGTGCAGCGCATGCCGTACCGAATGCTGTACATGAAACAGCATACAAAGCAGTACATAAAGCAGCACATAAATCAGTACATAAAGCAGTACATAAAGCAGTACAGAGCAGCACCCCCATCCACACACGGAGGAGACATAATGAAATTGAGCTGGAAGCAATTGCTGATCGCCGCTGGCCTGTTCCTGGCCGGCTATTTTTCATTCAACGGCAGTGCCGGCGCGCAGGCGCTGGAAAAACCCAAGGTCTCCATCGCCGTGGGTGGCAAGAACCTGTTCTACTACCTGCCGCTGACCATTGCCGAGCAGCTCGGCTATTTCAAGGATGAAGGCCTGCAGGTCGAGATCTCCGACTTTGCCGGTGGTGCCAAGGCGCTGCAGGCCATGGTGGGCGGCAGCGCCGACGTGGTCTCGGGCGCTTATGAACACACCATCAACATGCAGGCCAAGAACCAGCCCATCGTCGCCTTCGTGCTGCAGGGCCGGGCGCCGCAGATCGTGCTGGCGGTCAACAACAAGACCATGCCCAACTACAAGACCGTGGCGGACCTCAAGGGCAAGAAGATCGGCGTGACCGCACCGGGCTCCTCCACCAGCATCATGGCCAGCTACGTGCTGGCCAAGGCGGGCCTGAAGCCCACCGATGTTTCCTTCATCGGCGTGGGTGCGGCAGCCGGTGCCATCTCGGCGATCCGCTCGGGCCAGATCGACGCGATCGCCAACCTCGATCCGGTCATCTCCATGCTGGAGCAGAACAACGAGATCAAGACCATCGCCGACACCCGGACCCTGAAGGACACCAAT
This sequence comes from Herbaspirillum aquaticum, assembly GCF_002213425.1. Taxonomy (GTDB): domain Bacteria; phylum Pseudomonadota; class Gammaproteobacteria; order Burkholderiales; family Burkholderiaceae_D; genus Herbaspirillum; species Herbaspirillum aquaticum. The sequence continues at coordinate 104,274 of NZ_NJGV01000019.1, read as the reverse complement.
GATGTCTTCGGTGGCCCGATGCCGGCGGCAACCCTGTATGCACCGGCAGCCTTCGTGCAGAAGTATCCCAACACCACGCAAGCGCTGACCAATGCCATGGTGCGCGCGCTGAAGTGGATCCAGAAGGCCGGTCCCTCCGACATCATCAAGGCCGTGCCGGAAAGCTACCTGCTGGGAGACCGTTCGCTCTACATCGATGCCTTCATGAAGGTGCGCCAGGCCATCTCGCCGGACGGCTACTTCCCGCCGGGCGGTCCCGATACCGCGTTGCGCACGCTCAAGGCATTCGAGCCCTCGCTGGCGGACAAGCAGATCGACCTGTCGAAGACCTTCACCAATTCCTTCGTGCAGAAGGCCAACGCCAAGTACAAGTAAGCGCAGGCACGGCGTTCCCGGCCCGTGCGAAGCGACCGCAAATGCCCGGCAACGGGCATTTGCGCATCTTGGGCCGGGGCACGCCCCTTTCTTCAGTTTCCTCCACCGGGCTTCAGCAGCCCGCACCACCATGACGCCAGCACTCCAGTTCGACAACATCACCTGCACCTTCGTCTCCAAGGACGACCGCTCCCAGCGCTACACCGCCGTGGCCAATACCGATCTCTCGATTGCGCCGGGCGAATTCGTTTCCGTGGTCGGCCCCACCGGCTGCGGCAAGTCCACCTTGCTCAATGTCGGGGCCGGACTGCTGCAACCGTCCTCGGGCAGCGTCAAGGTATTCGGCGAGGAACTCAAAGGCATCAACCGCCGCGCCGGCTACATGTTCCAGGCCGAGGCACTGATGCCCTGGCGCAGCGCGCTGCAGAACGTGATCGCCGGCCTGCAATATCGCGGCCATGATGAAAAGGCGGCAGCAGAACTGGGCGAACAATGGCTGGCGCGCGTGGGCCTGCAAGGCTTCGGCGACCGCTATCCGCACCAGCTCTCGGGCGGCATGCGCAAGCGCGTGGCGCTGGCGCAGACGCTGATCCTGGACCCGGACATCATCCTCATGGACGAACCCTTTTCCGCGCTCGATATCCAGACCCGCCAGCTGATGGAAAACGAAGTGCTGGACCTGTGGAATGCCAAGAAAAAAGCCGTGCTCTTCATCACCCATGATCTGGACGAAGCCATCGCCATGTCCGATCGCGTGATCGTGCTGGCGGCCGGCCCCGGCACGCATCCCATCGGAGAATTCAGGATCGACCTGCCGCGCCCGCGCGATGTCGCCGAGATCCGCATGCATCCGCGTTTCGTCGAACTGCACCAGCAGATCTGGGACGTGCTGCGCGATGAAGTGCTCAAGGGCTATCAACAACAAAAGCGCGCAGCGTAAGCCGTACCGAACAGATCAGGGAAGAGAATCAGCATCATGTGGAAATTATTTAAACCGAATCACAAGAACATCCGTTTCTGGCAATTGATGGTGTTGGCCGTCGTGCTGCTGGTCTGGCATGTGGCCACGCGCAATCCGCAGACCGCCTTCTTCTTCGGCGAACCGTTGAAGGTGGCGCAGCGCATCTGGGAGTGGTTCACCGTCGGCAGCGGCTCGCTGGAGGTGGGCGTGGGCGATACCACCTTCTTCACGCTCAGCTTCCCGGCAGAAATCTATTCACACCTGCTGGTTACGCTGACCGAAACCGTGCTGGCCTTCATCATCGGCACCGTCTTCGGCCTGGCCATCGGCCTGTGGCTGGCACTCTCGCCCACCGCCTCGGCCATCCTCGATCCCTATGTGAAGGCGGCCAACTCCATGCCGCGCGTGATCCTGGCGCCCATCTTCGCGATGTGGTTCGGCCTGGGCATCTGGTCCAAGGTGGCGCTGGCGGTGACGCTGGTGTTCTTCATCGTCTTCTTCAACGTCTACCAGGGCGTCAAGGAAGTCAGCCCGGTGGTGCTGGCCAATGCCCGCATGCTGGGCGCCAATGCACGCCAGCTGCTGCGTACGGTCTACCTGCCCTCGGCCACTTCGTGGGTGTTTTCCAGCCTGCACACGTCCATCGGCCTGGCTTTCGTCGGTGCGGTGGTCGGTGAATACCTGGGCTCGGCGCGCGGCGTGGGCTACCTCATCCTGCAGGCCGAAGGCAGCTTCGACATCAACACCGTCTTTGCCGGCATCGTCGTGCTGACCGTCTTTGCCCTGGTGCTGGACCTGGCCGTGGGCGTGATCGAGAAACGGCTCATGAAGTGGCAGCCCAAGAGCGGGGAGACCGAGAAGCTCTGAGGCAATGGCGATGAGGCACGGGTTTGGGGCGAGATGAAGCTTCAGGCGCGAGACCTGGCGCAAAAGGGCAACGGGTTTGAACCCGTTGCCCTCTTTATTTTCAAATAGTGACGTTTTGTCTCAAAAAGCGGTAGAAATCCCGGCCATTGTCAGCATTGGGGAGTAGCATGACGGCCTATTGCAGGTTTCACACACATAAAGGTCAGCGAAGTGGACGAACAACAGTCGGAATTCAGCTGGCTCTCCGGCGGTGGCGAGATGGGCAAACTGATCCGCGCGATGGACTGGTCGTCCACCCCGCTGGGTCCGCTCGATACCTGGCCACAAAGCCTGCGCACGGCGGTCAGCCTGTGCCTGTCTTCCACCTTCCCCATCCTGATCGCCTGGGGCCCGCACGACATCCAGATCTACAACGACGCCTACCGCCCCATCTGCGGCGCCAAGCATCCCGAATCGATGGGCCAGGATTTCCGCATCTGCTGGGCCACCGCCTTGCCGGTGGTGGGCGATGCTTTCGACCGCGCACACCAGGGGGAGGGCACCTACATCCGTGACCAGCGCATGTTCCTGGATCGTTACGGCTACCTGGAAGAGGCCTTCATGACCTTCTCCTTCTCGCCGATCCGGGTCGAGTCGGGCGAGGTTGGCGGCGTGTTCCACCCGATCTCCGAATCCACCGACAAGGTGCTGGGCGCGCGCCGTACCGCCGCCTTGCGTGAGCTGGCGACCGCACTCGGCAAGTGCCTGTCCATTGACGACCTGTGCCAGGGGCTGGAACAGCGCCATGCCGCCATGGAACTGGACCTGCCTTTCATGCTCTTCTACCAGCTCGAAGGCGATGTCCTGCAGCGCCGTGGCGTGGCCGGCATCGCTGCCGACAGTGCGCTGGCCCCGGCCAGCGTGCGCCTGGACGATGCGCAAGCCTGGCCCTTCGCCCAGGCTCTGGCCGAACAGCGCATGGTGCAGGTCGATGACCTGGCCGTGCGCTTCGGCCCCTTCGTCGCCGGGCCGTATGAAGAAGCGCCGGTTCAGGCCGTGATCCTGCCGGTCACCGTGGCCGGGATGGAACAGCCCTTCGGCTTCGTGGTGGCGGGCGTGAGTGCGCGCCGTGCGCTGGACGCCGAGTACCAGGATTTCTATGCCCTGCTGGGCGGAGCACTCAGCACCGCTGTCTCCAACGTGCTGGTCTACCTGCATGAACAGCGCAAGGCTGAGGAGCTGGCCCAGATCGACCGCGCCAAGACCGCCTTCTTCTCCAACATCTCGCACGAATTCCGTACGCCCCTCACGCTCATGGTCGGCCCGCTGGATGATGCCCTGGCCGACCAGGCCGAGCCGCTGGGACCGGCGCAGCGCAAGCGGCTGGAAGTCACGCACCGCAATTCGCTGCGCCTGCTCAAGCTGGTCAATGCGCTGCTGGATTTCTCGCGCATCGAGGCCGGACGTGCCAAGGCCAGCTTCGTCGCCACCGACCTGGCCGGTCTCACCGAAGACCTGGCCAGCGTATTTCGCTCCACCATCGAGAAGGCCGGACTGCGCTACGAGGTCCAGGCCCTCCCGCTGCCCGAAGCGGTCCATGTGGACCGGGACATGTGGGAGAAGATCATCTTCAACCTGCTCTCCAACGCCTTCAAATTCACCTTCGAGGGCAGCATCACGGTGCGGCTGGAACCGCTCGAAGGGCGCGTACGCCTGTCGGTGACCGACACCGGTTCCGGCATCGCGCTGGACCAGCAGGCACGCGTCTTCGAGCGCTTCCATCGCATCGACAATGCGCATGGCCGCACCTATGAGGGTACCGGCATCGGCCTGGCGCTGATCCAGGAACTGGTCAAGCTGCATCACGGCCAGATCGGCGTGCACAGCGTGCCGGGTGCGGGGTCGACTTTCTTCGTCGAGATTCCCTTTGGCACCGCCCACTTGCAGGCCGATGACGTCATCCGTGCCGATGCGGTAGCGATCAGCCAGGACCGCCAGCCCGGCCAGGCCTTCGTCGAGGAGGCGCAGGCCTGGCTGCCCGCTGCCACCACCGCGCTGCTCTCCGGGACGGTCGCCGATGCGCCCACCGGCGCGGCCCCCAGCGCGCCGCTGCCTGATGAAGGGACGCAGGCCGTGCGCATCGTCATCGCCGATGACAACCGCGACATGCGTGAATACCTGCAGCGCCTGCTCGGCGGCTACGCCGAAGTGCAGGTCTGCGCCGACGGTGAAGCTGCATGGAAGGCGGTGCATGCGTCACCGCCCGACCTGGTGTTGAGCGACGTGATGATGCCGGTACTCGACGGCTTCGGCTTGCTGGCGCGGATCAAGAATGATGCGCACACGCGCGAGGTGCCGGTGATCCTGCTCTCTGCGCGTGCCGGTGAAGAAGCTCGCATTGAGGGCATCGCTGCCGGTGCCGATGATTACCTGGTCAAGCCCTTTGCGGCCACCGAGCTGATGATTCGCGTCAAGAGCCAGGTCGATGCCGCGCGCCGCCGGAAAGCAGCGCGCCAGGCGCTGCTCGCCAGCGAGCGCTATTTCCGTTCGCTGGTCGATGCGTCCACGGCCATCATCTGGACTACCGGCCCGGACGGCCGCACCAATTATTTCAGCCGCCACTGGCACGACTTTACGGGCCTGCCGGCCAGTGCCATTGCCGAGGGTGGCCACATCGCTTGCATCCATCCTGAGGACCGCGAGGCCGCCGTGGCCGAGTTCGTCCGCTGCCAGCAGACGCGCAGCGCGTTTCACGTCGTCTATCGACTGCGCCATGCCGATGGCGGCTATCGCTGGGTGATCGATTCGGGCACGCCCTTGCCGACCGGGGACGACCTGCCGGGCGGCTTCGTCGGTGCCATCGTGGACGTGCATGAGGAACGCGAAGCCAAGCGCAACCTGGAGTTGCTGGCACAGGACCTGACCACCATCAACCGCCGCCAACGCGAGTTCCTGGTGACCCTGGCGCACGAGCTGCGCAATCCGCTGGCCCCGATCCGCAACGGGCTGGAAGTCATGAAGCTCATCGGCGCCGGCAGCGAACGCCAGCACAACATCCACCAGATGATGGATCGCCAGATCCGCCACCTGGCGCACCTGATCGAAGACCTGCTCGACATCTCCCGCATCACCGAGGGCAAGATCAAGTTGAGGAAGCAGCACATGTCGGTCAAGTCGGCGCTGGCCAGCGCTGTCGAAATCAGCATGCCGTTGATCGAGAAGAACCGTCACAAGCTGGAGCTGGAGGCCCCCGAAAGCGACCTCTACCTGCAAGCCGATACCCATCGCGTGGTGCAGGTGGTGAGCAACATCCTCAACAATGCGGCCAAGTACACGCCAGCTGGCGGGCTCATCCGCGTCACTGCACGCATGGATGGCGAGGATGTCCTCATCAGCGTCAGCGACAATGGCGTGGGGCTGGCCGCCGAGGATATCGGTACGGTATTCGACATGTTCACCCAGATCCAGTCGGAAGTGGACCGTGCCCAGGGTGGGCTGGGCATCGGCCTGCATCTGGTCAAGCGCCTGGTGGACCTGCATGAAGGCAGCGTCTCGGTGACCAGCCCTGGCCCGGGCCAGGGCGCCACGTTCATGGTGCGCCTGCCGCAGACGACGGCGGCGCAGCGCACCGAGTCGATGGATGAACCGTCCCAGGCCGAGGGGGGCCGGGGACTGGAGATCCTCATCGTGGACGACAACGCCGACAATGCCGACATGCTGGCCATGCTGCTCAACTATCGCGGGCACGCCACGCATGTGGCCGCCAACGGCGCCGAGGCCTTGCGGCTGATGCAGGAGGTCAAGCCCGATGCCGGCTTCATCGACATCGGCCTGCCCGACATGTCCGGGTACGCACTGGCGCGGCAACTGCGCGACCATGAACAGGGCGCGGCCATGCAGCTCATTGCCCTCACCGGACGCGGTTCGGAAGCCGACCGCCAGGAGGCCGCTGCGGCCGGTTTCGATCATCACCTCACCAAACCGGCACCGCTGGAACGGCTGGTGGAAATCCTCGCAGGCGCAGGGCAGGGACGCTGAACGGCGCGTGCGTACCGCGTATCGCCAGGCAAAAAAAATGCTCCTCATCGAGGAGCATTTTTTCATGCGCGGGCGTTGCAACTTTCGGGTTAACGCCAGCGCATCGCTGAGGCGAGGTGATGCGCAGATGCATCGCACGTTCAAACCGCGATGCATCCTTGCATCACTGCATCAGCGCTTCAATGCAGGCTGCGAACCTTTGCCCAGCAGCAGGTTGGCCACGACGGCGACCACCACGTTCAGGGCCAGCGCGATGAGGCCGGTATAGAGCGTGTAGGTCTCGCCGCCGATCAGGAAGCTGTGCACCGGCTTGATGCCATCCGTGAAGGCCAGCCAGCTGCCGCCGACGATGCCCACGGCCCAGCCGCACAGCAGCGCACGGGCACCGAACCAGCCCACGAAGAGGCCGAACACCAGCGCCGGGAAGGTCTGCAGGATCCACACGCCGCCCAGCAATTGCAGGTCCAGCGCAAACTTGGTCGGCAGGAACAGGATGAACACCAGCGCGCCGAACTTGACCACCAGCGACACCACCTTGGCCACCTTGGCTTCGCCCTCATGGCTGATGCCAGGATTGACGTAAGGCTTCCAGAAGTTGCGGGTGAAGAGGTTGGAGGCGCCGATGGACATCACCGCCGCCGGCACCAGTGCACCGATGGCAATGGCGGCAAAGGCAAAGCCCGCGAACCAGCCCGGGAACAGGCCATTGAACAGCGCCGGCACGACGTCGTTGTTGGCCTGCACCTTGATGCCCGCCGCGTAGGCCATGTAGCCCAGCAGCGCGATCAGGCCCAGCAGTACGGTGTAGGCCGGCAGGAACACCGCGTTCTTGCGGATGGTATTGGCATCCTTGGCCGCAAAGATCCCGGTCAGGGTGTGCGGATACATGAAGGCCGCCAGTGCCGAACCCAATGCCAGCGAAGCGAAGGGCAGGAACTGCGTGGGCTTCAAGGTCAGGCCGGTGGCACCGCCCTTGAGCGCGAAGGCCTCGCGCGCCGAGCTGAACACCGCACCGTAGCCGCCCAGCTTGGCCGGCACCACCACCACCGCCACCAGCACCACGATGTAGATCATGATGTCCTTGACGAAGGCGATCAGGGCCGGTGCCCGCAGGCCGGCCGAGTAGGTGTACAGGGCCAGGATCACGAAGGCGGCCAGCAGCGGCAATTCACCGGTCAGGCCCAGGGCCTTGATGACCACTTCCATGCCGATGAGCTGCAGGGCGATGTAGGGCATGGTGGCCACCACGCCGGTCAGGGCAATGGCGAATTCCAGCGGACGCGACTGATAGCGCCCCCACACCACATCGGCCGCCGTGACGTGGCCGGCCTTGTGGGCCGCATGCCACAGCTTGGGCATGATCACGAACACGATCGGGTAGACCAGGATGGTATAGGGCAGGGCGAAGAAGCCGTAGGCGCCGACCGCATAGACCAGCGCGGGCACGGCGATGACGGTATAGGCGGTATAGAAGTCGCCGCCGACCAGGAACCAGGTGATCCAGGTGCCGAAGTTGCGGCCGCCCAGGCCCCACTCATCGAGGTGGGCGCCCTTGTTGCTGGGGCCGGCCATCCATTTGGAGGCCAGGAAGCCCATCACGGTGACCAGGGCGAAGAAGAACAGGAAGACCCACAGCGCGGTCCAGTGGATGTTGGCGGTCTCCATTATTCGACTCCCTTTTTCAGGCCATCACGATAGACCAGCCAGATGATGAGCGAGGTCAGCGGGACCCAGGCGAACTGGTACCAGTAGAAGAAGGGGAAACCGAACAGGCTGGGCAATTCGGCGTTGTAGAAGGGGACCCAGAGCAGGCCGATGAAAGGCAGCAGAAGTAATAGCCGCATGATTGATGCTCCTCGAACTTTTGGCGGAAGAATTTTTATATCGACGCTGGCTCAGCCTTGCGGGCCGAGGGCGCCGTGAAAGTTGCAGGCGAATTATAGGGAGAATCGGCCAACCGCGTTCGGCGCTGCCCGCCGCTCAGGCAAATCCCGAAAGATGGCCCGATCCGCCCGGCGTACAATGGCAGCTTCAACAGCATGGCCGGGTCCACTGGACGGAACACTGCTTGCGGTGGCCCCAGCACCGCAAGTCCGGCAAGCGCCCTTGGGAGAGGCCGACATGATCCAGCAAGATGACCTGACCGAATACAGTTCCGCGAACGCTTACCGCCTGCTGGTACAGCGCATCAAGGATTACGCCATCTACCTGCTGCGTCCGGATGGCGTGGTGGCCAGCTGGAACGCCGGTGCCCGGCGCTTCAAGGGTTATGCCGACGAGGAAATCATCGGCCAGCATTACTCGCTCTTCTATGAGGTCGCCGATCGCCTGGCCGGCCTGCCCGAGACCAACCTGGCCATCGCCCTGCGCGAGGGCAAGTTCGAGGACGAGGGCTGGCGCGTACGCAAGGATGGTTCGCGCTTCTGGGCCCACGTGGTGATCGATCCCATCTATCGCGAAGATGGCCGCCTGCTGGGCTTCGCCAAGATCACCCGCGACCGTACCGAACAGCTGGAAACCAGCGAGAAGATCCTCTTCATGGCGCGCCACGATGCCATGACCGGCCTGCCCAACCGCGTCCATTTCCTGGAGCGGCTCGATGAGGTCATGTCCGCCCTGCATCCGGGCCAGCAGCAGGTGGCCGTGGTCAGCATCGACCTCGACGGGTTCAAGGAAGTCAACGATGCCTTCGGCCACGGGGTCGGCGACCAGCTGCTGTCCGAACTGGGCCGCCGCCTCAAGGCCAGTGTCGGCGAGAACGAAATGGTGGCGCGCTTCGGCGGCGATGAATTCGTGGCCTTCAAGCTGATCCGCCACCAGCGCCAGTTGAGTGACTTCATCACCCGCCTGCAACGCGCGCTGACTGGCATGCTGCGTCTGGCGCAGACCGACATCGTGCCCGGTGCCAGTCTCGGCGTGGCCCTGTTTCCGGGCGACGCCATCGACCGCGCGCAGCTGCTCAACAATGCCGACCTCGCCATGTATCGCGCCAAGAAGAGCCTGGACGAGAAGATCTGCTACTACGAAGCCAACATGGACGAGGCCTCGCGCGCGCGCCGGGCCATGGCGCGCGACCTGTGGGTGGCGCTGGAGCAGGGGCAGTTCTTCCTCAACTTCCAGATCCAGCGGGCCGTCAGCAGCGACGAGATCACCGGCTACGAAGTGCTGCTGCGCTGGCAGCATCCGACCCAAGGCCTGATCCCGCCGGCAACCTTCATCCCGGTGGCCGAAGAATGCGGTGCCATCAGCGCCATCGGCGACTGGGTGCTGGAGCACGCCTGCCGCGAAGCCGTGCTGTGGAACCTGCAGCCGCGCATTGCCGTCAATCTGTCGGCCTTGCAATTGTCCAACGCCGGCCTGGTGGAAAAGGTGCGCGCCGTGCTGGCCGCCACCGGCTTGCCTGCGCACCGGCTGGAACTGGAAGTGACCGAGACCGCCCTCATTGCCGACCGCGACCGGGCGCTGCACTTGCTGCAGCAACTCAAGGCCATGGGCGTGACCATTGCCATGGATGATTTCGGCAGTGGCTATTCCTCGCTGGAAACCTTGCGCAGCTTTCCCTTCGACAAGATCAAGCTGGACCGCAGCTTCATCAATGAACTGGAAACCAGCCAGCAGGCCAAGGCCTTCGTGCGCGCCATCCTGGCGCTGGGCCACAGCCTGAACGTGGCGGTGCTGGCCGAGGGCGTGGAGACCGAAGCCCAGCGTGCCATCCTTGAAGAAGAAGGCTGCCAGGAGGGCCAAGGCTACCTGTTCGGCTATCCGGCGCTGTTGAGCCGCCTGGGCGAGCTGGACCAGGCCGTGCCGCCCCACGAGGTCCAGCGCCGCGCCTGAGCGCTGCAGGCGCGTGCGATTTCGCGTAGGCTGGCGGCTGTCGTGATTCTCCAGCGAGTTCGTCCATGAGCCAGAGCCTGTCCGCTGCTGCGGATGCCGCCCCCCTTGCCCCTGCAGAAGAAGCGGCCGAGACCGGCCTGCTGGCCGCGCTGGCGCAGTTGCTCCAGTCGCGCCGCCAGGTGCTGGTCCTGACCGGGGCCGGCATCAGTACCGCTTCCGGCATTCCCGATTACCGCGACGACAGCGGCGTGCGGCGTGGCCGCCTGCCGATCCAGGGCAGCGAGTTCCGCCAGTCCGAAGCGGCGCGCAAACGCTATTGGGCGCGCAGCATGCTGGGCTGGCCACGCCTGGCGCAGGCCGTACCCAATGCGGCGCACCGCGCGCTGGCGCAACTGCAGCAGGCCGGCCACCTGGGCGGCATCCTGACCCAGAATGTCGATGGCCTGCACCAGCAGGCGGGCAGCCGCAACGTGATCGAACTGCATGGCAGCATCCATGCGGTGCGCTGCCTGGCTTGCGATACCGTCTACCCGCGCGCGCAGATCCAGCAGGAGCTGGCGCGCTGCAATCCCTCCTTCGTCCACCTGCAGGCCGAGGCCTTGCCCGATGGCGATGCCCGCCTGGAGCCGGAAGCCGATGCCGCATTTCACGTGCCGGCCTGTGTGGCCTGTGGCGGCATGCTGCAACCGGATGTGGTGTTCTTCGGCGACGGCGTGCCGCCTGCGCGCACGGCCCAGGCTGAAGCGGCGGCCCGGGCCTGTGATGCCATGCTGGTGATCGGCTCTTCGCTGATGGTGTTGTCGGGCTTTCGCTTCCCGCGCACGGTGGCCGCAGCCGGCAAGCCGGTGGTGGCGATCAATCGCGGCGTGACCCGCGCCGATGACTTGCTGGCCTTCAAGCTGCGCGAGGATGCCGAAGCGGTGTTGCCGCGCCTGGCGGCGCTGCTGGGGGCAGACGGGCACTGAGCCAAGTTCTGCGCTTGCCTCGGCTAGCAACTGTCGGGCCCTGCCGGGTCTCCGATTGTGGAACCTGGGCGCCCCGGCGGCCACGAATGCTTTCGCATGAACTTATGCGTTCCGGGCCACAGCCTGCCGGCTCGCCACGCGCCGCATCGACCACAGCACCAGCAGCGTGGTGGCCGCCGCCAGCAGGGCCGCCACTGCGAAGGCATGCGCAAAGCCCTGGGCATAGGCCTGCCGCGCCAGCAGCATGGCCTGCGGTCCATGCTGCGGCAGCAGGGCCGCAGCCTGAGCCAGGTCGCCTGCCAGCACGCGGTCGATGAAGGCCGGTGCCGCAGCACTGGTATCGAGGGTGGCCAGTGCTGCCGTCATGGCATGGCGTGCGGTCTCTGCCAGCACCGCGCCCAGCCCCGCGAAACCAGCCAGCACGCCCGTGAAGCGAGCCGTCGTGCTGATGCCCGAGGCCATGCCGGCACGCTCGCGCGGCACATTGCCCATGATGGCCTTCTGCGTCTGTCCGTTGAGCAGCCCGCCGCCGCTGCCCAGCACAGCCATGCCGAGCACGGTCCAGCCGTGCGCCTCGGCGTGTGCCGCCAGCATCATCAAGAGGTTGCCCAGGGCGGTCACGCCCAGCCCCAGTGCCAGCATCTGTGGCGAAGACAGCCAGCGTCCCAGGACCCGTCCGACCTGCGGCAGCAGCAGCATGGCCAGCGCAAACGGCAGCATCGCCAGGCCCGCCTGGCCCGCGCCCAGGCCGCGCGCATTCTGCAGGAACAGCGGCAGCAGCGACGCCATCACCTGGGCCGAGGCCGCATAGGCGAACATGGCGGCGACGGCCGCGACGAAGCCGGTATGACGAAACAGGGAGAGCTCCAGCATCGGATGGGCGCAGCGGCGCTCCCAGGCGATGAAGAGCGTGAATAAAAGAGCGCCACCCACAGCGCGGGTGACGCAAGCAACGCTGGTCCACCCGTGTTCCGGCCCGGTGATCAGGGTCCAGGTCAACAGGAAGACCGCGCTGGAGGAACTGAGGATGCCCAAGGGGTCCAGCGGTCGTGGCAGCGGATTGCGCGACTCCGGAACATGGCGCCAGACCGCTGCAGCCAGCAGCAGGCAGGCCGGCAGGTTCACCGCAAACGCCCAGCGCCAGCCCAGCAGGGTGTTGACTGCGCCGCCGATGAGCGGGGCCAGCACCATGGTCAGTCCCATGATGCCGCCCCACAGGGCCCAGGCGCGTTCGCGCTGGCTTTCGTCATGGAAGGCGTGGCCGATCACCGCCAGTGCCGGTGCCAGCAGGAAGGCGGCGCCCACGCCCTGCAAGGCACGCGCCGCATACAGGGCTGGCGCCGTGGGTGCCAGGGCGCAGGCCAGCGAGGTCAGCGCGAACAGGGCGATGCCCACCAGCAGCACGCGCTTGCGGCCGTAGCGGTCGGCGATGGCGCCCGCCGGCAGCAGCAGGGCGGCAAAGCAGAGCACGTAGCTGCTGACCACCCATTCGATCTGGCTGAAGGTGGCGCCAAGCTCGCGCGCCACCGTGGGCAGGATGATGCCCACCACGTTGGTATCGAGCACCGTCATGGCACAGCCGAAGGATCCGGTCAGCAGGATGCGGCCGGCGGGAGAGGACAGGCGCAGGGACATGGTGGGCAGGCAAGGGAAATCGGACCCCTATTGAAGCAAGATCGATGATTCGCTTCAATCATGGATTTCCAGCTTTTAATTAGGTATAAGCTAATTATCTTCAACCGATTCCACCAGCGCCCAGGAGCCCGTTACGATGGATCTGCGACACCTGCGATACTTCCTCACCGTGGCCGACGAACTGCATTTCGCCCGTGCCGCCGAGTTGCTGGGCATTGCGCCGCCCACGCTGAGCGTACAGATCCAGCAACTGGAACGGCAACTGCAGTGCCAGCTGTTCGTGCGCAGCAAGCGCTCGGTGGCGCTGACCTCGGCGGGGCAGGATTTCGTGATCCAGGCGCGTGCCGCACTGGCCCGCTTCGACCAGGCCATCGATGCCGGCCGCCGCGCAGGACGCGGCGAACTGGGGCGGGTGGAAGTGGGCTATGTCGGCTCGGCCGTCTTCGGCGGCATCCTGCAGCAGCAGCTCAGTGCCTTTCGCCAGCGCTGGCCGCAGGTGCTGGTGCATGCGTGCGAGTGGCCGATGCTGCAGATGGGTGCCGCCCTGGAGGAGGGCAAGCTCGATATTGCCTTCGTGCGCCTGCCGGTGCCGCTGGGGCAGACGCTGCAGTCACACGTGCTGCTGCGCGATCGCTTTTGCCTGGCGCTGCCCTCGGATCATCCGCTGGCTGCCGGTGGAGGCGCGATCCGCTCGCGCGCCCTGGCCGGTGACGCCTTCATCCTGCCCGAGCAGGAACTGGGCAGCCGCGAGGTGTGGAGGCGCGGCGGCCTGGTCCCGCGCAGCGTGAGCCGGCCCGGCGGCCTGCTGGCAGTGCTGGCCGAAGTGGCCGTGGGTGCGGGCGTGGCCGTGGTGCCGGGCGTGCTGGCCTCGGTGGTGAATTTGCCCAATGTCAGCTACCGCACGCTGGCCGGCGCCCCCATCGTCTCCGAAGTAGCTGCCGTCTATCGCCGCTTTGAACGGGCGCCGGCGGTGCGCAACATGATCGCCGCATTGCGTGCCAGCAAGCCGGTGCAGGTCCACGCCGCTACAATGGCCTGAGCCGGCCGCTTCGCTTTCCCCTTCATCCGACCAGAAAATGTACCGATGTTCTTTCTCCAAGTAGCGCTGTTGATCGTGTTGGGTTTCTTGACGCTGGGCCTGGCGGTGTGGGGCGGGTTTGCGCTGTGGTTCCAGCTGCCGGTGGCGGCCTGGCTGCGCATCGCCGCCATCGTGCTGTGGAGCCTGCCGCCGGCCGCAACGCTGGCGCTGGTGGCGGGTGTGCCGAGCCTGCCAGGCCTGCCGGGTCTCTCCTGGCGCTGGGGCCCGCTGGCCTTCGTGCTGGCCGGCATGGCCATGGCGCTGTGGTGGAGCAGCATCCGCCCCAGCCACGAGCGCGACTGGGCTGATGACGTGGCGCGCCTGCTGGTGCCGCAGGTGCAAGGCGACATCGTGCAACTGGACAACGTGCGCAACTTCACCTGGCGCAGCGAAACCGACTACGACATCCGCTGGGAATCGCGCCGCTACGATCTCTCGCAGCTGGTCTCGGCGGATCTGGTGCTGTCCTACTGGATGGGGCCGGCCATTGCCCATACGCTGGTGTCCTTCGGCTTTGCCGATGGTCGGCGCCTGGTGTTCTCGCTGGAAATCCGGCGCGAGCGCGATGAAGCCTTTTCCGCCCTGGGCGGCTTCTTCCGCCAGTTCGAGACGGTCATCGTCGCCGCCGACGAAACCGACATCATCCGTACCCGCACCAATGCCCGTGGGGAGGATGTGTATCTCTATCGCCTGCAATTGCGCCCCGATCAGTTGCGCCGCGTCTTCCTCGGCTACCTGGAACGTGCGGCGCAATTGCGGGACAGCCCGCGCTTCTACAACACCCTCACCAGCAACTGCACCACCATCGTCTTTGAGCTGGCGCGCCGTCTCTCGCCTTCGCTGCCGCTGGATTATCGGCTGCTGCTCTCCGGCTACTTCGCCAACTACGTCTTCGACCAGGGCGTGTTGACGCCGGGCTACAGCTTTGCCCAGCTGCACGCGGCCGGGCGTATCACCGGGCGCGCCTTGCAGGACGGCCCCCAGCAAGACTACAGCAAGCGCATCCGGCAAGGTGTGCCGGGAGTGTCCGCTGCCGAGCTGCGCTGAGCCCTAATCCGTTTACCGGATATCCAAAGACAAAATCATTCGTATTCCCTCGCCGCGAAGCTGATTACGATTTCCTTCTCTGCACGACCCGGCGTTTGGCCGGGTGCGTCCTCGCCATCACCGAGAAGGAAACGCCATGCCCGAAGCGGTCAATCATTTTCCCTTGCCAGCGGCGGGAGCTGACCCCGCCTCCGCTGCGAGTCACACTGGCCCACGCCCCCCGCGCGTGCTGACTGCACGCAGTCTCTTCTTCATTTCATGGACCGCACCGCTGGTGCTGCTGCTGGCCTGGGAAGCGCTGGCCCGTGCCGGCGTGCTCTCGCCGCAGGTGTTGCCCGCGCCCAGCAAGGTGCTGCAGACGGCATTGAACCTGATTGCCCAAGGCCGCTTGCTGTCGGACCTCGGGGCCAGCCTCCTGCGGGCCGCCGCCGGGTTTGCCATCGGCGGCAGCATCGGCTTCGTGCTCGGTACGCTGGTGGGCTTCTCGCGCCTGGCCGAGGCGCTGGTGGACCGCAGCGTGCAGATGGTGCGCGCCGTGCCTTTCCTGGCGGCGCTGCCACTGGTGATCGTGTGGTTCGGCGTGGGCGAGGGCGGCAAGGTGTTCCTGGTCTCGCTGGGCGTGCTGTTCCCCATTTACATCAACACCGTGCTGGGCATCCGCCAGGTCGATCCCAAACTGCTGGAGCTGGGCCGTGTGACCGGCTTGTCCAACTGGACCCTGATCCGCCGCATCGTCCTGCCGGGCGCCTTGCCCTCGATCCTGGCCGGGGTGCGCTATGCACTGGCCGTCGCCTGGCTGGCGCTGGTGATCGCCGAGACCATCGCGGCCAATACCGGCATCGGCTCGCTGGCGATGGATGCGCGCGAATTCCTGCAGACCGACGTGATCGTGCTGACCATCGTCATCTATGCCGGCATCGGCGTGGTGTCCGACGGCATCGCACGCCTGCTGGAGCGCCGCCTGCTGGCCTGGCATCCCAACTACGCCGCCAAGGGGAAATGATGAGCGACAGCTTGTACGACCGCCATACCGCGCACCCCGCCACGGCCGATGAACTCGCGGTGAGCGTGGCCGGATTGAAGCGACGTTACGGATCGCGCACCGTGATCCAGGGCCTGAACCTGCGCATTGCACGCGGCGAATTCGTGGCCCTGCTGGGCGAGAGCGGTTGCGGCAAGACCACCTTGCTGCGCGCGCTGGCCGGGCTGGACCCCATCGACGGCGGCCGCATCGACGGACCGGCGCAGCCCGCCGTGGTGTTCCAGGAACCGCGCCTGATCCCGTGGGATCGGCTGTGGCGCAATGTCTCACTGGGCCTCGATGACCGCCACGGCAAGCCGCTGGCGCAAGCCGCCCTGGAAGAGGTGGGCCTGGGTGACCGGCTCGACGACTGGCCGCGCAATCTCTCCGGTGGCCAGGCCCAGCGCGTGGCGCTGGCACGCGCCCTGGTGCGTGAGCCGCGGCTGTTGCTGCTGGATGAACCCTTTGCTGCGCTCGATGCGCTCACCCGCATCCGCATGCATGTCCTGGTGCGCCAACTGCTGGCGCGGCATCGCCCCGGGGTGCTGCTGGTGACGCACGATGTGGATGAAGCCATCGTCCTGGCCGATCGCATCCTGGTCATGCGCGACGGGGCCATTGCCAACGATGTTCGCGTCGCCCCCGAAGCGGCCCATGACCGCAGCCATCCTGCCGCCCAGGCCCTGCGTGCGCAGTTGCTGGCCGAGCTGGGTGTAGTGGCTGCCCAGGCGGCGTAGCGGTGGCATTAAGTTTTCCTGAATGCTGTTTTTCTTCTCATTAATTCCTGCTTAATGCTCATGTCCCACGATTCCAAGCCTGCCAATCTCCATCGTCGTCAACTCTTGCAAGCCGCGCTGGGTAGCGCGGCCCTCGGCGCCAGCGGCCTGCCGCTGCTGGCGCGCGCCGCCGGCAAGTCGCGCAATACCGATACGGTGCGCCTGGCCTGGGGCAAGGGTGGTTTGCCCGGCATCGCCCGCACGCGCGGCGAGTTCGAGAAGACGCTGGCCCGCGATGGCATCAAGGTACAGTGGATCGGTCCTTTCCCCAACCATGCGCCCTCCTTGCAGGCCGTCACCGGTGGCAGCGCCGACTTCGGTTTCGGTGGCAGCACCACTCCCGCGCTGGCCGCGATGATCGCCGGTTCGCCGCTGGTCTTCACTCAGTTCGCCGTGGTCGAACCGCGCAGCACGGCCATCATCGCCAAGGATGGCTCGGGCATCAACAAGGTCGCTGACTTGGTGGGCAAGACGGTGGCGGTCAATCGTTCCGGGCTCGGGGAATTCCTGCTGGTGGCCGCGCTGGAAAAGCACGGCATCGCGCGCGACAAGGTCAATTTCGTCTACCTCAATCCACCGGATGCCGGCCCCGCCTTTTCGCAGGGCAAGGTCGATGCATGGTCCATGTGGAGTCCCGGCGTGGACATCGCGCGGGTGGAATACAAGGCGCATGACGTGTTCTTTGAGGGACGCGACCTGGATTTCCTGATCGACTTCAACTCCTACGTCACGCACCGCAAGTTTGCCGAAGAAAACGCCGACATCGTGCGCGCCGTCAACGCCGCCTATCGTGCCGAGGGCGAGTGGATCAGCAAGAATCCGCGCGAGGCTGAAGGGCTGGTGCAGAAGGATGCCGGCTATTCCGATGCGGTGCGCGATTCGCTCATCAAGCTGGCGCGCCGCTGGGAATTCCACGGTACTGACGACGCCAAGTTCATCGCCACCTTCCAGGGTGCAGCGGACTGGCTGGCCGCGCGCAAGATCCTGCCGCAGAAGGTGCAGGTTTCCGATTACATCGTCAAGGTCTGACTCATTTACCGCCTGCCTTGCAGGCCCTCAGGAGAGCAAGCATGAGCATCAATTTCATCGGCATGGTCACCACCCACAAGAACTCCGAGATCCACCCCTCGGTCGGGCCGGCCATCGATACCGACTACCTGCTGCGCTTTGCACGCGCGCACGAAGAGGCCGGCTTCGACCGGATACTGGTGCCGTACCACTCCAACGGCCCGGATGCCATCCTCACCATCGCGCAAGTGGCTGCCGCCACCCGGCGCATCCAGCTGATGCTGGCGCATCGCCCCGGCTTCGTGGCGCCCACGCTGGCGGCCCGCCAGCTGGCGACGCTGGATCATTTCAGCGGTGGCCGGCTGGGCGTGCACATCATCTCGGGCGGCTCCGACATCGAACAGCGCCGTGATGGCGACTATCTCGATCACGACCAGCGCTATGCCCGTACCGATGAATACCTGCAGATCCTGCGCCAGGTGTGGACTGCCGACAAGCCCTTCGATCACCAGGGCGCGCACTACCGTTTCGAGCAGGCGTACTCTGAAGTCAAGCCGCTGCAGCAGCCGCAACTCCCGATCTTCTTCGGTGGAGCCTCCGAGGCTGCCATTCCGGTGGCCGGCCGTCATGCCGATGTCTACGCACTCTGGGGTGAATCGCTTGAGCAGGTGCGCGAGCTGACCGGACGCGTGCGCGCCGAGGCAGCACGGCATGGACGTGAAATCAGCTTCTCAGTGTCCTTCCGCCCCATCCTGGCAGCTACTGAAGAGCAGGCCTGGGCGCGTGCCGAACGCATCCTCGATGAAACGCGCCGCCTGCGCTCGGGCAATGGCACGCGCCATCCGGCCTACACCGGACCGCAGGAGAGCGAAGGTGCGCGCCGCTTGCTGGCTGCGGCCGAGAAGGGCGACCGTGTCGACAAGCGCCTGTGGACGGCCATTGCCAAGGAGACCGGTGCGCGCTACAACTCCACCGCGCTGGTCGGTACGCCCGAACAGGTGGCCGAGGCACTGCTGGATTACTACGATCTGGGCGTGACTACTTTCCTCATCCGTGGCTTCGATCCGCTGGAAGATGCCATCGACTATGGCCGCGAACTGATCCCGCGCACACGTGAACTGGTGGCGCAACGCTTGCAGCAACGGACAGCACAAAAGCAGGCCGCCTGATTTATCCACTGCCTGATACGAAAATGGCTCCGCATGCGGAGCCATTTTTTTGGGGAGGCGATCAGGTCACGCCGACTGCAATGCCTGTTCCAGGTCGGCCAGCAGGTCATCGATATGCTCGATGCCGATGGACAGGCGCACGGTATCTTCCGTCACGCCCGCCTTCTCCAGTTCGGCCGGCGACAACTGGCGATGCGTGGTGGAAGCGGGATGCGTGGCCAGCGACTTGGCGTCACCGATGTTGACCAGCCGCGTGAACAGTTGCAGCGCATCCTGGAAGCGCGCACCGCCGTCGCGGCCATTGGCCACGCCGAAAGTCAGCACGCCCGAGGCGCGGCCCTTGAAATACTTTTGCGCCAGCGCATGGTCGGGATGATCTTCCAGCCCCGCATAGTTGACCCAGCGCACTTTCGGATGGCGCTTCAGGTATTGCGCCACGGCCAGCGCATTGGCGGTGATGCGGTCCAGTCGCAGGGACAGGGTTTCGATGCCCTGCAGGATCTGGAAGGCATTGAACGGGGAGAGCGCCGCGCCGGTGTTGCGCAGCGGGACCACGCGCGCGCGTCCGATATAGGCAGCCTCGCCCAGCGCTTCGGTATAGACCACGCCGTGATAGCTGACATCCGGTTCGTTGAGGCGCTTGAAGCGTTCCTTGTGCTTGGCCCAGGGGAACTTGCCCGAATCGACGATGGCCCCGCCCAGGGTCGTGCCATGGCCGCCGAGATACTTGGTCAGCGAATGCACGACGATGTCGGCGCCGTGTTCGAAGGGACGCAGCAGGTAAGGCGTGGCCACGGTGTTGTCGACGATCAGCGGGACGCCATGGCGATGGGCGATTTCGGCTACGGCGGCGATGTCGGTGACGTTGCCCAGCGGGTTGCCGATGGACTCGATGAAGATGGCCTTGGTGCGCTCATCGATCAGCGGTGCAAAGGACTCCGGCTGGCGCGGATCGGCGAAGCGGGTCTGGATGCCGAACTGCGGCAGCGTATGGGCGAAGAGGTTGTAGGTGCCGCCATACAGGGTAGAGGCCGAGACGATGTTGTCGCCCGCTTCGGCAATGGTCTGGATCGCGTAGGTCACGGCGGCTTGCCCCGAGGCCAGGGCGAGCGCGGCGATACCGCCTTCGAGCGCGGCCAGGCGCTTTTCCAGCACGTCCTGGGTCGGGTTCATGATGCGCGAATAGATGTTGCCCTGGACCTTCAGGTCGAACAGGTCGGCTCCGTGCTGGGTATCGTCGAAGGCGAAGGCCACGGTCTGGTAGATCGGCACGGCCACAGCGCGCGTGGTCGGGTCGGGATCATAGCCGCCGTGGACGGAGATGGTTTCGAATTTCCATTGCGGATTGTCTGGCATGTCGTCTCTCTTCTTCTCGTGGATGGGATGCGGGAACACTGTCGCATCCGAGACGCTAGCGCGAGTGGGCAGGGTGCGCCAAGAAATGATTTCTCATAAGCATATGCACCCCATGCCGGTGAGGTCGTATTGATGCCAAGCCAATCTGCTTCCGTGTTCGCACCGGCCGCGCACCTCACTGCACCTTGACGATCACATAGGCGGTCGCGAACACCCGTCCCGGTGCCACCGTCTTTCCCGGCAGCTTCTGCAGCGTGGCGGTCAATCGCTTTTCCACCGTGAACTGATACGCGGGCGCAGCCGGTGCTGGCGGCAGGCAGCGTGATGCATTGCTGGTGTCGAGCCGATACCAGCCGGCGTTGCGACCCGCAGGCAGCGGTCTGGACATCCCTTGGCCGGCCAGCGGCGAGCTGAGGAATTGCATCGGCTGCTGGCTGTCGCTGTCGCTCAGGCTGATGCCCACGCCCTTGGCCAGCGAAGGATCAAGGCCGTAATTGTCCGAGAGCAGGTACCGTACGCCCTGGTCCTGGTTCACATACCCCAGCTGCCGCGCCGCCGCCAGTGCGCCTGCTGATACCTGGATGCCAAAGGCGGTCTGGTTGTCGTCAGTGCCGGCGGTGGACGGCGGGCGGGTATTGACGCCCTCGTCACAGCGAAAGGCCAGCGTGAACTCCACCTGCCGTGTTTCGCCCTGTTTGAGTTCTTCTTCCGAGATCGTCGGAAAAACCACTTCCGGTGTCACGTTCTGTACCACGCATGATGGCAGCACGCTCAGGCTGGCCGCCTGGCGCATGCCGAAGGCGATACCGTTGGCGGCACCGAAGAAGAGGAAGCGCGTCGCGTGGTCTTCACCATCATCATCCATGTCGCCGCTGGCGCGGTTGTAGCCTGGCCCCCGCAGCATCAGGTAGCCATTGGGCTGCAGGCAGCGGTAGGGAACGGCAGCCTGCAGCCGGTTGTCCGGGCGGTCGCCGCACCAGTTGCTGGTGCCTGTCCCGGGACTGAGATCGGAGACACGGGCGATCTCGGCCTTGACCGGACTGAGATGCTTGGCGCGGATCAGGATCTTCTTGCGGGCTTCATCGACGTCATAGTTCTCCAGGCGGGCGGACTGGTAATAGCGCGAAAACACCTTCCCTGAGCGCAAATGCGTGAGCCGGATCGCCACACCGGGAAACCAGGTGCGGTAGAAACCCGGCAATCCGTCCTGGGTGCCGATCTCGGCAAAGCCGCCGACGCGGTCATCGCCATTGGTGGAAAACACTTCGGAGACCTGCCCGGCATCGGCCAGGTCACACGTCCACAGCAGCGTATCGCCGCTGATGCCGGAGGCCTCGGCGGCCGTGGCCACCGTACTGCCCAGGAGCGTGCCGGCCGGCTGCAACGCGGTGCTGGCGAGATTGATGCGGCCGAACCAGAACTGGGCCGAACCGCCATCGCTCAAGGGCGTGAAGGGATAGTCGATGCGATTGTTGCGCTTGCAGATGGCCGCCGCAGGAAGCGACAGCAGGCACAACGCCAGCATCGCAAAGAGCAGGCGCAAAGGGCGTGGCAGGGCCCAGGGGACAGGCACGCCTGGCCTGGCGTGATCGGGCGGGCGAGCAGACAAGGAACAACTCCGGCAGGAAGGGAAAGCCCTGCATGTTCGCGCAGCACGCCTGTGCGCAACATGGGCCGCTGCCGCAATGCGCATGGGCCAAATCCCATTGGGCTGCGGTGCCCGTGTTTGGGATTTGGCCCATGTGCGAATCAGGGATTGCCAACCGCTGCTTTGGGGGGTGGCCGATTCTGCTGGATGGCCGGTCTGCCTATGATTCACCTGGTGCCGGACGTATCGGTTGGCGTCGGCATTCTTCGTGGATCGACCGAATTCTCCTTGGGGGTAAAAATGAAAAAGCATCTTGCAATCCTGTTGCTGGTCTCGCCGTCGCTGGTGCTGGCGGCGGGCAGCACCATCAATTTCCGCGGCCAGGTCAACAGCCAGACCTGCCAGGTGATGGTCGATGGCGCGGCCAATCCGGTCGTGCTGCTGCCCACGGTGGCGACGGGCGACCTGGCGGCGGCAGGCACTTCGGCGGGCGAAACGCCCTTCGTGGTCAGCGTCAGTGGCTGCACGGCGTCGGCCGTCGACAAACCGAAGGACAAGCTGAAGATCAAGACCCAATTCCTGGCCAGCGCGGCGACCAGCGGCAACAACATTCCCAACCTGGGCACAGCCAAGAACGTGGCGCTGCAATTGCGCAAGAGCGTGGGCGGCGATCCGATCAGTCTGGTGGGAGGGAGCGCCGTGTCGGTCGAGGGGCTGGAGGTTGCCGCCGGCAGCACCAGTGCTTCGCATATCTTTGCCGTGCGCTACGTCGCCGAAGGCGGCGCGGCCGAAGCCGGCTCCGTGATTGGTTCGGTGCAGTACGCTCTCGACTACTTCTGATGCGCCTGTCCGGGCGCGGACTTCCGTTTCCCCGCTGGTCCCACCCCTGTCGCTGCCGGGATATCTCCCGGCGGCGCATCCCCGTTTTTGCCATGAACAGAACAAGCTTGCGCGCAGGTCTCCTCATGCTGCTGGTCTTCCTGCTGGGTGCGCACGCCAGCGCCAGCGTGACCATGCTCGGTACGCGCGTCATCTATCCGGCCGATGCCGGTGAGCAGGCACTGCGTTTCAGCAATCCTGACGATCATCCCAACCTGGTCCAGCTGTGGCTGGATGATGGACACGCCGGCCGGCCCGATGGGCAGGCCTCGCCCTTCCTGGTCATTCCGCCGGTGTTCCGCATCGAGCCGCGTGGCGGTCAGGTGGTGCGGCTCTCCTACGCAGGCGCGCCGCTGCCGCAGGACCGCGAGTCGCTGTTCTTCCTGAATTTCCTGCAGGTGCCGGCCCTCAAGGCCGATTCGGTCAACGACAACCAGCTGGTGCTGACTGTGCGCAGCCGAATGAAAGTCTTCTATCGTCCCCCCGCCCTTGCCGGCGAGACAGATGCCGCACGCGCTCCCGAGGCGCTCTCTTTCGCCATCGACAGCAGTGATGGCACGCCCGGCATGGTGGTGCGCAACGGCAGTGGCTATCACCTGATGGTGCAACAGGCCGACCTGGTGCTGGGCGGCCAGGCGCAGACGCTGGCCAGGACGACCGTGATCCAGCCTTTCCAGGAACTGCGCTGGCCGCTGGAACACCTGCCGGCCGACCGCGCCGGCATGCGCATGCGGCTGCGTCTGCTCAACGATGTGGGTGTGGAAGTGCCGCGCGACTATCCTGTGCAGTGAGGGGCTACGGTGAGCGTGCATCCCCCGCCCCTGCGGCGCGTAGCCCGGTCCGTCCTGTCGCTGGGGGCCGGGCTGCTGGCCTGGCCGGTCGCCGTGGCCGGCCCGCCGGAGACCAGCTATCGGTTCCTGGAGTCGCTGGAGATGGCCTCGCCCATCAACAAGGGCAGCCTGTCGCGCTTCAATCGCGTGGGCAATGTCGAGCCCGGTATCTACAGCGTTGATGTGGTTGTCAATGGCAGCTTCAGCCATCGCCGTGCATTGCGCTTCGACCTGGTCGAAGGGATGGGGGCGGTGCCCTGCTTCAAGGCCGAGGATGCCGTTTTGCTCGACCTGCGGCAGGACCTGGTCGCGCAGCTCGGCCAGCGCGATTGCGCTCGCATCGATGAACTGGCACCCGGCGCACAGGCCGTGTTCGATCTCTCGCGCCTGCGGCTGGACGTCAGCCTGCCCCAGGCGCAACGCAACCATGTCGCGCGTGGCTACATCGATCCCGCACTCTACGATGCCGGCGACAGCATGGGTTTCCTCAACTACAGCATCAGCCAGTATTACGCCCATACCGCCCAGGGCAGCAGCAGTTCGGTCTACGGTTTTACCAACAGCGGAATCAACCTCGGCCTGTGGCGTTTGCGCCAGCAAGGCAGCCTGGGCTACGACAGCCGTAGCGGACTTCGCTGGAATCCGGTGCGTACCTATGCCCGCCGCGCCTTGCCCGGCTGGACCAGCGAACTGACGGTGGGCCAGAGCTACACCTCCGGCAAGCTGCTGTCGGGACTGGCCTACCAGGGACTGGAACTGAGTTCGGACGAGCGCATGCTGCCCGATTCGCAGCGCGGCTATGCCCCCGTCATTCGCGGCAGTGCGCGCAGCAACGCGCAGGTCATCGTCAGCCAGAAAGGACGCGACATCTACCGCACCACGGTCGCTGCGGGCAGTTTCGTGATCGACGATCTGTATCCGACCAGCTACAACGGCGATCTCGATGTCACCGTCATCGAGGCCGATGGCACGCGCTCGCGCTTCAGCGTGCCCTACTCGGCGCTGCCGGAGTCGATGCGGCCCGGCAGCACGCGTTACAGCGTCACGCTGGGGCGCACCCGCGATACCGATAGCAGTTTGCCGTTCGTGGATGCCCTGGTCCAACGCGGACTGAGCAACAGCATGACCGGCAGCCTCGGGCTGCGCGTGGCTCCGGCGTACCAGTCGGCGGTGCTGGGCACTACCTTGGCCGGCACGCTGGGTTCGCTCGGCCTGTCGCTCAACTATTCGCATGCCGATACCGGTGGCAGCGCGCGCGGAGGGTGGATGGTGGGCCTGTCGTATTCCCGGGCCTTCGATGTCACCGGTACGCAGTTCTCCCTCGCCAGCTATCGCTATTCCACTTCCGGCTACCGCGAACTGGCCGACGTGATCAGCGAGCGCCAGGTGCAGCGCAGCCGGTGGTCTTCGCTGGCCAGTTCCACCAGCTATCAGCAGCACTCGCGCATCGATTTCTCGCTCAGCCAGCAACTGGGGAGCCTGGGCTCGCTGTATCTCTCCGGCCTGACCCAGACCTTCCACCATGACCGCAGCCGCATTACGCAATTGCAGTTCGGGTATTCGACCCTGTGGCGCAATGGCGTGAGTCTGAACCTCGCTTTCCAGCGACAGCAGGTCAGCAGTGTGGCGCGGCGCCCCGATGAGCTGGACGGGCGGCTGCCGGCGGTGGCGCAAACGGGCTCCTCGCTGATGCTGTCGCTGTCCATCCCGCTGGGGCGCGCAGGCGGCGAGCGGCCCATCGCGAGTGCGTCGGTGGTCCGGGCGGCGGACCAGGACCTTTATCAGACGCAAGTGTCCGGCATGCTGGCCGGCGAGCGCCATCTCAGCTACAGCGTGGGGGCCAGCCATGCGCCCGGTGGCCAGCAGGACAGCATCAACGGCAACCTCGGCGCGCGCCTGCCCAAAGCCAACCTCAATCTCAATCTCACCCACGGGCGCCAATACTGGCAGGTGGCCGGCAATGTGCGCGGTGCGCTCGCGGTGCATGCCGGTGGCATCACGCTGGGTCCCTACCTGGGCGATACCTTTGCATTGATCGAAGCCAAGGGGGCCGAAGGTGCGCGTCTCTTCAACGGCCAGGGGGCGGTGATCGACAGTCACGGTTATGCCTTGTTGCCTTCGCTTTCGCCCTATCATCGCAACGTGGTCGAATTGGCGGCCAGCGGCAAGAGCCACAAGACCGAACTGCTGGAGAGCCAGCGCACCGTGATTCCCTATGCCGGTGCGACGCTCAAGCTCAGTTTCAGGACCCGCACCGGACATGCCCTGCTGATCCGCCTGCAGCGGGACGGGGCCTCGCCCTTGCCGATGGGAGCCGACGTGCTCGATGCACAAGGCAGCGTGATCGGCATGGTCGGGCAGGGCAGCCAGGCTTATCTGCGCACGGACCAGGTGCAGGGTGAGCTGCTGGTGCGCTGGGGCGACGGCCAGCAGGAACGCTGCGCCGCGCGCTACGACCTGCACGGGCAGGATCTGGCGCAGGAGCTGATCCGGCTGGAGGCGGCCTGTGCGGCCGCTCCCCGCCGTGCCGAGTTCCTGCCGGCAGAGGCCGCGCAACCGCATGCGCCGGGAGCGTCGCAATGAGCCGCTACCGGATCGGTCGGCTGGCACGTTGGCTGCTGCTGTCCGTGATGCTCTGCTGCAGCCGTGCCGAGGCCGGGCTCATGCCCGAGCGCACGCGGCTGGTCTTCAGCCAGGGCGAGCGCGAACTCAGCCTGCGCCTGGCCAATACCAACCCGCATGCCGTGGTGGTGCAGAGCTGGGTAGACCAGGGCGAGGGTAGCCAGGCACCGGACACGGTCCAGTCTGCCTTGTTCGTCCTGCCTGCCGTACAGCGGCTGTCGCCGCAGGCCATCAGCCAGGTCAGGGTGCTGTACACCGGCGAGCCGCTGCCGGTCGACCGCGAATCGGTGTTCTGGCTCAATCTCTACGAGATCCCCCTGCTGCCGGACGCGCCGGGAAGCGCACCGCGCCTGCTGCTCGGGCTCAATACCCAGATCAAGGTATTCCATCGTCCCGCCGGCCTTGCCGGTCCTGGACCGCAGTGGAGCGATGCGCTGCACTTCCGGCTGCAATGGCAGGCCGGGCAATGGATCCTGGTCTGCCGCAACGACAGCCCTTACTTTGCTTCCCTTGCCAACCTGCGCGTCAGCGACGGTCGCCGCGAACTGGTGCCGCGCGCGGCCCCCGACCAGATGGCACCGCCCTATGGCGAACAGGTTTTCGTGCTGCCCGTGGACGATGCCACCCTGCCGTGGCAGCAGCCGCGGCTGAGCTTCCAGCTCATCGATGACGACGGGCGATTTAGCGATCACGCAAGGTCCCTGATGCCGCCCAACCTGCCATGAAGGAAATTCCCATGCATGCCGCCGCTCTTTGCGCCCACTCTGCCGCCGTCCCGCCCATGGATCGCAGGCACTTGCTGCTGGCCTTGCGGCGACGCCAGTTCCAGCCCTTCCTGCAACCCATCGTCGGTGCCGACGGCGACTGGCAGGGCGCCGAAATCCTGATGCGCTGGCAGCATCCGCACGCCGGGGTGCTGGCACCGGCGGTCTTCCTGGAGCGCTTGTCCGAGGAGGGACTGCTGGCCGCCACCACGCGCCAGATGCTGCAGCAGGTGCGCACGGCGTGGCGCAGCGCACCTGCCTGCCTGCGGCAGCCCTTCGTGCTGTCCTTCAATGCCTGTGGTGAACAATTGGCCGGGGAGAAGCTGGTGGCGCAATGCCAGGCCCTGCTGCGCCGCCTGCCATGGCCGCAGTTGCAGCTGATGATCGAGATGCCCGAGCGTGGTGCCGACCTCGGGCCGGAGCGTTGCCGCCGCCTGTTCGCCCAGTGCGAGCGGGCCGATATCGCCATCGCCCTGGATGATTTCGGCATCGGCGACGCACGCCTGCATCAGCTGGCCTGTGGACGCATCAGCAGCCTCAAGCTTGATCGGTCATTTGTTGCTGCCATGCAGGACAATTCCCTGTACAGTCGCCTCATCGAAACCATCGTCGGCCTGGCTGCCGAGTTCGATGCTACCGTCACCGCCGAAGGTATCGAGACCCGGGGACAGTGGCAGCGCTTGCGCCGGATGGGGGTGCGGCGCTTCCAGGGATATTATTTCGCCAGGCCACTGGCGATGCCGGAGTTCTTCCGGCAGATGCAGCGCCACCGGGACCAGGCGGCGACCACCGAAACAGCGCAGGAAAGGGAATGCCAATATGGCGACTAAGGGGACAATGATACGGGTCGGGATCGCCGATGATTATCCGGTCGTCTTGCGGGGCATCGAAGCCATCCTGGCCACGTGTCCCGACCTGGTGCTGGCCTTCTCGGCCGAGAGCATCACGCAACTGATGAGCTGCCTGGAGCGTGATCCGGTGGACGTGCTGCTGTGCGACTATGCCTTTGATGACGACCCCCAGGCTGACGGCCTGGACCTGCTCAAGCGTCTGCGCCGCCAGCATCCGGCGATGAAGGTGATCTTCCTCAGTGCCCATGCCCAGCCGCAGATCATTTCCAGTGCACTGGAGCTGGGAGCGGCCGGCTTCATCGGCAAGAACCGCAGTGATTTCGTGAACCTGCCGCAGGCCGTCTGCAGCGTCCACCACGGCCACGTCTATCTGCCGCAGTCGCTATCCTCGGCCTTGCTGGGCAGCCTGTTCAATGTCAACGCACGCCAGACCGGGTTGGCCCAGTTGTCCGAGCGCGAGCTGGTGGTGGCGCGCATGATCTGCCAGGGCATGTCCATCAGCGCCATCGCCGAGCGCCTCAACCGCAGTCCCAAGACCATCAGCAACCAGAAGGTGGCGGCCATGAAGAAGCTCGGGGTGAGCAATGACGTCGAACTGAGCCGGATCTTCCAGAACCTGGGCCACTGAGAGCAGCGATGCCGCGCCAGATCCTTGCCCTGTCGGAGCGCTACTATCGCCGGCTCCTGTATGGCTGTGCCACGCTGTTGTCGGTGGCCATCGTCTGCGCCGTGATGTTTCTGGGCTACAGCGCCTTCACGCAATTCCGCGAACGACAGATCGGCAGCTTCACCAGCAAGCGCGAGCAGATCAAGTCCGAGGTCGATCGCCTCACCGCGCGGGTGGTGCAGTTCGCCGAGATGTATGCCCGCCTGCAGCATCTCTACAAGAAGGAACTGATGGTGCTCGATACCTACAGCGAGCGCGTCGATCCTGGCGAGATCACCCGCAGTCCCGAAAGTCTGACGGTGGTTCCCTTTTCCCTGGTGATACGGGGTGACACTGCCGCCGACCGCCTGCGCCTGGCCACGCTGCTGCTCCTGCTGCGTCAGGCCTCGGCCTTGCCGATGTTCAATCCGGCCGAACCCGGTGTCACGCTGGACGGCTTCATCTATACCGCCGACGCCGGCTTCCTGGCGGTCTCGCCGCCGCTGTCCGGCGCCGAAGAGCAGGAGGTACGCCGGCTCGGCATCTCGCCCTACATCAGCGCCATCAGTGCGCCGGTCGATGCTGCCTTCGCCGGCGAGCGCGAACGGGCGGCCCGCGCCCAGGGCAGCACCGGGCAGCGCGTGCTGTGGATGAGTCCGGCCTTGAGCGCGCCGCTGCAGCGCTCGGCCGTGACCCGGCTGGCCGTGCGCATTGCGCTGGACAAGGGGGATCAGGCAACGGCCGTGTTTTCGGTGCCGGCCAGCCAGTTCCGCCAGTTTTTCATGAAAGACGAAGAGATGCCCGGCCTGATGGTGTTTGAAGGGCAGGGCAGCACACGTTTGCTGAGCGCTCCCGACCCGCACGTCAATGCGCTGCTGATGCGCCACATCCAGGAGCATGTGCGGCATGCCACCGATCCGCACGACCACGTCGGCCATTTCCACGATGACGGCAGCTTCTTCATTGCCCAGACCATCGAGGGACCGGAGTGGGTGGTGGTGCTCACCTTCACCTGGCGCGACGTGCTGGCCGGCTTGCAGGGCGACTTCACCACGGGTGCCGTCTGGGGAATGTTTGCGCTGATTTTCGTGTGGGTTGCGACCCTCTATTTCGACCGCTGCGTGATCGGGCCGCTGCAGAAAAAGGCGCTGGCCATGGTGGAGAGTCGCCAGTTCAGCCAGACCATCATCGATACCCTGCCGGTCGGCATTGCCGTCTATGCGCCCGGTTCGGGCGAGGTGGTGCTGCGCAATGCGGTGGCCGCGCGCATGCTGGAGCACTCGGCACTGCCCAGCGCGGCATTCTATGCACAGATCCTCACCGCAGTGCGGGTCGGCGACAATCTGCGCCAGGCCATGATCGAAGCCGAACTGCCGCTGCGTGATGGCGGCATCAGCCATCTGGGCGCGGTGTGGTCGCGCACGCGCTTTTCGGGGCAGGATGTGCTGCTGCTGGGCATGATCGATCTCAACATGCAGAAGGCCCACGAAGCCCTCATGCGCGAAGCCAAAAGCATGGCCGACCGCGCCAGCCAGGCCAAGTCCATGTTCCTGGCCCAGGTCAGCCACGAGATCCGCACGCCCCTGCACGGGGCCATCGGGCATATGGAGCTGCTGGCGCGGGAAGAGCTGTCGTTGCCGCAGCGGCAGCGCATCGAGCTGATCCGCCGTGCCTTCGACATGCTCATGGGGCTGGTCAACGACATCCTCGACATCACCAAGATCGAATCGCAATCCATCACGCTGGCCTCGGAAACATTGCAGCTCAACGACTTGCTGGAAGCGTGCGCACAGCTGTTCGCACCGCTGGCGCTGGACAAGGGACTGGACTTCTCCTGCCTCCCCGCCGTGGCGCTGGAAGCGCCGGTGCTGGGCGATCCGCAGCGGCTGATGCAGATCCTGCACAACCTGGTCGGCAATGCCGTCAAGTTCACGGCGCAGGGGCGCATCCGGCTGGCGGTGCGGCTCGTGCGTCGCGAGCCGGCACGCGTGGTGGTGCGCTTCGAAGTCAGTGATACCGGCATCGGCGTCTCGCCCAGTGCCCGCCAACGGATCTTCAAGTCGCTGCAGCAGGCCGATGACAGCATCAGCCAGCGCTTCGGTGGCACGGGTCTTGGTTTGGCGCTGTGCCGTCGCCTGGCCGAGCTGATGGGAGGCGATATCACCCTCGACAGTGAGCCGGGCCAGGGCAGCGTCTTCGGTGCGCAGATCACGCTGGCGTTGCTTGAGGGAGATGCCGCGCTGCCGGTCTCGCGCCCCTTGGCGGGCAAGACCGTGGTGGTGCATTGCCAGGATGCGGAGATGACAGCGACGCTCTGCGATTATCTCGCCGCGTGGGGCGCGGCGCAGAGCGACGGCGCCAGCGCCAGCGCCTCCGAGGCCGCGATCCATCTGGTCGCACCGGATTGCGTGGATGATTTCATCGCCTGCGCGCAACACCAGTCCTTGCAGGCCGTGCTGATCTGTCCTGACGTGGTCCGTCGCGGCAGCCTAGCGTCTGGCTGGCAGCAGGTCAGCGCTTTCGACCGGCAGGGCTGGCTGTGCGCGCTAAGCAACCAGCCTGCTGCGGTAGAGTTGCAGCCCGCCGTGGAACTCCTGCGTGTGGCCAGCGGGCTCGATGTGCTGGTGGTGGAGGATGACCATGTGAATCTGACCTTGATGCAGCAACAATTGCAGGCGCTGGGTTGCGCTCGCCCGCGGCTGGCCCGCGACGGTCTGGACGCGCTGGCGCAGTGGCAGGCGCACCCGGCCGATGTGCTCATCACCGATCTCGGCATACCCGGCCTGGATGGCGTGGCGTTGGCCACGCGCGTGCGCGCGCTGCAGCCGCACGCCCGCATCATCGCCACGACGGCGGCAGGTCCGGGCAGCCTGGCGCAACTGCCGCAAGCGCTGTTTGATGCCTTGCTGACCAAGCCAGCCTCGCTGCTGCAGATGCAGGAGATCCTCACGCGCCTGGTCCGCACGGCGCCTGCGCCAGCGGTGCCGGCAGTGCAGGCGGCGCCGGTCGATCCGTTTGAACGGGTAGTGCGGGAGGCTTTCCGGCAGAGCTGGCCGGTGGAAAAAGACAAGCTGCAGCAGGCCATCGATAACGGCGAGCATGACCGCGTGCTGCGCATCCTGCATCGCCTGCAGGGCGGGCTGCAGGCGATGGGACTGGATGAGCTGGCAGCGCGCAGCGTCGAACTCCAGCACGCCATCGCGGCGGCTGAGGGCACGGCGCTGGCGGCCTGCAGGGAATGGATGCAGGCCGTGGAGTCGGCCAGCTGAGTCAAGGCAGGGTTTCGCGGTCCCGCCCTCGTGCAGCGGGACCGCGCCACCTCCGGCCGACTCAGAAGGTGTGCCGCACTCCCGTCATCACCCCCAGCTGATTCATGCCGGCACCGACGGTGCCACCCACATCCAGCGGGATGGCGGCCCGGCCCGCGTTCTTCATGTAGCCCAGCGACGTATGCAGCGCCGTGCGTTTGGAGAGGTTGTAGGTCAGGCGTGCGACCGACAAGGTGGAGGTGTTGGCCGAGCCCTTGATGTTCAGGCGTGCCATCTGCGCGTCCAATACCAGCGCGGCCGACAGGGGCGTGGAGAAGCCGAGATAGTAGAGGTCGGAATCGGTATTGCCGGTGGCCGCGCGCGTCTTGCGGTCGATCACGCCACCACCGATCTTGCTGTTGCCCAGCACGACGTAGCCGTTGAGGGTGACGCGCTGGTCGTGGTTGTCACTGCTGGTGAGGCCATTGGCCGCGCCGGTATTGCCGTACAGGATGTCGTAGGAACCGGAGACGCCATAGCGGCTGCTGTCATAGGCCAGCATGGCGGTCACCTGGCGGCAGGCCTTGGCATTGCCGGCCACTTCGCCCGGGCAGCCGGTGGCACTGGCGCCGCCGGCCGTGGAGGTGTCGCGCCCGAAGCTGTAGGTGGCACCCAGCGTGAAACCGCTGAAGCTGCCAAGGTAGCCGATGGCGTTGTCGCTGCGCGCATTGGGAATGTAGGCGTCGATGCTGCTGATGGAGAAGAGGTTGGGTCCCATCACATCCGACTTGGCCGTGACTAGGGCCTGTTCACATTCAATCTGTGAGTGCGAGAGGTCGCCAAGCGTTGACTGCCTAGGCGCAGCGACGCGCCGTGGTGGTGCCACGGCAAGGAGCTGCAACAACGGCAGGCGACGCTTGGCGGCCTCTCCCGGAGGGTTGCCCCCAGAAGGCGCGCTGGCCGCGTTGCACGTCAGGGCTGGTGGCACCACCACCAGCCCTGACGCGCGCCTTGCCAGCACGCCTTCTGGGGGCAACGCATCTCACAGATTGAATGTGAACAGGCCCTAGGTAAGTCATGTTGACCTGGCGTCCCAGCATCAGGCTGCCCCAGCTATCTTT
This sequence comes from Herbaspirillum aquaticum, assembly GCF_002213425.1. Classification (GTDB taxonomy): domain Bacteria; phylum Pseudomonadota; class Gammaproteobacteria; order Burkholderiales; family Burkholderiaceae_D; genus Herbaspirillum; species Herbaspirillum aquaticum. The sequence continues at coordinate 71,616 of NZ_NJGV01000019.1, read as the reverse complement.
CAGTCCGACATAGGATTGGCGGCCGAAGAGACGATTGCCCTGTCCCATGGCGCCGGTATCGACCGAAAAGCCCGACTCCAGCACGAACATCGCCTGCAGTCCGCCGCCCAGGTCTTCGGTCCCCTTGAAGCCCAGCCGGGAGGGGAACGACGAGGTCAGGCTCGGCATTTTCAGGACCGAATTGCCGGCTGCGTTGGCGTGGTTGGTGTAGACCACACCGGTATCGATGATGCCGTAGATGCTGACCTGGCTCTGCGCCAGGGCCTGCTGCGTACCAGCCATTGCCGTGAGCGCCATGGCGCTTGCGACCCATTTCTTCATGTTCTTCCCCATTTGCTGATGATTGAGTCTTCAGGGCTGCGCACACCGGGTTGACCGGGACACCGATCCTGAAGTGCGGTGGTAACAAGCACGGATGAATTTCCCGACAGGCAGCGTGCGTGGACACGCGCATGCCAGTGCTTGCTGCGGCGATCTTAGTGAAGGAAGGGACCGAAAAATATCCGCCGCTTGCATCATGCAGCCGCAGGCTTATCCGTTTTTTTCACAGCGCAGCCGCGTGGCGTGAGCCTTGCTGCGCGCTGGTGCAGGGGAGAACGAAGATGCCGCCGCGTGGTGCAGGGACGAAAAAAATGGCACCGTGCCGATGCCATGGTCGAGACTGCCGGTGGAGACTCCGGCGCTCCGGAAAGTCAGCGTGTGACGCTGCGCGTCTGCTTGGGCAATTCGCCAAAGCGCTCGCGATAGTAAGCCGAGAAACGTCCCAGATGCCCGAACCCGAATTCGAAAGCGGTATCGGTGATGTTGGCGCCGGGATGCGTGAGCAGGCGCTCGCGCACGGCATCGAGCCGGATGTTGCGCAGCAGGTCCATGGGCGCCACGCCATATTGCTGGTGGCACAGCGCATTGAGCGCGCGCACGCTCACGCCGGCCGCACCGGCCAGGTCGGCCAGCGCCAGCGGCGCGCACAGACGGCTGCGGATGTAGCGCTCCAGCATGTCCAGGCGCTGCAGCTTGCCGGCACCGACCAGGCTGTCGGCCGATTCGCTGGCAGCACGTTGCCCGCTACTGGAGGCATGCACGGGATCGACCGTGGTCGTCAGTTGCGAGAGCAGGAATTGCGCAGCGCTGCGTTCGAAATGCTGCACCCATTCCCCCTGGCCTTGACCTTGGCCGGGCAGGGCCAGTACGCGCTGCAGCGACTGGATCAGCAGGTCCCAATAGGGTGCCGCCTGCTGCGGCAGCAGGAACACCGAGGGCACATCGAGCGGGCCGCGCTGGCCAACCGCGCGCAATTCGTCGAACAGGGCCAGCGGCACCTTCAGGATCAGTTGCTCGGAACCTGCCTGCCACCACAGGCGCAGATTCCGTTTTGGTGCGATCAGCGCGGTGTGGCCTTGCGGGATGCACACCTTGCGGCCATCGGATTCGATCTCGGCGCTGCCCGAGAGCGTCATGTGGACCAGCGCGAAACCGTTGAACAGGCGCGGACGCACGACGACCTCGGCGCCATACTTGAGCATGAAAATCTGCAACTGCTGGATCGCCGCCTTGAAGAGCACGGTATCGACATCGTCGCCTTTCCAGAACAGGTCATGTTCCGAGAGTTCGTTGGCGACCTGGGCGTGGCAGTCGACCTTGCGGGTGGACTGGAAAACGCGACGGCGATACAAGGGCTCCAGACTGAGCGCATGGACAGTGTTGAGCATGTTAACCTCTTAACGCTGTCCCTCCGCACGGGGCCGGTGGCGGAAGGACGGTGAGACCGGGTAGGGGTGCTGCTGCATGCAGACGGCGGCGCTGCCGGTCTGCCTTGCACCTTCATGGACGATGCGAACGGGCTGTGCGCTGGCTGCTTTCCCTCAGCCAGTGCATGCGGCGTTTGCTAATGCGAAGTTGCAAGTTTCATGCCCGCCAGCGGGCATCGTCGAAGGTGGGCGGGACAGGGCAGGCCTGCGCGGGCGGGTGGGTACATGTCGGTCTCCTCTACGGTCTTCTGGACGGGCCCTGCTGCCGTGGACGCGGGCCTCGTTGCTCCGGGGCACGGCTCTGCGGCCGGCTGAGGGTCGATTCTATGCGGTCGGCGGATGAACGTACAATATCAAATCAGCATCATGGTATGCCTCGGAGGTATAGTGGAACTGCGTCATCTCAAGTATTTCAATGCCGTCGCCAGCACGCTCAGTTTCAGCCGTGCCGCCGAACTGCTGCACATCGCCCAGCCGCCCCTGAGCCGGCAGATCCGCCAGCTCGAGGACATGCTCGGGGCCGAGCTGATCGACCGCGCCTCGCGTCCGATTGCGCTCACCATGGCAGGCAAGTTTTTCTATGAACAGACCTTGCAGGTATTGTCCCGGCTGGAACAGATCGAGGAAGGCACGCGCGTCATCGCCCGTGGACAGCAGCACTGGTTCAATATCGGTTTCGTCCCCTCGGCGCTGTATGGTTTGCTGCCCGAGATGATCAAGCGTTTTCGCACCGACATGCCGGAAATCGAAATCGGATTTTCCGAAATCGTGACCATGGAACAGATCGAGGCGCTCAAGTCGGGACGCATCGATGTCGGCTTCGGACGCCTGCCCATCAGCGACCCCGACATCCTCTGCGAGACCATCGTGGAAGAGCCGCTGGTGGCGGTGTTCCCGCTGGGCCATGCGCTGCTGGCGCGCAGCAAGGTGACGCTGGCGCAGCTGGCCGAGGAGCGCTTCATTCTCTATCCCGCCAAGCCGCGTCCCAGCTATGCGGACCAGGTGCTGGACATTTTTTCCAGCCGCGCCCTGCGGCCGGCCATCGTCAAGGAAGCCAACGAGATGCAGACTGCCATCGGCCTGGTCGCCGCCGGCGTGGGCGTGACCCTGGTACCGCGTTCGGTGCAGGGGCTGCACCGTTCGGATGTGGTGTACCGGCCGCTGTCGAACAAGGGCGTGCATTCGCCGGTGATCATGAATTTCCGCGCCAATGACCGTTCGCTGCTGCTGCAAACATTGCGGGCGACAGCGGCCTCGATTGCACGCATGCATGCCGAGGAGTACGCCTGATCGCAGGTGTTCAATGGACGAGATCCAATGCACACGGGCCATGCAATCGCATGGCCCGTCGTCGTTCAGGTCAGCGCAGGATCAGGCGGCCAGGCGCGGACGATTGATGTCGGCCTTGGGCAGGTCGTTCTGTTCCGGCAGCAGGTTGAAGTTGAACTCGATGGCATAGAAGGGCGCATCGACTTCATGCTTGCGGATCTCGGCCGGATCGGTGACGTGCTTCAGTTCCGGCACCAGGCCTTCGCGGGTGGCGAAGGCGAAGTCATCCCACAGGTATGGATCGCCGGCGATGTTGATCTGCGTGGTCAGCTTGCGATAGCCCGGTACCGTGACGAAGAAGTGGATGTGCGCAGGACGGCTGCCGTGACGGCCCAGCTTGTTGAGCAGGCGGTCGGTGGCGCCACCCGGCGGCACGCTGTAGCCGACCGGTACGCGGCTGCGGAAGCGATAGCGGCCTTGGTCATCGGTGCGGATGGAGCAGCGCAGGTTGAACGGGCTCTGCTCCGGATCGAAGAAGGAATAACGGCCCAGGTGGTTGGCGTGCCAGACTTCCACCAGCGCATTGGCCAGCGGCTTGCCGTGTTCATCGAAGACCTGGCCTTGCATGAAGAGGGTATCGCCCGGCTGGGGATCCTTGTCCATGCGCGCAAAGCCCTTCTGCTCGGGCGCGCCCGACACGTACAGCGGTCCTTCGATGGTGCGCGGGGTGCCGCCCTGCACGCCGCGGCGGGCTTCGGCTTCATCCATGCGCAGGTCGAGGAAGTGCTCGAAGCCCAGGCCGGCGGCGATCAGGCCGAACTCGCCCGACTTGCCGGCCGAGGTCAGATAATCTACGGCAGCCCAAAATTCTTCCGGCTGCACATCCAGGTCTTCAATCGTATAAAACATGTCGCGCACGAGGCGGTTGACGATGGTCTTGACACGCTGGTTGCCCTCCGCGAGTTCGGTGCTTTCGATTTTTTGCAGTACGGCGTCGATGGCTTTCTTGTCCACGTTGTCTCTCCTGTCTCTGGTTGGATATGTGTGGGGGTGGGTGCAGTCGGTCCGGGCCGATGGATCAGGCGACGGAGACCAGCGGGGTCTTGCGGTCACGCCGCAGCGCGTTGACGCGATCTTCATCCAGGCTGATGCCCAGGCCGGGACCGCTCGGCAGTTCCAGGGCGAAGTCGCGGTAACGCAGCGGCGTGGCCAGGATTTCTTCGGTCAGCAGCAGCGGGCCGAACAGTTCGGTACCCCAGGCCAGCGTGCCGAAGGTGGCAAACAACTGGGCCGAGGCCATGGTGCCGATGGCGCCTTCCAGCATGGTGCCGCCATACAGCTCGACCTGGGCGGCAGCGGCGATGGCGGCCACCTGCTGCGCACCGGCCAGTCCACCGGACTGGTTGATCTTCACGGCGAACACATCGGCTGCGCCTACGCGGGCCAGTTGATAGGCATCCTGCGGGCCATGCAGGCTTTCATCGGCCATGATGGCGATACGGTTCTTCTGGCGCAGGCGATACAGGCCGTCGTGATTGGTGGCGGCGATGGGCTGCTCCACCAGGTCCACGCCGGCATCGGCCAGCAGCTGCATGCCCAGCATGGCCTCGGTCTCGGTCCAGGCCTGGTTCACATCGACCCGCACGCTGCCGCGATCACCGAGTGCGCGCTTGATGGCGGCCACGTGGGCGCAATCCTGCTGCACGGTGCGCGCGCCGATCTTGAGCTTGAAGATGTTGTGGCGGCGCTGGGCCAGCATCTTCTCGGCCTCCTCGATGTCGCGCGCGGTGTCGCCGCTGGCCAGGGTCCAGGCGATGGGCAGGCTCTCGCGCACGCGGCCACCGAAGAGCGTGGACAGCGGCACGCCCAGGCGGCGCGCCAGGGCATCCGATAGCGCCGTCTCGATGGCGCATTTGGCGAAGCGGTTGCCTTGTACGTGCTCGGCAATGTGGTGCATGCGCGCGGCGACCTGGTTGGCATCGGCACCCAGCAGCAGCGGTGTGATGTAGGTGTCGATGTTGACCTTGATGCTTTCCGGGCTTTCTTCGCCATAGGCCAGGCCGCCGATGGTGGTGGCCTCGCCCCAGCCGGTCACGCCGTCATTGCCGGTGATGCGCACCAGCACCAGGGTCTGGCGGTGCATGGTGGTCATGGACAGGCGGTGCGGGCGGATGGTGGGAACGTCCAGCAGCAGGACCTCGACGGTTTCGATGGAGGTGGCGGGCAGGGTGGAATTCAAGATGCAGTCCGTAGAAAAGAAGAAGACGAAAGCTGACGATGTCTGACTTGGGAGGGATGATAGAAACAAAGCTGCCCGGGTGTCCAAGACCGATTCAGGCATGCTGCATACCTTTTGGGTATAACGTCGCGGACTGCAAAAAACGGACAATACTGCCCTTCAACTATGCAAATGGCGGATATTCGTCCTTGTGCAGCCTGCCTAAGATGGCTCATCGTCCAGGTCCCGCCTGGCATCCAACGATGAGGACTTCGCATGAGCACATCCACCCAACTCGAACAGCAAGGCTATGCACCGCTGGTGCAATTCCCCCGCACCGATGGTGCGCGCACGCCCTACAAGGTATTCAGCTCCAAGGAAGTCTATGACCTGGAGCAGGAACGCATCTACCGTGGCGAGACCTGGAGCTTCCTGGCACTGGAAGCCGAGATCCCCAACAACGGCGATTACAAAAGCACCTTCGTCGGCGATACCCCGGTGGTAGTCACCCGCACCGAAGATGGCACCCTGGCCGCCTGGGTCAACAAGTGCTCGCACCGTGGCGCCATCGTCTGCCGTACCCCGCGCGGCAATGCCAGTTCGCACAGCTGTGCTTATCACCAGTGGAGTTTCGATTCGCGCGGCAACCTGCTGGGCGTCCCCTTCCGCCGTGGCCAGAAGGGCGCCACCGGCATGGCCAAGGACTTCGATCCCAAGTGCCATGGCCTGCGCCAGTTGCGCGTGGACAGCTACAAGGGCCTGGTCTTCGCCACCTTCAGCGAAACCGTGGAATCGTTGCCGGACTACATCGGCGCCGAGATGCGTCCGTGGATCGACCGCATCTTCCACAAGCCCATCGTCTACCTCGGTTGCACGCGCCAGTATTCCAAGTCGAACTGGAAGCTCTACCTGGAAAACGTCAAGGATCCGTATCACGCCAGCCTGCTGCACCTGTTCCACACCACCTTCAACATCTTCCGCGTGGGCATGAAGGCGCGCTCGCTGGCCGACAAGCATCACGGCCTGCACAGCATCATCACCGCCACCAAGAATGAAGTGGAGACGGCGGACGCCTACAAGCAGCAGGAGATCCGCTCCTTCGACGAGGGCTTCTCGCTGCAGGATCCGTCGGTGCTGGGCCAGATCAAGGAATTCGAGGAACTGACCACCAACCACATCCAGCCCATCTTCCCGCAGCTGGTGGTGCAGCAGATCCATAACACCCTGGTGGCGCGCCAGTTGCTGCCCAAGGGCCCGAGCAACTTCGAGCTGGTCTTCCACTTCTTCGGCTACGAGGACGACACCCCCGAGCTGCGCGCCCTGCGCATCAAGCAGGCCAACCTGGTGGGGCCGGCCGGCTACATCTCGATGGAAGACACCGAGGCGACCGAACTGGTACAGCGTGGTACCGCCCGCGATCCTGACCATTGCTCGGTGATCGACATGGCGCGCGACAACCCCGACCAGGAAGACACATTGATTACCGAAAGCCTGATCCGCAAGTTCTGGATGGGCTACCAGAAACTGATGGGCTTCCCGTCCATCGAGAAGGCATGAGCGAGGCAAAGCAGATGCAAAACATGGAACAGATGAGCTTGTGGTTCGAGCTGCACCAACTGCAGGAGCGCTATGTGCATGCGCTCGACAATGACCGCCTGGAACAGTGGCCGGATTTCTTCACCGACGATTGCCTGTATGAAATCGTGCCGCGCGAGAACGCCGATGCCGGCCTGCCCATCGGCATCATCTATTGCGACAGCAAGAAGATGCTGCAGGATCGCGTGCTCTCGCTGCGCCACGCCAACATCTACGAGGCGCACACCTATCGCCACATGACCTCGGGGCTGGTGTTCACGCAGAACGCCGACGGATCGGTGGATGCGCAATCGAGCTACGTCGTGGTGCAGACCTTGCAGAACGGCGAGTCCTTCGTCTACCAGGCCGGCCGTTATGAGGACCGCGTGGTCAAGACCGAGGCAGGCTGGCGCTATGCCCGCCGCCGCGTGGTCTACGACACGCTGCGCGTGGCGACCCTCCTGGCTACCCCGATCTGAGGCGGCCATGAGCGAGTGGTTCGATGTCGGCCATGCCGATGATTTCGCCGAGGGCGAAGTGGCCGCAGCCCGCGCGGGCAGCCAGGCGGTGGCGGTGTTCCGCCTGGGCGAGGAAATCTTCGCGCTCAAGGACTTGTGCACCCATGGCAATGCCAAGCTCTCCGATGGCTATGTGGAGGATGGTTGCGTCGAGTGCCCGCTGCACCAGGGCTTGTTTGACATTCGCAGCGGTGCACCGCGCTGTGCACCGGTGACCGAGGCGGTGCGCAGTTTCCCGGTGCGCGTGGTGGCAGGCCGGGTCGAGATCGGCGTGGGTGCCGAGGGTGATGACGCCCCTGTAGCGAGTGCCGCACCGGCATTGCAGCAAGTGCAGGCCACGCTGGAAGGCATCACGCGCGCTGCCCCGGATGTGGCGATCCTGCGCCTGCGCTGTGCGGCGCCCTTGTCCTATCGCGCCGGCCAATACATCGACCTGCTGCTGGAAGACGGCCAGCGCCGCAGCTATTCCATGGCGACCTATGCCAGGGACGGCAGCGACCTGCTGGAGCTGCACGTACGCCACTTGCCCGGCGGACTGTTCACGGACCGCCTCTTCAACGGCATGCAGCCGGGGCAGCCGTTCTCGCTCGAAGGACCTGCCGGCAGCTTCTTCATGCGCGAGGGCAGGCAGCCGGTGATCCTCTTGGCCAGTGGCACAGGATTTGCTCCGGTCAAGGCACTGGTGGAAGAGGCCATCGCTACCGGCAGCACGCGTGCGATGCGTCTTTACTGGGGTGGCCGCCGTGCCGCCGACCTGTATCTGGATGCACTGTGTCGCGACTGGGCGGCGAGCCTGCCGTGGTTTGACTACGTGCCGGTACTCTCGGAGGCCGATGCCGCCAGCGGCTGGAACGGACGCACCGGCTTGGTCCACCAGGCCGTGATGCAGGATGTGCCGGCGATGCAGTCATATCAGGTCTATGCCTGTGGCGCGCCGGTCGTGGTAGAGTCAGCGCGGCGCGATTTCACGGCCAGCTGCGGCCTGCCCGGGACGGCTTTCTTTGCGGATGCCTTCGTCTCGAAAGCAGACCTGCGGAAATAGTTATTCCAGCCGGGGCGCGCAGTGAAATCCCGGTTTCACGCGCCGCTGCGTTTTCAGCTTCACACCGAATTCAAACCAAAGAATCTAGAGGGGAATCCAGGCATGAATCGACTCACTAAAGTGGCAGGTGCGGTAATGATGGCGATGGCGGCGGGTGCAAGCCTGTCCGCGCAGGCAGCCGACGTGGTGAAGGTGGGCTTCCTGACCACCCTGAGCGGCCCGGCCAGCGCGCCCGGCGTGGATGAACGCGAAGGCTTCATGCTGGCCATGAAGATGCTGGGCAACAAGCTCGGCGGCGTGCCCGCCGAAGTCATCGTGGTCGATGACCAGTTCAGCCCCGACGCCGCCAAGCAGGGCGCAGACCGCCTCATCAAGCGCGAGAAGGTCGATATCCTGAGCGGCTTCGTCTATTCCAACATCCTGCTGGCCGTGGCACCCGCCGCCTTCGCCAGCAAGACCGTGGTGGTCAGCGCCAATGCCGGTCCGGCGCAACTGGCCGGTGCGGGCTGTAATCCCTATTTCTTCAGCGCCAGCTATCAGAACGATGCGACCCACGAGGCAGCGGGCAAGCTGATGGCCGACAAGGGCTACCAGCGCGTGGCCATCATCGCCCCCAACTATCCGGCGGGCAAGGATGCCTCGGCCGGCTTCAAGCGCTTCCTGAAGAAGGACCCGGCACTCGAACTTTTCCCCAAGCTGGGCCAGCTCGATTTCGCCACTGAAATCGCGCAGTTGCGCGCTGCCAATATCGATGCCCTGTATTTCTTCCTGCCGGGCGGCATGGGCGTGAACTTCGTCAAGCAATATGCGGCCGCCGGCATGGACCCCAAGATCGTGCGCGTGATGCCCGCCTATGATGCGGACCAGCAGATGCTCTCCAACGGCGACCTGATCGCGGGCGTGGCCAACACCGGCCAGTGGTCGGCCGACCTGCCCAACGAACAGAACCGCGCCTTCGTGGCGGCCTACGTCAAGGAATACGGCCATCAGCCGTCGATGTTCGCCTCCCAGGCGTATGACGCCGCCATGCTGATCGACAGCGCCGTCAAGGCCATCGGCGGCAAGGTCGAGAATCGCGAGGCGCTCATTGCGGCGATCAAGGCGGCCAACTTCAAGTCGGTGCGCGGTGGCTTCAAGTTCGCGGCCAATCATTTCCCGATCCAGAACCAGTACGCGCGGGTGGTGACCAAGGGCGCCGACGGCAAGTACGTCAACAACATGACCCAGACGCTGCTGCCCGATCACGTCGACGCCTACGTCGGTCAATGCAAGATGCCTTGAGGATGGTGCACCTTGGGTAATCTGATCTTCGAGCAGGTGCTCAACAGCCTGCAGTTCGGCGTCATGCTGTTCCTGATCGCTTCGGGGTTGACGCTGATCTTTGGCGTGATGAACTTCGTGAACCTGGCGCACGGCAGCTTCTTCATGATCGGCGCCTACGTGGCGGCGGTGGTGGCGGGGGCCAGCGGCTCCTTCTGGCTGGGCCTGCTGGTGGCCCTGCCGGCCACGGCGGCGCTGGGCTTCCTGCTGGAGTGGCTGGTGTTCCGGCGGCTCTACAAGAAGGACCACATGGTGCACGTGCTGGCCACCTTCGCCTTCATCCTGATCTTCAACGATGGCGTGCGCATGATCTGGGGCCCGCAGCCGCTGCCGCTGAACATGCCGGCGGCCTTTGCCGGACCGGTCAACCTGTTCGGGCTACCGTATTCCAGCTATCGCCTGCTGGTCATGGCGGTGGGGGTAGTGGTGGCCGTGGCGCTGTACTTCCTCATCAACCGCACGCGCATCGGCATGTGGGTGCGCGCCGGCGCCAACAACCTGGAGATGGTCACGGCCATGGGCATCAACATCCGCCTGCTGTTCCGGCTGGTGTTCAGCTTCGGCCTGCTGCTGGCAGCGCTGGCGGGCATCATGCTGGGGCCGCTGGTGGCGGTGCAGGCCGGCATGGGCGATGACGTGCTGATCCTGGCCTTCGTGGTGGTGGTCATCGGCGGCATTGGTTCGGTGCCGGGCGCGGCCATCGGCGCGCTCATCGTGGGCGTGGTCGATACGCTGGGGCGCGGCCTGCTGCCGCAGCTCTTCGCGCTCTTCCTCAGTGCCGATGCGGCCGCCTCGGTCGGTCCGGCGCTGGGCTCGATGATGATCTACCTGGTGATGATCGCGGTGCTGTTCTGGCGCCCCAGCGGTCTGTTCCCTGCCCGTACCTGAGGAGTCCCATGCAACGTCTGTTCGTTCCCCTGCTGCTCGTCCTGGCGGTGCTGCTGCCGTTGCTGGCGCAGGCCAGCGGGATGGAGTACTACATCGGCGTGGTCACCCGCATCCTGATCTTCGCGATGGTGGCGGCCAGCCTCAATTTCATTCTTGGCTACGGCGGCATGGTCAGTTTTGGTCATGCGGTGTTCTTCGGGCTGGGCGCGTATGTCACGGCCATCGCCAGTTTCCATGGCATCACCAGCGCCTGGCTGATCTGGCTGCTGGCCGCACTGGTGACGGCCCTGGTCGGCCTGGTGATCGGCGTGATCGCACTGCGCACGCGGGCGGTGTATTTCATCATGATCACCATGGCGCTGGCGCAATTGTTCTACTACTTTTTCGTCGGCTTCCGGTATTACGGCGGTGACGATGGCCTGCAGGTGACGGCGCGTCCGCTGCTGGGCTTCGGTCTCGACATGAGCGGCGACAACGCGTTCTACTGGGTCGTACTGGCCTGGCTGGTGGCCAGCTTCGTGCTGCTGCAGCAGCTGCTGGCCTCGCGCTTCGGGCTGGCCCTGAATGCGATCCGGCAGAACGAGCGGCGCGCCCAGGCCATCGGCTATCCGGCGCTGCGCTACAAGCTGGCAGCCTTCGTGATCGCGGCCGTCATCGCGGGCCTGGCCGGCAGCCTCATCGGCATGAGCAATCTCTTTGCCAGCCCCAAGCTGCTGCACTGGTCGCAGTCGGGCATCCTGCTGGTGATGGTGGCGCTGGGCGGGGTCGGGTACTTCTACGGTGGCCTGCTGGGCGCGGCGGCCTTCCTGTTGCTGGAAGAAGTGCTGTCCACCCATTTCGAATACTGGCAGATCTATGTCGGCCTGATCCTCTTGCTGGTGGTCATGGTGGCCCCGCGCGGCGTGAGCTCGCTGGCCACCATCGGCAAGACACTCAAGCAGGGAGAGCAGCATGGGGCGTGAACAGGCAGCGGTAGCCCTCTCGGTCAAGGGCCTGAAGAAAAACTACGGCGGCCTGGCGGCCACCCGCGATGTCGACCTGGAGATCGCGGCGGGCCACGTGCACGCCATCATCGGTCCCAATGGCGCGGGCAAGACCACCTTGCTCTCATTGCTCTCCGGTGCGCTGGCAGCGGATGCGGGCGAGGTCTACCTGTTCGGCCAGCCCATGCATGGCCATGCCGAACAGGCGCGCGTGGCAGCGGGGCTGGTGCGCTCATTCCAGATCACCAGCGTCTTCGATGAATTGAGCGTGCTGGAAAACCTGCAGGTGGCCGTGCAGCGCCAGCAGCATCGCAGCTATGGCTTCTTCCATGCCAGCGCGAGTGATCGCGCCGCGCGTGACGCGGCCATGACGGTGGCGCGCCGCGTCGGCTTGGAGAAGCTCGTGCATCAGCGCTCGTCGCAGCTCTCGCATGGGGCGCGGCGCCGGCTGGATGTGGGCCTGGCTATCGCCTGCGGTCCGCGCGTGCTGTTGATGGATGAGCCGATGGCGGGCATGGGCCATGAGGAATCCGGCGACATGATCGCGCTGATCCAGTCGCTCAAGGAGGAGTTGACGGTGGTGCTGGTGGAACATGACATGGAGGCCGTCTTCGCCCTGGCCGACCGCATGACGGTGCTGGTGCAGGGGGCGGTGCTGGCTACCGGCAGCGTGGAGGAGATCCGCGCCAATGCCGAGGTCAAGCTGGCCTACCTGGGCGAGGAGGAAACGCAATGAGTGCATTGCTGGAAGTGGAAGGCCTGACTGGTGGCTATGGCGCGAGCCAGGTCCTGTTCGGGATCGACATGCAGGTCAGGGAAGGCGAAGTAGTGACCCTGCTGGGCCGCAATGGCATGGGCAAGACCACCACGCTGCGCACCATCCTGGGATTGAATCGCCCGACCGGCGGCGTGGTGCGCTTTCGTGGCGAAGCCATCCACAGCGCCAGTGCCGATGCGATTGCAAGGCGCGGCATCGCCATCGTGCCGGAGGGGCGGCAGATCTTCAAGAACCTGAGCGTGGAAGAAAATCTGTCTGCCTTCGCGGCGCGCCGCAATGGCCGCGACAATCCGTGGACGCTGGAAAAGATTTATCAACAGTTCCCGCGCCTCAAGGAGCGTCGCCACAATGGCGGCGGCCAGCTCTCGGGCGGCGAACAGCAGATGCTGGCCATCGGCCGTGCGCTGATAACCAATCCGCATCTGCTGATCCTGGATGAAGCCACCGAAGGCCTGGCGCCGCTGGTGCGGGAAGAAATCTGGTCTTGCCTGAAGGCCTTGCGCGAATACGGGCTGACCATCATCGTCATCGACAAGTACATCAAGCGCCTGATCGGCTTTGCCGACCAGCACACCATCCTCGAGAAAGGCAAGGTGGTCTGGCAGGGCGATTCGGCGCAGCTGTCGGTGCAGACGGAATTGTGGGATCAGTACCTGAGCGTGTAAGGCGCTTGTTGCACCGATACTGATCCATTAACGCAGGTTTAATGCTGTTGCAAACAGCGTTAAGGAAAACTGAATGCTCCCCAATCAAGTCCAGAGCGACGCTCGCCGCGTTCTTTGTCCCGACGCCGAGTGCGAAGCGGGCTACAACCTCAAGGCCGCCTTTCCGGATTTTCCGCAGGTGCTGCAGCAGTGGCAGCAGGCCACGGCCGCCATTGCCGATACCTTGCTGAGCGGGTCCGACATCGCCTATGGGGATGGGTCGCTGCAGCGTTTTGATTTCTATCGTGCCGCAGGGACGCAGCGGCCTTTGCTGGTGTTCATCCACGGTGGTTACTGGCAGGGCGGGGACAAGCGCGACATCGGCTTCATCGCCGCGCCCTACGTCAAGGCGGGCATCAGCGTGGCGGTGATCAATTATTCGCTGGCACCCCAGGCGCGCATCGAGGACATGGTGGAAGAGGTCCAGGCCTTTCTCGCCACCCTTGCGCAGCAGGCGGATCAACTGGGCATCGACGTCAAGCGCATCTCGCTGATGGGACATTCGGCCGGCGGTCACCTGGCGGCCTTCGTTGCCGCGCAAGGGGGCGCGGTGCCGGTGCAGGCCGTCTTTGCCATCAGTGGCGTGTTTGATCTGGTGCCGCTGGTTCCGACTTCGCTCAACAAGGCGCTCACGCTCGACGAGCCGCGCGCCAATGCGCTCTCGCCGGTGCTGCAGGCCGGGCCCGCGGGCACGCGCGTGCACACCATCATCGGGGAACTGGAGACCGCACAGTTCCACCTGCAGGCCGCCGTGATGGCCAACTGCTGGCCGCAGGTGGTGGCGCATCACGTGGTACCGCAGACGCATCACTACACGGTGCTGTTCCCGCTGGCCGATGGTGGCAGTGCGGTGTGCCGCGCGGTGATTCAGGAAATGCTCGGTTGAGTCCGTCCACCCGCATCAGTTCTTCGCTGTCGCCATCACAAGGAATTGCATGAATCGTCGCCATTTCTCGCTGGCACTGGCCAGCGCCTTGCTTGCGCCGCTCAAGGCCGTTGCTGCTGCGGATACCGTCTTCCTGGATTACAGCCAGGATGACCTGGACAAAGCCTACGATCAGCGCAACTGGGCCGCCAATGCGGGCGAAGTCATCAAGCGCTACAGCACGGACAGCATCGCCGCACGTGCGAAGTATCCGCCGCGCACCGAGCGTTATGGCCAGAGCGAGGCCGAGACCCTGGATATCTTTGCGCCCGCTGGTGCGCGTGGCTTGCCGGTGATGGTGTTTGTCCATGGCGGCGCGTGGCGCGCTTTGAGCAAGGATGATTCGGCGGCACCCGTGTCCAGCTTCGTCGAGCATGGCTGTCTTTACGTTGCGCTCAATTTCGCCAACATTCCTGCGGTGCGGCTGCCGGACATGGCATCCCAGTGCCGGCTGGCGATGCTGTGGATATGCGCCAACATTGCGCGCTTCGGCGGCGACCCCCAACGGATTTTCGTCTCCGGCCATTCATCGGGGGGGCATCTGGCGGCGACCTTGCTTGCTACCGACTGGAAGAGCCTGGGCGCGCCAGCGGATCTGATCAAGGGCGGCGTGGTGATGAGCGGCATGATGGAGCTCTACCCGGTGCTGCTGTCCTCGCGCAGCGGCTACGTCAAGGTCTCCGCGGCGGAGGTCGAGGCGTTGAGTCCGATGCGCCATCTTGATCGCATTGCGTGTCCGGTGATCGTGGTCCATGGCGACCAGGAGAGTCCGGAATTCAAGCGCCAGGCCAACGTGTTTGCCGAGGCGCTGTCTGGCATGGGGCGGTTGCGTGCGCAGTTCGTCCTGCGCGGGAAAAACCACTTCGAAGTGCCGGAAGCATTCAACGATGCTTCTCATCCATTGACCATGAACGTGCTGGCGATGATGAAGGGATGAGGAGCCGGCGGCAGCCAGCCCGCTGAGTGGATGGGCCAGGCGCGGGGAGGGGATCCGCGCCCATCCACCGTGAACTGCTGCCGCAGCATCCCCCAAGCTGGCGGGCAGGCGATAGAAGCGCCCGCCGACGCAGCGCCTCCCTGCCTTCATTCCCGCCGTCCGGTTCACAACGCTATTCCCCGTCTTCCGGTTCCACTCCCCCTGCATCTCATCCCAATCTGCCCAATCCGCTGTGCCAGGGCTGGCCCGGTGTTCCTGTCGCATTGTCGATCAGCCAGGCTTGGTAACTTGCATAACGATAGTTTGTTGCGTATAGTCACTTGCAAAATAAAAGTAACTGGTTCCGAAGCACGTCGGCGTGGCGCATTGATGGGCCGCGCCGCCGTTGCTTTTCTTATCCATCGATCTTTGCAAGGAGTTCTGCCATGGCGACCCCCACCTCACCCGATCCCGCGCCCAAGGCGGTCCGCAAGCCCATGGCGGGGCGCCTGCATGCGGGGTTGGCATTGGGGGCGGCGGCGGCCATCGCGCTGGGCTTCTATGGATGGCATTGGTGGCAGCACGGGCGCTTCATGGAAGACACCGATGACGCCTATGTGGGCGGCGACATCACCGTCATCAGTGCCAAGGTGCCGGGCTACATCGCGGCCGTACAGGTGACCGACAACCAGTTCGTGCATGCCGGCGAGTTGTTGGCCAAGCTCGATGACAGCGACTACCGCGCCGCCCTGGCGCGTGCCGAAGGCGGGGTGGCGGCACGGCAGGCCGAGATCGCCAACCTGGACGCCACCCGCGCCGTGCAGACCGCCCTGATCGCCCAGGCCCGTGCCGGCGTCGACGCCAGCCAGGCCGAGCTGGTGCGGGCGCAGGACGATGACCGCCGCTTCGAGCGCCTGGTCGACCGTGCTGCGGTGTCGGTACAGAGCGCCCAGAAGGCCGCGGCCGATTACCGCCAGGCCGCCGCCAACAGCCAGAAGGCGCAGGCCGGCCTGGCCGTGGCAACCCGCGAGCTGGAGGTGATCCAGACCCGGCGCCAGCAGGCCGAGGCCGGGCTGGCCCAGGCCCGGGCCGAGCGCGAAGCGGCGCAGCTGAACCTGCGCTATACCGAATTGCGCGCGCCCATCGATGGCGTGGTCGGCAATCGACGCGCCCGCCCCGGGGCCTATGCCGCCACGGCCAGCCAGCTGATGGTGATCGTGCCGGCACGCGGGCTGTGGATCGATGCCAATTTCAAGGAAAGCCAGCTGGCCGGGATCCGTCCCGGCAATGCCGCCACGGTCGAGGCCGATGCGGTTCCCGGCCGGGTCTTCCATGGCCATGTGGCCAGCGTGGCGCCGGCGACTGGTGCCCAGTTCAGCGTCCTGCCCCCGGAGAACGCCACCGGCAACTTCACCAAGATCGTCCAGCGGGTGCCGGTACGCATCCTGCTCGATAGCGCCGATGGCGTGCTCGACGCCTTGCGGCCGGGGTTGTCGGTGGTGGCCAGGGTGGACCGCCGGGGCCAGGGCTCATGAACGCCGCCAGTGCAGCGGCGGGGCAGTTGATCCAGCCGTCGCAGATGAGCACCTCTTCCAAGGTATTCGCCTTTGGCGTGATGTGCATCGGCATGTTCGTGGCCTTGCTGGATATCCAGATCGTGTCGGCCTCGCTGCGCGATATCGGCGGCGGGCTCTCGGCCGGCAATGATGAGACGACCTGGGTGCAGACCAGTTACCTGATCGCCGAGATCATCGTCATCCCGCTCTCGGGATGGTTGACGCGCACCATGTCCACGCGCTGGCTGTTTGCTTTCTCGGCGGCCGGGTTCACCCTCACCAGCCTGTTGTGCGGCCTGGCGTGGAATATCCAGAGCATGATCGTGTTCCGGGCCCTGCAGGGTTTCCTGGGTGGCTCGATAATTCCTACCGTGTTCACCACGGCCTTTGCTTTCTTCGACAACAAGCAGCGCGTGATTGCCGCCTCCACCATCGGTGCCATCGCCTCGCTGGCACCGACGCTGGGCCCCACCGTGGGCGGCTGGATCACCGACCACTACAGCTGGCACTGGCTGTTCTTCATCAACCTGCTGCCGGGCATCTTCATCACGCTCACCGTGCCGCGCCTGGTGCGCATCGACCTGCCGGACTGGTCGCTGTTCCGGCGGGCGGACTATCCGGGCATCCTGCTCATGTCGCTCTTCCTCGGTTGCCTGGAATACACGCTGGAAGAAGGTCCGCGCTGGGACTGGATGAGCGATCCGGTAATCGCGACCACCGCCTGGGTGGCGGCAGTCTCGGGCGTGCTCTTCGTCTGGCGCAGCCTCGCTGCGGCCGAGCCGGTGGTGGACCTGCGGGCGCTGAAGGAACGCAATTTCGCGCTGGGATGCTTCTTTTCCTTCGTCACCGGCATCGGCATCTTCGCCACCATCTACCTCACGCCCCTTTTCCTGGGCCGGGTGCGCGGCTTCAGTGCACTGCAGATCGGGCTGGCGGTGTTTTCCACCGGGCTGTTCCAGATCATGTCCATCCCGCTCTATGCCTGGCTGACACGCATTCTCGAGCTGCGCTGGATCATGATGATCGGCCTGGCGCTGTTTGCGCTGTCGATGTGGCAGTTCGTTCCCATCACGCATGACTGGGGCTGGGCCCAGCTGCTGCTGCCGCAGGCCCTGCGCGGCGTTGCCCAGCAGCTGGCGGTGCCGCCGACGGTGACGCTGACCCTGGGCAGCCTGGCGCCGGCGCGGCTGAAGTTCGCCTCGGGGCTGTTCAACCTGATGCGCAACCTGGGGGGCGCCATCGGTATCGCCCTGTGCGCCACCATCCTCAATGACCGGACCAACCTGCACTTCATGCGGCTGGCCGAGCATCTCAACGGCGTCAATGAAGCCATGCTGCAATGGCAGGGGACTCTGGGCGGCGATTTCGCGGCGCAGCTTGGCGACGCGTTGGCAGGCCAGGCAGCAGCTTTGCGCCAGCTGTGGCAGCTCACCTATCGCGAGGCCTTGACGATGACTTTTGCGGATGCCTTCCTCGCCGTGGGCTGCTGCTTCGTGATCGCTACGCTGATGGTGCCGCTCATGCGCAAGGTGGCGCCGCCCAAGGCAGCCTCGGCGGATGCGCATTGAGCCGCGCGCAGGCGCCGGGGCATGGCACAATGCGGGTCGCGCTGCAGGGCGGGCCAGACGGCCAGGCAGCCGCTGATGGTAGAGCCATGGAATGGAGAGCAAGACATGCAACGCAAGCGATTTGATGACATGCAGTGCCCGATTGCCCGCTCGCTGGATCGCGTGGGCGAGTGGTGGAGCATTCTGATCTTGCGTGACGCTTTCTACGGACTCACGCGCTTTGATGAATTCCAGAAGCACCTGGAGATCGCCCCCAACATCCTCACGCGCCGCCTGGCGGGGCTGGTGGAAGAGGGCTTGCTGGAGAAGGTGCAGTATTCTGAGCGGCCGCCCCGTTACGAATACCACCTCACTGCGCGCGGTCGGGATTTCCGGCCGGTGCTGCTGGCCCTGCTGCAGTGGGGCAACAGCCATTTCGCGCCGGAAGGGCAGAGCGTGATCCTGACCGATATCGAGACCGGCAAGCAGGCCATCCCGCTGATGGTCGATGCCGAGACCGGCAAGCCCATCACGGCGGCCACGCACATCATCGCTGAAGGTCCGGCCGCCGGCGAGAAGATCCGGCGCCATATTGCCGAGCTGGTGGCCCGGCGTACCGGCAAGCCGGCCTGAGCGGGCCTCAGGCCGAGGTAGTGGCGGGAGAGGCCTGGGCCGAAGACAGCATGCGCTCCACATAGCGCGCAATGAGGTCGATCTCCAGGTTGACCTTGCTGCCCGCCTTCAGGTGCTTGAGCGTGGTCACTTCCACGGTATGGGGGATCAGGTTGATGGAGAAGCGGCAGGCGTCGGCCAGGTCTTCCACGCGGTTGACCGTCAGCGACACGCCATTGACCACGATCGACCCCTTGTAGGCCAGGTACTTGCCCAGGGCCTTGGGGGCATCGACGATCAGCTCGCGCGATTCACCCACGGGCTCGAAGGAATGCACCTGTCCCAGGCCATCGACGTGGCCAGAGACCAGGTGGCCGCCCAGGCGCTCGGCCAGGGTGAGGGCTTTTTCCAGGTTGACTTCGCCGGGGGCGTCCAGGCCGGCCGTCAGGCGCAGGCTTTCACGGGAGACATCGACGGTGAAGCCGCGCTCGCTCTTCTCGACCACGGTCATGCAGGCGCCATTGAGGGCGATCGAATCGCCCAGGCCGACATCGGCCATGGGCAGGCTGCCCGCATCGATACTCAGGCGCACGCCGGCGTCAGGGCCGGCTGCCAGGGGGGTGACGGAGGTGATGGTGCCGACGGCGGCAACGATTCCTGTAAACATGATTCAGTCCTGATACGAAAATCTGAAAGAAAAAACCAAAAAACGCTTAGTCGAAGCGGGCAAGGATACGCAAATCCGGCCCGACCTGCTTGACCTCGTGGAAGTGGATGCCGATCTTGCCCGACAGGTCTTCCAGCGGCGGCAACTCGAACATGTTGCGGCCATCGCCGATCAGCGCCGGGGCCAGGTAGACCAGCAGTTCATCCACGCAGCCTGCACGGATCAGCGCGCCATTGAGCTTGGCGCCGGCTTCGACGTGCAATTCATTGATCTGGCGCTGGCCCAGTTCGCGCACCAGGCCCGGCAGGTCGACCTTGCCCTCGGCGTTGTCCAGCAGGATCACTTCGGCCCCCTCGGCTTCCAGCGCGGCGCGTTTTTCGCGGTCGTCGGTGGCGGTGAAGACCCAGGTATTGCCACCCTGGATCACGCGCGCCTCGGGCGAGACGATCAGCTTGCTGTCGACCACGATGCGGCGCGGCTGGCGCGGGGTCTCGATGGCGCGCACGGTGAGCTGGGCGTCATCCTTCTGGATGGTGCCGATACCGGCCATGATGGCGCAGGCGCGCGCGCGCCAGATGTGGCCGTCATCGCGCGCGGCCTGGCTGGTGATCCACTGGCTCACGCCATTGTGCAGGGCGGTCTTGCCGTCGAGGCTGGCGGCGCTTTTCATGCGCACCCAGGGGCGGCCGGTGCGCATGCGATGCAGGAAGCCGATGTTGATCTCGCGCGCCTCTTCTTCCAGCAGTCCGCAGGCGACCTCGATGCCGGCCGCCTGCAGCCGGGACAGACCCTGCCCGGCCACCAGCGGGTTGGGGTCGGCGATGGCCGCCACCACCCGCGCCACGCCAGCGCGGATGAGCGCATCGGCACAGGGCGGGGTGCGGCCGAAATGGCTGCAGGGTTCCAGCGTGACGTAGACGGTGGCGCCACGTACGTCGTGTCCGCGCGCAGCCGCGTCGGCCATGGCCTGGATCTCGGCATGGTTGCCTCCGGGTGGCTGGGTGAAACCGGCGCCGATGATGCGCCGCTCCTTGACGATGACGCAGCCCACGCGCGGGTTGGGTGTGGTGTCGAGCATGCCGAAACCGGCCTGCAGCAAGGCCAGCGCCATGGCTTGCTGGTCATTCTCGATATCGAACTGGTAGAGCGGATCTGCGGTGGAAGTCATGGTGTACAAAGACGGTAAAGGCAGCGAGGCCCGCCAGGGGCGGGGCCGGATGCCCGTCAATATACACGGCTTTGCACGAACGCCCGTATGGCTGCCCCTGGTACTTCACTCGATGACGGCCCGGCTGCACTGGTCATCGATGATCGGGTTGCAGATCCTTACCCGCCCCAGGAAATTGATCACCACCGCCCGCGCATTGGTGCCGCTGCTGAAATACCAGGTGCCGCGCGTGACCGGTTGCCCGTCGGGCTGATAGGCGACGATGTCGGCACCGTTGGTATAGGCCACCGCGATGCCCATCTCCAGCGAGGGATGGCGGGAAACGACCTGCTGGCCGACGCGGATCTCCCACCCGCTTTGCCAGTCGCGCCCATCGCTGGGGCGCATCTCGGCCCGGCGGCCGGCGCGCAGGGCTTCGGAGCGTGTCAGTTGCACGCTGTGGAAGAAGTCACTGCCGGCCGCGGCCAACTGGTGTTCACTGGAGAGGTTCTGCAGGGCGGGGATGCCTGCGCCCAGCACCAGGGCGGCAATGAGCAAGACCACCATCAGCTCGATCAGCGTAAATCCTTTGCTCTGCATGGGGTCACCAGCAGTCAGGGCCGCCGGCGCGGCGGTTGCCACGGCTGTCGGCCTGCAGCACGCCGCATCGGTCATCCTCGTAGGCGGTGTTGACGCCGCTCCCGCCGGGCGTGGCCATGACCAGTACGCAGCTGGAGAGGTCCTCGTCCTCGCAGGCCCGGGCGGACAGGGCATAGGCACTGGCTTGCGGGGTCGCCCCGGAATACCACTTGAAACCATGCCCCGTACTGCCCGGCTGGAAGGACTTGTAGCGATGCTGGTAGGCGTGCTGCCGCTCCTGCTGCAGCAGCACCTGCAGCACGGCCGCGCGTCCTTCGGCGCGACGGGCCTTTTGCACGACATGGCGATAGCCGTTCCAGCCGAGACCGGCCAGCAGGATCACGATGGCCAGGCTGACCAGGATTTCCAGCAGCGTGAAGCCGCTTGACGGGGAGCGAAGGGAGAGTGAGTTCATGTTCATTCCGGGTTGGGTAGATAAAGAGGACGCCAGGCCAGCAGCGGACAGCTCGCCATGGCGCCGGAGCGTGAGGCCGGCCATTGCACCAGCGCCTGCAGCGCGGCGACGGCACCATGCCGGCCGTAGCCGACGGCGCTGATGCGATAGAGGGCGGAAGAGGGTTTGTCGGGTGAGGGCTTGGCGGATTCTTTCCCGGCGGCGGGCGGAAGGCGTTCGATCAGATAGCGGGGCGCGGCCATGCCGGGCGCGGCACGGAAGCGGCGTCCCGTAAACTGGCCGTAGGTTGCGGAGATGGCTTGTGGCCCGTGCAACTGCGCGGGCTCCCAGCCGCTGCGCTCATGCTTGCCCAGGCACAGGCCGGCACCGGCGGCATCGCTGCGGCATCCGGGGGCCGTGCTGAACTGCCCGGCATCGATGTGGCGCCGCTCGCCGATGTCATCACAGGCGTCTTCCAGCGCGGCCTGGGCGGCCAGGCGGGCTTGGGCATGTTCGCGATGGTTGCGCGCCGCGCGTTCTTCCAGCAGGAGCAGCGAAGTCGTGGCCGCGCCCAGCAGCAGGATCAGGGCCAGCAGCATGAGCGCGATCATGAGGGTGGCGCCGTGCTGATGGCGGCTGGAGTGCAGGATCTTCATCGGCTCTCCCTTGCTGCTGCAAGATTGCGCAACATCACCGTGCCCTGGAACACCGCCCGGCGGCGCTGTTCCTGCTCCTGTTCGGTGAAACGCCAGGTGGCCTCGCTACGCCGGCCCTGCAGGAACAGGTCATGGCTGCGCGGCGCGGCGTCATGGCTGGCGGGACGTCGCTGCAAGCCCCTTACCAGCAGCGCCACGCGCACCAGCACCACGTCGCGCCAGGCCGCAGCCGGCATGGCCGAGGCGTCCAGCCAGCGGTCCGGACGGCCATCGCCGTCGCTGTCGATGGCGTAGCGCAGCTGCATGGCCTCCACGCCGCGCGCGATGGCATCCGAGGTCCAGTTGCCGTTCTTGCCCTGGTAGCGGCAGCGCAGTTCGGGCTCGTCGCCAGTACCGGGGGCGACGAAATAGATCACCCAGTTGCGCGCGGCTTCCTCCTGTGGTCCCGTTGCGGCATCGGCGCCGCTGCAATTGCCGACCTGGGCGCGGCTGCCCCGTGGTGCGCCGAAAAAGCCCAGCATCAGCAGGTCACTGTGATTGACGCCATCACCGGTGCTGCTGCCGAAGACGCCGCGGGCGGGATCGAGCGATTCGGCCTGGCGGCTGTCGTCGAGCCCGCGCAAGCCGGGCACGAGCAACGGGGCAGGGTGCCCGGTGAGCATTTCCACTGGCAGGTGGCTGGCCTGGCGCAGCGCCAGTTGCAGGTGGTCGAGCACCAGCCGGCCGGTTTCCTCGACGCGGGCGGCGTCGTCCATTTCCTGGTAGGCGCTGCGTGCCTGCTGCAACAGCGTGCCGGCCACCAGCACCACCAGCAGCCCCACGGCCAGCGCGATCATCAGTTCGACCAGGGTCAGCCCGCCTTGGCCAGGCAGGCGCAAGCGACGGGAGAGCGAGTACCGGCGGCACATGGTCAATGGCCCAGGACCAGGGTCAGCAGCGGTGCGGCGGCGACTGCGGACGCGCTGGCCGCACCGGGGCGGCGCCAGGCCAGCTTGAGCACGACCGGGCTGATGGCCAGCCCATCGCAGTTCCAGTCCGGATGTGGTGTTTGCTGTGCATCCCGGCAGACGGTGGCGCGTGCCTGGGGGAAATCGCGGACCAGCCGGCCGCTCCAGTCGGCCAGTACGGCCTGGGTGAAATCATGCGGGCCGCAGGCGGCCTGTTCGCAATCGACCGGGGACTGTGGCGGGCGGCCGGGAGTGAGGGAAAAGAGCGTCGGATCGGTGGCGCCGGACGGCGGTGGCAGGGCCGCGCGCAATTCCGCCAGTTCCTGGGCCATCAGGGTGGCGCGCGCTTGCAGGCTGCTGTCCTGGCCGCTGCGCAGGGCATGCAGCTGCAGCATGGCAATGGCCAGGGCACCGGTGCCGATGACCAGCATGGCCACCAGCACCTCCATCATCGAAAAACCACGGGAGCGAGCACGCATGGCAAATCCTGGAAAGGAAAGCCCGCGAGTCTAGGGAAAAAGAAAATGACGCTCCAGCAAAACGCCGAATCAGTTTGCCACTATCGAAAACTTCAGAAGGAGGAACCCGGCTGCTTGAGGAATTCGGTTTCTTCCGGAGTGTTCTCCCGCCCCAGGATGCGGTTGCGATGGGGGAAGCGCCCGAAGCGTTCGATCACGGCATGGTGCCGCCGCGCATAGTCGGCATAATCATCGAAGGCCGGCTTGTCCTCGCCGCTGGCCGACTTGGCCAGGCTGCGCATGAGTTGCACCACGTACTCCTGGTCGTCCAGGTCTTCGGCGTGTTCCAGCGGCAGGTAGACGAATACCCGGGCCAGCGGCGGCAATGCCGCATCCAGTCCCATGGCCAGCGCCAGGTGGCTGCACTGGCGCGCCAGTTCATCGAAGGCGAAGGCTTGCGGGGTATCGCGGTAGATGTTGCGCGGCATCTGGTCCAGCAGCAGGATCAGCGCCAGCATGCTGCGCGGGGACTCGGTCCAGTCGTCGAGCTGGTTGGCGGCCGCCTGTTGCACCATGGGTTCGAAGCGGGTGCGGCATTGGGCGTCAATGTCCGGGTTCTTGCTCCACCACAGCTTTTTCTGGCGTTCGGCGACCTGGTGCGCGGGCAACTGGTCCCATCCGGTACCGAACCAGAAATCCAGTACCTCTTCGGCGCTGGCGTGCGGACTCATTCGGCCAGCACCGTGATCTGCACGTCGCCCAGCGTCACTTTCTGGCCGACGGTGATCTTGCAGGTCTTGCGGGTCTCCAGCTTGCCGTCGACCTTGACCTGGCCATCGGCCACCAGCTGCTTGCCGGCGCCGCCGCTGTCGCACAGGCCGCAGAGTTTGAGCAGTTGGTTCAGCTCGACATAGGGATGGCCTTGCAGCGGGAAGGTGATCTTTTGCATGTGCTTTCTTTCGGAAACCCCGGCCGCAACAGGCGGGTCGGGGGAGCGGTACGGTACGCCCGGCGCGCACTTTTGTCCAGCCGTCCCGGTGTTCAGGCGGCGGACTCCAGCGTCTGCTGCGCCTTGTCCAGCCAGGTGGAGAGGCTGTCGGTGAGGTCCTTCTGGCTGAAGGAGCAGCTTTCTTCGGTAAAGAGACTGCCTGCCTCGAGTCGGCCCAGCAGGTCTTCGGCTACCTGGCGATAGCGCGGCGGCAGGGCAGTGAAGACATCTTCCCGGGCGCGCCAGGTACGGCACAGGGAGGCGATGTCCCCCTGGCCTGAGCGCAGGGCTTCCAGGGCAGTGCGCATGGCGGGCAGTTGGTTGGCGGCGGGATGGGGCATGGCCGGCTCCTCGCTCAGGCGCGCGCAGCGATGACGAACAGCGCAATCACGCTCAGGTAGCCGACCAGCCACACCGCTGAACGGGGCGAGGGCTTGTCGGTCAGGTAGAGCACCGTATAGAGGATGCGGGCGACGATGAACACCAGCGCGGCGCCATCGATCTGTCCCTGCGGAGCGCCCACTTGCTGCGCTACCAGCACGGCGGCGGCAAAGAAGGGGAAGGCCTCGAAATGGTTGCGGTGCGCATAATCGGCACGGCGGCGCACGCCGGTCTGCTTGTCCAGCCAGGCGCGCGGTTCGGCATTGTCGAAGTCGCGCCGGCCGTACTTGGCCACGGCGATGGTGAAGACCGGCATCAGGCCGGCAATCAGGATGCACCAGTAGGATAGGGTCATGCGGGAGGTCTCCTCGTTGTGATGTCAGTGGTCAGTGAATCAAAGTTCCTTGGCGGCGAAGGTGTTGCAGGCGCTGACCTTGCCTTCGGAAATGCCGCGCTTGAACCAGGTCACGCGTTGCGCCGAGCTGCCATGGGTGAATGAATCCGGTACGACCACGCCGCGCGCCTGGCGTTGCAGGGCATCGTCGCCGATGGCCGAGGCGGCATTCAAGGCATCTTCGATGTCGCCTTCTTCGAGGATGTGGCGCGCCTGGTTGGCGTGATAGGCCCAGACCCCGGCAAAGCAGTCCGCCTGCAGCTCCAGCCGCACCGACATGGCGTTGGCCTGCTTTTCGGTGGCGTTGCGGCGGGCGGCGTCGACCTTGTCGGAGATGCCCATGAGGTGCTGCACGTGGTGCCCGACTTCATGCGCGATCACGTAAGCCTGCGCAAAATTGCCGGACACCTTGAAGCGCTGCTTCATCAGTTCATAAAACGACAGGTCGATATACACCTTCTGGTCGCCGGGGCAGTAGAAGGGGCCGGTAGCGGTCTGGCCGGTACCGCAGGCCGTCGGCGTGCTGCCGGAAAACAGCACCAGCTTGGGCCGCACGTACTGCTTGCCATTGCTGGCGAAGATCTGGCCCCAGGTATCTTCGGTGTCGGCCAGGACGGTGGAGACGAAGCGCGCCATCTGGTCGTTGGGCGAAGGCTTGTGGGAGGGCGCCTGCTGCTGCACCGGCGCTGGCGAGCCACCGCCCGAGAGCAGGTTGAGCATGGTCAGCGGATTGATGCCCAGGAAATAGGAGGCCACCAGGGCCACTGCAACCGTGCCCAGCCCGATGGAGCGCCCGCCGAAGCCAAAGCCGCCGCCCCCGCCGCCATCCTCGCCACGGCGGTCTTCCACGTTGTCGCTTTCGCGATTGCCTTCCCATTTCATGATCTGTTCTCCGGTGCTGCTGTCTGCAATGGCGCGATTGTAATGGATGCCATCGGCGGGGGCATGTCGGGCGTTGTCTGACCGGGCCAGGTTGCACTGTCCGATTCCGCTGGATGAGCTGGCGGTGTAGGGTGGGCCAGCAGGAGGGTGATAAGGCGGAGAGTGGCTTGGCGCTGTCGGCAATCAATGCCACACTGTTCCCGACAGCCTGCATTCCTCATCCTCACAATGACAACAGTACAGGAGGCGACATGATCATCTGGCTCATTCTTCTCATCGCCGGCGCGCTGGCCCTCATGATGATGCGCGCCAGCGCGTGGGTCTGGCTGGTAGCTGAAGCAGTGCTGATCTGGCTGGGTGCGCGCCTGGCTGATATCGAGTTGCCGGTGCTGGTGCTGCTGGCCATCCTGTTCTTCACGCCCACGCTGCTGGTGGCCATCAAGTCCGTGCGGCAGTCCTTGATGACGCGTCCGGCACTGGATCTGTTCCGCAAGATCGCCCCGCGCATGTCCGCCACCGAACGCGATGCCATCGAGGCCGGTACCGTCTGGTGGGACGCCGAACTGTTCTCCGGCAAGCCGGACTGGAAGCGCCTCTTCGAGCTGCCCGCGCCGCGCCTGACACCGGAGGAACAAGCTTTCCTCGACAACGAAGTCGAGCAGCTGTGCGCCATGGTCAGCGACTGGGACACCAGCGTGAAGACCCAGGACCTGCCGCCCGAAGCCTGGCAGTTCATCAAGGACAAGGGTTTCCTGGGCATGATCATTCCGCGCCAATATGGCGGCAAGCAGTTCTCGGCCTACATGCATTCGCAGGTGGTGATGAAGCTGGGCTCACGCAGTTCGGCCGCCGCCATCGCGGTGATGGTGCCCAACTCGCTGGGTCCGGCTGAATTGCTGCTGCATTACGGTACCGAGTCCCAGAAAAATCATTACCTGCCGCGCCTGGCGCAGGGGCTGGAGATTCCGTGTTTCGCGCTGACCAGTCCCTACGCGGGTTCGGATGCGGCCGCCATTCCCGATGTGGGCATCGTCTGCAAGGGCGAGCATGAGGGCCGCGAGACGCTGGGTTTCCGCGTCACCTGGAGCAAGCGCTACATCACCCTGGCACCGATTGCCACCGTGCTGGGCCTGGCCTTCCGCGTACGCGATCCGGAGGGGCTGCTGGGCAGCAACGCCGAACCCGGCATCACCTGCGCCCTGATCCCGACCGATCATCCGGGCGTGATCACCGGACGCCGTCACTGGCCGCTCAATGCGGTCTTCCAGAACGGTCCGACCGAGGGGCGCGATGTCTTCATTCCGATGGAGTGGGTGATCGGCGGTGCCGAGCAGGTCGGACGCGGCTGGCGCATGCTCATGGAATGCCTGGCGGCCGGGCGGGCGATTTCGCTGCCGTCGTCCAGCGTCGGTTTTTCCAAGCTGGCCGTGCGCGGTACCAGTGCCTATACCGCCATGCGGCGCCAGTTCAAGATCGAGATCGGCAAGTTCGAAGGCGTGCAGGAAGCCCTGGCGCGCATGGGCGGGCATCTCTACATGATGGATGCCACGCGCCGCTTGTCGGCGCTGGCAGTGGATGCGGGCGAGAAGCCCTCGGTCATCTCGGCCATCTCCAAGTATCACGTCACCGAGCGCGGGCGCATGGTAGTCAATGACGGCATGGACGTGATCGGCGGCAAGGGCATCTGCATGGGACCGGGCAACTTCCTGGCGCGGGCTTACCAGCAGGTGCCCATCGCCATTACGGTGGAAGGGGCCAACATCCTGACCCGCTGCCTCATCATCTTCGGGCAGGGGGCGATCCGCTGCCATCCCTACGTCCTGCAGGAACTGGCCACCGCCGCCGATGAAGACCGCGAGCGCGCCGTGCAGGAGTTCGACCGCCTGCTTTTCGGGCATCTCTCCTTCGTGGCTGCCAATGCGGCACGCAGCTTCGTGGGCGGCATCAGCCGGGGCTGGCTGCTGCCTTCATCCAGCCATGCCGCACGCGCCACGCGCGGTTATTTCCGTGCGGTGGCGCATCTGTCGTCGGCCTTTGCGCTGCTCACCGATGTGAGCATGGGTGTGCTGGGCGGCACGCTCAAATTCCGCGAGCGGATTTCGGCGCGGCTGGGTGATGTGGTTTCGCAGCTCTATCTGGTTTCGGCGGTACTGAAGCGTTTCGAGGATGAGGGTCGGCAGGAAGAGGACCTGCCCTATGTGGACTGGTCGGTGCAGGATGCCTTGCATCGCGCCCAGGAAGCCATTCTCGATGTCTTGCACAACTTCCCCAATCCGATCATCGCGGTGCTGCTGCGGGTGCTGATCTTCCCGCTGGGCCTGCCCTACCGCAAGCCTTCCGATGTGCTCGGCACGCGCCTGGCCCAGGCCATGCAGACCCCGGGGGAGAGCCGCAACCGCCTGGTGGCCGATGCTTACCTGCCGCGCGAGGGCGATCCGCTGGCCTGCGGCGAGAAAGCCTTCGTGCTCGCGCCGGTGGTGCAGCAACTGGAACATCGCCTCAAGTCCGACATCAAGGAAGGCAAGCTGCCGCCGATGCCGCAGAGCCTGCTGGAAGTGCCGGCCTGGAGCGCGCTGGCGCTGGAACGCCAACTGATCTCGCAGCAGGAGAAGGACGCGCTCGATGCCTTCGCCCACTATGGCGACCAGAGCGTGCAGGTGGATGATTTCGCTGCAGATTTCGACCGTGCGGAGATCGTGGCGCAGCTGCGTTCTTAGCGATATGAAGGTTTGCGTTATGCTGCCGGTTCCCGCGTATTCCACAGGATGAACCATGACCCCGCAGCCCCGCATCTACCTGGCCGGCCCCGATGTCTTCCAGCGCGACTATGCGCAGCACAAACAGCAGATCAAGCAGTGGTGCGCCGAACTCGGGCTGGTCGCCCTGTGTCCCGGTGATGACGAGGTCAGCGGCGACAGCAAGGCCGAGGTCGCACGCCGCATCTACGAGATCAACGTGGCGCTGATCGACTCGGCCGATTATGTGGTGGCCAATGTGTGCGATTTCCGTGGCCATGAGCCGGACTCGGGCACGGTCTTCGAGATCGGCTATGCCGTCGGACGCGGCAAGAAGGTATGGTGCTACAACACGCCTGCGCAGGATTTGCTGCAACAGGTGCCCCAGGCCGAGCCGGGTGTCTGCCATGCCGGCATGTTCATCGAGGACTTCGGCCTGCCGCGCAACCTCATGCTGGCGCATGCTGCCGAGCTGGTGCAGGGCGGCCTGCACGACTGCCTGCAACGGGTGGCGCGCTGGCACGCGGGCCAGCGCTGATCTCCGTTGCTTTTCCGCCTCACTGCTAGGGCCTGTTCACATTAAATCTGCGAGATGCGTTGCCCCCAGAAGGCGTGGTGGCAAGGCGCGCGTCGGGGCTGGTGGTGGTGCCACCAGCCCCGACGTGCAACGCGGCCAGCGCGCCTTCTGGGGGCAACCCTCCGGGAGAGGCCGCCAAGCGTCGCCTGCCGTTGTTGCAGCTCCTTGCCGTGGCACCACCACGGCGCGTCGCTGCGCCTAGGCAGTCAACGCTTGGCGACCTCTCGCACTCGCAGATTTAATGTGAACAGGCCCTAGGGCAGGCGTCCCAGCAGGTAGAACTCCTCATTGGGCCGCATGCTGGTCACATTGGCCAGTCGGTTCGACATCCCGAAGAAGGCCGCGATGGCGGCCATGTCCCAGACATCTTCCTCTGCCCAGCCATGCGTCTTGAGCGTGGCGAAATCTTCTTCATTCACAGCCCAGGCGCTGGCCGACACCTTCATGGCGAAGTCCAGCATGGCCTTCTGCCGCGCGCTGATGTCGGCCTTGCGGTAATTGATCGCGACCTGGTCAGCCAGCAGCGGATCCTTGGCGCGGATGCGCAGGATGGCACCATGCGCCACCACACAGTACTGGCACTGGTTGGCATTGCTGGTGGCCACCACGATCATTTCGCGCTCGGCCTTGGTGAGGCCGCCGGGTTTGTCCATCAGCGCATCGTGATAGGCGAAGAAGGCGCGGAATTCATCCGGGCGATGCGCCAGCACCAGGAATACGTTGGGGATGAATCCGGACTTTTCCTGCACGGCCAGGATGCGGCTGCGGATGTCCTCCGGCAGCCCATGAAGATCGGGGATCGGGAAGCGGCCAATGGGCGCATTGGACGCGGTAGCTTGGGTCATGCGTGTCTCCTTGTTCATTTGTTGTCGATGCAGCGTCAAAACCATAGCACTTCCGGCCCGTCGCCAATGTCGCCGGACTGACGGTGAAGCTTTTTGCTTCAGATTTCTTTTTTGGAAACTCTTCTGAAATATTATTAAGATATATCTTTAAATACCGCGAATTAAGATATATCTTGGCTATATCGATCGACACGCAGCGTGCGTCAGTCGCTGCCTCAGCCACCTGACAAGAAGGAAACACCATGTTCAAGCATTTATTCAATCACCCCGGCCAGCCCGGCCACGGCCCCAAGCACCAGCGCCACGACCGTGGGCATCATGGCGGCGGCCTGTTCGACGACGAAGACGCCCGCGGTCCGCGCGGCCATCATGGCCCCGGCGGCCGTGAAGGCGGCGGCGGACGCGGCGCGCGCATGTTCGAGCAGGGCGCATTGCGCATTGTGATGCTGCATCTGCTGCAGGAAAAGCCGCGCCACGGCTACGACATGATCAAGGCCATCGAGCAGCTCGTCGGCGGCGGCTACAGCCCCAGCCCCGGCGTGATCTACCCGACCCTGACACTGCTGGAAGAAATGGGCCATGCCTCGGTGCAGGGCGAGGACGGCGGCAAGAAGCTCTACACCCTCAGTGCCGAGGGCCAAGCCTATCTGGGAGAAAAGGAAAACGCCGAATTGCTGCAGCAGGTGCTGCGCAAGTTCGAACTGCGCCGCCAGGAACGTCCCGACGCCGATTCGCCCGAACTGCGCCGCGCCGTACAGAATTTCCGCATGGCCCTGCATACGCGCCTGGCCAAGGGCAAGCTGGCCAAGGAAGAACTGCATGCCATCATCGACATCATCGACCGCGCCGCCGTGGCGGTAGAACGCACCTGATCCGCGGATCAGGGATTCTGGAAAGGAACTTCACATGAAAGAACATCGCTACCGCATCACCCTGGAGCACCTGGCCACGGCCTCGGAGGGCCAGCCTTTGCATGCGCCCCTGAGTTTCGAGGCGGGCAACCATGACGATATCTTCAGTATCGTCGCCCGCCTGCGTGGCAACGGGCAGTTCGACAGCGACACCAGCGCGCAGCTGGCGCTGGGCCTGAAACTGTTTTCGGAGGTGATGCTCAAGAATCGCAAGCATCCGCTGTTCGAGGATATCCAGCCGGCCTTGCGCGACTTCATCATGAAGCTGAAATCGCAGGGCAAGGCAGCTGCCGCAGCGCAGGGCGAAGCCGCCCCCGAATAGGACAGGCGCGCGCCGGACCTTACTGGTTGGCCGGTGCAATCATCTCCGCATAGTCATACAACGCACCGAGGATGTCCTGGGTGCGTTCGTCGTCAGCCTCTTCCTGCAACTGGTCGATCTGCTCGAACAGCTGCGCGACGGTACGCGCACCGCCAGCGCCTTCAAACAGGCGCGCGGCGCGGTGTTCTTCCCAGTGCTGCGCTTCCTCGGGGCTCAAGGTCCCGGGGAAATTGCGTGCCCGGTAGCGGAACAGGATTTCATTCAGGCGCATATCGTCGAAGGCCACGCTGGCACCGGCCAGCGCCTGCGGTGGCAGAGCACGCAGCTGGGTCAGCTGGCGGCGGTCGCCGTTGCCGATGAAGCCGCCGTACAGATCTTCATCCACGTCCGGCGACGCCTCGTGCTCGCGCTGGTAGACCTCGCGCCACAGCGGGCCCAGGTCGGGCAGGGCGGCGGCCTTTTCCGCATGGCGCAGGGCCAGGTCGACATCGATGTTCAGTTGCGCGGCGCGCTCGGCAGACAGTGTCTTGAGGCTGCCGACCACCATCGGCGACTTGTTCAGGTGAATGCTCTTGACCGGCAGGCGGACCATGCCTTCAGGCATCTCCTCGCGCTTGGTGAACATGCGTTCACGCACGCTGGCGGCATCCATGCCTGCCAGTTCACTCGGGTCGTAGGCCAGATCCCAGGCGATCACTTCATTCTTGTTGGTCGGATGCATGCCCAGCGGCCACATCAGCGCCAGGCAGCCGTTGGCCACCGGGAACATGCCGGAGACGTGCAGGAAGGGCTTGGCCGCCGGCAAGCCGATTTCGGCCGCGGCCTTGTCCTTCTTGTGCAAGGCCAGCGCGAAATCGAACAGGCGCGGATTGTTCTGGCGGATCAGGCGTGCCAGGGCGATGGTGGCGCGCACATCGGAGAGTGCATCGTGCGCCGCTTCATGCACCAGGCCATTGGCCTTGGACAGATGCTCCAGCTTGAAACTGACGCTGCCGTCTTCCTTGGTCGGCCACTGGATGCCTTCCGGACGCAGCGCATAGGTCAGGCGGACCACGTCGAGCAGGTCCCAGCGGCCGCAGCCGTTGGCCCATTCGCGGGCATACGGATCGATCAGGTTGCGCCAGAACATGAAGCGCGTGACTTCATCGTCAAAGCGGATGGTGTTGTAACCCACGCCGATGGTGCCGGGCTCGCCCAGCGCCTGCTCGATGCGGGCGGCGAACTCATGTTCGGGGACGCCGTGCTCCAGGCAGTGCTGCGGGGTGATGCCGGTGATCAGGCAGGATACCGGGTCGGGCAGGTAGTCCGGAGCCGGCTTGCAGTACAGCATGATGGGCTCGCCGATCTCGTTGAGCTCGGCATCGGTGCGCACGGCAGCGAACTGCGAGGGACGGTCGCGGCGCGGCACGGCGCCAAAGGTTTCGTAGTCGTGCCAGAGGAAGGTGTGATTGGGCATCGCGGACGGCTTCTAAGGGAATCGCGCGATTATAGAGCCTTGTGCCGTCCTTGCCGCCACGCCAAGGGGCAGGCCGGGTGATGAAGCCGGATTATTTCGACCTGCTGCGCCGCGCCTGACAGGGCCGTTGCCGGCCTGTCCTCATTTGGCTGGCGCAGCGGGAGCGGCCGGTGCCAGCGGCACCATGGGGGCCGCGTCGCGTTTCAAGAGCGTGCGCATGGCGTCCTGCAGCGTGCCGCTGCGCATGGGGGCGTTGCCGCCGGCGTACTGGATGTTGTCGATGATCCAGCCGCGCGCATCGCGGGTCATCAGGATCTTGTCGGTCCACTTGGCCGGCGACTGCAGCTTGGCGTCGCTATAGATCAGTTCCACGGAACAACTGGCCTCGCGTTCCTGCGCTTCGCACTGGAGCACGCGGAAGGTGGAAGCGCCATTGGGATTGCCCGTGAAGAGGTCACCTTGCACCAGCGGCGACAAGGGATCGGCATCGGGATCGGCCGCCAGTTCGGCCGCGGACTGCGCGGCGCGGGCTTCCTGCGCCACCGAGACATCCTTCAACAGGTCGAACAGCGGCACCGACAGGAAGCGGCGGAAGGTAATCAGTTCCTTCAACGTCAGGGCGCCGGAGGGACGGTTCGAGGCATGGGTCTGGTAGAACTCCGTCACCAGCTCCTTGGCCTTGCCCTCTTCATTGGCCGAGCATGCTGCAAGCAGCAGGCTGGCGGCGACGATGAGTGTCTTACCGATCCGCTTCAATCCGATTCTCCCTGGACCAGCCGCTCGTGCGCGCTGGCGTGTTGTTCCATGATGCCGTTGTCATTTTGATATGTTCTGCCGACCGGTGCACAGCGGGCCCCGAGGCGCGCAATGCGACCAGTCTGACAGAGCCGCATCTTACGCGTTACGGCAGAGCAGGTAGAGCGGGAACACACCGCCAAAAAGCCGCCAATTCCGCAGCGCGCCGTCGCCGGCGAGCCGCGCCGGCTCATTGGGCCTGGGCAATGGCGTCGGTGAGGTTGTCGCTCAGGTATTCGCGCTGCGAGGACTGGTCGTTGCCGATGAACTCGATATCGTCGATGCGCCACTGGCGCTCTTCGCGCACCAGCAGGATCTTGTCATTCCAGGATTCGTCGGCGCCTTCCTTCTGGTAGCGGAAGGCGACCTGGCAGGAGGCCCGGTCGGCTTCGCTGTCGCAGGATTGCACGGCAAAGGAGGTCGCCCCTTCATACAGGGAGGTGAACACGTCGCCCTCGATGATGGGAGCGGCCTGCGGACCGGCCACGCTGTGGTAGCGCACGTCGGCGGCTTCGGCGCGGGTCAGCAGGGAATACAGGGCACGGCTGACCAGCGGTTCGAACTGCTTGAGTTCCTCAGCCGAGGGCAGGCCCGGGGCGTGGTTCTTGAGGTGGATGCGATAGAAATTGCCGATGACCTCGGCCTGCTGCTGTTCGTCGCCGCTGAAGTTGTTGCAGCCGGACAGCGCCAGCAGCAGACCCAGCGCACAGGCGCCGGCGCGCAGGGGGCGAGCGGAGGGGGAGGCTAAACGGGGCAGTGTGGTCATTCTGGTGTTCCTGCGCGCGGTGCGGACCGGCGCTGTTGTCATGGCGGCGCTTCATCGGGTTGCTGCCTGTGGGGGCGGCTGGTTCAGCCTGCCCCCAGGGCCTGCCCTTTAGTCAGGGGCGGGCGGCAAACGTTCCGCAGCGCCGGGCCGGGTGGCGCTGCCGGTGCGCGGTGTGGCGTCGGCGCCGATGGCGCGCTTGCGGTCTCAGGCCGATTCGGTCAGCAGTGCGAAGTGTTCCACCACCGGTGCACCGGCGAAGAAGGGGCCGACGATGCCGCGCCATTCGGTGAAGGCGGGCGATTCACGGAAATCCACGGTATGGTTTTGCAGGGTGGCCCAGTAGACCATGAGCAGGTAGCGCTCGGGCGATTCGATGCCTTTCTGGACCTTGTGGCCGAGATAACCGCGGGCCTTGCTGATGGTCTGCGCCAGGCCGCGCTGGATGGCTTCGTCGAATTCTGCTTGCTTGCCGGGTTGGATGCGGATGTCCGCCAGTTCCAGGATCATGTAGGTCTCCAGTGCATAGTCGAGGGGTGCCCGGCGCAAGCCGGGCGGCTCGATTATCACATGTTCGCCCGAACCGGGCTTTCAACCGGATCGGCGCCTGCCTGAAAAACTTTCATTCGACCAGGATGCCGCGCTTTTCCAGCTTCTGCGCCATGTCTTCCAGCGTGATTTCGATGGCGCGCGTGCTGATCATGATTTCCCACAGCGATACCAGCAGCGAGGCCACCAGCAACATCAGGCTGATGCCGAAGAACACCTCGGCCCAGCGATTGAGGTCCACGAAGATCAGGTACATCGAGACGGCGCACATGATGAAGCTGGAGACCCCCAGCGCCTGCATGTAGCGGGTCAGCACGATGCGCTTCCTGAGATTGAGGATCTGCCGGATCACCAGCCCGCGTTCATCGTTCTGGCCCTGGTTCTGCAGGTTGCGGATCAGCTGCGCCAGCACCAGGAAGCGGTTGGTATAGGCCAGCAGCAACAGCGAGGTCGCGGGAAACAGCAGGGCAGGGGTGGTGAGGTTGATCATCGACATGGCAGGGAACAATCGGGGACGTGATTCTAACCGCTCCCGAGGCGCAAGAAACATGCCCGGGAAAGCACGCCCGCGTTTGCGCAAACGGGCGATCTGTTTTGGGGCAAGGGGCGGGCATGGCCGCCGTTTTTGCACCGCCGGGCAGCAGCATGCGGGCCGGCCGAAATCTTTTACGGATTTTTTTGGCGGTGCAGCGCCGCAGCAATTGTTATTTGTGCGAGCGCTCAATACACTAGCCCCCGTTCCACATCCACGTACAAATCAAAACAAATCCACAACGAAAGGGATCTCCATGTCGGGTTCGTATTTCCCCCAATGGCGGCTGCGCCAAAGCACCAACGACGGCCAGGGGGCCGTGATCGCCGCCGATGAGCGGCTGCCTGCGCCGCAGACGCTGGCCATGGGCGTGCAGCACGTGGTGGCCATGTTCGGCTCGACCGTGCTGGCCCCGCTGCTCATGGGCTTCGATCCCAACCTGGCGATCCTGATGTCGGGCGTCGGTACCCTGCTGTTCTTCCTGCTGGTGGGCGGCCGCGTGCCGAGCTACCTGGGGTCGAGCTTTTCCTTCATCGGCCTGGTCATCGCCGTGACCGGTTATGCCGGCTCCGGCCCCAACGCCAACCTGGGCGTGGCACTGGGCGGCATCATCGCCTGCGGCGCCGTGTATGCGGTGATCGGCCTGATCGTCTCCGGCGTGGGCACCCGCTGGATCGAGTCCCTGATGCCGCCGGTGGTGACCGGCGCGGTGGTGGCGGTCATCGGCCTGAACCTGGCACCGATCGCGGTCAAGGGCGTCTCCGGCAGCAGCTTCGACAGCTGGATGGCGTTGGCGACCATCTTGTGCGTGGGCTTCGTGGCGGTATTCACGCGCGGCATGCTGCAGCGCCTGCTGATCCTGATCGGCCTGCTGCTGGCCTATGTGCTCTACGCCGTGCTGACCAACGGCATGGGCCTGGGCAAGCCGATCGACTTTTCCACCGTGGCCAACGCCGCCTGGTTCGGCCTGCCGCACTTCGCAGCGCCCGTATTCCAGGGCAGCGCCATGGCACTGCTGGCACCGGTGGCCATCATCCTGGTGGCCGAGAACCTGGGCCACATCAAGGCCGTCTCGGCCATGACCGGCCAGAACCTGGATCGCTACATCGGCCGTGCTTTCATCGGCGACGGCCTGGCCACCATGCTCTCGGGCAGTGTCGGCGGCACCGGCGTGACCACCTATGCCGAGAACATCGGCGTGATGGCCGTCACCAAGATCTACTCCACCCTGGTCTTCGTGGTGGCAGCCGTCATTGCCATCCTGCTGGGCTTCTCGCCCAAGTTCGGCGCCGTCATCCTGACCATTCCCGGCGCGGTGCTGGGCGGCGTGTCGATCGTGGTGTTCGGTCTCATCACCGTGTCGGGTGCCCGCATCTGGGTCGAGAACAAGGTCGATTTCTCCAACAATACCAACCTGATCGTGGCTGCCGTCACGCTGGTGCTGGGCGCCGGCGACTTCACGCTGAAGATGGGCGGCTTTGCGCTGGGCGGCATCGGGACCGCCACCTTCGGTGCCATCATCCTGCACGCCCTGCTCAAGCGTCGCGGATGATTTCATCCTGACAAGACGCCGATGCAACAGCGGCAAGGCCGGTCCTGGTGACCGGCCTTTTTTGTTCTACCATGATGTGAGGAGAGTGAAGATTTCCGTTGAGCAATCCTCAGTGGCTGTCTATACTCTGTCGCGTTGCAGCGCAGCGCCGCCGCCATGGCCCCGGGGAAGGGCCGGCCGGAAGCGCATTCCAGCCGCTGCCTGTCGCGGGCCTGGCCCGCCTTTCAGGGGAATCACCGCATGAACTCCGCCCTCCGCCTGCCAGCGCTGCTGTGCATCGCCCTGCCTTTGCTTTCGGCTTGTGACGCCGTGGCCGGCAAGAAGGATTACGCCTATTTCCGCAAGAATATCGAGGAGGCCAAATCGGTCTCCGACCAGTGCCAGTTGAACGGCACGTCCGGCATGAATGAGGCGCAGATCCGGGTCTGCGGTGCCGCCCGCGAAGCCTGGGGCAACCGCAACTTCAATTACTGAGCCGGCGAGTCTGCGGGAAGCGGCCGGCGCCTGGCGCCCGTCATGGCGCTGTCACAAATTTGTCAAAACCGGTCGTTAGAATGCGGGGTCGTTCATTGCCCCTGGCCCATTCCCGACCCGCCCGCCCATGCACAATCCGCCGGACACCCCGCAAGCCCTGCACCTGCTCTATGAGCCGGCCGGATTCATCTGCGCCTTCCGCTTCGAAGAGGGCCATGCGCGCCAGATGAACTGGAATGAAGTCATCGACTATCATCCGAGTGCGCCGGATTTCACCTGGCTGCACGTCAAGACGGCCGATGTGAAGATCCAGCAATGGCTGGCCCATCACAGCGACATTCCCGAGTACATCACTGAATTTTTGTTGAGCAGCGACACCCATCCGGGCCTGCATGCCACCCCCGAGGGGGTCTACGGCACGCTGACCGATATGAAGATGGAGATCGGCGACACCGGCACCGAGAAGGGCGCGCTGCACTTCTACCTGGACCGCACGCGCCTGTTGACCCTGCGCACCCAGCCGCTGATCTCGACCAACATGCTGCGCCAGAAGGTGCTCGACGGCGGTGGCTTCGACAATCCCATGGATCTCTTCGCCGAGCTACTGCGCTGCCTGGCCGATGGCTTCAATGCGCGCCTGGACAAGCTCAACGACAAGGTCGACGACATCGAATTCTCGGTGCTCTCGGATCGCCGTGCCGAAGACCGTGCGGAGCTCTCCGGCATTCGCCGCCAACTGGCCGAACTGCGCCGCTTCATCGCGCCGGAACGCCGCATCCTGGCGCAGTTCCAGCGCCTGCGCCCGGCCTGGGTACCGCGCGAGGCGCTGGAAGACCTGACCCATGCGCTCGATGAACTCAACGAGCTGCATTCCACCGTGGAAGCCGTCTATGAACGCGCCAAGCTGCTGCAGGAAGAGATCGCCTCACAGATGTCGGAGCAGATGAACCGCAACCTGATGGCGCTCTCCATCCTGACCGCGCTGTTGATGCCGGCCACGCTGGTATCGGGGATTTTCGGGATGAACGTGGCAGGTCTGCCGGGCCTGCATGACGAGACCTCGTTCTGGATCGTGATGGGATTGATGGGCGGCCTGGGCGTTGCGACCGTGGCCTTCCTGAAGTGGATGAAGATCTTCTGATGCCCTGACCTTTCGAACCGCAGCCGGGCGGCTGCGGTGGCGGCCCTGCGCGTCGCTGCTCAGTCGCGCGTGGCCATCGCTTCTTCGCTCTCGCGAATGAGCTTGTCGATGTCCAGGTTGTCCACCGGCTCCACCTTCAGCGACAGCGGACGCCACAGCGAATACAGCCACAAGCCGATACAGCACATGGTGCCCAGGAAGAGGGTGATGAAGGCCGACAGGAACAGGCCGATGAAGGGCGAGGCAATCAGGCCGTCATAGCCGATCAGGTGCTTGCCGTCCCAGGTGATGGTCTGTGCGCCGAACAGCGAGAGCACGCCCATCAGCGTCGAAAACGGCACCAGCGAAAACGTGGTCCCCACGGCCAGCAGCTTGTAGATGGATGACATCGACAGGCGCTGGATCTTGATCTGCTCGAACATGCGTTCCCCTTGCTGCGCTTGTGGCCTTGGCCATCAAGCTGCGCCATCCCGTTGGCACGGGCGGCTGGCGCACTGCCGCCCGCGTGGCCATGCGGCCGTATTCCCCTGGCCGGACCTTCCCGGGTCCGACTTGAGCTGTTCGGGCTTACTTGCCCCAGCTGTCCTTGAGTGTCACGGCCCGGTTGAAGATCGGCTGGCCCTCGGTCGAATCGACGCGGTCGGCCACGAAGTAGCCGTGGCGTTCGAACTGGTAGATCTCGCCGGGCTTGGCGGCCTTCAGGGTCGGCTCCAGGTAGGCCGTGATGACTTCCTTGGAGTTCGGATTCAGGGCGGCGAGGAAGTCCTTGCCGCCGGCATCCGGATGCGGGTCCGAGAACAGGCGGTCGTACAGGCGCACTTCGGTGGCCAGGGCGTGTTCGGCGCTGACCCAGTGCAGGTTGCCCTTGACCTTGTAGTTGGAGCTGCCTTCGGTGCCGCTCTTGCTGTCTTCGAAGTAGTTGCAGTGTACGGCGATGACGTTGCCGTGTTCATCCTTGTCGCAGCCGGTGCATTCGACCACGTAGCCGTAGCGCAGGCGCACCTTGTTGCCGGGGAAGAGACGGAAGTAGCCCTTGGTCGGTTCTTCCATGAAGTCTTCGCGCTCGATCCACAGTTCCTTGGTAATCGGGAAGTGGCGGTGCGCGGTGTCGTGCTCCGGATGCGCCGGCGGATAGACCGGGGCGCTGCAATCGATGGACACGCCTTCCGGGAAGTTGTCGATGATCAGCTTCAAGGGGCGCAGCACGGCCACTGCACGCGGCGCCTTGGGATCCAGGTCTTCGCGCAGCGCGCCTTCGAGCACGCTGAAGTCGATCCAGCTGTTGTTCTTGGAGGCGCCGGTGCGGTCGCACATCAGGCGGATCGCCTCGGGCGTGTAGCCACGGCGGCGCAGGCCGACGATGGTCGGCATGCGCGGGTCATCCCAGCCGGAGACGATCTTTTCATCCACCAGCTGGCGCAGCTTGCGTTTGCTGGTGATGATGTAGGTCAGGTTCAGGCGGGCGAATTCATATTGATGCGGCAGCGGCTTCTTGAAGAAACCTTCCCCGGCCAGTTGCTCCAGCAGCCAGTCGTAGAACGGGCGCTGGTCTTCGAATTCCAGGGTGCAGATGGAGTGCGAGATGTTTTCCAGCGCATCTTCGATCGGATGCGCGAAGGTGTACATCGGGTACACGCGCCACTTGTCGCCGGTGTTGTGGTGGGTGGCGTGGCGGATGCGGTAGATGGCCGGATCGCGCAGGTTCATGTTGGGGCTGGCCATGTCGATCTTGGCGCGCAGGATCATGGAGCCATCCGGATGCTTGCCGTCGCGCATTTCCTCGAACAGGCGCAGCGATTCTTCCACCGGGCGGTCGCGCCACGGCGAGTTCTTGCCGGGTTCGGTCAGGGTGCCGCGGTTTTCGCGCATCTGTTCGGCGTTCTGCTCGTCCACATAGGCCAGGTCCTTGCGGATCAGGGCCTGGGCACAGGCGTACATGACGTCGAAATAGTTGCTGGCGTAGTACAGGTGCGACTTGCCTTCATGCTCCCAGGAGAAGCCCAGCCACTTGACCGAGTCCAGGATGGTGTCGACGTATTCCTGTTCTTCCTTCTCGGGATTGGTATCGTCGAAACGCATGTGGCAGCGGCCGGCGTAGTCAGCGGCCAGGCCGAAGTTCAGGCAGATCGACTTGGCGTGGCCGATGTGCAGGTAGCCGTTCGGCTCGGGCGGAAAACGGGTGACCACCTGGGGCAGGGCCTCGCCATCCTGGCTGCTGCGCTCGGCATAAGTACCCGAGACCAGGTCGGATTCGATGATGCCGCGCAGGAAATTGGTGGAGGGGGCAGGGGTGTGACCGTTTTTCAGTTCGTTGCTCATGGGATGAATCGGGAGGAATGCCTGTTTATTCAGATGGCAAGCATTTTACCGCAGCTGCCCGCTTCCACGGGCGTTGCGGCCGTTCCTGCGGGAATTTTTGCCCGCTGACAACGCGGCTGGAGCCGATATGAAGTTTTTTTACCGGTTCTTGTTACAGAAGATACGTCCATGCATTACCTGTCAGGCACTGCGGCTGGCACTCTGCGAGCGTGGCCTGGCATCCCGCCGGGCGCAGTGAACAAAAGCGCCAAGACACAAGGAGTGCATCATGAGCCGTTGGATCAAGCTGATCGTTGCCGCCGCCGTGGCCGCTGCCACGCTGTCGGCCTGCGTGGTGGTGCCGGTGGGCCCGCCGCAGCCGCATTACTACCGTCCTTATTACGGTCCCGGTTATTACTATGGCCGTTGATGGCTGGGCAGCGCCCCGCTACATCTGCCTGAACAGATGGGCGAACAGGCGGCTCACCGCCAGTTTCTCCGGGCGGTCGCGCAGGGTCACGAAGAGCTTGCCGCTCTCCTCCCGCATGGCCGCCTGGATCTGCCGCACCTGGACCACGGTGCCGCGATGGATCTGCCAGAACTGGCGGCCATCGAGCTGGGGGATCAATTCCCGCAGGCTGGTACGGATCAGCGCGCTGCCTTCGGCGCTGACCACATTCACATACTTGTCGGTGGCCTCGAAATAGATCACCTCGTCCACCGGGATCATCTTCACCTTGTTGCCGACCGCCGCGCGGATGTAGTCCAGCCGGGGTGGCGCGTCATCCACGGTGGGCGCCGACAGCGCACGCAGTTGCGCCAATGCGCGTTCCAGGTGGCAGTCCTGGCCGCTGCCGGCGCGCTGGGCCAGCAGTCCTTGCAGGCGCGCCACCGTCACGGCCAGCCGGTCCTGGCTGACGGGTTTGAGCAGGTAATCGATGGCTGCCCGCTCGAAGGCTTGCAGGGCGTAATCGTCGTAGGCCGTGACGAAGACGATGAGCGGGAAGGGGCGCCCCGCCGGCCACTCCTCGGCCAAGTCGCCGGCCACCTCCAGCCCGCTGCGGCCGGGCATCTTGATATCCAGGAACAGCACATCCGGCAGCAGGGCCAGCGCCTGCGCCAGCGCTTCATCGCCATTGGCCGCCAGGTGCGGCGTGGGCAATTCCGGCCAGCAGCGCGCCAGGGCCTGGCGCAGCGCGTTGGCCAGCAGCGGTTCGTCTTCGGCAATCAGGGCAGTGGGCGCGGCCATGGTGGACTCCGGAGAAGGCGGCAGGGGCTCAGTGATGATCCATCAGGCGGCTGGTTTTGCTGGTGCGGTGCGCCGCCTTCAAGGCCTTGAGCGGGATGGTGATCTGCGCCATCGCGCCGGCCGGTACGTTGTGGGTGATGATGAGTTCGGCCAGCGGCCCGTAGAGCGTCACCAGGCGCTCGCGGATGTTGTCCAGCCCGAAGTGCATGCCGATCACCGGTTCCTTCTGCGCGGGCGGCTGGTTCAGGCTCACGCTGGTGGGCAGGCCCACGCCGGTATCGAGCACGCTCAAGACCAGCATGTCATTGTGGACGGCGGCCCGCACGGTGCAGTTGCCGCCGGCCACCTTGGGCTCCAGGCCGTGCTTGATGGCGTTCTCCACCAGCGGCTGCAGCAGCATCGGGGCCAGGCGCAGCTTGCCCAGGTGTTCCGGCAGCTGCAGGGTGTACGACAGGCGCAGTCCCATGCGCAGCGACATCAATCCCAGGTAGGCCTTGATGAGGTCGAATTCCTTTTGCAGCGAGGTGCTGTCAGCCCGCGAGGCCGACAAGGTCGTGCGCAGGTATTGCACCAGCTGGTTGAGCATCAGCTCGGCCTGCAGCGGGTCGGTGCTGATCAGCGACTGCAGTGTGGCCAGCGTGTTGAAGAGCATGTGCGGTTCGATCTGGGCCTGCAGCATCTGCAGCTGCGCCTGCACGGCCTGCTTTTCGACCTGGCTGGCGTGGGCTTGCAGGGCGGCCATCTTCTGGCGGTTCCAGAAGAAGACGGTCGCGCCGAAGCACACCAGGAAGGTCAGCACGATCACCGCAATGATGTTGTCGCTCTGCTCCGGGACCAGGTTGAGGATGGGCTGGTCCATCAGCAGGCTGGCCAGGATGCGTCCCAGCAGCACGGCCAGCGGCGCCATCACGGCGATGATCACCAGGAAACCCAGCTTGTTGGGCTCGCCATCGCCCCAGATCGCCAGCCGCGTGCCGTTGATCAACAGCATGGCCAGGAGGCCGATGCACATCGAGACCTGCAGGTTTTCGTAGAACGTGCCGCCGATGCGCATCAGGTAAGTCACGACCAGCGCGCACAGCAGGTTGATGGCCAACGTGGGCAGCAAGGCCAGCGCCAGCTGGCGCAGCAGGACGATCAGGCGGGGCGGAAGGGCGGTATCGTGTTGGGTCATGCGTTTCCAGGGATGAAGCAAGCAAGCGGCCCGGCGTACCGGGCCCTCTTTGGCGGCTAGCGGCGCCGCAGTTCACGGGCGATCAGCGCCTGCTTCCAGCCGGCGGGAAAACGCCCGAATACGCTCAAGGCGTGGAATAGTACCCCGATTCCCCAGCCAAGGAGAGGCCCCAGGCTCCACCAGTGGCGGTGCTGGCCCATCAGGTTCAACAGGATCAGGCCGGTGTTGACGGCCAGGTAAATGCCGAC
The DNA here is from genome assembly GCF_002213425.1 of Herbaspirillum aquaticum. GTDB lineage: Bacteria > Pseudomonadota > Gammaproteobacteria > Burkholderiales > Burkholderiaceae_D > Herbaspirillum > Herbaspirillum aquaticum. The sequence goes on along the minus strand of NZ_NJGV01000019.1, from coordinate 27,843 downwards.
ATGATGGAAAAAGCCGACCTGGCGCGCGACCCGCCGCTCGGCGCGGGCAAGCTCCTCGGGCGAGGCGGCGCTGATATGAAGATTCTGGTCAGAAAGGGAGGAGTGGGCAGTGTCGCGCATGATGGCCTCGCAGTGGTCGGTTGAATGATGGCGCAAGCATGCGCCGTCATGCCGCCGCCGGCGAGCCGCTTGCGACCGGCGGGGGTTTGGCGGGTGCCAACGGCTTGTGGTGCGGCGTGATCTGCACTACCTTATGCGCCGACCGCCTTGACCCTTCTGCAAGGCCTACCCTCGGAGAGAACATCATGTGGCCCTATCCCCGCATCCTCGCCCATCGCGGCGGCGGCACCCTGGCACCGGAAAACACCCTGGCCGGCTTTCGTTGCGGCCTGGAACACGGCTATCACGCCGCCGAATTCGACGTCATGCTCACTCGCGACGAGGTCCCCATCCTGATGCACGACCCGCAGCGCGGCCGCACCCTGCCAGGGACCGGCAAGATCGCCGAGACCGACTGGGCCGGGCTGCGCGAGCTGGAAGCCGGTGCCTGGCTGGATGCTCGCTTCGCCGGGGAACGCCTCTGCACGCTGGAGCAGGGGCTGGATTTCTGCCTGGCCGAGGGGATCTGGATGAATGTCGAGATCAAGCCCGCCGCCGCCGAATTCGCCCGCCGCACCGGGGAGCTGACCGCCCAGGCCGTGGCGCGCCGCTTCACCGGCAAGAGCGGGGCAGTGCTGCCGGTGCTGTCCTCGTTCTCCTACGAAGCATTGCTGGCGGCCAAGGACGCGGCGCCCGCCCTGCCGCGCGGCTACCTGGTGGATGTGATTCCCGAAGACTGGCAGGCGCGCCTGGAACAGTTGCAGGCCGTCGCGCTGCACACCAACCACAAGCACCTCACCCCGGCCCTGGCGGCTGCCGTGAAAGGCGCCGGCTATGGCCTCTTCTGCTACACCGTCAACGACATGGCGCGCGCAGAGGAAATCCGCCAGTGGGGCGTGGACGCCTTCTGTACCGATCGCATCGATCTCATCGCGGCCGACGCCTGGTAAGACATCCTCCCCCACGCTGCCCGCATTGTTCACGTCGCGCAGCGTGGAAATGAACGGCAAATTACGCTCTTACCGGCGGACTGAATCCTCACACGATAGCTATGATTTGCATGCGGACAACAATAACTGGAGGGCAGTCGACAGTTGTTGTCAACGCGTCGCGAAAATCTTGCGTTAAGGAAGCACAAGGCCGGCGCCCGTGAGCACGCCGGTGGACTTGTGGAAGCACACAACACTGAGAGATAGAGGAAAACGATGAAGATCAACAAACTGCTGGCTGCCGTACTCGTCGCCGCCTTCGCCATGCCGGTCCTGGCCCAGCCCGCACCGGCTCCGGCTGGCGCACCCGCCGCTGAAGCCCCGGCTGCCAAGCCTGCTCACAAGAAGCACAAGAAGCATGCGAAGAAGGCCAAGAAGCACAAGCACAAGAAGGGCAAGAAGACCAACCCGGTGCCGGTCAACAAGGGCGCCTGATTCTCCGGTCTTCTGGTGGCGGCCCGCACAGCGCGGCCCGCACTTGGTTTTACCGGAAGGTTCGGCTGGCACAGTTAAGGTCCGGCGGCGCAGGATAGCGCGCCATGCCGGGTCAGCCGAACCTGTAACCCGCGCGGGATTTTCCCGGCGGGTTTTTTTTCGCCTGCAGCGCACTGCCGCCGCACGGGCAGGCAGGGCCGCAGGGCATTGGAGCGCGGTGGGCAAGCCTGCGTATCCGGGCCGGGATCACGTATAATCATTGGTTCGCAATCGTTTTTTGCACCGACTCCCATCCGGGCCGGATCTGCGCGCAAGCGGCGGCATCAGGCCCATTTATCCGTCTTCGAACATGAACTCAGCCGAAATTCGCGACAAGTTTCTGAAATTCTTTGAATCCAAAGAACACACCATCGTCCGCTCCTCCAGCCTGGTGCCGGGCAATGACCCGACCCTGCTGTTCACCAATTCCGGCATGGTTCAGTTCAAGGACGTGTTCCTGGGTACCGACAAGCGCAACTACGTGCGCGCGGCCTCCGTGCAGCGCTGCCTGCGCGCCGGCGGCAAGCACAACGACCTGGAAAACGTCGGTTACACCGCGCGCCACCACACCTTCTTCGAAATGCTGGGCAACTGGTCCTTCGGCGACTACTTCAAGCGCGAATCGCTGAAGTGGGCCTGGGAACTGCTGACCCAGGTCTATGGCCTGCCGGCCGACAAGCTCTGGGCCACCGTCTACCAGACCGACGATGAAGCCTACGACATCTGGACCAAGGAAATCGGCCTGCCGCCCGAGCGCGTGGTGCGCATCGGCGACAACAAGGGCGCGCCCTACGCCTCCGACAACTTCTGGCAGATGGCCGAAACCGGCCCCTGCGGTCCCTGTTCCGAAATCTTCTACGACCACGGCCCGGACGTCTGGGGCGGCCCCCCGGGCAGCCCCGACGCCGACGGCGACCGCTACATCGAGATCTGGAACAACGTGTTCATGCAGTTCGACCGCCAGCTCGACCCGGCCACCGGTGAATACACCCTGACCCCGCTGCCGGCGCCTTGCGTGGATACCGGCATGGGCCTGGAGCGCCTGGCCGCGATCCTGCAGCACGTGCACAGCAACTACGAGATCGACCTGTTCCAGGCGCTGATCAAGGCCGCTGCCCGCGAAACCGGCATCAGCGACCTGTCCAACGCCTCGCTGCGCGTGATCGCCGACCACATCCGTGCGACCTCCTTCCTGATCGTCGACGGCGTCATCCCCGGCAATGAAGGCCGTGGCTACGTCCTGCGCCGCATCATCCGCCGCGCGCTGCGTCACGGCCACAAGCTGGGCCAGACCAAGCCGTTCTTCCACAAGCTGGTCAAGGACCTGGTGGTGCAGATGGGCGCGGCCTATCCGGAACTGCCGGAAGCCGCCGAGCGCGTCGAGATGGTCCTGAAGCAGGAAGAAGAACGTTTCGGCGAAACGCTGGAACACGGCATGAAGATCCTGGAAGCCGCGCTGGCCGCCAACAGCAGCAAGCTCGATGGCGAAACCGCCTTCACCCTGTACGACACCTACGGTTTCCCGCTGGACCTGACCGCCGACATCTGCCGCGAACGCAATGTCGAGCTGGATGAAGCCGGCTTTACTGCCGCGATGGAACGCCAGAAGAGCGCCGCCCGCGCCGCCGGCAAGTTCAAGATGGCCGCTGCCATCGAATACACCGGTGACAAGACCCGCTTCGTCGGCTACGAATCCCTGGCGCAGTCGGCCAAGGTGGTGGCCCTGTACGTGGCCGGCAGCCCGGTGCAGAAGATCGAGGCCGGCCAGGATGCCATCGTGGTGCTGGACACCACCCCGTTCTACGCCGAATCCGGCGGCCAGTCGGGTGACGCCGGTGCCCTGGAAGCAGCCAATGGCCTGTTTGCCGTGGCCGACACGCAAAAGATCCAGGCCGAGGTGTTCGGTCATCACGGTCAACTGATCAAGGGCAGCCTGGCCATCGGCGACGCCGTCGAGGCCAAGGTCGATGCCGACCAGCGCGCCCGCACCATGCGCAACCACTCGGCCACGCACCTGATGCACAAGGCCCTGCGCGAAGTGCTGGGTTCGCACGTGTCGCAGAAGGGTTCGCTGGTCGATGCCGACAAGACCCGTTTCGACTTCAGCCACAACGCCCCGATGACCGCCGACGAAATCCGCCGCGTGGAAGACATCGTCAACCGCGAAGTGCTGGCCAACGTCGCCACCGGCGCCCAGCTGATGGGTTACGACGATGCGATCGCCGCGGGCGCCATGGCGCTGTTCGGCGAAAAGTACGGCGACCAGGTGCGCGTGCTGTCCATCGGCACCTCCACCGAACTGTGCGGCGGGACCCACGTGACCCGTACCGGTGACATCGGCCTGTTCAAGATCGTCTCCGAAGGCGGTGTCGCGGCCGGCATCCGCCGTGTCGAAGCCGTCACCGGCGAAGGCGCACTGGCGCTGGTGCAGTCGCTGTCGACCCGCGTGGCCGAAGCCGCTGCGGCCCTGAAGACCCAGCCGGAAGAACTGCTGCCGCGCATCGGCCAGGTGCAGGACCAGGTCAAGGCGCTGGAAAAGGAACTGGCTTCGCTGAAGTCCAAGCTGGCTTCCAGCCAGGGCGACGAACTGGTCAACCAGGCGGTCGACATCAACGGCATCAAGGTCCTGGCGGCCACGCTGGAAGGCGCCGACGTCGCCACCCTGCGCGAGACCATGGACAAATTGAAGGACAAGCTCAAGACCGCCGCCATCGTGCTGGGCAGCGTCAAGGATGGCAAGGTCAGCCTGATCGCGGGCGTCACTGCCGATGCTACCTCCAAGGTCAAGGCCGGTGAGCTGGTCAACTTCGTTGCCCAGCAGGTGGGCGGCAAGGGTGGCGGCCGCCCGGACATGGCACAGGCCGGCGGCACCGAACCGGCAGCCCTGCCGGGCGCGCTGCAAGGCGTGGCGGGCTGGGTCCAGGCCAAGCTGTAATCCCCACAGGCCCTGGCCCGGAGCGCACATGAGCGAATTCAAGTTTTGCCCGGTCTGCGCAGCATCCCTGGTGCTGCGCGCCGATGAAGGCGAGGCCGGCAAGGTGCGGCTGGCCTGTCCCGATGGTCACTGGACGCATTGGGACAACCCCCTGCCGGTGCTGGCTGCGCTGGTGGAGATAGACGGCAAGATGCTCACCGCGCGCAACGCCGCCTGGGCCGAAGGGCGCTTCGCGCTCATCACCGGTTTCATGGAACGCGACGAGACCCCTGAACAAGGGATCGCCCGCGAACTGAAGGAAGAGACCGACCTGGACGCCCAGGAGATCGAATTGATCGGCGTCTATGAATTCATGCGCAAGAACGAGCTGATCATCGCCTATTACGTCAAGGCGAGCGGCACCATCAAGCTCTCCCCGGAACTGGTGGAATACCGCCTGAGCGCACCGGCCGACTTGCGTCCCTGGCCGGCCGGGACCGGCCATGCGGTAGCCGACTGGATGCGCCAGCGTGGACTGGCCGTGCAGTACGTCGAATTCGCCGGTTCCACCACTCCCATCGAGGCGCCCCAGGTCCTCAAGTAAGACGTGCGCAGGCAAGACGCTGCGTTCCATCTTGGACCGTGGTTTTCTTGCTTTTGCACAAGCCTAGTGCGGCGAAAACAACAGAACTTGTGCAACGCATCAAGTCGGCGCATTTTGCAGTAAAATCGTTTTCGTCGTGATCCATTTTGAGTCGAAGTAATGGCCATACAATTTCACCGGGAACTTGATGCGCGCGGGCTGAACTGTCCGCTGCCCATCCTCAAGACCAAGAAAGCCCTGGCCGATATGGCCAGCGGGCAGGTGCTCAGGGTGACCGCCACCGATACCGGTTCGGTGCGCGATTTCCAGGCCTTTGCCAAGCAGACAGGCAATGATCTGCTGGAGCAATCGCAGAATGATGAACACGAGTTCATCTTCTTCATGAAGCGCAAATAAGCAGCACCCCTGTCCATCCCGGAAAGATCAGGCTGGCAGCATTGAAAAAACCAAAAACCCGCAGCTCGGATGAACTGCGGGTTTTTTGTCGTCTGGCGCGCGCTATGTGAAGATCGCTTCAGAACTCCGGATGGAAGCTCTCTGCCCGGGCAATGGGCCAGAACTTTTCATAGACCCGATAGCGATAATTGCCTTCCAGCAAATCGTTGGGTTGCAGGTATTTCAGCACGTTGGACATCAGCTGGATCTCGTGATCATTGATGCGGCGCACGATGTGATGCGGGCGCAGCGCCGAGGTATGCGGCAAGCCGGCCGCCTGCACCAGCTCCTGCAAGGCGTGCAGGGTGCTCTGGTGGAAGCGGTAGACGCGTTCGGCCTTGTCCGGCACCACCAGGGCACGGGCGCGCTGGGCGTTCTGGGTGGCCACCCCGGTGGGGCAGCGGTCGGTGTGGCAGCTTTGCGACTGGATGCAGCCCAGCGCGAACATGAAGCCGCGCGCCGAATTGCACCAGTCCGCCCCCAGCGCCAGCGTGCGCGCCACATCGAAGGCGGTGACGATCTTGCCGCTGGCGCCGATCTTGACCTTGTCGCGCAGGCCAATACCGGTCAGCGTGTTGTGGACCATCACCAGCCCCTCCTGCAGGGGCATGCCCACATGGTCGACGAATTCCAGCGGGGCTGCGCCGGTGCCGCCTTCGGAGCCATCCACGGTAATGAAGTCGGGCACGATACCGGTCTTGAGCATGGCCTTGGCGATGCCGAAGAATTCCCAGGGGTGTCCGACGCAGAGCTTGATGCCAACCGGCTTGCCGCCGGAGAGGCCGCGCAGTTTCTCGATGAATTCCAGCAGCCCGACCGGCGTCGAGAAGGACGAGTGCACCGCTGGCGAGATGCAATCCACCCCCATCGGGATGCCGCGCGTGGCGGCGATTTCCGGCGTGATCTTGGCCGCCGGCAGCACGCCGCCGTGGCCGGGCTTGGCGCCTTGCGAAAGCTTCACCTCGATCATCTTGATCTGCGGCGACTGCGCCTGGGCCGTGAATTTTTCTTCATTGAAGCTGCCATCTGCATTGCGGCAGCCGAAGTAGCCCGAGGCGATCTGCCACACCAGGTCGCCACCGAATTCGCGATGGTATTCCGAGACCGAACCCTCGCCGGTATCGTGGGCGAAGTTGCCTTTCTTTGCCCCCTGGTTGAGCGCGCGGATGGCGTTGGCCGAGAGCGAGCCGAAGCTCATCGCCGAGACGTTGAAGACCGACATCGAATACGGCTGCGCCCGGTCGGCGCCGACAATGACGCGGAAATCGTGGCTGGCGATCTTGGTCGGGGAAAGCGAGTGGCCTATCCATTCATGGCCGGCCTGCTGCATATCCAGCTCGGTACCGAAGGGGCGGCTGTCGACCTCGGCCTTGGCGCGCTGGTAGACGATGCTGCGCTTCTTGCGGGAGAAGGGGCGGCCATCCATCTCATCTTCAAAGAAATACTGGCGCAGTTCCGGACGGATGGATTCGAAGATGAAGCGGAAGTGGCCGATCAGGGGATAGTTGCGCAGGACCGCGTGGCGCCGCTGCACCATGTCATGGATGCCGATCACGGTCAGCACCAGGGGGATGAGCGCCCAGCCCCAGCTCAGGCCATGGGTGGCCGCCAGCACCAGCAAGCCGACGGTCAGCACCGTCACCGCCCAGAACACGAAATACCGATTTGCCCACATAGAAGAGTCCGCTAGTTGTCAGGATGGAACCGGCACCGGCCGGTGGGCCAGTGGGCGGGAATGCTGGGATTCTACCGTCCGGGCTCAACAGTCGTGCGCGACGAAGTGAAGGGTTTTTCCTGCCGATTTGGGTGGACTGGCCTCGGTACGGGCCTGCAGGCCCGTTGCTTGCACAGTGGCATCCTTATTGCTTTGAAGACTCCTCCAGCCAGGCGCCGTGGGGAACCGTCGCCTGAGCGAACTCCACAACCACAGCGCGCCTGCACACAAAGGCGAGAGACCGATGTCGTTATGAAAACAGTTGCTTCACGAGGCGCAGCGGCTGCCTCTTCCTCCTCCTCATTGCGGCCTGCCGCGCGGGCCTTGTGCCGTCACGAGGGTGCACAGAGTGAGGCGGTAGTGGCCATGGCGCGTCCGCCACGGCTGCTGGAAACCCTGCTGGCCAACCTGGACGGCATGGTCTACCGCTGCCGTGATGACGCCCACTGGACCCTCGAATTCGTCAGCGAAGGCTGCCACGCCTTGACCGGCTATGCGCCCGAGGACCTGCTGCTCAACAGCCGCATCTCCTTCCTGCAGCTGACGCATCCTGAAGACCGGGCGATGGTGCGCAGCCATATCGACACCTGCATGCGCGAGCGGCGCCGCATCGACATCGAATATCGCATTCTGCACGCCGACGGCGGCGTGCGCTGGGTGTGGGAGCGCGGCGTGGGCTTGTACAACGCGGCCGGCAAGGTCGAGGCCATGGAAGGCTTCCTGCAGGACGTGACCGAGCGCAAGGAGGCGGCCCAGGCCCTGCAGGAGGCGGAGCGCCGTTACCGCAGCATCTTCGAGAACGCCATCGAGGGCGTGTTCCAGACCACGCCCGATGGCACCTACATCGCCGTCAACCCTGCGCTGGCGCGCATCTACGGTTACCACTCGCCGGAAGACCTGATCGTCGGTTTGCGCGACATCAGCCATCAACTGTATGTGGAGGCGGAACGGCGCACGGAATTCATGCGCCTGATGGAACAGCACGGGTCGGTTTCCAATTTCGAGTCGCGGGTGTACCGGCGCGATGGCGACATCATCTGGATTTCCGAGAACGCCCGCGCCGTCTATGACGACAGTGGCAAGCTGGTCTGCTACGAAGGCACGGTTGAAGCCATCACCGAGCGCAAGCTCTATGAAGCCGAGATGCGCCACCACGCCACCCATGATGCGCTCACCGGATTGCCCAACCGCAACATGCTCCACGAGCACCTGCAGCGGGCTATCCAGGTGGCGCGGCAGAAGGGCGGATTGACGGCAGTGGCCTTCTTGGACCTGGACCAGTTCAAGTTCATCAATGACAGCCTGGGCCACCAGGTGGGCGATGAATTGCTCAAGACCGTGGCGCAGCGCCTGCAGGCCTGCCTGCGCGACACCGACATGGTGGCGCGCCAGGGTGGCGACGAATTCGTGCTGGTGCTGCAGAACCAGACCGGGGGCGAGCTGGGCATCGCCGAGGTGATGCAGCGCATCCTGGCCACCGTGGCGCGGCCCTGGCAGGCCGGCGACCGCGAATTCCAGGTCACCGCCAGTATCGGGGTGAGCCGCTATCCGGTCGACGGCAAGGACGTCGAGACCCTGCTGAAACAGGCCGATTCCGCCATGTACCGGGCCAAGGAGCAGGGGCGCAACAACTTCCAGTTCTTTGCGCCATGGATGGATACCCAGGTCAGCAATCGCCTGGAAATGCTCATCAATTTGCGCCGCGCGCTGGATCAGGAAGAATTCAAGCTCTATTACCAGCCCAAGCTGAGCTTGAAGGATGGCAGCGTGATCGGCGCCGAGGCGCTGATTCGCTGGCAGTCGCCGGAGCAGGGCATGGTGCCGCCGGACCGCTTCATCCCGTTCGCCGAAGAGACCGGCCTGATCCTGCCCATCGGGGAGTGGGTGTTGCGCACCGCCTGCCACCAGAACAAGCGCTGGCAGCAGGCCGGCTTGCCCACAATTCCCGTGGCGGTCAACCTGTCGCCGCGCCAGCTCAACCAGAGCCTGCCGGAGTTCGTCTCCGATGTGCTCAGGCAGAGCGGGCTGGACGCCTCCTGCCTGGAGCTGGAGATTACCGAGAACGTGGTCATGAAGGATGCCGAAAAGAGCGTAGCAACCCTGCATGCCCTCAAGCGCCTGGGCCTGCAGATCTCGGTCGACGATTTCGGCACCGGCTATTCCAGCCTCTCGTACCTGCGCCGCTTCCCGGTGGATGCGCTGAAGATCGACAAGTCCTTCGTGCGGGACATTGTCCGAGATGCCGACAGTGCGGCCATCGTCAAGGCCATCATCTCGCTGGCCCACATCCTGAACCTGCGCGTCATTGCCGAAGGGGTGGAGGATGAAGAGCAGCATGCTTTCCTCAAGGAAAATGCCTGTGATGAAGTGCAGGGTTACTTTTTCGGCAAGCCCATGACGGTGGAGGATTTCACGGCCTGGCTGACCCGGCAGGCGGGAACGGGTCGGTAATGGTCATGCAAATAATTGTCCGCAGGCTGCAACAGGCTGCATCGGCGCAAATCTTTGTGCTACACTCCGCGCAGTACTTTTGATGCCTTGCGCCCCGACCGCCGCAGCCTGTGCGGCCAACAAAGGCTCCATGACGCAAGGCCGGTAGTTGAAAAGGTGCAGGTCGGCCGTCCGCAACCCCGCGACATGACGGCTTTGCGAAAGCGCGAGTCCTCCGCGACGCCGATTTGCCCGGGTCTTAGATTCCAGCTCATTCAATCTCCAAACACCGGAAGGCAGCGCCGCCGCATACAGCACTGCGCAAGACTTGCCGTACCTGGCCCGTTTCAGCTTTCGCTGCAGGCCGGACTGGCTGCAGCCGTAGCGCCGGAGACCAGCTGCCAGCTGAACTTTGTTAACAACAAGACGCACAAGAGTGGTACATGAATATTGCTGAGGCCAAGAAAGTCCTCGAAACTGCATTGCTTTGCACGCATGAGCCCCTGTCGATCAATGATCTGAAGAAGCTGTACGTCGATCCCGAGAGCGAAGAGAGCAGCGACATCAATGCCGAGATGATCCGGCAGATGCTCGATGAACTGCGCACCGAATGGGCCGACAAGGGGGTGGAAGTGGTCAGCCTGTCGACCGGCTGGCGCTTCCAAAGCCGCAAGGAGATGAAGGTCTACCTGGAGCGCCTGAATCCGGAAAAGCCGCCGAAATACACCCGCGCCGCCCTGGAAACGCTGGCCATCATCGCTTACCGCCAGCCGGTCACGCGCGGTGACATCGAAGAGATTCGCGGCGTGGCGGTCAATACCCAGACCATTCGCATGCTGGAAGACCGGGGCTGGATCGAATCGATCGGCCACCGCGACGTACCGGGCCGGCCGGCGCTGTTTGCCACGACCCGCAAGTTCCTGGATGACCTGGGCTTGAGTTCGCTGGAAGAATTGCCGCCGCTGCAGCAGGTCAGTGGCGAAGCGGCCGCCCAGGGCGCGCTGCTGGAATTGCAGGCGTTGGAGGGCGGTGTGGCTGCCCTGGCAGAAGCCGAGCAGGAAGAGGGCGAGGATGCAGGCGCGAACGAAGCGTCTGAGTCCGCCGCCACTGCAGAATCAACGGAAGTTGCTGAAGCCATTGATGCCGCCGAGGCAGAGGTGCCGGCGCAGGATGAAACAGCCGCCGATCCTGAAGTGCCCGAGGCCGGCGAGGTCGCCGCAGGGGATCTCCAGCAAACCGATATCGAAGCAGCCGCCGCCGGGGAAGAGCGCGCTGCAGGCAGTGAAGACGCTTCCCCAGAAGCGCAAGAACCTTTTGAGCAAGACGTTGCCGTAACTGGCACGGACGCCACCGAAGCCGCCGGCGAAGCGGCAGGCGAGCACAACGACACCACCGAGCGGGCCGATCAGCGGGAAGATGACGCGCGTCCGCCACATCCAGATTCGAAGAATGAAGCCAACTAGTTCCAAAGACGAGACCCAGGTCGACCTGGCCGCGGCCGATGCCGCCGCATCCGACAAGCCGGTGAAAAAGCGCACCCGCAAGCCTGCGGCCAGCGCCGCACCGGCCGAGGCAGTCGCTGCCGCGCCGCAAGCGGCCGCTGACGAGGATGCGCCGAAGAAGCGCGCACCGCGTGCCAAGAAGGCTGTTGCCGATGAAGCTGCACCGGCCCCGGCTGCGGCCGTCGTCGAGTCCGCGCCGGTTGCCGAAAAGAAGCCGCGCGCTGCCAAGCCCCGCGCCAAGAAGGCTGACGTGGCGGTAGACGCCCCGGCTGCCGAGGCGCCGGCCCAGATGAGCCTGGCCATGGAGCCCGCGCCGGTCGCTGCGGCCAAGCCCAAGCGTGCGGCCAAGCCCAAGGCTGCCGCACCCGAAGCGGCAGCGCCTGCACCTGCAGCGGCTGCGCCCGAACTGCCGAAAGTCATCGTCACCGTTGGTGAAGAGGTGGTGGCGCCGCCGGTGCTGCTGGATGCACCGGTTGATCCGAACCGCGCCAAGCCTGCCCGCCGTGGCGTGCGTGGTCCGCGTGCCCTGCGCAACAATCGCGCCGCCCAGCGTGCCGCTGCCGTTGGTGGAGGCGATGCGGCATCGGTGCATGGCAAGAACGAGGGCGACGCCGCTCCCGTTGCTGCTACCGAGCGCCAGCCGCGTGGCCAGTTCGGCAAGAACAATGGCCAGCCCGGCCAGCAAGGCAAAAAGAATTTCGAGAAGAACGGCAAGAAGCCCAAGGCCCCGCAACTGGGCCTGCGCTCAGCCGAACCGGTCGATGACATCTTCTCCTACGTGACCTCCGAAGCGTATGACCGCGACGAAGGTGCCAAGGCCGGTGGCCGCCAGCCGCACCAGATGCGCGGCAAGAACGGCCGCCGCGACCTGACCGCCGAGGACGACGCGCCCAAGCTGCACAAGGTGCTGGCGGACGCCGGCCTGGGTTCGCGCCGCGATATGGAAGAGCTGATCGTGGCCGGTCGCGTCTCCGTCAATGGCGAGCCGGCCCACATCGGCCAGCGCATCCTGCCCACTGACGCCGTGCGCATCAACGGCAAGCTGATCCAGCGCAAGGTGAGCAAGCGCCCGCCGCGCGTGCTGGTCTATCACAAGCCTTCGGGCGAGATCGTCAGCCACGCCGACCCGGAAGGCCGCAGCTCGGTGTTCGACCGGCTGCCGACCATGAAGGCCGGCAAGTGGCTGGCCGTGGGCCGCCTGGACTTCAATACCGAAGGCTTGCTGCTGTTCACCACCTCCGGTGACCTGGCCAACCGCCTGATGCACCCGCGTTACAACATCGAGCGTGAATACGCCGTGCGAACCCTGGGCGAGCTGGAGGAAGGCATGCGCCAGAAGCTGCTGTCGGGCGTGGAGCTCGATGACGGCCCGGCCCAGTTCTCGCGCATCGCCGATGGCGGCGGTGAAGGGGTGAACAAGTGGTATCGCGTGACCATCGGCGAAGGCCGCAACCGTGAAGTGCGCCGCATGTTCGAAGCGGTCGGCCTGACCGTGTCGCGCCTGATCCGTACCCGCTACGGTGCCATGACCCTCCCGCAGACCCTGAAGCGTGGTCGTTGGGAAGAGCTGGAAGAAAACGCCGTGCGCAACCTGATGGCCGCCTGTGGTCTGGAAAAGCAGGCCGGGGAAGCCAAGTCCGGCAATGGCGGCAACGCCGGCCAGGCCGGCCGTGGCCAGGGCAATGGCCCGCGCGGCAACGGCATGCAGAACAAGGGTCCGCAAAAGGGTCGCCAGGGCGGCAGCTTTGGCCAGGGTGGTAACGGTGGTGGCAACTACGGCAACGGTGGCAACTACGGTGGCGGCAACAAAGGCGGTCAGCCCAAGAGCCGCCAGCCCGATCCGCTGCAGACCGCACTGGGCTTCCCTGACGCCGGCAACCAGCGTCGCGGCAATCGTCCGCAGCGCGGAGGCAATACTGCAGCGAACTTCATGCTGGGCGGTCTGCCGGGCATGAATCGCCGTCGCGGCGGTCGCTGATGTTCTTCCTTGCTCGCCGGCAATGTTGCGGCGGGCAAGGTCTTCCCAGCCTGGTCGGTGGCGCGTGAAATGCACCGATGACGTTTTTTATGAACGTTTTTGGCGCTTCGATCACAATTGACATCATTCCGGATTTGCTGTGAATAGCTGAATCGGTTATAATGTGTTAGTTAAACGCAACCTGCCGCGAATCGCATATGTGATAAATCATTGATAGATCCGCCTGCGCCATGATGGATGGAAGTGCGGTGGTTCGCGTGATGTGTGATCTCGCGTTGCGTGGGATAACAAAAGATGGGCAGATGCCCATTTTTTTTTTGCTGATCAATTTTAGATGTCCGCCTGCCCTTGCTGGCCAGGCGGCATCCTGATGGAGAAATAGTCTTGCAATTGCTGGAACTGATCGAATCCACCCTCGCGGGCCTGGGCTACGAACTGGTTGAGTTCGAGAAGGCACCGCGCGGTCTGGTGCGCGTCTTCATCGATTTCCCGTTCGACCCTGAAGCAGAAGAAGCGCGTTCGATCACTGTCGAGGATTGCGAGAAGGCGACGCATCAGCTGCTGCACGTCTTCACCGTGGAAAACGTGCTGTATGAACGCCTGGAAGTCTCCTCGCCCGGGCTGGACCGCCCCCTGAAGAAGTTCATTGACTTCGTGCGCTTCGTGGATTGCGAAGCCGTCGTCAAGTTGCGCGTGCCGCTGCCCGGTACGTCCAACCGCAAGACCTATGAAGGCGTGTTGCGCGAACCGGAAGGCGAGGAACTGGTATTGGAATTTGAAGCAAACGATGGGTCGGCTGCCGTGTTGAATTTCACGCTGGCCGATGTGGATAAGGCACACCTGGTGCCGCAGGTCGATTTTAGGAGTCGCAAAGGATGAGTCGCGAAATTTTGTTGTTGGTCGATGCGCTGGCGCGCGAAAAGAACGTCGATAAGGAAGTCGTCTTCGGCGCATTGGAGCATGCGCTTGCGCAGGCTACCAAGAAGCGCTATGAAGGCGAGGTCGACATTCGCGTCTCGATCGATCGCGAAAGCGGCGAATTCGAATCCTTCCGCCGTTGGCACGTGGTGCCCGACGAAGCCGGTCTGCAATTGCCCGACCAGGAAGTGCTGCTGTTCGAAGCCAAGGATCAGTTCCCCGATATCGAAGTCGACGAATACATCGAAGATCCGATCGAATCCGTCGAATTCGGCCGCCGTTTCGCGCAAGACACCAAGCAGGTCGTCCTGCAGCGTATCCGCGACGCCGAGCGCGAACAGATCCTGGCCGACTTCCTGGCCCGTGGCGATGCCCTGGTGACCGGCACCATCAAGCGCATGGAGCGCGGTGACGCCATCATCGAGTCCGGCAAGATCGAAGCCCGCCTGCCGCGCGACCAGATGATCCCCAAGGAAAACCTGCGTATCGGCGACCGCGTGCGTGCCTACATCCTGCGCGTGGACCGTGGTGCCCGTGGCCCGCAGGTGATCCTGTCGCGTACTGCGCCGGAATTCATCATGAAGCTGTTCGAGCTGGAAGTGCCGGAAATCGAACAAGGTTCGCTGGAAATCAAGTCGGCTGCCCGTGACCCGGGTGTGCGCGCCAAGATCGCGGTCTACACCGCCGACAAGCGCATCGACCCCATCGGTACCTGCGTGGGCATGCGCGGTTCGCGCGTCCAGGCCGTCACCGGAGAGCTGGGCGGCGAGCGCGTGGATATCGTGCTGTGGTCGGAAGACCCGGCCCAGTTCGTCATCGGCGCGCTGGCCCCGGCCAACGTGACCTCCATCGTCGTCGATGAAGAAAAACACGCCATGGATGTGGTGGTGGATGAAGAAAACCTCGCCATCGCCATCGGCCGCGGCGGCCAGAACGTGCGTCTGGCAGCCGAGCTGACCCGCTGGCAGATCAATATCATGACGGCCGAGGAATCGGCCGACAAGTCGGCGGCCGAGACCGCGCTGATCCGTACGCTGTTCATGGAAAAGCTCGATGTTGACCAGGAAGTGGCCGACATCCTGGTCGAGGAAGGTTTCTCGACCCTGGAAGAAATCGCCTACGTGCCGATCACCGAGATGCTGGAGATCGAATCGTTCGACGAAGAGACCGTCAATGAGCTGCGCAACCGCGCCCGCGACGCCCTGGTGACCGAAGCGATCGCCTCCGAAGAAGGCCTGGAAGGCATGGAAGAGGAGCTGATCAACTTCGAAGGCCTGGACCGTGTGCTGGCCGGCAAGCTGGGCCTGGCAGGCGTGAAGACGCTGCCGGCCTTCGCCGGCCTGGCTTATGACGAATTCGGCGCGATCCTGGCCCTGCCTTCCGAGCGCGCGCGCCAACTGATTGAAAATGCATTTGAAGATGTGACCGACGATGAAATGAAGCTCATCGATTCCAAATACGATGAGCGCGCCAAGGCCCTGCAGGCCAAGGCATGGAGCGCAGTCGAAGGCCGCTGAGAAGCGGAGCGTCTCCACATCATCTGCCGAGCCACATAGAAAAGAGGACTGAATGGCGAGTAACAACGTTGCCCAATTTGCCACCGAGCTTAAGATGCCCGCTGACCTGCTGCTGACCCAGCTGCGTTCGGCCGGTGTCGAGAAGAGCTCTGCATCCGACTCCCTGTCGAAGGAAGACAAGGACCGCCTGCTTGAACACCTGCGCCGTTCGCGCGGAGCCGCGCCGGAAGGCGAGAAGAAGAAGATCACGCTGACCCGCAAGGAAACCACCGAGATCAAGCAGGCCGATGCAACCGGCAAATCGCGCACGATCCAGGTGGAAGTGCGCAAGAAGCGCACCTTCATCAAGCGTGACGAGCCCGGTGCCGACGAGTCCGCAGCGCGTGCTGCGGCGCCTCAGCGCGACCCGGCCATCGAAGCGCAGGAACGTGAGCAGGAAGAGGCTCGCCGTCAGGCTGAACTGAAGGCCCAGCAAGAACGCCTGGCGCAACTGGAGGCCGAACGCGCCGCCCAGGCCAAGGCCGCCGAGCTGGAACAGCAACGTGCCCGTGAAGAAGCCGAAGCCGAAGCCAAGCGCCAGGCAGCTGAAGCCGCCGCTGCGGCAGCTGAAGCCGAGAAGGCCAAGGCCGCTGCTGCGGCCAGCGCGAAGGCGCCTGCTGCGGCTGCCGCACCGGCCCCCGCCGTGGATCCGGCTGCGGAAGAAAAGAAGCGCGCTGCTGCTGAAGAAGCGAAGAAAAAGGCAGAAGCTGCCGCCAAGGAAGCCGCTGACCGTGCTGCCGCCGCTGACCGTGCGCGCAAGGCCGTGGAAGACGAAGTGGCCCAGATCAAGGCCATGATGAATGCGCCGCGTCGCGTCATCAAGGCACCGGAACCCGCACCGGCACCGGCCAAGACCTCGGAAGGCACGCTGCACAAGCCTGCCACCGCTGCCAAGCCGGGCGAAAAGAAGGATGACAAGAAGCCCGCCGTGGCCGCAGACAAGAAGTCGATCAAGTCGGCCAATGTCTCCTCCACCTGGCAGGACGATGCCAAGAAGCGTGGTGCCGGCGGCATGAAGTCGCGTGGCGCCACCGGTGGTGGCGGCCGTGACGGCTGGCGTGCCGGCCCCAAGGGCCGTCGTCACTCGCATGGCGATGACCAGCGTGAAAGCAACTTCCAGGTCCCGACCGAAGCCGTCGTGCATGACGTCTACGTGCCCGAAACCATCACCGTGGCCGAAGTGGCCCACAAGATGGCGGTCAAGGCCTCCGAGGTCATCAAGCACCTGATGAAGCTGGGCCAGATGGTCACCATCAACCAGGTGCTGGACCAGGAAACCGCGATGATCGTGGTGGAAGAAATGGGCCACCGCGCCCACGCCGCCAAGCTGGACGATCCGGAAGCCCTGCTGGTCGAAGGCGAAGAACACGCCGACGCCGAAGCGACCCCGCGCGCACCGGTGGTCACCGTCATGGGTCACGTCGACCACGGCAAGACCTCGCTGCTGGACTACATCCGCCGCACCAAGGTGGCTTCCGGTGAAGCCGGCGGCATTACCCAGCACATCGGTGCCTACCACGTGGAAACCCCGCGCGGCATGATCACCTTCCTGGATACCCCGGGCCACGAGGCGTTCACCGCCATGCGTGCCCGTGGTGCCAAGGCAACCGACATCGTGATCCTGGTGGTGGCCGCCGACGACGGCGTCATGCCCCAGACCAAGGAAGCGATTGCCCACGCCAAGGCCGGCGGTGTACCGCTGGTGGTGGCCATCAACAAGATCGACAAGCCGGGTGCCAACCCCGACCGCGTCAAGCAGGAACTGATCGCCGAAGAAGTGGTGCCGGAAGAATACGGTGGCGATGCCCCGTTCATCCCCGTCTCCGCCAAGACCGGCGAAGGCATCGACTCGCTGCTGGAAAACGTCCTGCTGCAAGCCGAAGTGCTGGAACTGAAGGCACCGGTCGATGTGCCGGCCCGTGGCCTGGTGATCGAAGCCAAGCTGGACAAGGGCCGCGGCCCGGTGGCAACGATCCTGGTGCAGTCCGGTACCTTGAAGCGCGGCGACGTCGTGCTGGCCGGTTCGGCCTACGGCCGTGTGCGTGCGATGCTGGACGAAAACGGCAAGAACATCGCCGAGGCAGGCCCGTCCCTGCCGGTGGAAATCCAGGGCCTGACCGAAGTGCCCTCCGCCGGTGAAGAAGTGGTGGTCATGACCGACGAGCGCAAGGCGCGCGAAATCGGCCTGTTCCGCCAGGGCAAGTTCCGCGACGTGAAGCTGGCCAAGCAGCAGGCCGCCAAGCTGGAAAACATGTTCGACCAGATGACCGAAGGCGAGGTCAAGAACCTGCCGATGATCATCAAGACCGACGTGCAAGGTTCCCAGGAAGCCCTGGTGCAGTCCTTGCAGAAGCTGTCGACGGCCGAAGTGCGCGTCCAGGTGGTGCACGCCGCCGTGGGCGGCATCAGCGAAAACGACGTCAACCTGGCTGTGGCTTCGAAGGCCGTCATCATCGGCTTCAACACCCGTGCCGACGCGTCGGCGCGCAAGCTGGCAGAAGCCGCTGGCGTGGACATCCGTTACTACAACATCATCTATGATGCGGTGGACGAGGTGAAGGCCGCGATGTCGGGCATGCTGTCCCCGGAAAAGCGCGAACAGGCGCTGGGCCTGGTGGAAATCCGCCAGGTGTTCGTGGTCAGCAAGGTCGGTTCGATCGCCGGCTGCTACGTGCTCGAAGGCCTGGTCAAGCGTGGCTCGCAAGTGCGCCTGCTGCGCAACAACGTGGTGGTGTGGACTGGCGAACTGGACTCGCTCAAGCGCTTCAAGGACGACGTCAAGGAAGTCAAGTCGGGCTTCGAGTGCGGTCTTTCGCTCAAGGGCTACAACGACATCGAAGTGGGCGATCAGCTCGAAATCTTCGAAGTCCAGGAAGTCGCCCGTACCCTGTAATGCAATACGCCGGCGTATCGTTCGCGATGCGCCGGCTTCACTGGCAAGATCCGTCGCAGCAACGCGGGAATCCTCCCGCCACGCCATCGGCGGATTGTTTTTTTAAAGCATGGCAAAACACAGCAAATCCATTCCCGGACGCGGCTTGCGCGTCGCCGACCAGATCCAGCGCGACCTGTCGGAGTTGATCGCCTTCGAGCTGAAGGATCCGCGGGTGGGCATGATCACCATTACCGAAGTGCAGGTCACCCCGGACTACGCGCACGCCAAGGTCTTCTTCACCACGCTGGTGGACAACCCGGACGCGATCAAGAACACCCTGGCCGGCCTGCGCAAGGCGGGCGGTTACCTGCGTACCCAGCTGGGCCGCCGGTTGACCATCCACACCCTGCCGGAACTGCATTTCGTGCATGACAACTCGACCGCACGCGGCATTGAAATGTCGCGCCTGATCGACGAAGCCAACGCTACCCGCGCCAAGGATTCGGACGACGAGGCTTGAAGACGGGCGTTTCTTTTCCCGTTGCATTGCAGTTTTCTTCATACTTTTCATACCGGTCTGCGTTTCCCTTCAGCGGGGCGTGGGCCGGTCTTGCATTTCATGGCCGACGATACGACGGCGGACACTGTCTCCGCTTCCCCTGAACCGCAGCAGCCGCGTGCCAAGCGCAGCCAGCAGGCACGCCCGGCGCGTCCCCCGCGCGTGCCGGTGCACGGCGTGCTGTTGCTGGACAAGCCGGTTGGCTTGTCCAGCAACGACGCCCTGATCCGCGCCAAGCGCATGCTCAACGCGCCCAAGGCCGGGCACACCGGCACCCTGGATCCGTTTGCCACGGGGCTTTTGCCGCTGTGTTTCGGCGAGGCCACCAAGTTCTCGCAGGACTTGCTGGAAGCCGACAAGACCTACGAAGCCCTGGTCCACCTGGGCGTGCGCACTGACACCGGCGACACCGAAGGCCAGGTCATCAGCGAGCGCGCCGTCGAGGTCAGCGTGGCGCAGATCGAAGCCGCGCTGGCGCAGTTCCGTGGCCCCATCAGCCAGGTCCCGCCGATGCACTCGGCCTTGAAGCGCGACGGCAAGCCCTTGTACGAATACGCCCGCGCCGGCATTACGCTGGAGCGCGAAGCCCGCAACGTCATCATCCACACCCTGGAACTGCTGGACTACCAGGCCCCCCTGTTGCGCATCCGTGTCACTTGCAGCAAAGGGACATATATCCGCGTGCTGGGTGAAGATATTGGCGAAGTACTGGGCTGCGGGGCCCACCTCAATGCCC
This sequence comes from Herbaspirillum aquaticum, assembly GCF_002213425.1. Lineage (GTDB taxonomy): Bacteria > Pseudomonadota > Gammaproteobacteria > Burkholderiales > Burkholderiaceae_D > Herbaspirillum > Herbaspirillum aquaticum. Next base: position 8,060 of record NZ_NJGV01000019.1, on the reverse strand, counting down.
TCAGGCGCACTGGGGTCGGCGCTCTCACGCTCGATGGTTCGGTCACGCTTGAGGCGTTCGATGCCGCCGGCGAGCTGGAGGCCCGCAAGGCCCTGTTGCTGCCGGTGGACGGCCTCTTGCGCAGCTTCCCCGCGGTGCAGCTCAGCGACGAGCTGGCACGCCGCTTCCTGCACGGCCAGCGCTTGCCGCTGGGCAAGGAAGGGGTGGCCGTGCCGGAGCAGGCCGGCCGCGTACGTGTTTATCGCAGTTCGGACGGCGCCTTGCTGGGCACCGGACTGTTGCAGGAATACGCCATCCTGGCCCCCGAAAGGCTGGTGTCCACCGCCTGAGGACAGATAGCGTCAAAACGGCTTGCAGCCTGGCCTTCCGGGATAGCCCGCAGGGCTCGGCAAGCCGTTGATAACACAGGTTTTTCCAAAGTTCATGCGTCGCAACATGCTATAATGCGCGCCTCCCGAGATTCGGCATTCCCAACCACATTCACCATGTCAAACAATATCCGCGCAATTCGCAACATCGCCATCATCGCCCACGTTGACCACGGCAAGACCACCCTGGTGGACCAGCTGCTGCGCCAGTCCGGCACCTTCCGCGACAACCAGCAAGTGGACAACCGCGTGATGGACTCCAACGACATCGAAAAGGAACGCGGCATCACCATCCTGTCGAAGAACTGCGCGGTGGAATACAAGGGCACCCACATCAACATCGTCGACACCCCGGGCCACGCCGACTTCGGCGGTGAGGTCGAGCGCGTGCTGTCGATGGTGGACTCGGTGCTGCTGCTGGTGGATGCGCAGGAAGGCCCGATGCCGCAGACCCGCTTCGTGACCCGCAAGGCACTGGCCCTGGGCCTGAAGCCCATCGTCGTCCTGAACAAGATCGACCGTCCGGGCGCACGCGCCGAGTGGGCCATCAACGCCACCTTCGAACTGTTCGACAAGCTGGGTGCCACCGAAGAGCAGCTGGACTTCCCCGTGATCTACGCGTCGGGCCTGAACGGCTACGCCAGCCTGGATCCGGAAGCGCGCGACGGCAACATGGAACCGCTGTTCGACGCCATCCTGAAGTACGTCCCGGCCCGCAAGGATGATCCGGACGCACCGCTGCAACTGCAGATCACCTCGCTGGAATACTCCTCCTACGTCGGCAAGATCGGCGTGGGCCGCATCCTGGCCGGCCGCGTCAAGGGCGGTCAGGACGTGGTGTGGATGAATGGTCCGGAAGACAAGCCGACCAAGGCCCGCATCAACCAGGTGCTGACCTTCAAGGGCCTGGAGCGCGTGCTGGTCGATGAAGCCCTGGCTGGCGACATCGTCCTGATCAACGGTATCGAGGAAATCGGCATCGGCTCCACCATCTGCTCCCCGGACGCGCCCAACGGCCTGCCGATGCTGAAGGTGGACGAGCCGACCCTGACCATGAACTTCATGGTCAACACCTCGCCGCTGGCTGGCCGCGAAGGCAAGTTCGTCACCACCCGCCAGATCCGCGACCGCCTGGAAAAGGAGCTGAAGTCCAACATGGCCCTGCGCGTGGTGCAGGCCGAGAACGACGACTCGACCTACGAAGTGTCGGGCCGTGGTGAATTGCACCTGACCATCCTGATTGAAAACATGCGCCGTGAAGGCTTCGAGCTGGCCGTCTCGCGTCCGCGCGTGGTGTTCCGCATGGTCGACGGCGTGCGTGAAGAACCGTACGAAAACCTGACCGTCGACGTCGAAGAAACCCACCAGGGTGGCGTGATGGAAGAACTGGGCCGCCGCCGTGGCGACCTGCAGAACATGGAACCGGACGGCAAGGGCCGTGTGCGCCTGGAATACCACATCCCGGCACGTGGCCTGATCGGCTTCCAGGGTGAATTCATGACCCTGACCCGCGGCACCGGCCTGATGAGCCACGTCTTCGACGACTACAAGCCGGTCGATACCAGCAAGGGCGAACTGGCCGGCCGTCGCAACGGCGTGCTGATCTCCCAGGACGACGGCGCTGCCGTGGCCTACGCACTGTGGAAGCTGCAGGATCGCGGCCGCATGTTCGTCAGCCACAACGACCCGGTGTACGAAGGCATGATCATCGGTATCCACTCGCGTGACAACGACCTGGTCGTCAACCCGATCAAGGGCAAGCAGCTGACCAACGTGCGTGCTTCCGGTACCGACGAAGCAGTGCGCCTGGTGCCGCCGATCGAACTGTCGCTGGAATACGCGGTGGAATTCATCGAAGACGACGAACTGGTCGAAGTGACCCCGAAGAGCATCCGCCTGCGCAAGCGTCACCTGAAGGAACACGAGCGCAAGAAGGCGTCGCGCGAAGAATCCATTTGATTCAATAGCAGGGAAGGGCGGTCCTTGATGGGACTGCCTGCAGTGGGGAGCGGTAAAAGGCAGGCTGGGCTGGTGGTGATATCAGGTTTGTGAATAGCTGATATCAGCACAAAAAAGCAGACAGCCATGATGCACTGCCATATAGTTACTCCTGTCTCCTCCAATTTCCTCCTAAAGAATTGGATTCAAGCCCGCAACTTCGGTTGTGGGCTTTTTTTTTGCCTTTTGGCGTGAAGTCCCGATGATGGCGGTGTTGAGCCTGCCGGGCGAAGTGAATTCAGTCCCTTTGTTTCCGTTGAACGTTGTGTGAGATGAACGTTTGTCCCAAAACAGTGTGGGTTGCGCTGTTTTTGTGCAATGCGAAATGACGGCTGCCGGATTGTGGTGCAGAATCGTGTCCGCTGTACGAAAAATCCTATCTCGAAGAGGATAGAGGGGACACCAGCCCGCAACGCGCAAGCCTTGCGGGCTTTCTATTTGCGGCGACGGCCGATCTTCGGTGCTGAAACGGGACAATGAAAGCTTGTTCACCTCGACTGCCAAGCAGGCGCTTGTTGCCTGGTTTTCCGGTATACAGCCCGGAACTTTAATGAAGTATTTCGTCAGTTTATGAAGACATCCCTGCCTCCCCGTACCTTGTCGGTTGCGCCCATGATGGATTGGATAGAAAAAGCCTAAAAATAAGGGATTTCAGGCTCGTCGTGTGCAGAATGTGTGCACCAAAAATATCCCTGTGGCTTACTCGATCCTCAACACCGTACTCCCGGTTAAAAATTATCAAAAACTCTTAATTTTGAAATATCTTGCGCGGGGTGTACGGAGTGAAGGAGCTATTGGTTTTCTAGGCATTCTTGCTAGCCAGAGCTTTATAAAGAGTGGCTCTCGATACCTTGAACTCTTTGGCTAAGTCGCTCTTGTTGGCCCCTGATGCAACCCGTTCCCTGATAACTGCAACGTCCGTCTCGGAAAGGCTCCTAGCACGTCCTAGATGCCTTCCTACGCGTTTGGCAGAGGCGATGCCTTCTCTCTGCCTTTCTTTAATCAACTCCCGCTCAAACTCGGCAAATGCTCCCATCATGGAAAGCATGAGAGTGTTCATAGGGTTTGCTTCGCCCGAGAAGGTCAAGCCTTCTTTAACAAAGGTGACGCTAATCCCTTTGCCTGTGAGCTGATTGATAAGCGTCCTCAAATCGATAAGGTTACGGGCTAGGCGATCAATCGAGTGCGCATATACCTGATCGCCTTCCCTTACAAACCCAAGCATTTCCTGCAAAGCCGGTCGAGTAGTATTTTTTGCTGATGCCTTGTCGGTAAATGTCTTATCCAGCATCAGGCCTTCCAACTGGCGGTCGGTGTTCTGATCGACCGTTGATACTCGAATGTATCCAACCTTCATTTGCAGCCCTCGATGTGATGGTGTCTACAAATGATAAACCACCTTTTGAGAAAAGTGTAAATAAATTGAATTTATAACCTTTTAAGACGGCTGAAAGGTGCAATTTGACACGGCTGACAGGGTGTATAAAAAGCTACACCTTTGTAGACACGGGGGTGTGGAGCTAATGGCGAGGAGTTCGCAGCTAAGACCAGGGAGATAGGCACACTGGTTTGTTGAGCATTACGGGCTGTGTGTAGCCTCAAACTCTATATTTGCGAGTATTTGCTCTTATTGTGCGGGGTGAGTTATTACATACGCGGCTACTTACTCAAATCTTGAATCAGAGCCATGAGGATTTTGCGACGGGCAACGGGAAGTGATCGCCAATTCAACAATAGTTGAGCTTCTTCCGATGTAAGATCAGATTTTTCCGTTATCTTATTGACATCGCCATACCTAAGCCAGTGGATAGGTACATTGAGCCATAACGCCAATGCTTCCATCTTTTCATCGGTTGGCATTGTCAGGCCATCCCACCACTTGCGCACAGCGACGGGAGAGGGGGAGACGCCTTTGTAGCGCAGTGAAAATTGACGAGCGAACTCCGCTGCTGTGAGGATAGGTGGATTAAGCGTTGCAAGAACTTCCCGGAGACGCTTGGAGAACTGTTTTTGGGCTGTTGGTTTAACTGGCATTAGCCAATTCTGTAGATCGGCGTAGTACCAGTGGCAAACCTTGGGTTTTAAATATTAAACTTTTAGTATAATAATTAGTGACAATAAAAGGGGTGGCTGACAATGATTGACTGTTACGAGTGCGGGAAGCAAATCAGTGAAAATGCAAGCGCCTGCCCAAACTGCGGGGCCAAGCCAAAGAACTTCAAATGGTGGCTCTGGTATCCGTTAGGCGGAGTTGCGGCAATGCTCTTGCTTGGCATCCTCCAGAGTAACTCGCCAGAAAATGACGAGAAATATAAAGCGCGAGGGGCTATTTCAGTTTGCTGGCAAGAGTATGAAAAGAAATCCCTCGATCCTGCTGCAAAGCGATTCATAGCGGGCGTGTGCGAACAGATGGAACAGAAATTTAGAGACCAGTATCGTACGTCGCCTTAACTGATCTACCACCACAACCACAGCTCATGGGGGAATAAATGTTTCTAATTCGCCTGATACTCTTGTCATTCACCTGTTTGTTGACTTGGAAGCTTAGTTACAATCCTGCGAATAACGGCAACGCGCTCTTAATTATTTTTGCAGTTTCGAGCTTTTCGCTTTACTTCTTGCCGTCTTATGAAGCTTGGGCAAATCACCATCCCAAAATCAATGCAATTTTCGTTTTGAATCTATTTCTAGGATGGACATTTCTAGGCTGGATTGCTTCGGCCGTTTGGGCTTTAACGCATAAGGGTGCAGAGAGCGAAAGAGGTATATTTGATCTCTTGCGAAGTCTAATTTTGACCGTTGAGTCACCCTCGAACTTGGGCGGAGCTGCAAACGTCAGAGAGGTATCGGTTGATACTGCAAAGCGAATAAAGAAGTGTCCATACTGCGCTGAAGAAGTGAAGTTTGAGGCAATCAAATGCAGACACTGCCACAGCGAACTAAGGGCTTAGGCGCTAGTGATAACTATATTAGCGAAAGTTTATACGTAGGCCTGATGCTCCCTGTTGTAGGTCAGCGGGGAGTCGCCTATAAGCTTGAAGCCGACCGCCAGACCCTTTCTCGACAACTGTTGGTAAGCAAGCCAAGTTGGCAAGGATTTTAAGGTGATTGCGACGATACCCCGTTTCAAGTAGCGATCCATATCTGGCCCGGCAATGGCGTCCTTGAATATAATGATAAAGTTATCCGGGCCTAGTTCCTCTTGCACCAGTCCTTGCTTGTATGCCGAGTGAGACCAGCTATATTTGAGTTCATCAATCTTAGCGAGCGTCCCTCCTCGATATCTGCGTTGGCTTTCTAGCTTATTAGCGGCAGTTCTCTTTGTGGTGGTGCTGTTTAATACTGCACTTTTATACTCGATGTAGATTCCTGTGGCTGGATGGTAAAAGTCTGCCTTTGCGCGGAATTCGGCACCTTCCTTATCGAGAAATGTGGCAGGTAAGAAGCTGTCGCAGCGGATACAGCCATAGCGCTCGAATAGTGGCGCTGCCTCTGCTTCTGCTTTGGAGTCATATTGCTTTGTCATTCGTGTCCTCCTAGGAAAATCGCCTTCGCCAACTTCAGTACAAGTTCTTGTACTTCGTATTTGAAAATAACTTCAAAGTATGGTTGTCATGGGTGTCACAATGACGGAAAGGCTTATGTTTATTGAGTTTTAAGCTGACAGGCATCCCTGTAACAGGCCTGTCGCATGGGTGTCATGGTTGTCACAGTCTGCTGGCGGTTGTATCAAATTTGGCCAGTGCTTGATCTTTAGCTAGTGATTTCGGATGCCACAGCGTCAGTGAATTACGTTTAAATCTCCCGTTCGTATAGCCTGCTTCATTCAACAGCCTCTTTAAGTAGCTATCTTTTTGTTTGTTGTACCCTTCAGCAGCCAGCGCATCCTGAATGCCGTTGTACGTAAAAACAGGCTCGTCATCTAAGTACGCAGATAGAAATCCCTCAATAGGACTCTCGCTCATACCAATCATCTCCTTAAGAGTCTCGGTCTGATTGACGTATTTCCTATTGAAACCTTCTAGCGAATAGGTCTTAAAGTAGTTGTAAACTTTGCCGAGGCTCTCCGGCTCTTCCAGCCATGCCGCAATTTGAGAAATGAAATTGGCAGTCTCTTCTAAAGACACGCGGTGCTCAATCCGCTGGGGTACATACCACCTTCGCTCATCTTTATCTAAGCGTAACGGACGAAGCTCATTGCTCGCCAAGATCACACGGGCATATGTATCGACCATACGGGGCATTTCATGCTTGGGTTCAATCGCGACCCTTGGCTCCGACAACGCTGACTTAAGTTTCGTCTCCATGCTATCGCTGCTGGTCTTGGCATCGTCCAGCAAGATCAATAGATTGTGAGCAAGGGCAACTGAGTGCTTCCCCATTAACCCGTCATAGTCCTTTACGAGGTGAGTATGCTGGAGGATGGGGGTAAGGATGTTGTGGAAGAGAAATCCCTTGCCAGTCCCAGGCGCTGATGACAGCATTAGATGCCAAGATGGCCTATGCTCCGGATTCTGCACAATATCGGCCATCCACTGCACACAGACATGCCTTTCCTCTTCTACGGGAAATAGGCGTTCAAACAACTCCAGGAAGAGAGGCGAGACTTCGCACGATCCGCTGCTTGTTTGGAATGGATTGTGGATATTCACCCATGTACTGCCGTGAGACGTTATATACCTACCAGCATTAGGTACGAATACCTCGCCTGATACCAACTCAAGAGAACACTTGATATAGTCAGTAATTCCCGTGGCATCCGATTTTGCGGCATCCCATCTTTTAAACCTAATAGGCAAAACCGATAGTGGCTCAGTCGCCTTGCTGACCCAGTTGTATAAAACTATTTCTTTGAATTTTGTATTCACAAGTAGGCAGAATCCCTCTTGCTCCAAGTATTTTCTAAACTTTAGAAATTGCGGGTTTGGTATTGCTCCGGTCAATATGGTCTCCTGCCGTAGTGGCGATAGTTAATAGGTAATCGAATAGATCAGACTGCGTCATATCGTACTGATCCATTAGGTCATGAAAAACGCCCCAACTTGGGGCGTTCATATATAGGTACTTTCTAATTAATTCTCTTTGCATAAGATTTATTAATTGGGCATGGAACGAATCAGCCTGACTGCAAAACACCCCGGCACAAAATGAAGAACGCGATTAAGGTCAATTTCGTAGCCGCGTTGAATCCATTCTTGGAGTGTTTTCAAAAACATCATTGCGTTAGCTTCTACAAGCTCAACAGAGGGAGGGGAGGACTCCATAAAATCAATTTTCTCTTGCTCCTTCGCAGCGGCCAACAACTCCTCTTCTTTCTGCTTTAGTTGTTTCTGAGCCTCCCTATCTAGAGCAAGTTGATAGTATTCCTCACTAGACATAGGTCGATTACTCTCGTACGCTCGTCGGGTATGCTCCTCGATCTCGGCTTGCTGCCGACGCCGCGCCTCCTGGAAGACACTATCGTTATGTCTTTCGATAGCCTGACGTTCTGATGGGGAGTAGAGCTTACCAATATCATATTGGTAGGTTACGCCGGGGGTAAGTGTGATTGCGTTCATGTTGTCTCTTTCAAATGTTTTTATAAATTTTCTCCGCCCTCAGAAGGGTGGATCGGTACAGTTCTTCGCCGCGTTCTGTGATGATGATCGGCGATGCGGTAGCTGATAACTTAGATAGCTCTTCCGCTACGGTGGT
>NZ_NJGV01000018.1 GCF_002213425.1 Herbaspirillum aquaticum | reverse complement strand
GCAGGATCAGGGCAGCGCTGTTCTGCTGCAAGTGAAGTCATGGATGCAGCTTAAATTCTGGCAAACGCTGTCTTGACGGATGGGTCCACTTTATGCTGCCAAATATGCGTATGTTCTGACCGTAGCTCATGTAGACCAACAAACGGGAGAAACATTCGCAGCATGGATTGAGGAACAAGGGGGCATCGAAGAGGTAAGTCGCCGTATCGCCATAAGCGATGACGTAAAGGCGGAACGTGAAAAACTCAAAACGGCTGTAGCTGATGTGAAGCTGAAGATGGAAGAAGCCAAGCATGCTCCCTTGGCGACGATCGAACTCCAGTCGGGAATGACACTGCAGGGCACGGGTTTGCTGGTTGCTGAGCCTTCGCCCGATGGAACCATCCGTATTGTTGGATTGTTGCCGTCTGCTTCGGAAAAGATGATCGAAGCCATCCAAAGGGAAATCGGTCGCTTCGAATTGACTCAACAAGTGCCAGAAACTGCTGCAGATCGCGAAGAGCAGCTTCGCGCAGCACAGGAAACGGCGCGCCATATCCGGAATAAAGAAACATCAAACCCTGAACACGGCTTGCCCGAGACCAAGCAAGACACGAAACCAACATGGAGCAGTTATAAACCTCATGGGGCCGAGGTTCAGGTTTTTCCCATGTTCGGATCCAAGCTGCACACTTCGTACCGAACACGACAAAGTCGCGAGCATGCTAAGCCAGCGGTTTCGACTTCTGCCTAAACAAACATATTAAAGCGCCCGGTCGCCAGCGTCCGGACGCGAATTTATAACCAACCAGGATCAAACATGACAACGCATACACCATTCACTGAAAAATATAAACCGCGTGCTTTTAACGAAATTGTCTTCGGGTCAGAGGAAGTCAAGATAATGATGCAAATGTACGAGAAGGGTTTCAAGAGCGGAAGTCTCATTCTTTGGGGGACGCAAGGCACCGGGAAAAGCACTATTGCCAATCTTTTGCCGGCGGCAATCGAGGGAAAGAAAACGACAGTAGATGTCATTCATGCGAAAGAAATCAAGGGTAATCTCTATCAACTGATCAATCGCATGCAGAATGGTCGAAACCTTGCTCACCTCCAAGATCAGCGGTATTACTTGGTAATCGAAGAGTTCGCTTTTCACGATGAAAATTGCAGTGTGTTTTGGACCGAGCTAGACAAAATCCAAGGCGACTCCATGGTCATTATTTGTACTAATGAAATTAACAAACTGCCGCGCTCGTTGACTTCTCGGTGCGAATGCCTGGAAGTGCTGCCCGCTAGCCCCGAGCAATTTCTTGGGCGAGCCAAATGGATTCTCGGTCAAGAAGGCTTGCTATTAAGCGATCCGGTTGTGCTGAAAGCACTACAGAGCGTTGCGCACCTGCGAGACAATCGCAAGTATCTGAGACATCTCGAGACCGTAGTCGGAATGTATCGATTGCAACAGGACGGACTTGTTGTGAATGCAAGATAGATCGGGAAGAAGTCAAGACATCTCAATTCCGAGTGTAGATTAGTAGTTCCCTGCTTGCGCATTGAAGTGTCCGCTTTTTAGCGGGCACTGTATGTGCAATTTCGCATACTTGAATGCCGTTCTGGATGTAACGAGGCGTGACGGCTCGGCTTGTAGATTGTAGTGATAAGCTAGTTGTGAAAGATGCGTCACTTAGAGGGACGCTTTGATTTATCTAGCAAGCTTTCGGAGGCGTATATTGGGCTCAAACAGAGCTTCGTCGCACTCTTGAATGCCTGTGATTCATTTGATGTGCCGGTCTCTGCGGCTAGTACTCGTCGCTGAGCATGATCGTCGTGTAACTGCGGTCATGCTCCGTTATGATGTAGATGCTTGACCAGTCCCGGAGCGTGTAGCGTGAAAGGATACGAATCGGGCAATTAATTGCTTGCTCGTTTGCCTGTTTGTCTTCAGGTTCTAACTCGCCCCAGTCGCAGTTGAGGTGTCGCATCAGGTACTTTAAGGGCTGCTCTGCAATGCTTTCCATATGCGCTTTGCAGGCAGTAGTAATTACGAGCTTACCAAGCGCAAACTTCATTGCCAGCCCTCTGGCCTGCCGTCCGTGTACTCAATGGTCTCAGAGAGTCGTTCTGCAGGTACGTGCGCAACATTCGTCATGCTAAACCATACAATAAACATACCAGGATGCGCCGGATTGCGTTGTACTTGACATGCTTTTCCTGTCCTGTATTCCACAGTGCGATTTGTGCCAATAACCTTTGCAATTAATTCAGTTTTTGTTATTGCTCTAAAAGGAGCTGCGTAGCTCATCTTGTGCCCCGATCCAGTAACCGTTTTCGAGAGGGTAATCTCTGGGAGGCGGTATGCAAGTAAAGAGTGACTTTGTTCCTAAAAACTGAGATGGTGCAAGTACGTCGTTGAGAGGCGATTAGGCGTGACTTTTTGCCTTAAATAAGTAGAGAACAGAAATGCCATAGAAAATCGGATGGCGGCGCTCTCGTCACGCCTACGGGGATGCGTGCGGTATATGCACTCTGGTCAACAAAACTTCGGCAAGTTGGTGCGTGGACGAACTCCTATGTTTTGGACATTGCAAAAACCGTTGCATTGAAAATCGTACAGATTGGTGATCGCAACCAACGGCCTCGCGATGGGTTGAAGCCGACATTCCAATTGCGTCAATAACAGGCTGACTGCGCCTCACTCAGGTCTTGTGGAGCAGTACAGCAGCAGCGAATCACGGAGCGCTGTCATCCAGCTTGGCCAAACTGGGCAGAAGCTCGGCCATAGCGGACGCTAGACTGTTTACGCGGATGTCAGGAGAGGTGCAGAAGGCTGGTCTTGAAGATGCCCTTGGATAGGGGCGTTTCATTCTTTTGCCACAACAGTGTCATAAAGCCCATAATGGTTCAGGCCATCATGACTTTCGATGCCTGTATAACGTAGTGAGGCGTCTTCATAACGTCGAAATGCAAACACCGCTTGGTTCATCTGCTCAGTATTGAATACCTTAAGTCGCACGAGAAGGTGAAAGTCCTGCACCGTCAGTCCGGTTACTGTAAGAAATAGCTCCGGCTCCAATTTTGTAATGACATCCTGTAAGGTGTTCTCACGGAAGTCGGTCAGGTACATGAACGCTGGGATGCGCGTCGCGAATTTGATTAATTTTTCCTGCACCAGCTTGCGTTTGGACTTATATTCCTTTTCCTCCTCTGTCAGCTCGTTCTTCTCCTTTGCTGATAGTTTTTCCTGCTTGGCTTTGTTCTTGAGATCTTTGACCCTATCGCTTTTATTGATGATGGTCTCGATGATGTTGTCACCTAACGTGCGCCAGCCTTCGATGCGCTCCACCGCCGCCATCGCATCAGGATTGTCGAGGATGCGACGCAGGGTGTCGTTGTCCACGTTGACAAGTAGCGCACTCTCCCATTTACGGGCCAATAGCGTTGCAGATGTCCCCGCCATTGCTATGTCTAGAATACCGCCAGCATCGATTTGTGTCATATTTGCGCCGTCGTAAGCCAATACTGGCAGGAAAGCGACTAAATCCTTCACCGCATTTTCCGCGTCGGACTCGTTGGGTGATAGACCGATCCCGTAATCGGAGAGCTGCCGCAATGCCCGAGTGGGTGCAAAGTCAAACACGAAACACACCGGCTTGAGAATCTCCTCCTCGTTCGGGTTGTCGCCGTTAGGATTCTTGATGGACCATGGAGACTGAACGCGGAATGCTGCCTGAAAATAGGTCTCTGGCGACTTTAGATTGCGTAGCATTAGGATAGACGACCACTGCGGAACCGTTACACCCGTGGTGAGCTTGCCGCAAGACAGGGTTATAGTCTTGCTCTCGAACCCGCTACCAATGGCTTTGCGTATCGGCGGCAGCGCATCTAGACCAATGCCTGCCGCAGTCCCGGCAGCAACGATGACCCGATAGTCGTGCCAGAAGGTGTTATGCCGCTCGGCCAGTAGATTTCCCATTGCGTAGCAGGCAGCTACATTTGGGAGAAACCAGAACGAATGCTGCAGGTAAGGTAGTAAGCGCACATCCGAATAAGGAAACGGCGGCCGCGTGCCTGCTTTCAGCAGTTCGGCCGAATGGGATGTGTACCCTCCCCGAATAATGTCCAGCCATTTCTGCACATCGCTCTTGTGCTTGAACTGCGCGGACTCGCCCGAGCCTGATGCCTCAAAAAACGCATTGAGGTCGAATTCGTCAAATTCGCCGCCGCTGGCAACCGCGAGTAGCTCGTCCGGCATTTGATAGGTCAGCAGACGCATCTGTGGCAAGGCACCATAGGGATTGCGTTTACCGGGATGTTTGGCTGCAAACGTCGCCTTCGCACGCTGCTCGTCGGTGTAAGTCCAGTTGAAGATTTGCTCCTCAATGAACTCGCCTGTAGCCAGCGCCTTGAACGGCGTGCCCGAAAGGTATAAATACGCCCTGGTGGTAATGGGTAAGAACTCTGTTTCCTTCTCCAGGGGCTCTTGCAAGTCGGCGATTCTTTCCTTCAGACCCTTAGCGTCTTCAAGTCGTGCCTCCGCTCTGCTGATTTCCTCTTCCTCGCCCTCAAACAATTCCTTGGCTGTTTCACGCCACGCACCGAAGTGGTATTCATCGAAAACCACCAAATCCCAATTTACTGTGTGCAGCCACTCATTCCTCGGTTTGATGTTTCCTGCTGCATCGCGCCCAAGTAGGTCTTGAAACGAACCGAAATACACCACCGGCCGGTTGCGGTCGATTTGTGTCGGGTCGCTTCCTGACGAGCGCGATAGATATTGCCAACCATCAAAGTCCCGATGATTTTCTAGGTCCGTCTGCCATGCGTCCTCGACAGCTGGTTTGAAAGTCACTACCAACACGCGCTTAGCATTGAGCTTCTTCGCTAACTGATAAGTCGTGAAGGTCTTGCCAAATCGCATTTTGGCATTCCATAGAAAGCGCGGCGCGGCATTCCTGTCCTCGGACCAAATCGACTGATAGTACTCAAACGTCTTGTTTACCGCCTCTGCCTGCTCCTCGCGCATGCCAAAAGATTCATGATGCGTGCCGCTGAAACGCTGACCCGTACGCAGCTCGGCGAGCACCGTTTTTAAATCCGCTACGGAGCAACGTACCCATTCCAGCTCGGTATTCTCAAAGCCTTTTCTTACTAGCGTCGCACGCACCTCGTGGTCAGTAAAGATAGAACCATCTCCGCGCTCGGCAAGTTCGGCCAGTTCGATGGTGTAGTTTTTGATAGCGGCTGTCTTGAGCTGCTCGGCCACACGTAGTTTCACATCACGTGTAGTCTGCCCTATCTTGAGCAAATTCTTGTGAGCTGCATCAGATATAGAATAGGCATAGATACGTGGCCGAGCATCTGGTTTGGGGGCGAGGATTTCTTCGATAGCGGGTTTATTCATCGTCGTGCTCTTCAGATTCGCCGCCCTCATTACTTGGGCGGTCTGCTATAAGTGACTCGATGAATGCAACCTCATCCTTTGTAATTCCATATCGTGCGTACAAATCTTCGTCAGACCACAGACGATTCATTGGAAGTTTCGGCACAAATCGATAAGAGGCGCGTGTAATGTTTTGCGTAATTTTCCGAAGCGACACGAGAAATCTCACAAACCTTGTTCGCATGTATGCAGCAAGGTTTTGCGCTTCAGACTCAGACCCGCACACGCCAATTACCAAATAGGTCTCAGTGCATGCTGTTCCGGGCCCCGCTACTATGGGTTCGCCAAGAATACTAACGTCGTCACGTCCACTTGTTCCATGGGCCTTAACCAAAAGGACCTTCCATTGATCAACCCACTCAGGGTTGCTAGTTATGATTGATCTCTCAACGTAGGACGTGTTCTGATTGCCATATAGCAGAACTGGTTCTTTGAGTCCTTTTTTTGTGGGCTTGCCACGTTGATTTGTCAGACCGAAAGGGCGTCTCGGGGAAACCTGATCCCCGAGATTACCTTCTCCTCGCCCATTAATGTGAAAAGACACAACTTTATCGAGGATACGAACAGCTTCATTGCGCCGCACAAAAACATCGTAAGCATCGAGCTGTCGTACGACGGGCTCACCGACTCTTTCATTACCGATCATCGTGACGACTTCGCAACCGCCATTGTGTTCTCGTCCCCATAACCAATACGAAATGCCACCCCGAATTTTCACGCCTGGAAATACGTCGTATAACTGCGGGAAATCAACAAGCTTAACGAAGCGGTGGTCACGAAGCATTCGGTCACGAAAGTCATCTAGGCCCTTACCGCCAGAAAACCACCGGGATGGGGTAATCATTACGGTATATCTCGGCTCTAGTGATAGTGCCGCCTCGACAAATAGGTTATAAATTGGCGTAGCAGAGGCACCGCCGCCGCCGCCGCCGTCACCTAGCTGGTATGGGGGATTTCCAATAATTACATCGAACTGCATGTCATCTCCAAAGAGCTCGGCCACCCGGGCCTTGATGTCGTCTGTATGAATGAACGCATAAGCATGGGTTTCTAGGTCTTGACCACGGTCCAGGGTTATCTGGCTGGCACCACAAAATATGCATTTACGATTGACCCAAGTATGCTCGGTGCGCTCGAACCAGATATTCCCTGCATCGCTGGTAAAGCCTGTGGCAATGGAGTGCTGACCGTCGGCATCCTTGGAGCAATACACGCTGCGCCGTGCAAGTAGGCTGGTCAGGCGTGTAATACCGATGCCGAAAACTTGCATGGTCAGAATATGGTTTACGCGCTCGCGGAGGTCCGGGATCTCTTGCGCAAGCCCCACAGTGAGGCGGCTAGTAATTTCGCGTAGGAACACACCCGATTTTGTGCACGGGTCCAAGAACCTGACCCTCTTGTCCGCCCATATATTTGCGCCGCCGTTATCAGCAGCCCATGTCTCGGCCAGCATATCGAGCATGCGATTAGCAAGTTCGGGCGGAGTGAAGACTTCGTCGTTCGAAAGATTTGCGATGCAGGTCAGGACATCCGGGTTGCGTCCTCGCAGTGTGAAACTGGCTTGAGCGCTCATGATGCCTCCATGGGACCTCCAACCTGTGCGGTTGCTGCAAGTTCGCGCACCGTCATCGATGGGTAGGTTTTTAAAGGTAAGAAAATTTCGTGTTTGCCCAAATGGGCAAAAAGAGAGTCCTCTGCGCTGAAGGCAGACGAGCCTGTGAGAGCATCGAATCGGAAGTCGCGCCGTTGGTACTTGCCTTTGCCGAGGTAACCCCATTCGGCGAAGGTGATCGGTTGACCGTCCTTGGTACGCATAGTCAGCGCGTCACCGTGCACAAGGTTCTGCGACAGCACATACGATGCTGCTTGATACAGCTCGTTCTTGTCATCAAGATTGAGGTATTCGGTAAAAACTTCCAACACGTTAGAACGGCACTCTGCGATGTTGTCTGTCAATAATTCGATACCATAAATGCACATTAGTGCAAGTAACGCATAATGCCGGCGCTCGAAATCAGACTTGCCATACTTAACTTCCACGGCAGCAAGCTTGCGTTGTAGTATCCGAACAATGAAATTACCGCTCCCGCATGCTGGCTCCAGAAACCGGGAGTCAATGCGTTCAGTTTCCTCTTTGACAAGATCTAGCATGGCTTCCACCATCCATGCTGGCGTGAAAACCTCTCCGTGATCTGCAACGCGCTTTTTTGACTTTACTAGGCTCATAGGGGTAATTTTAAGATAGATGATCGATCACCCTAGGCATTATTTGATTTTGGCAACCTGCCAAGCGTCAGTTAATGGCACAGAAATAAGTTTTTAGCGGCTCTTCGACGATAGGTTATTCTGGGCAAGGCCGGCATCGAACCAACGTTTATGTAGGTTGCTTTGAAGGGGGGCAAATGGCTTGGTTGTCCTTCAAGCGTCTCTTCAAGAGACGCCTGACATGGTATGACGATCGGAGCATTCTATTTCGAGCCTCGTAAAATCTCTGGCTCGAGTGGCATACTCCGATGTTTTGAGGGGCTCAGTTCAGGTCAAGCTGAGCAGGGGAGGGAGCTGGCAAGTCTAGGGAAACAATTCCGGACTGGACTTTGAGCGGTATGCCGGCATCCAGCGACTTGGAAAGCTGCAGACCTTTCTGGGTACGCACCGACTGCAACGAATCGATGTTCATCTCGCCAGTAAGCTGGCTGGCATAGAAACGCTCGATCATCTCGACGGAAGTTCTGGCATTACGAGCTAGCGTCAGCAGGTCGATGTTGTCGCCGTCGAGCAAGCGGAACATGATGCAGGTGTGGCGGAGGCTGTAGATCGTGCGGTCTTCGTCGAGCGCGCCTTTCTTGAAGTTCAGGTCTTGCAGCACATAGTTGAACTGCTGTTGGAGCTTGCGCAATGCCGTTGCCCGGTTGGTATAGGTCGGCATGAATACATAGTCGTCTGAGGCGGCAAGTTCCCTTTTCGCATTCTCGGTCTGAATTTCCTCGTAAATGGCCACGGCTTTTTCGAGGGTAACGATCGGCTTGTCGTGCTTCTTGCTCTCGGGCAGCGTCAGCCGCAAAAACGTGTGATCGCCACGGATGATCTCGATGTGCTTGTGGCGCATGTTCTTCAAGTCAGTGGGGCGGATGAAGCCGTTAACCATGAACGCGATCATGTTGGGCAAGTCGCTGGTGATCGTTACGCGCCGAACCTCCTGTTTCTTGCCGGTTGCTGCGTCGGTTGCAGGTTGCAATTCGACGACTTGGCCCACGAGCTGTTTTGCTCGGGCGAGAAGCGCACTGTACTCGGACGGGCGGAACCATCCGCGCGGCTGGTCCTGTTTTTGGACCTTTGGGAACTGGGGTAGTGCCTGCAGCAGGTGTCGATTGCGCGCATATTCCAGGACCTTACGCACGAGACCCAGATACCGCAGAATCGATGACCCCGATAGCGTTTCTCCGAGTTTCGCCACGAATTGCTCTAGCTCGTCGAATGTCACGTCAGCAACGTCCAGCGTGCGAAAGCGCGGCAGAATGGTTGCATCGAGAAAGTACTGGTCGTTCTGATGGGCATTCAAGGAGATCTCTTTGCGAACGACCCGCGATTGTTGCAGTTCCATCATGGCTTTTGCGCAAACGTCGAACCGGCTCTTGGCCGATGTGCTTGCCCCGATTAGGCGCTGGAAGACGACTTGTTCATACAGCGCTTTTGCGGCCTTAAAGGCCTCGGTTTTATGTTCCGACTGTGAGCTGCGTTTGATGGTCTTTTTCGCGTGTTCGTCGTACAGCCGGATTTGCCAGAACCGGCTTGCCGCGATCCGGTAGATTTTTAGTTTTTCGGGATAACCGGGTACGTGATGCAGTGATTCGGGGATTGGTACTGTGCGGGACGCCTTGGTTGAGGCGGAAGTCGAACTGCTGGACGCAGTTTGGGCTACGGTAGTTTTGATGCTGGTCATTTATTGTTATTTTTGTAAATTTAGATGCTTACAGGCAAGCACCAGACCAGCAGTCTACGTGTACCAAATTGGCCACGCAAATTATATTTGAAGCTTTTGGAAGGGGGGATATTGCAGGCAGTTTGGTCGTGGAAATCAAAGGAAATCCACGGACCTAACCTAACTGATGTACTACAGCGAACACTGTAGTACTGGGAAACAGACCATCTTATGGAAACCCGCATGGCTGCTGGGTTTAATGGTCGGGGTGAGAGGATTCGAACCTCCGGCCTCTACGTCCCGAACGTAGCGCTCTACCAGGCTAAGCTACACCCCGTCGAGTGAGATCTAAGTCAGTGATTTCGATCTACTGCGAAAGCCGATAATTCTAACAGGGATTTTTTGAATTGGCTATCGGGAAGTGAAATAATTGCATCCGCAGCGCGCCGGGCGGCGATTTCCGCCTGTTCGCGGGTATAAGCCAGGGCGCCCGAATGGGTGATGGCCGACAGTACTTCGTCGAAATGCTGTTCGTCACCGTTCTCGATGCAGGTGCGCACCAGTTCGCGCTGCTGCGGGGTGCCATGTTGCATCAGCCAGATCAGCGGCAGCGTAGGCTTGCCTTCGCGCAGGTCGTCGCCGACGTTCTTGCCGATCTCGGCGCTGTTGCCGGAATAATCCAGCACGTCGTCGATCAGCTGGAAGGCGGTGCCGATGGAGCGGCCATATTCGCCGGCGGCTTCGATGCCGGCTTCGTCAGCGCCCGCAATCAGGGCGCCGATCTGGCTGGCGGCCTCGAACAGCTTGGCCGTCTTGGAGCGGATCACCTGCAGGTAGCCGGCTTCATCCACATCCGGATTGTGCATGTTGAGCAGCTGCAACACCTCGCCTTCGGCGATGACGTTGGTGGCGTCGGCCACGATTTCCATCACCCGCGGGTTGCCCACCGCCACCATCATCTGGAAGGCCCGCGAATACAGGAAGTCGCCCACCAGCACCGAGGCGGCATTGCCGAACATGGCATTGGCGGTCTGCTTGCCACGGCGGAGCGACGATTCGTCGACCACATCGTCATGCAGCAGGGTGGCGGTATGAATGAATTCGATCACGGCCGCCAGCGAGTGGTGATGCTCGCCCTTGTAGCCGAAGGCATTGGCGATGAGCACCACCAGCACCGGGCGCAGGCGCTTGCCGCCCGCACTGATGATGTATTCGGCGACCTGGTTGACCAGCGGCACCTCCGAGTACAGCTGCCGGCGGATGACTGCGTTGACCGCCTCCATGTCGGCGACGATCGGATGCATGATGGTTTGTTGCGAAGCGTTTTGTACGGCGGCAGACAAGGCGGAACCTGTGGGAAATGGTTATTACCGGGATTATACGATGACAAGCAGGCAGCACGCCAAAGAGCATGCGGGCAGGAACCGCAGGTTTTTCATTGCCGCCGTGTTGCCGGGTGTTGTCAGGCGAGCAAGTCCGCTTGCATTGTCCTGCCGGAAACTGTGTTGTACAGAGGTCGGCCAAAGTGTCAAGCCTTTTGACCGTGCGGCTAAGTGCCTGTATAATTTGCGGTTTTCCTGTTTCGCCATGGGTTTTCGACGGGCGCGGCAAGGGAAAAATCGTTCTTATTCATTCATTCGTGAGGTTTCACATGTACGCGGTCATAAAAACCGGCGGCAAACAATACAAAGTTGCTGCTGGCGAAAAACTCAAAGTAGAACAGATACCGGCTGACATTGGCTCCGAAATCACTTTGGATCAAGTGCTCGCAGTGGGCGCAGGCGAAACCGTGAAGTTCGGTGCGCCGCTGGTCGCAGGTGCTACGGTGCTGGCTACTGTGGTAGCACAAGGTCGCCATGACAAGGTCCGCATCTTCAAGATGCGTCGTCGCAAGCACTACCAAAAGCGTCAAGGCCATCGTCAGAACTACACCGAACTGCAAATCGTCTCGATCAACGCCTAAGCGTTGACCCGAACGAACTGCTCATCCAAAGTCATCAAGGAGTTTTAAATGGCACACAAAAAAGGCGGCGGCACTACGCGCAACGGCCGTGACTCAGAATCGAAACGCCTGGGCGTCAAGGTTTATGGCGGCCAAGTGATCAACGCTGGCGGCATCATCGTCCGTCAACGCGGCACCCGCGTCCACGCTGGCGAAAACGTCGGCGTCGGCAAGGACCACACCCTGTTCGCCCTGAAGGACGGCAAGGTCAAGTTCGTTGTCAAGGGCCTGCAACAGCGTCAATACGCTACCGTCGTTACGGCGTAAGCGTTCCTGTCATCCGGGTTCGCCCGGAAACCAGGCATAAAAAAGGCTCTGCCGGTGGTGGAGCCTTTTTGATTTTTGAAGAGCCGTCAACAAAGCGCCGAGCCCGGCCTTCCGTCGGAAGCGCCGGGGTGGGTCCTGACCAGGGCCGAGGATGCATCGACGTTTTGTTAGCGGCTCCCATGACCCATGAGGCGTCCAAATCATGAAATTCATCGACGAAGCACGTATTGAAGTCGTGGCAGGGGATGGCGGCAACGGCGTCGCCAGCTTCTGCCGCGAGAAATTCCGCCCCTTCGGCGGTCCCGACGGCGGCGACGGCGGCAAGGGCGGCACCATCTGGGCCGTGGCCGACCGCAACGTCAACACCCTGATCGACTATCGCTACGCCAAGCTGCACCGCGCCGGTCGCGGCGAAAATGGCCGTGGCTCGGACTGCTACGGCAAGGGTGCCGATGACGTCTACCTGCGCATGCCGGTGGGCACGCTCATCGTCGACATCAACACCGGCGAACACATCGCCGACCTGACCTTCCACGGCCAGACCGTGATGCTGGCCAAGGGCGGCGAAGGCGGCTGGGGCAACATCCACTTCAAGACCTCCACCAACCGCGCCCCGCGTCAGAAGACCGAAGGCAAGGAAGGCGAGCGCCGCGAGCTGCGCCTGGAACTGAAGGTGCTGGCCGATGTGGGCCTCTTGGGCATGCCCAATGCGGGCAAGTCGACCTTCATCACGGCCGTCTCCAACGCCCGTCCGAAGATCGCCGACTATCCCTTCACCACCCTGCACCCGAACCTGGGCGTGGTGCGCGTGAGCCACGAAAAGAGCTTCGTGATCGCCGATATCCCCGGCCTCATCGAAGGTGCGGCCGATGGTGCTGGCCTTGGCGTGCAGTTCCTGCGCCACCTGCAGCGCACCGGCCTGCTGCTGCACATCGTCGACCTGGCCCCCTTCAATGATGAAGTCGATCCGGTCAAGGAAGCCAAGGCCATCGTGCAGGAACTGAAGAAGTACGACCAGTCCCTGTTCGACAAGCCGCGCTGGCTGGTCCTGAACAAGCTGGACGTGGTGCCCGAGGCCGAGCGTGCCAAGCGCGTGAAGGATTTCGTCAAGCGCTTCGGCTGGAAGGGTCCGGTCTTCGAGATTTCGGCGCTCAATCGTGATGGCTGCGAAGAGCTCATCAACGAGATCTACAAGTATCTGGAAACCAAACGCGCCGAAGAGCACCGCTCGGAAGAAACCCAGATGACCGAGGAAGCCCGCGCCATCTCCAGCATCGATCCGGACGATCCGCGTTTCAAGGTCCTGGACTGATTCATTGCGCCGCGGCCCTGATCCTTCTTGGGGCTGCGCGCGGGGGCGGTTCGGGCTATCATCTCTGCCTGTCGGATTTTCCGACCGCTCCCAGAAGAATCAGAACCCGGAACACTATGCAATCGGTCATTCAACGCGCCAAGCGACTCATCATCAAGGTTGGCTCTTCCCTGGTCACCAATGATGGCAAGGGCCTGGACGCCAACGCCATCGCCCGCTGGGCGGAACAGATCGCGCAACTGCGTGCGCTCGGCAAGGAAGTGGTGCTGGTGAGTTCGGGCGCGGTGGCCGAAGGCATGCAGCGCCTGGGCTTCGACAAGCGCCCGACCGGCATCCATCACCTGCAGGCTTGTGCGGCTGTCGGCCAGATGGGCCTGGCGCAGATCTACGAAACCAGTTTCCGCAAGCACGACCTGCACACCGCGCAGGTGCTGCTGACCCACGCCGACCTGGCTGACCGCGAACGCTACCTCAATGCCCGCTCCACCCTGTTCGCCCTGCTGCAACTGGGCGTGGTGCCGGTCATCAACGAGAACGACACGGTGGTCACCGACGAGATCAAGTTCGGCGACAACGATACCTTGGGCGCCCTGGTGGCCAACCTGATCGAAGCCGAAGCACTCATCATCCTCACCGACCAGCCGGGCCTGTTCACCGCCGATCCGCGCAAGGATCCGACGGCCACCCTCATTTCCGAAGCGCGTGCGGGCGACCCCTCGCTGGAACTCATCGCAGGCGGCACCGGTACCGGCATTGGCCGTGGCGGCATGCTGACCAAGATCCTGGCCGCTAAGCGCGCCGCCACCTCCGGCGCGCATACCGTGATCGCCTGGGGCCGTGAGGAGCAGGTCCTCACGCGCCTGGCTGCGGGAGAAGCCATCGGTACCCAGCTCAACGCCGAGACCGCGCAACTGACCGCGCGCAAGCAATGGATGGCCGATCACCTGAAGACCGCCGGCCGCGTTGTGCTCGATGCCGGCGCGGTGCAGAAGCTGAGCCTGGAAGGCAAGTCGCTGCTGCCCATCGGCGTGGTGGAGGTCTCGGGCGAGTTCGGCCGGGGCGACGTGATTACCTGCGTGGACGAGAGCGGCCGCGCCATCGCGCGCGGCATGAGCAACTACAACAGCTCGGATGCGCGCCGCATCATCCGCCATCCTTCCTCGGAGATCCAGGCCATCCTGGGATTCGTCGAGGAGCCGGAACTGGTGCATCGGGATAACCTGGTGCTGCTGTGAAGGCGATGCATCACGTTGCGCGATGGTAATGATTTATACGATATATAAGATATATAAGATATATAAGATATAAATTATTTCGTGCAGGTAACAAAAAACGCGGCCGAGGCCGCGTTTTTTATCGGGTGCTTCAGACCGGCAAACCGATCAGCGACGCACAGGATCAATACGTGTCTGCGTCTTGAGGCGATTGACGATGCTCTTGACGTTCTCATTGTCGGCAATGATCTTGCCTTCGCAAAAATAATCCTTGAACAGCGCGCCATCGATGCGATTGACGCCGATATCGCGGATCGGCTGCCACTTGTCGCGACGCGAGCGCGACCATTTGCCATCGGGATGGCCGAAGGCGTAGGTCTTCTTTTCCCAGGTCTCGCAGCGCATGCCTTCGTACATCACGTTGACCGCACCGCCTTCGGTCTTGGTGACCACGGTGTAGCGCACCACCTTGTCGGTGCCGACCGAGACCGAGTTGGTATCGATGTAGGCCTTCATGGTCGCATTCGGGCTGAGGTAGAACTCGGCCAGGTTCTGCTCCTGGGGAGTCGGCGGCAACTGCACGGCGATTTCCTGCCAGGGCTTTTCCTCGTCGTCGAATTCTTCATCGAAGCTCTGCGCCAGTGCGCCGGCGCAGGCCGCCAGCAGCGAGCAGGCCAGTACCGCGCGGCGCAGGCCGCGCACGGAAAACAGGGGGCGTGGGGATTCAGGTTGCTGGAAAGAGGGCATGGAACTCACTTGGTTTCCGGCGTGCTCGCGCCGTTGCAGGGCTGGGCTTGTGCAGCCTGGCCCGGATTCTTGTGGGGATGCGCAATGCGCCCGGATTGTTCGGCACGACGCGGGCCGTGGCCCGGACGATTCAGGAAGCGCGACAATTCCTGCAGCGCCTGCTGGTAGACCTCGCGCTTGAACTCGATGACCACATCAAGCGGCACCCAGTAGTCATGCCAGCGCCAGGCATCGAATTCCGGATGCGAGGTGCCGCGCAGGTTGACATCGCAATCGCGCCCGACCATGCGCAGCAGGAACCAGATCTGCTTCTGGCCGCGGTAATGGCCGCGCACTTCACGCTTGATGAAATGATCGGGGACTTCGTAGCGCAGCCAGTCACGGGTGCGGCCGATGATCTTGACGTGCTCGGCACGCAGGCCGATCTCTTCTTCCAGTTCCCGGAACATCGCCTGTTCGGGGGTCTCGCCGTGCTTGATGCCGCCTTGCGGGAATTGCCAGGAGTGCTCGCGTACGCGCTTGCCCCACCACACCTCGTTATTGGCGTTGAGCAGGATGATGCCGACGTTCGGGCGGAAGCCTTCTCGATCCAGCATGGTGATCCTCAAACTTTCTGCGGCTGGAAGTCCCTTTCAGGCAGGCTCATGCGACTGCGGGCGTACGCGGCAAAGCCGGTACGCCAGGCGGTCAGGAGCAATCACATCGATGCACGGATGTCATTGAAACTAGGAGCAAATCTGCAAAGAAAGGGCGCATCAGCCAGCTAATCCTTTAAAATTGGAACGATTATAACCCTCCTCTTTTTAAAAAGAACCGACCGTCATGCGCGCCTCACGTTTTTTTATTTCCACCCTGAAAGAAGCCCCGTCCGACGCTGAAATCGTGAGCCACAAGCTGATGATGCGTGCCGGCATGATCAAGCGTCTGGGGGCTGGCATCTACACCTACATGCCCATGGGTCTGCGCGTGATTCGCAAGGTCGAAGCCATCGTGCGCGAGGAAATGAACCGCGCCGGCGCCGTCGAGCTGTTGATGCCGGTCGTGCAGCCGGCCGAGCTGTGGCAGGAAACCGGCCGCTGGAACAAGATGGGCGCCGAGCTCATGCGCGTGAAAGATCGCCATGGCCGCGACTTCGCCATCCAGCCGACTTCGGAAGAAGTGGTCACCGACGTGGCCCGCACCGAGCTGCGCAGCTACAAGCAATTGCCGGTCAACTTCTATCACATCCAGACCAAGTTCCGCGACGAGCGCCGCCCGCGTTTCGGCCTCATGCGCGGCCGTGAATTCACGATGAAGGATGCCTACTCCTTCGACCGCGATGTCGATGGCTTGAAGAAGTCCTACCAGGCCATGTATGACGCCTACGTGCGCATCTTCACCCGCTTCGGCCTGGAGTTCCGCGCCGTGGCAGCCGACAACGGTGCCATCGGCGGTTCCGGTTCGCACGAATTCCACGTCATCGCAGCCACCGGTGAAGACGCGCTGGTGTATTGCCCCACCTCCGATTACGCCGCCAACATGGAAGCGGCCGAAGCGCTGCCCGTGGACAGCAGCCGCGCTGCCGCCACCCAGGCGCTGGAAAAGACCGCCACGCCCGGCAAGTCCAAGTGCGAGGCCGTGGCTGAACTGCTGGGCCTGCCGCTGGCGCGCACCGTCAAATCCATCGTGCTGGCAGTGGACAACGAAGATCCGGCCAAGAAGGAAATCTGGCTGCTGCTGCTGCGCGGCGACCATGAGCTCAACGAAGTGAAGGCCAGCAAGATCCCGGGCCTGTCCACCTACCGCTTCGCCAATGAAGCCGAAATCGTCGAGTGGTTCGGCACGCCGCCGGGCTACCTGGGCCCGATCGGGACCAAGAAGCCGGTCAAGGTGGTGGCCGACCGCACGGTGGCCAACATGGCCGATTTCGTCTGCGGTGCCAACGAAGCCGATTTCCACTTCACCGGTGCCAACTGGGGCCGCGACCTGCCCGAGCCGCTGGTGGCCGATATCCGCAACGTCGTCGAAGGCGATGCTTCCCCGGACGGCAAGGGTGTGCTGGCGATCCAGCGCGGCATCGAAGTGGGCCACGTGTTCCAACTGGGCACCACCTATTCCGAAGCCATGAAGGCAACCTACCTGGATGAGTCCGGCAAGCCGCAACCGCTGGTGATGGGCTGCTATGGCATCGGCGTGACCCGTATCCTGGGCGCGGCCATCGAACAGAATTTCGACGATCGCGGCATCATCTGGCCGACCTCGATTGCGCCCTTTGAAGTGGTGCTCTGCCCCATGGGCTATGACCGCAGCGAAGCCGTCAAGACCGAGATCGACAAGCTGTACGCGCAACTGAGCGAAGCCGGTGTGGATGTGGTGCTGGATGACCGTGGCGAGCGTCCGGGCGCCATGTTTGCCGACTGGGAACTGATCGGCGTGCCGCATCGCATCGTCGTCGGTGACCGTGGCCTCAAGGATGGCAACATCGAGTACCAGGGCCGCCGCGATGCCGAAGCCACCCAGGTGCCGCTGGCCGAGGCGCTGGCCTTCATCCAGGGCAAGCTGGCTGCCTGATCTTTGCGCAGGCTGCAATGACAAAGGCGGGCGCCATGGGCGTCCGCCTTTGCTTTTGGGGAGAGCGAAATTACTTGGCCGGGACGATGGTCACGGTTTCGCGCAGGATGCCGCCCGAGGCAACGCTGCCCTCGCTGTTGCCTTGGCCGTTGACGCGCTTCTCGCAATCGATGCGGTCCGATTGCGGCAGGCCCTCACAGCGGCGCAGGGCGTTTTCCTTCAGTTGCTCGGCACCCGGATCGGTCAGCGTGCCGCGTGCAGCGGCTTGCTGGGCGGCGCCGGCTTCACGCAAGCAGGTAGCGCGGTCTTCGGTGGAGGCACCGCTCTTGCAGGCGGCGATCTGCTGCTGGTATTCCGAATTGCCGGCCTTGCCCGCAGCGAACACGTGCGATGCACCGCTCAGGGCGGCCAGGCCGATCACGAGGGCGCTGGCCGAACGCAGCAGTTGGTGACGCAGGGTGGCGGATTGGTTTGGCATGGTCATTTCCTTTCTCTTGGTCATGAGCGTCCAGGCTCATCAGTGGATGGCACAGGGATAGACCCGGTTTCCGGTTTTCGGTTCTTTTATTCAGTTCTGCCGGTGACGATGTGAGCTGGAACGCTGAAAGCGGCCTTTGCGGCCGGTGCCACACCCTGCAGAACCGCCATGGTAGGCGGTGACAGGCCTGGTCGCCATCAGAGAAGCGCTGCAAGAGGCGTCAGACAAGAGGAAAGCCGGCGAGCAAGCCGGCCCGCTCTGAAACATCCGGAAACAAAAACGCCCGCATGACATCTGCGGGCGTTTTTGTTTGCAAGTCGCTTGCAAACCGCGGGCGTCGATCAGCTCAGGTGAGCCGAGATCAGCTTGGTCATTTCAAACATCGTGACTTGCTTCTTGCCACCGAAGATTGCCTTGAGCTTGTCGTCGGCATCGATGTTGCGCTTGTTTTCGGCGTTTTGCAGCTTGTGCTTCTTGATGTATTCCCAGACCTTCTTGGTCACTTCCGTGCGCGGCAGCGGCTTGGCGCCGACCACTTCGCCCAGGGCAGCCGACGGTGTCAGCGGCTTCATGAAGGCGGCATTGGGAGTGCGCTTTGCTGCGGGCTTGGCGGCGGGTTTTGCAGCGGCCTTCTTGGGAGCGGCTGCCTTGGGAGCGGCCTTCGGTGCGGCTTTCGGCGCTGCCTTTGCTGCAGGCTTGGCTGCTGCCTTGGGAGCGGCGGCTTTGGCGGCCGGTTTGGCGGCTGCTTTGGCGGCAGGTTTGGTTGCGGGTTTTGCTGCTGGCTTCTTTACTGCGGCTGCTGCTTTTTTTGCTGTGGCCATCGGAAAGACTCCTCACAAGAATGAGATGAATGCGTCATTTACGCACCGCTAATAGTGGTGCTCTTTGCACGGCCACGCAAGTATTTTTTAGCGGATTTTCCAGTGAAAGCGCCAGGAAACAACGAGCCGCCCCGATCCGCCGTCAAGCCGCGCCGGTAAAGGGATCGCGGCGGATCGCACAAGTCCGGGAAAGGGCTGCTTTGGCGATCTCGGAGGTGAAGGAAAAGCGATGAAAGAAGGGCATGTTTTCGTGCGCGTGACGCGGGCAGAAAACGCATCCGCAGAGACCGGAGCAGGCCTGGAAAACCGAAGGAAAAAGCGGGGGAGGGGAGTTTTCCGGCGGATGAAGAGACCTCCGGAGGTCGTGCAGGAGGGGCGCAAAGCCTTGTCCAGCAAGGCTTTGCGGTCGATGTCGTCAGCGCATGCCGCCTGGCAGCATGCCCTTCATGCCGCGCATCATCTTCATCATGCCGCCACCCTTGAGCTTCTTCATCATCGATTGCATCTGCTCGAACTGTGAGAGCATGCGGTTGACTTCCTGCACCTGCACGCCGGCACCGGCGGCGATGCGGCGCTTGCGGGTGGCCTTGATCAGTTCCGGCTTGGCGCGTTCCTGCGGGGTCATGGAGTTGATGATGCCTTCCATGCGGCGCACCTGTTTCTCGGCCTGGTCCATGTTGGCGTTGCCGGCGGCGGCCTGCATTTGGGCCGGCAGCTTGTCCAGCAGGCTGGTGAGGCCGCCCATCTTCTTCATCTGCGACAGCTGGGCCTTGAAGTCATTGAGGTCGAACTTGCCGCCGCCCTTGATCTTGTGTGCCAGGTCCTGCGCGGCTTCCATGTCCACACCCTTGCGCGCCTCTTCCACCAGCGCCAGGATGTCGCCCATGCCGAGGATGCGGTTGGCCATGCGCGAGGGATCGAAGGCTTCCAGGCCATCGAGCTTTTCGGCCACACCGGCGAACTTGATGGGCTTGCCGGTGATGTGGCGCACCGACAGCGCAGCACCGCCGCGCGAGTCGCCGTCCAGCTTGGTGAGCACCACGCCGGTCAGCGGCAGGGCGTCGTTGAAGGCCTTGGCGGTGTTGATGGCATCCTGGCCCAGCATGGCGTCGACCACGAACAGGGTTTCGATGGGCTTGATGGCGGCGTGCACGGCGCGGATTTCGTCCATCATGGCCTGGTCGATGCCCAGGCGGCCGGCAGTGTCGACGATCAGGACTTCGTGGTGGTGCTTCTTGGCGTAATCCAGTGCGGCCAGGGCGATGTCGACCGGCTTGTCGGTCGGCTGGCTGGGGAAGAAGTCGGCGCCGGCCTGGCCGGTCACGGTCTGCAACTGGCCGATGGCGGCCGGGCGGTAGACGTCGGCGGAGACGGTCAGGACCTTTTTCTTCTTGTTCTCGCGCAGGTATTTGGCGAGTTTGCCGACGGTGGTGGTTTTACCGGCACCCTGCAGGCCGGCCATCAGGATGATGGCGGGTGGCTGGGTGGCAAAGTTCAGTTGCGAGGCTTCGGCACCGAGGTCGGCACCCATCAGGCTGGCCAGCTCGCGCTGGACCACGCCCACCAGCGCCTGGCCGGGGGTGAGCGAGCCGATGACCTCTTCGCCCATGGCTTTTTCCTTCACCTTGGCGATGAATTCGCGCACGGCGGGCAGGGCCACGTCGGCCTCCAGCAGGGCCAGGCGCACTTCGCGCAGCATCTCGGCGGTATTGGATTCGGTCAGTCGCGCCTCGCCGCGCATGGTTTTGACGACTTTGGCGAGGCGTTGGGTCAGGTTGTCTAGCATGGTGATATCTGCAAATGAATGGGGCGGAAAGGCCGCAGGGCCGCTGGCCGGGACGACGACGCACCGGGAGTGCGCAGGTGGGGCGGCGGGCAATCCTGCATTCTAACCGATCAGCCCTGCTGCGCCCCTGCCGGCGCGTGCGCCCCAGATGGGGGCGCTACGTAAAATTAACAGCTTGTATGGCTTGCGCTCTTTGTGTATACATGGGCGCTGAATTTCCAAGCGCACAGAATAATCAAGGCCCGCGCCACGCAGCACGGGCCAAACGCCATCGAGACTGCCGGGCTGCACGACTGCCGCCGGCGCGCCGTATCAACAACGATACACACAAGAGGAGAGTGGAAATGCAACAGCAAAAACCAAAACAATGGATCGCGCTGGCCCTGCTGGCCTGTGCCGGTTTCTCGGGCGCCAGCCACGCGGCCGACGATGTCATCCGCCTGGGCAACCTGAAGTTCGCCCACTATGGCGCCGTGTCCTACATCAAGGAGATCGCCCCCAAGTGTGGCATCAAGGTCGATGAAAAAGTCTTCGCCAAGGGCCCGGACGTGATGCAGGGCATTCTGGCCGGTGAGCTCGATGTGGGCGCGACTGCCTCCGAGGCCGCCATCTCGGGCCGTGCCAACGGTGCGCCGATCTATGTCGTGGCCGGTTTCGCCAAGGGCGGCGCGCGCCTGGTGGCGGGCAAGGACTCGGGCATCAAGTCGGTCAAGGACTTGAAGGGCAAGAAGGTGGGGGTCACCCGTGGCGGCATCCATGAAGTGCTGCTGGATGCCGAACTGGGCCAGAACGGCCTCTCCGCCAAGGATGTCACCATCGTCTATCTCGCCTTCGCCGACCTGAACCAGGCCCTGCTGGGCAAGAACATCGATGCCATGATGCAGAGCGAGCCGCAATCCTCGCAGGCCATCAACAAGGGCTTCGGCGTGGAAGTCATGAAGCCGTATGACACCCCCATCGGCGAGCCCTACCGCACCATGGTGATGACCGAGAAGTTCTATACGGAGAAGCGTCCTCTGGCCGAGAAGTTCATGCGCTGCTTCCTGGAGGCGACCAAGACCTTCATCGACAAGCCGGAAGTGGCCGAAAAGTACGTGCGTGAAGTGATCTTCAAGAACCAGATCACCAAGGAAGACTTCTACGACGCCATCGGCAACTCGCCCTACGCCTACGACATCACGACCGAGCACATCCAGGTCACCACCGACACCATGGCCAAGTACGGCACCGGCAAGATGGCCAAGCCGCCTGTGGCCAAGGATTGGGTGAAGACCGATCTGCTGGAGCAGGCCAAGAAGAGCATGAACCTGAAGTAAGCCGGGGGAATCTCGATGGCAAAGAACAACAAGGGCAGCTTCCTGCAGGGGCTGCTGGTGCCGATCATCGTGATCGCACTGTGGGAGGGCGCCTCCCGGGCTGGCTGGATCAATCCGCAGATCCTGCCTTCGCCCTGGGCGGTCCTGAAGAAATGGGTGGAATACGCCACGCCGCTGAAACCCTATGAACCCGAGGCCGGCAGTTGGCTGGCCTGGGCCTTTTCGGGTGAACTGATCATGGATGCCATCGGCAGCCTGTACCGGGTGGTGGCCGGCTTCCTGATCGGTGCCGGGCTGGCCCTGCCGCTGGGCTTGCTGATGGGCTCCAGCCAGCGCATCTACGGCTTGATGAACCTGACGGTGCAGGTGATCCGCCCGATTCCGCCGATTGCCTATATTCCCCTGGCCATCCTCTGGTTCGGGCTGGGCAATCCGCCGGCGCTGTTCCTGATCTCGCTGGGGGCTTTCTTCCCGGTGCTGATGAACACCATCGCCGGGGTACGCCAGGTCGACAGCATCTACCTGCGCGCGGCCCGCAACCTGGGGGCGAGCCAGTCCACGCTGTTCCTGCGGGTGATGCTGCCGGCGGCGGTGCCCTACATCCTTTCAGGCGTGCGCATCGGCATCGGCACCGCCTTCATCGTGGTGATCGTGGCCGAGATGATTGCGGTGAGCAATGGCCTGGGCTTCCGCATCATGGAAGCACGTGAATATTTCTGGTCGGACAAGATCATCGCCGGCATGATCACCATCGGCCTCTTGGGCCTGGCGATCGACCTGGGCATGAGCCGCCTCAACAATTACATGCTGCGCTGGCATCGCGGGCTGGAGAACTGAGATGAACCCGACCAATGCTTCCCCGCGCATTCGTATACAGGATGTGCACAAGGTGTTCAAAACCGATGACCGCGAGGTGGTGGCCCTGAAGGACATCCAGCTCGATATCCCGGACGGCCAGTTCGTCTGCCTGCTGGGGCCCTCCGGCTGCGGCAAGTCCACGCTCCTGAACGCCATCGCCGGGTTTGCGCTGCCGTCTTCCGGCCAGATCCTCACCGGCGACAAGGTCGTCACCGAGCCGGGACCGGATCGCGGCATGGTGTTCCAGGAATACGCGCTCTTCCCCTGGATGACGGTGGAACAGAACGTGGCCTTCGGGCTGGAGATCAAGGGAACGCCCAAGGCCGAAATCCACCAGCGGGTCACGCAATTGCTGGACAAGCTGGGCCTGATCGACTTCCGTACCCGTTTCCCCAAGGACCTCTCGGGCGGCATGCGCCAGCGGGTGGCCATCGCCCGGGTGCTGGCGCTGGATTCGCCGATCATGCTCATGGACGAGCCCTTCGGTGCCCTCGATGCGCTCACCCGCCGCAACCTGCAGGATGAGCTGCTGCGCATCTGGGACGAGTTCAGGAAGACCATCGTCTTCGTCACCCACAGCATCGAGGAGGCCATCTACCTGGCCGACCGCATCGTGGTCATGACCTACCGTCCGGGCACGGTCAAGCGCGACATGCTGGTGAACCTGCCGCGCCTGCGCGATCCGGCCGACCCCGAGTTCAATGCCTTGAAACGCGAACTGGGCCAGCTGGTGATGGAGGAGCAGCAGCGCCATCACAATGCGGAGATGAAGGCGGCGGCGGTCGACTGACGCGGCTGCGGCGCTCTGCAGTGAAGCGTGCGACACGGCAGGCAAGCCCTGCCGTGTCGCATTTGGCGGGCCCGATTCGCACGTCGGCTGACCGGGCGCAAGCGGGCCGGGGGCCGAGATAGTGTAAACTCGGGTGATGCAAACTTATTTTTTCATCCTGGCTGCGCTGCTCTATCTGGGCTGCGCCTTCATGCCCTCGGAGCGGCGCGTGCCGATTTCGGCGGGCATCGTGGCTGGCTGGGTGCTGCATGGCGGGGCGCTGCTGTCGGACATGTTCGCGCCCGACGCGCTGCGGGTGGGCTTTGCAGTCATGCTGTCGTCCACGCTGTGGATCTCGGTGGCGGCCTACTGGCTGGAAAATCGCAATTTCTCGCTCGACAGCATGCGCGTGCTGGTCTTGCCGGTGGCGGCGGTGGCGGTGGTACTGCCCAGCGCCTTCCCCGGCAACATGGTGGCGCTGGCCGGCAAGTCCGACTGGTTCCTGGCGCACATCGCCGTCTCCATCCTGGCCTACAGCACGCTCACCATCGCCGCCTTCCATGCGGTGCTGATGGTGCTGCAGGAGTCGCGCCTGCATACCCGGCCCGGTCCGGCCGCCCAGTCGGGCTGGTTCGGGCTGGCGCTGGATCGCCTGCCGGCGCTGCTGACCATGGAAAAACTGCTGTTCCGCCTGATCGCCTTCGGCTTCACCTTGCTGACGCTGACGGTGCTGTCGGGTGTCGTCTTCTCCGAGCAGTTGTTCGGGACACCATTCAAGTGGGACCACAAGACGGTCTTCACCATGCTGTCCTGGCTGCTGTTCGGCCTGCTCCTGGCCGGCCGCCGCTGGCAGGGATGGCGGGGGCGGACCGCGCTGAGCTTCACGCTGGCCGGGTTCGCCATCCTTTTATTGGCTTATGTGGGCAGCCGGTTCGTTCTTGAAGTCGTGCTGCATCGGGTTCTGACATGAAATATCTGATTTGGCTGGTGGTCCTGCTGGCCGTGGTGGTGTGGTTCCAGCGCGCCAAGAAATCCATGCTGGCCGGCAGCGACCGTGCGGCCGACGGCAATCCGGCCGCCGGGGAGCCCGAGCCGGGCATGCCGCGTCCCAAGCCTTCGCGCTTTCGCCGCCGTGGCGACAGCAATGTCGAGACCATGGTGCAGTGCGCCCATTGCGGCATCCACTTTCCGTCTTCCGAGGCGGTGGTCCATGCCTCCGGCGCGCACTACTGCTGCGAAGAGCATCGCCGGCTGGCTTCCTTCTGACCATGGATGCGGCCTTCCCTGACGCCGGCGCCTGGATCATCGATGGCGACGGCTGGTGCGATCACGCCCGCCGCGAACCCTCGCCCAATTGCGATGAACGCCCTGAAGGCGTGGCCGCCGAGCTGCTGGTGATCCACAACATCAGCCTGCCGCCCGGTGAGTTCGGTGGCCCTTATATCGCCGACCTGTTCTGCAACCGGCTCGACTTTGACGCGCATCCTTATTTCGACCAGCTGCGTCCCCTGCGCGTCTCGGCCCACTTCCTGGTCCGCCGCGATGGCGAGGTGGTGCAGTTCGTGCCGGCGCATCGCCGCGCCTGGCATGCGGGTGTGTCCAGCTTCGAGGGGCGCGAGCGCTGCAATGACTTTTCCATCGGCATCGAGCTGGAAGGAACCGACTTCGAACCCTTCACCGAGCCCCAGTATGCGACCTTGGCGAAGCTCTCCCAGGCCCTGGTAACGCGTTACGGATTGACCGCCGTGGCCGGTCACGAACACATCGCGCCGGTGCGCAAGACCGACCCCGGACCCTTCTTTGACTGGGACGGCTATCACAACAAAATGGTGAAAATTGTTAACGCGGCGCAATTGCGCTTCCCTCTTGGCCTTCACAAAAGTCAAGCTTGAGCAGCATAAAAATTCTCTAAATAGCGGTTGCATCTGCCCGGACCCGCTACTAGAATTAGTCCCATTCGATGTTTTGATACTAGATGTAGTGTTCAGTTGAACTTGTTGTTGGTGTCGGGTCTTCATCCACGGTCGGCCCGTTTCAGGCAGTGCTTCAGAAGGTGCAAGACCCGCGAGGCAGTAACCAAGTACGACAACGCCCCCGGTTCTCCTTCTTTTAATTCCGTTCCACACATCAGTTTCAAGCAGTTTTGCGTCAGCATGAATGTCCACGCAAGGGACAGTCATTGTGGGACGCTTCCGCCGTTCGCGGGCCCTTTGTCGTTCCGGGCCCGGATGAAGTTATTAGCAACGCAGCTGGCAACCCCCGGCCATCTGCCCCATGTACCCCAGGAGGCTAAGTGCGCTCAACCCAAGAAATTTCCGTCAAATCGCCCGCTCCGTTTGGCACCTCTGCCGAGCTGGAAGGTTCCGCTGAAGGCCAGGCCATCGTGTCCCAGACCGCTGGCCTGGGCGAATACCGCATCATCCGCCGCAATGGCGCCGTGGTCGGTTTCGAGCCCTCCAAGATTTCCATCGCCGTGACCAAGGCCTTCCTGGCCGTCAACGGTGGCCAGGGTGCCGCCTCGGCGCGCGTGCGCGAGATGGTCGAGCAACTGACCACCAACGTGGTGTCGGCGCTGGTGCGCCGCCAGCCTACCGGTGGCACTTTCCATATTGAAGATATCCAGGACCAGGTCGAGCTGGCCCTGATGCGTTCGGGCGAGCATGACGTGGCCCGTGCCTACGTGCTGTACCGCGCCAAGCGCATGGAAGAGCGCGCCCAGCAAGGCGCCGCCACCAAGACCGAAGTGGCCGCACCGCAACTGCACGTGACCGAAGACGGCCAGAGCCGTCCGCTGGACATCAACGAAGTCCGCGCCCTGATCGCCGCTGCCTGCGTCGGCCTGGAATCGCACGTCGATGCCGAAGCCATCCTGTCCGAAACCGTCAAGAACCTGTACGACGGCGTGCCCGTCGAAGAGCTGTACAAGTCCGCCATCCTGGCTGCCCGCGCGCTGATGGAAAAGGATCCTGCTTACAGCCAGGTGACCTCGCGCCTGCTGATGCACACCATCCGCAAGGAGGTCTTCGGCAAGGAAGTGGCCCAGGCAGACGCCCCGGCCGAGTACCTGGAATACTTCCCGCAATACGTCAAGAAGGGGATCGAGGCCGAGCTGCTCGACACCAAGCTGGCCCAGTTCGACCTGGCCAAGCTGGCTGCCGCCATCAAGCCCGAGCGCGACCTGCAGTTCGGCTACATCGGCCTGCAGACCCTGTATGACCGTTATTTCCTGCACATCGGCGGTACCCGCATCGAGATGCCCCAGGCGTTCTACATGCGTGTGGCCATGGGCCTGGCACTGAACGAAATCGACCGCGAAACCCGCGCCATCGAGTTCTACGACCTGCTGTCGTCGTTCGACTTCATGAGCTCGACCCCGACCCTGTTCAACTCGGGTACCCAGCGTTCGCAGCTGTCCTCGTGCTACCTGACCACGGTGGCCGACGACCTCGACGGCATCTACGAAGCCATCAAGGAAAACGCCCTGCTGGCCAAGTTCGCCGGCGGCCTGGGCAATGACTGGACCCCGGTGCGCGCCCTGGGCGCCCACATCAAGGGCACCAACGGCAAGTCGCAAGGCGTGGTCCCCTTCCTGAAGGTGGTCAACGATACCGCCGTGGCGGTCAACCAGGGCGGCAAGCGCAAGGGCGCAGTGTGCGCCTACCTGGAAACCTGGCACATGGACATCGAGGAATTCCTCGAACTGCGCAAGAACACCGGCGACGACCGCCGCCGCACCCACGACATGAACACCGCGAACTGGATTCCCGACCTGTTCATGAAGCGCGTGATGGAAAAGGGCGAGTGGACCCTGTTCTCGCCCTCCGACACCCCGGACCTGCACGACAAGTTCGGCCGTGCCTTCGAAGAAGCCTACACCGCCTATGAAGCCAAGGCTGCCCGTGGCGAGCTGAAGCTCTTCAAGAAGGTGCAAGCCAACGACCTGTGGCGCAAGATGCTGTCGATGCTCTTCGAAACCGGCCACCCGTGGATCACCTTCAAGGATCCCTGCAACATCCGTTCGCCGCAGCAACACGTGGGCGTGGTGCACAGCTCCAACCTGTGCACCGAGATCACCCTGAACACCAACGAGAGCGAGATCGCGGTTTGCAACCTGGGTTCGGTGAACCTGCCGGCGCACCTGGTCAATGGCGAGCTGGACCATGCCAAGCTGCAAAAGACCATCCGCACCGCCATGCGCATGCTGGACAACGTCATCGACATCAACTACTACGCCGTCAAGAAGGCACGTGATTCCAACCTGCGCCACCGTCCGGTGGGCATGGGCATCATGGGCTTCCAGGACTGCCTGCACATCAAGCGCGTGCCGTACGCCTCGATGGACGCCGTCGAATTCGCCGACCGCTCCATGGAAGCCGTCTGCTACTACGCCTACATGGCCTCGACCGAACTGGCTGAAGAGCGCGGCCGCTATGCTTCCTACCGCGGTTCGCTGTGGGATCGCGGCATCCTGCCGCAGGATTCCCTGAAGCTGCTGGCGCAAGAGCGCGGCGGCTACCTGGAAACCGACAGCACCGAGACCCTGGACTGGGCCGCCCTGCGTGCGCGCATCGCCGAACACGGCATGCGCAACTCGAACTGCGTGGCCATTGCGCCGACGGCGACCATCTCCAACATCATCGGCGTGTCCGCCTGCATCGAGCCGACCTACCAGAACCTGTACGTGAAGTCGAACCTGTCGGGCGAATTCACCGAGATCAACGAGTACCTGGTGCGCGACCTGAAGGCCCGTGGCCTGTGGGATGAAGTCATGGTCGCCGACCTCAAGTATTTCGACGGCAGCCTGGCAAAGATCGACCGCATCCCGCAAGACCTGCGCGACATCTACGCCACCGCTTTCGAAGTGGATCCGTCCTGGCTGGTGGAAGCCGCCTCGCGTCGCCAGAAGTGGATCGACCAGGCCCAGTCGCTGAACATCTACATGGCCGGTGCTTCCGGCAAGCGCCTGGACGAGACCTACAAGCTGGCATGGCTGCGTGGCCTCAAGACCACCTACTACCTGCGCACCATCGGCGCGACCCACACCGAGAAGTCGACTTCCCGTGCGGGTGCACTGAACGCCGTGGCCGTTGACGGCGGCGCCGGTGCCATGGCGTCGGCACCGGCCGTGCCGGCCGCACCGATCGCTTCGGCTGCCGCTGCCTCGGCCGCCTACGTGATGCCGACCCCGGGTGCTTCGATCGAAGCCGACGGTCCGGTGTGCACCATGCGTCCGGGCGATGCGGGCTTCGAAGAGTGCGAGGCCTGCCAGTAAGCAATCCGGGCAGGGCCGGGATGGCCTGCTGATGAGGATGATTCAAGGTCATCCGAGATGACGGCAGCACCACTGTCCCAAGTCCTGCCCACCCTAGCCGGCGCATCGCGGTGAACTTCACCGGATGCGCCGTTGTCACCTGATAGACACCCGCCGCGCCATGGTCATGCGACCTCGCCGGCAGCGACCGATAAAGTAAAGAGGAACCAGAGATGCTTTCTTGGGATGATGAAGTCAAGCAACCGGCCCAAGCGCCGCGCACCCCCAACCTGCAGCCGCAACTGCAACCGGCCTTCGGCCAGTCCAACGCTGCGCTGAACCCGGCACTGATGGCCGGCAACGGCGAGCAGGTCGACACCACCCGTCGCGTCAATGCGGCCGACAAGCGCATCATCAACGGCCACACCGACGTCAACCAGCTGGTGCCCTTCAAGTACAAGTGGGCCTGGGACAAGTACCTGGCCGGCTGCGCCAACCACTGGATGCCGCAAGAGATCAACATGCAGCGTGACATCGAGCTGTGGAAGAACCCGAACGGCCTGACCGAAGATGAGCGCCGCCTGGTCAAGCGCAACCTGGGCTTCTTCGTCACCGCCGACTCGCTGGCGGCCAACAACATCGTGCTGGGTACCTATCGCCACATCACCGCTCCGGAGTGCCGCCAGTACCTGCTGCGCCAGGCGTTTGAAGAAGCGATCCACACCCACGCCTACCAGTACATCGTCGAGTCGCTGGGCCTGGATGAAGCCGAGATCTTCAATGCGTATCACGAGGTCGCATCGATCCGCGACAAGGACGAGTTCCTGATTCCCTTCATCGATACGCTGACCGATCCCGAGTTCAAGACCGGCACGATGGAGAATGACCAGAAGCTGTTGA
Source organism: Herbaspirillum aquaticum (assembly GCF_002213425.1). GTDB lineage: Bacteria > Pseudomonadota > Gammaproteobacteria > Burkholderiales > Burkholderiaceae_D > Herbaspirillum > Herbaspirillum aquaticum. Next base: position 129,236 of record NZ_NJGV01000018.1, on the reverse strand, counting down.
AGTCCTTGATCGTCTTCGCCTGCATCATGGAAGGCCTGTTCTTCTACGTGGGCTTCACGCAGATCCTGGCACTGGGTCGCCAGAACAAGATGATGGGTGCGGCCGAGCAGTACCAGTACATCCTGCGTGACGAATCGATGCACTGCAACTTCGGTATCGACCTGATCAACACCGTGAAGATGGAGAACCCGCACCTGTGGACTCCGGAGTTCCGCGACGAAATCAAATCGTTGTTTTTACGCGCGGTGGAGTTGGAATATCGTTACGCAGAGGATACAATGCCGCGAGGCGTGCTCGGGTTGAACGCTACCATGTTCAAGGGCTACCTGCGATTCATCGCAAACCGCCGCGCACAGCAAATCGGATTGGACCCGCTGTTCGCACAAGAAGAAAATCCGTTCCCGTGGATGAGCGAGATGATCGACTTGAAGAAGGAGCGCAACTTCTTTGAGACCCGTGTCATCGAATACCAAACCGGGGGCGCACTGAGTTGGGAATGATGTGCAGTCTTGAAGTTCTCTTCATCGAGACATGATGCACAACAGGAGCCGGGTAGCTTGCAAGATGCCCGGCTGCTGAAACGGAAAAGGCCTACGCCAAATTAATGAACAGTCAGAGACCGAATCAATCTTCTCTGTTATCGCCGCTTAACCCCATCTTGTCGGGTCAGGCGGCTTTTCCTTTGAAAAACACCAAGGTTTTTCAGGAACGCGATTCCGACGCTAGCGTTTGAACACGCTGGCGTTTTTTTTGGTGTCGCGCCTGCTCCCGTAGTCGCATCTTCCTGCGCCATTGCGCGGGCACTACCGGAGGGGCGTCGCCAAGATAGCTGAAGCGCTGCATAGGTGAGGGGATGCAGCAGTTCAGCTGGTGCCGAATTCATTAGCGCAAGCCACAGGCGGCTTGTGCCGATGAATAGCTCGCCCGCGTCATCGCGATGTCGCGTGCGGGTTGCTTATATCAAGCTTGATTTTTTCCATTCACGTGAAGAAGGAGAAACAAAATGGCAACAGCAGCAAAGAAGACCGCGGCGAAGAAGCCGGCGGCAAAGAAGGCGGCAGCCGCCAAGGAAACCACCAAGAAGGTAGCCGCGCCCAAGGCCGCAGCCGCCAAGAAGACCGTGGCCAAGGCCGCCGCCAAGCCGGCAGCCGTGAAGAAGGCAGCCGCTCCGAAGGCAGCAGCGAAGAAGGTTGCAGCACCGAAGGCAGCTGCAAAGAAGACCGCAGCGCCGAAGGCAGCCGCAGCGAAGAAGGTTGCAGCACCGAAGGCCGCAGCGAAGAAGACCGCAGCACCGAAGGCAGCCGCAGCGAAGAAGGTTGCAGCACCGAAGGCAGCAGCAAAGAAGGTTGCAGCTCCGAAGGCCGCCGCCAAGAAGGCAGCAGCTCCGAAGGCAGCAGCGAAGAAGGTTGCAGCACCGAAGGCAGCAGCAAAGAAGGTTGCAGCTCCGAAGGCCGCCGCCAAGAAGGCAGCAGCTCCGAAGGCAGCAGCAAAGAAGACCGCAGCACCGAAGGCAGCCGCTGCGAAGAAGGTTGCAGCACCGAAGGCAGCAGCAAAGAAGGTTGCAGCTCCGAAGGCCGCCGCCAAGAAGGCAGCAGCTCCGAAGGCAGCAGCGAAGAAGGTTGCAGCTCCGAAGGCCGCCGCCAAGAAGGCAGCAGCGCCGAAGGCCGCCGCAGCAAAGAAGGTTGCAGCCCCCAAGGCCGCCGCCAAGAAGGCAGCAGCTCCGAAGGCAGCAGCACCGAAGGCAGCAGCAGCCAAGAAGGTTGCAGCTCCCAAGGCAGCCGCCAAGAAGGTAGCCGCTCCGAAGGCAGCAGCAGCTCCGAAGGCCGCCGCCAAGAAGGCCGCCGCTCCGAAGAAGGCAGCCGCCAAGCCGGCAGCCGCCGCAGCACCGGCCGCCAAGACCGTGCTGAACCCGGCCGCTGCATGGCCGTTCCCGACCGGCGCTGGCCGTCCGTAAGATCGGCGCGCGTCTAGTCTGATCCCCTCGGACTGAAGGCCGCTGTATGGCATTGCGCCATGCAGCGGTTTTTTTATGCCCGCAAAGAGGGTTTGCCATGCCTGGCGATCCAGGCAGCATCACGGCTCTGGCAAATCGCCGTAATGGCACAATATATGAAAGCTCAGGTATGCTCGCTCGCGGCGCCCGCACTGGCGCTGCCGCCTGATGCAGCGTATCGCGCCGCATATGATGCCGCGTGCAGCTTGCGATTGCGCTGCCGCCGCTTGCCCACTAGTATGTGCCCTGCCTCTCACTGATGGAGATCCCTGTGCTGCATAGTATTTTCACGATGATCGTCAACGCCGTCGCCAGCATCCTGGCCGGCGTCCTGCTGCTGCGTTTCTGGATGCAGGTAGTGCGCGTGCGTCCGCCGCAATCGGTGGGGCAATTCGTCTACCAGCTGTCGGACTGGCTGGTGCTGCCCCTGCGCCGGCTCATGCCCGGCGGCCGCCATGACTGGGCCAGCCTGGTGGGGGCTTTCCTGATCGTGCTCTTGTCCATCATCGCCATCCTGGGCTGGCAGACCAACTTCGATTTCAAGCTCATCTTCCTGGTGTCGCTGGAGCGCTTCTTCGAGTGGATCTGCTATGGCTTCATGGCCACCTTGATCCTCGAAGCCGTCTTCAGCTGGGTCAACCCGCATGCACCCCTGGCGCCGTTCGTACGCGCCCTGAATGATCCGCTGCTGCGCCCGCTGCGCCGTATCATCCCGCCGCTGGGGGGCGTGGACCTGTCGCCGCTGGTGCTGCTGATCCTGTTGCAGATCGCCGTGCGGGTGGTGGGTGCGCTGCTCTTCGGGGTGTTCTGACCCGCCAGCCAGCGTCGCATCAATGAAAAAGAGCCGGACATCGTCCGGCTCTTTTCGCATCTGCGCAGCCTCTGCAGCGATCGCTCAGCGCTTCTGTCTGGCCGACCATTGTTCCAGCGCTTGCATGGTGTTCTCCACATGCTTTTCCGGATTCATGTCGGTGTATTCGTAGAGGATGGCGTGGTCGGGCGTGATGACGTAGGAGGTGCGGCTGGCGTAGCCGGAGACCTTCATGAACTGGGCGTCATAGGCCTTCATGATCTTCTTGTCGACGTCGGCGGCCACCGCAAACTTGCTGCGGCATTCGCTGACCGAGAATTTGTTGAGCGTCTCGATATTGTCGCCCGACACGCCGATGACGGTTGCGCCCAGTGCCTTGTAGCGATCCACAGCCTCGGCAAACAGATGGGCTTCGATGGTGCAGCCGGAGGTGAAGGCAGCCGGGTAGAAGTACAGCACCACGGGTCCCTTCTTCAGGGCCTGCGAGAGTGAAAAGGTCGAGACCTGTCCGCCCAGTGAACTCGGGGCCGAGAATTCGGGGGCCTTGTCTCCCGGTTTCAAGGCCGCCAGCGCGGACTGCGAACACAGCGCCGCACCCAGCAGGAGTGAGGCGGCAGACCAGCGGCGCAGGCGAACGCGCACATCAGCAGGCAAGGCAAACTTGGAAGGGCTCATCATCGCAGATCTCCTGGTCAGGTCTTGCTGCCGGCATTGCGCTGTGCGCTGTACCGGAAGCCCGGATTACATCAGCTGAAACGATAACCGAAGGCCTTGTGGAAGCGCTCCTCGATCTCCGCCTTGGACGGCGCGTGGTTCTGCGGACCCTGCGAAGCGATCTTGATGGAGCCCATCAGGCTGGCCAGGCGGCCGGTGGTTTCCCAGTCATAGCCTTCGGTGAGGCCATGCAGCATGCCGGCGCGGAAGGCATCGCCGCAGCCGGTCGGGTCGGCGATCTTGTCGGCCGGAACGCAGGGGATGGCGTGGTGCTTGCCGCCCACGAAGATGTCGGCACCCAGTTCGCCGCGCGTGACCACCAGGGCCGTGACGCGCTCGGCGATCTGCGCCAGCGACAGACCGGTGCGCGCGGTCAGCAGCTCGGCTTCGTAATCATTGACGGCCACATAGGTGGCCAGGTCGATGAAGTTCTTGAGGTCATTGCCATCGAACATCGGCATGCCCTGGCCCGGATCGAAGATCAGCGGGATATTCAGTTCAGCCGCCTGCTGCGCGTGCTGCAGCATGCCGTCACGGCCATCGGGGGCGACGATGGCGAACTTGACCGCGCCGGCGTCAGCGACCTTGTTCTCGTGCGACCAGGTCATGGCACCGGGGTGGAAGGCGGTGATCTGGTTGCTGTCGGCATCGGTGGTGATGAAGCACTGCGCGGTGAACGAGGACTCGATCTGGCGCACGCATCGGGTCGAGATGTCCAGTGCTGCAAAACGCTCCATGTAGGGTGCGCTGTCCAGGCCGACGGTGGCCATCACGATGGGTTCGCCGCCCAGCAGCTTGAGGTTGTAGGCGATGTTGCCCGCGCAGCCGCCGAACTCGCGGCGCATGGTGGGCACCAGGAAGGAGACATTGACCTTGTGCAACTGGTCGGCCAGCAGGGCTTCAGCGAAGCGGCCCTCGTATTGCATGATGTTGTCGTAAGCGAGGGAACCGCAGATCAGGGAGCTCATGGCGTGGTCGTGACAAGTGAGTGGACGATGCCGCATTGTAGAAGAAAAGCGGTGTGCAGTCCGAAGCTGGTGCAAGTCGTTTCGTGGTCAGGCCGGGAAGTGATGATCGGTGACGATCAGTCGTGATGAGTTCGTCTCACGGATAGAAGAGATAAATGCGATACCCCGAGACCAGCGCATCCTTGAGCTCGAAGTTGAGCTTGATCTGCTGCTCGCTCTCGGGTGCGATACCGCGGTCGACCTGGGCCGGGTCGGCCAGGTAGTCGCGCGGGCGGAAAACGCGGCGTACCACCGCCTTCTCGTCGTCATTGTTGAGCGTGAGCTCGATATGCGGCCAGGCCTGGGCGCTGGTAGCGCGATTGCGCATCACCAGCGAGAGCGCATAGACGTTCTGGTTGGGCGGCACCACCTGCAGCTCGTTGGATTCCAGCGAGAGGCGTTCGATGTCGGTGGGCAGGCCCACGGTGCAATGCAAGGCCACACACATGCCGTTGAGCATGGGTCGCAGCTGCGGTGCGGAGGCCGCCAGCGGATTGCGCCAGTAATACAGCGATTGCAGCAGCAGCACCGGCACCATCACACCGGCCAGCACCATCATCACCATCTTCATGACCTGGCTGATGCGCGCGCGGCGCTCGGCGCGCTTGACGAAGCCGGGCTCGTCGGCGGGATCGTCGTCGTCCTGCGCCTCTTGCGTGCCGGCCTCCTCGCCATCGGCGCGGATGCTGTCCTTGTCCCCGGCCACATCATGCAACACCGGCTCGTCGTCCATGCGGAAGACGGCGGCCACCTCGGGCGGCGCGGCGATCCCGTCGGACTCGGCCGACGAGCGGAGCAGCAGCGCGCCGCTGTCGGGGGCATCCTCTTCCGGTGTCATCGGAGGGCGGGTCTCTTCTTCCGGACTTGTCTTGTCCACAGGCGCAGCCGCTTTGAAGTTTGCGCCGAGGTCGGGGAGGTAACCCGGACTGGCTGGCGAGCGGAACACCTTGGGCTCGGCAATGACCGGGATGGCAGCAGGCAAGGGGGCGGATGGCGCTGCAGGGGCAGGCGCGGCGACCGCAGTCGGCTGCGGCGCAGGAATGTTCACCTCAGGGACGGGCGCTTGCGCAGGGGGAACGAAAGCAGGCCGTTGCGTGGCCAGCGGTGCGCCAGCTTGTTCATAGGGGCTATTTGCGGGGGCGGTCGGGACGGATGAAGGCGAAGGTGCCGGCGCAAACGCCGGTGTGGCCATCCCGGCCTGGGCCTTGCTGCCCGCTGCCGGCTGGTAGTGGCCGTCGGCCACGCTGGGCTCGACCAGGAATTCGTTACCGTTGAAGACCTGGCGGCAATTGCCGCAGCGGACCAGTCCGCCGCGCAGTTTGAGCTGGTCGCTGGCGACCCTGAAGATGGTCAGGCAGTGCGGACACTGGGTCGCCAACGCCATGGATTACTCCGGCAGGCGGCCTGTCAGGGCCACCCAGCCTTCATGTTCTGCCCAGACGGTCAGGGCGATCCAGGGCGCGTAGGCGTTGATGACTTCCTGGGCCTGGCGATCCAGCACGCCCGAAAGCACCAGCGCGCCGCCGGCGCGCACGCGGCCAGCCAGCATGGGCGCCATCAGTTGCAGGGGGCCGGCCAGGATGTTGGCCACCACCACGTCGAATCGTTCACCTTCCGGGTGGGCGGCGGCGAAGGGTTCCGGCAGGTAATAGGTGGCGCTGCAGTGGTTGCGTTCAGTATTGTGCTGGGCCGACTCCAGTGCCTGCGGATCGATGTCCACCCCGATCACCTGCGGCACGCCGATCTTGGCGGCCACCAGGGCCAGGATGCCCGAGCCGCAGCCGTAGTCCAGCAGGGTTTGGGCTTGCGTGGCATTGGTTTCCAGCCACTCCATGCACAGCCGGGTGGTCGGATGGCTGCCGGTGCCGAAGGCCAGGCCCGGATCCAGTTCCAGCACCAGGGCGTCCGGATCGGACGGTGCCTCGTGCCAGCTGGGCACGACCCAGATACGCTGGCCAATGTGGATGGGCTCGAACTGGGATTGCGTCAGGCGCACCCAGTCCTGCTCTTCCACAGTGCGCGTGGCAAAGGGCAGGGCATAGTCCAGGCCGATGGCCTTGGCGGCATCCATGACGATGGTCGCGTGATCGGCATCCTTGCCGGCCAGCGCCACCACACGGCTGCGGTCCCAGGCGGCTTCTTCCGGCTCCATGCCGGGTTCGCCGAAGAGCGGACGCTCGGCGTCCGTCCCTTCATCGGCATCTTCCACCGACACCGAAAGGGCGCCAGAGTCCATCAGGGCGTCGGACAATGCCTCCGCCTGTTCGCGCGCCACTTCGATGACGATTTCTACCCAAGCCATGCTTGCCTGCCTTTGCTGTCGTTACTGTTAGTACTGTTGTTGCTGCTTTTGCTGCTGAACTGCGATTTACTTCTTGAGGGACTTGTCCGCTTCCGGCGCCGTCGGGCGTTCCGACAACTTATGTTCCAGATAATGGATATTGGTTCCGCCTTCGAAGAAACGCGCATCCACCATCAGCTCGCGGTGCAGCGGGATATTGGTCGAAATGCCTTCCACCACCATCTCCGACAGCGCGATCTGCATGCGGCGGATGGCCTGTTCGCGGGTCGCACCATAGGAAATCACCTTGCCGACCATGGAATCATAGTTGGGCGGCACGAAATAACCCGAGTAGGCATGCGAATCGACGCGGATGCCAGGACCGCCCGGTACGTGCCACGCCGTGATGCGGCCCGGCGAGGGGATGAACTTGAACGGATCTTCGGCGTTGATGCGGCACTCGATGGCGTGACCCTTCAGTTCGATGTCGCGCTGGCGGTAACGCAGCTTTTCGCCGGCGGCGATGCGGATCTGTTCCTGCACGATGTCCACACCGGTAATCATTTCAGTGACCGGGTGTTCCACCTGCACGCGGGTGTTCATCTCGATGAAGTAGAACTCTTCATTTTCGTACAGGAACTCGAAGGTGCCGGCGCCACGATAGTTCATCTTGCGGCAGGCTTCGGCGCAGCGTTCGCCGATCTTCTCGATGATCTTGCGCGGGATGCCCGGTGCTGGCGCTTCCTCGATCACCTTCTGGTGGCGGCGCTGCATGGAGCAGTCGCGCTCGCCCAGCCAGATGGCTTGCTTGTGCTCGTCGGCCAGGACCTGGATTTCCACGTGACGCGGATTTTCCAGATACTTCTCCATATAGACTTCCGGATTGCCGAAGGCAGCACCGGCTTCGGTCTTGGTCATGGTCACGGCATTGATCAGCGCGGCTTCGGTATGCACCACGCGCATGCCACGGCCACCGCCGCCGCCAGCGGCCTTGATGATGACCGGATAGCCGATCTTGCGGGCGATCTGGACGATTTCCTTGGGATTGTCCGGCAACGCCCCTTCCGAACCTGGCACGCAGGGCACACCGGCACGGATCATGGCCTGCTTGGCCGAGACCTTGTCGCCCATCATGCGGATGTTTTCCGCGCGCGGGCCGATGAAGACGAAGCCGGACTGTTCCACGCGCTCGGCGAAATCGGCGTTTTCCGAGAGGAAGCCGTAGCCGGGGTGGATCGCCTGGGCGTCCGTCACTTCAGCGGCGCTGATGATGGCCGGCATGTTCAGGTAGGACAGGGCCGACGGGGCCGGGCCGATGCAGACCGACTCATCGGCCAGCTTCACGTACTTGGCCTCGCGGTCGGCCTCGGAGTGCACGACCACGGTCTTGATACCCAGTTCGCGGCAGGCGCGCTGGATACGCAGGGCAATTTCGCCACGGTTGGCGATGAGGATTTTTTCAAACATAACAGGAATGAGGCGTCGCCAGGTTCAAGCGTTATAGGTTCCGGAGCCAGGCCGCGGCAGCCGGCATGTGCCGCGCGGCGGCCGTTGCTGCCAGGCCAGGGACTGCTGCGGCGGGAATCAGCCCAGCACGAACAGCGGTTGGCCGAACTCGACGGCCTGGCCGTTTTCCACCAGGATCTGCTTGACCACGCCACCCTTGTCGGCGTCGATTTCGTTGAGCAGCTTCATGGCTTCGATGATGCACAGGGTATCGCCTTCCTTGACTTCCTTGCCCACTTCGACGAAGGCCGGTGCGCCCGGTGCCGAGGAGCGGTAGAAGGTACCGACCATGGGCGACTTGACGATGTAGCCTTCCGGCACGGCCGGCGCCGCCGGTGCGGCAGCGGGAGCCGCAGCTGCCGGGGCGGGCGCGGCCACGGGGGCGGCGGCGGGGGCGTAGGCTTGCTGTTGCGGCACCATCACGACCTGGTTCTGGGCATTCGGGGACGACTTGACGATGCGGACCTTGCTTTCGCCTTCGGTGACTTCCAGCTCTTCGATGGCCGATTCAGCAACCAGGTCGATCAGCGTCTTGAGTTTTCGTAAATCCATTTGAATCCCTCGGAATGTAGATGAGTAGTGTTAAACGAAACGCCGGCGCTCTGTCGCGCCCGGCGGGTTCAGTCTGGGTCTTGCAGTACGTGAAGCGATCCGTTCGAAGCGGCGTGTCCGCCCTCAGGATTGACGCAGCCAGAAATCAACGGCCATGCGATAGCCATCGACCCCGAAGCCGCACAGGACTGCCCGGGCGATGCCGGACAGGTAGGAAAAATGCCGGAACTCCTCGCGCTGGTGCACATTGGAGATATGCAATTCCACGAAGGGAATCGCCACCCCGGCCAGCGCATCGCGCAATGCCACGCTGGTGTGGGTCAGTCCACCCGGATTGATGATGATGCCATCGACCCCCTCCAGGCGCGCCTGGTGGATGCGGTCGATCAGCGCACCTTCGTGGTTGCTCTGGAAGGTGGCCAGAGTCGCGCCGGCGGCGCGGGCCTGTTCTTGTGCACGCTGTTCGATATCGGCCAGCGTGGTGGATCCGTAGACTTCCGGCTCCCGGGTTCCGAGCAGATTGAGGTTCGGTCCATTGAGCAGGAGAAGCTGTTTTGCCATGGAGATTGAGCTCCGTTTGACGACGATGCGCGCATTTTGCCGTCAAATGCCATCATTTGGCAAGAAAAACTTTCTTTTCACGGATTTGCGTTTGCGGGCCGCCGAGGTGGCCCTGCAATTGACTCTGCGATTCAGAGCTGTGACAGGTCGGCGCGCAGTTCATCGAACTTGATGCGGCCCAGGTAGACCTTCTTGACGTTGCCGTCCTTGCCCACCAGAGCGGTGAACGGAAGTCCGCCCGCCTGATTGCCGAATTGCCGCAGCAAATCGGTGGCGCCGGTTCCGGCAACGAAGAGAGGATAGCGGATTTGGTACTTTTGCGCAAACTTGGCGATATTTTCCTGACTATCGACGCCAATTCCGAGGATTTGCACCGGCGCGATCTCCTGCTGCAAGGCCGTCAGTTCCGGCATTTCTTCCACGCAGGGGCCGCACCAGGTGGCCCAGAAGTTGACCACCAGGGGCTTGCCCTTGTATTGCGCCAGCGATAGGGTCTGGCCGCTGGCATCCGGCATCGATTGCGACAGCAGCTTGTTGAGCGCCTGGGTCTCGGGCGAGGCGGGCGGGTTGGCGCGATGGCTGGCATAAACGCCAACACCCACGCAAACGACCGCAACCACGGCCAACAGGATCACATTTTTCAGCTTCGTCATGAATCAGTCCTCGGAGGGTGCATCGATGAGCGCGGCCAGCGCAGCCGCATCACCGCGCTCGGGGCGTTTGCCCGGGGCGGCGCGCAGGCTGCCGCGCAGGTCGTCTTCGTCATACAGGGCCAGATGGGCCAGCTCGGGGTCGGCGCCCCGCTGGGGCAGCAGGAAACTCAGGGTCTCCACGGCCTGGCCAGTGCGGAAGTGGCTGGTCTCCCCGACCTCGAAGTTCACATTCTTGTTCAGCAGGAAAATCTCCACATCCTTGGCGCTGGGGGAGAAGAGCTGCAAGTGGATGTCAGAATGTTCACCGGCAGTGCCATTCCAGACTGCGCCGGTAATATAAGGATTGAACTGCTGCAGGTCCTGCATCAGCTGCAGGGCCACCTGGCGCAGGTGCAACAGGCGCGCCGGCTGGGTGTCGGCAAAGAAGAGTTCGTTGTAGATGCGGACTTCTTCTTCGATCTGCTCGTTATCCGGCATGATCTCGCCGCGCACCTTCTGGTTGCCCAGGATCTGTTTGGCCGCCTTGCGCTTGGCGGTGCCGTAGTCGGCGCCATCCTCGGCGATCATGCGGGCGGCGGCTGCGGCGATTTCGGCGCGCAGCTGCTCGGTGGGGGAGGTGAATTCAAATTCAGACATGGGCGACATGATACTCGTTAGCGGATGCACCCGCCGCCTCAGGTAAAATCGCGGGATTACACCCCAAGATTCGCTATGCATATACACATCCTCGGCATCTGCGGCACCTTCATGGGCGGCCTGGCCGTGCTGGCCAAAGAGGCTGGCCATACCGTGACCGGCTGCGACGCCAACGTCTATCCCCCGATGAGCACCCAGCTGGAAGCCCAGGGCATCACCCTGACCCAGGGTTTCGAGCCGTCCCAGGTGGAGATCAAGCCGGACCTGTTCGTCATCGGCAACGTGGTCTCGCGCGGCAACCCGCTGATGGAAGAGATCCTCAACCGCGGCCTGCCTTATGTGTCCGGGCCGCAATGGATGGGCGAAAACATCCTGCAGGACAAGTGGGTCCTGTCGGTGGCCGGCACGCATGGCAAGACCACCACCTCGGCCATGCTGGCCTGGGTGCTGGAACACGCGGGCTACCAGCCGGGCTTCCTGATCGGCGGGGTGCCGATGAACTTCGGCATCTCGGCGCGCCTGGGCAGTGATGGCCAGGGTGGGCCGTCTCCCTTCTTCGTCATCGAAGCCGACGAGTACGACACCGCCTTCTTCGACAAGCGCAGCAAGTTCGTGCACTACCGCAGCCGGACTGCCGTGCTGAACAACCTTGAATACGATCACGCCGACATCTTCCCCGATCTGGCCGCCATCGAGACGCAATTCCACCATCTGGTGCGCACCGTGCCCGGCATCGGCCGGGTCATTGTCAATGGCCGCGAAGCCGCATTGCAGCGCGTGCTGGCACGTGGCTGCTGGAGCGAACGTGAAGATTTTGGCGTGGCTGCCGGCCAGCCCGGCTGGTCGCTGCAGACCCACGACGATGGCCGTTTCGAGGTCTTCTTCGAAGGCCAGTCGCAAGGCACGGTGGATTGGTCGCTGACCGGTGAACATAACCGCATGAACGCCATCGCCGCCATCGCCGCTGCCCGTCACGTGGGCGTGCCGGCGGCCCAGGCCATCGAGGCACTGGGCGCTTTCCAGAGCGTGAAGCGGCGCATGGAGCTGCGCGGCAGCGCCAATGGCGTGGCCGTGTATGACGATTTCGCCCATCACCCGACCGCCATTGCCACCACGGTGGCAGGGCTGCGCAAGAAGGTCGGGGGCGCCCGCATCCTGGCCGTGCTGGAGCCGCGTTCCAACACCATGAAGCTGGGTACGATGAAAGAAGCCCTGCCGGGCAGCCTGGCGGAGGCCGACCTGGTCTTCGGTTTCGGCGCCCAGTCCGGGCGCGATGCGCTGGGCTGGGACCTGGCCGAAGCGCTGGCCCCGCTGGGCCAGAGGGCCGCCGCCTTCCATGACCTCGATGCATTGGTGCAGGCAGTCAAGGCCGCCGCGCAGCCCGGCGACCATGTGCTGGTGATGAGCAATGGCGGCTTCGGCGGCGTGCACCAGAAGCTGCTGGACGCACTGGCATGATCCTGTACCTGCACGGCTTTCGTTCTTCGCCGCAGTCCTTCAAGGCGCGCGTGATGGGACAGCGCATGGCCGAGCTCGGCCTGCAGGACCAGTACGCCTGTCCGCAATTGCCGGCCTCGCCGGCCGGGGCCATCGCCCTGGCCGGTGCGCTGGTGGCGGGGGTGGACCCGGCCGCGCTGACCGTGGTCGGCTCGTCGCTGGGTGGCTACTACGCCACCTGGCTGGCCGAACACACCGGCTGCCGGGCGGTGCTGGTCAATCCGGCGGTCAAGCCGCCGCGTGACCTGGAATCCTATGTCGGCGTGACCACGCAATATCACTCCGACGAACCCTTTGAATTCAAGCGCGAGTACATCGCCGAGCTGCTGGCCCTGGCCGTGCCGGCCATCACGCGCCCCGAGCGCTATTTCCTGCTGGCGGCCACCGGCGACGAGGTGCTGGACTGGCGCGAGATGGTGGCCCATTACCCCGGCGCGCGCCAGACCGTCATCGAGGGCAGCGACCATGGCATGGCCGAGTTTGCCGATCATCTGGACGAGGTACTGGCCTTCTGCGGCGTGGACCTGCCCGGCAAGGCGGTGCGCTGATGCCGCAGGCCGTGCGCAAGGCGCGCTGGATGGCGCATCCGCAGGCATTGGCGGCGCTCTTGGCTACCGATGGCGACCTGATGCGGCGCACCCGGGCCTGGCTGGCCGACCCCGGTTCCATGACCCTGAAACTGAAGAAACGCACCGACAGCTTCAGCGTGCGCCTGTTGCGCCAGCGCCCGGGCCGCATCCTGGCCGATGAGCATGAAGCCTTGCGCATATCGCCCCGTAGCCGGGTGGTGGAGCGCGATGTCATCCTGCTGGGCGACGGGCAGCCGGTGGTGTTCGGGCATACGGTGCTGTCGACCGGCTCGGTCAAGTCCGACTGGCCCTTTTTCAGCAAGCTCGGTACCACGCCCCTGGGCGCCAACTTGTTCTTTGATCCGCTGGTCGGGCGCAGTCCCATCCAGTATGCTCGGCTGTCCGCCGGCCACCCGCTGATGCGCCGCATCGCGCAGGCCTTGCCCGAGTCCGAATTGCCGACCAGTTTGCTGGCGCGCCGCTCCCTGTTTACCCGGCGCGGCGGCGTGCTGATGGTCACCGATGTTTTCCTGCCGGCACTGGAGGCGCTGATGCGTCCGCTGCCGGCCCACGTACCGATTGAAAAGCGATAGAAGCAGATGAATTTATTGTTCGAAGAATCCGGCGACTTCAAGGCCGGCTCCATCATGACCCAGCAGGGCGAGTCCTACCAGGTCGAGATGGCCTCCGGCAAGCGCGCCAAAGTCAAGTCGCGCGATGCGCTGCTGCAATTCGCTGCCCCCGCGCCGCAGGAGCTGATGCAACAGGCCCAGGCCATCGCTGATGAAGTCGACCTGGATTTCCTCTGGGAAGTGGCCGGCGAAGAAGAATTCGGTTTCACCGACCTGGCCGCCGAATATTTCGGCCACGCCCCGCTGCCCCCGGAAGCGGCCGGCCTGCTGCTGTGCCTGCATCGTGCGCCGATCTATTTCTACAAGAAGGGCCGCGGCCGCTACAAGGCGGCCCCGCAAGCCTCGCTGCAGGCGGCCCTGGCCGGGCTGGAAAAGAAGAAGCAGCAACTGGCCGCACAGGCCGTGTATGTGGAGGAACTCAAGGCCCACAAACTGCCGGAAGCCTTCCGCCCCATCGCCCTGCAACTGCTCTTCAAGCCGGACAAGAACGGCATCGAATTCAAGGCCCTGGACGCCGCCGCCAAGGAAATGCAGACCACCCCGCAGCGCCTGATGCTGGCCGCCGGTGGCGTGGCCTCGCCCAAGGACCTGCATTACGCGCGTTTCCTCTCCGAATTCTTCCCGCGCGGCACCGGTTTCCCGGCCATCGATATCCCGCCGGCCACCACCGACCTGCCGCTGGCCGATGTACAGGCCTTCTCCATCGATGACGTGACCACCACCGAAATCGATGATGCCCTGTCCGTCACCCGCCTGCCGGACGGCAAGCTGCGCGTGGGTATCCACATCGCCGCACCGGGCCTGGCCATCAAGCGCGGCGATGCGATCGATGCGATTGCGCGTGCGCGCATGTCCACCGTCTACATGCCGGGCGAGAAGATCACCATGCTGCCCGACGACCTGGTGGCCACCTATACGCTCGATGCCGGTGCTGCCCGTCCTGCGCTGTCGCTCTATGCGACCCTGGATGCGGCCAGCTGGGAAGTGCTGGCCACCGAGACCCGTGCCGAGCTGGTCCCCATTGCCGCCAACCTGCGCCACAACGACCTCGACGAGCTGGTCACCGAGGAGGCCCTGGCCGAGAATCGCGGCGAGTATCCGCACAAGGAAGAGATCGCGCTCCTGTGGCAGTGGGTGCAACTGCTCGAACAGGGCCGCATGGCCAAGCGCGAGAGCTTCGGCCTGCGCCCGGAGCAGAACAACCGTGTCGACTTCAACTTCTACGTCGAGAACGATGTGGTGAGCATCGTGCGCCGCCGCCGTGGCGCACCGCTGGACAAGATCGTGGCCGAGCTGATGATTTTCGCCAACAGCACCTGGGGCAAGCTCATGGCCGATCACGGCGTGCCCGGCATCTACCGCGCGCAAGGTGGCGGGGCCGGTGGCTGGGCCGCCAAGATGCAGGTGCGCATGGTCACCCACGCCGCGCCCCACCAGGGCCTGGGCGTGGATCAATATGCCTGGAGCACCTCGCCGCTGCGCCGCTATACCGACCTGGTCAACCAGTGGCAGATCCTGGCCTGCATCGAGCACGGCGTGACCGCGCCGCTGGTAGCGCCCTTCAAGCCGCGCGATGCCGATCTCTTCGCCATCGTTTCCGGCTTCGATGCGGCCTACTCCGGCTATGCCGATTTCCAGTCCACCATGGAACGTTACTGGTGCCTGCGCTGGCTGGCGCAGGAAAACGCCCGTACCGTGGAAGCCGTGGTGCTCAAGGATGAAATCCTGCGCCTGGTCGAAATCCCGCTGGTGCTGCGCATGCCGGGCTTGCCGCAACTGGCGCGCGGCCTGCAGGTCAAGCTGGACCTGCTGCGCTGGGATGAGGTCGACCTGACCGTGGAAGCGCGCCTGCTCGAAGTGCCCGCCGCCGCTGCCCAGGCGCTGGCCAGCGACCTCGGTGAAGATGATGACGAGTTGCTCGAAGGCATGGCCTCCATGGGTAGCGAAGAACAGGGCGAGGAAGCGGCCGCTGAACAGGATGCTGCGCAAGATTCTGCACAGGATGCTGCGCAGGAAGATGCACACGATCCAGCGGCCGACGCGGGCGAAAACCCGTCCGCGCAAGCGGCCCAATGAGCCGGTGCTGGCGTAGAATTGGCGCTGTGTCTATCGTCGTTGCTTCCCGTTTGCTGTGAACCTGTTTGCCCAACATCGTCTGCTGAGCGTTGCGCTCGGAATCTCGCTGCTGGTGCATGGCCTCTTGCTGGCCGTGCACTTCGCTGCGCCCGATGCCTTCCGTTTCAAGCCGTCCGATCCCGAGCTGGAAGTCATCCTGGTCAACGCCAAGCATGACAAGAAACCAGTCAACGCCCAGGCGCTGGCGCAGGCCAACCTGGATGGCGGCGGCAATGCCGACGACGGCCGCGCCCGATCGCCGCTGCCGGACATGCAGCGGGTCGAGAGCGGCGACAGCGTCAAGGCCGCCCAGCGCAAGGTGGCCGAGCTGGAGCAGCAGCAGCGCAAGATGCTGGCGCAGCTGCAGGAGGCACGCCAGCACGTGGCCAGCAGCGAGCTGCAGAAGCCGACCGAGACGCCGCAGCCCAACGCGCGCGACCTGACCGAAACCGCCAAGGCCATGGCGCGCATGGAAGCCGAACTGGCCAAGGACATCGAGCAATACAACAAGCGCCCGAAGAAGACCCAGATCACGCCGAGTACACGCGAAGTGGGGTATGCGCAGTACTTCAAGGCACTGCAGGACAAGGTGGAAAAAGTCGGCACGCTGAACTTCCCGACTCGCGACGGCAAGAAGCTCTACGGTGAACTGCTGGTGGTGATCCCGGTGTTCCAGGATGGCAGCCTCTATGAGCGCGATGGCGGCGTGGTGGTGCGCACAAGCTCCGGCAATGCCGCGCTGGACCAGGCGGCGGTGGCCATCGTGCGGCGTGCGGCGCCGTTTGGCCGTTTTCCCGAGAACATGCGCACCAGCGGCAAGGATGACGTGTGGGAAGTCATCGTGACCTTCCGTTTTACCCGCGACCAGGGCGTGCAGGCACAGCTGGGCGCCAGCTGACATCAGCGCCGGCGGCCCGGCTACAGACAAGAACAGAGAACGAGGGAGCAGCTAGAACACCATGGATGAATACGTCGTCATCGGCAACCCGATTGCCCACAGCAAGTCGCCCGAGATCCATGCGCAGTTCGCTGCCCAGACCGGCCAGTCGCTGCACTATGATCGCCTGCTGGCGCCGCTGCACGGCTTCAAGGCGGCGGTGCAGGTATTCCGGCGGCGCGGCGGACGTGGTGCCAACGTCACCGTTCCCTTCAAGCTGGAAGCCCACGCGCTGGCCGATCAGCTGACCGAGCGTGCGCGCCTGGCGGGGGCGGTCAATACGCTCAAGTTCGAAGGCGGCCGCATCCTTGGCGACAACACCGATGGTGCCGGCCTGGTCACCGACATCGTGACCAATGCCGGCCAGGCGCTGGCGGGACGCCGCATCCTGCTGCTGGGCGCGGGTGGCGCCTCGCGCGGCGCACTGCTGCCGCTGCTGCAACAGCAGCCGGCCGAGCTGGTGATCGTCAACCGCACGCAGTCGCGGGCGCAGGAGCTGGCGCAGCAGTTCGCCGAATACGGTCCGGTGCGCAGCGCCGCCTATGCCGAGCTGGAGGGCGTGTTCGATGTCATCATCAATGCCACCTCGGCCAGCCTCTCGGACGACCTGCCGCCACTGCCAGTCTCGGTCTACGGCAGCGAAACCCTGGCCTACGACATGATGTATGGCCGCCAGCCCACCGTCTTCATGCAGAGCGCCCAGCAGCATGGCGCCAGCGTGCGCGACGGGCTGGGCATGCTGGTCGAGCAGGCGGCCGAAGCCTTCCTGCTCTGGCGCGGCGTGCGGCCGGCCACCGCCGACGTGTTTGCCAGCCTGCGCCAGCAGTTGTCACAGTAAAGGCAGGGCATAGTCCGTCACACCTGTAGAGGACTGCAGGACAGCATGTCTGTATCTCTGCATCTCTGCAGGTCTGCATGTCGAGTTGACCCCGCATCGCTAGAACCCTGGAACAGAACCACCACCGGCACATGAAATCGCTACGCAAGCTGCTCTTCTGGATCATCGTCCTGCCCGTCATGCTGGTACTGCTGCTGCAGCTGTACTTCTTCGTGCAGATCTGGTGGTGGAAGGACCACAACCCCGAGTCCACCAGCTTCATGCGCCAGCAGTTGTCCATCCTGCGCGAGAAGGACCCGAATGCCCAGCTGCAATTCCGTTGGGTGCCCTATGCACGCATCTCCAACAACCTCAAGCGCGCCATCATCGCCTCGGAAGATTCCAATTTCTCCGAGCATGACGGCGTCGATTGGGAGGCCTTGCAGAAGGCCTACGAAAAGAACGAGAAAAAGGGCAAGGTAGTCGCCGGCGGTTCCACCATCACCCAGCAGCTGGCCAAGAACCTGTTCCTCTCGGGCGAGCGCAGCTATCTGCGCAAGGGCCAGGAATTCATCATCACCTACATGCTGGAATTCCTGCTGGACAAGCAGCGCATCTTCGAGCTCTACCTCAACGTGGTGGAGTGGGGCAATGGCGTCTTCGGCGCCGAGGCTGCGGCCCAGCATTACTACCGCACCACGGCCGCCAATCTTGGCGCGGAGCAGGCGGCCCGACTGGCGGTGATGTTGCCGCGTCCGCGCTATTACGACCGCAATCGCGGCTCCGGCTACCTGGCCGCCCGTACCAGCCTGATCCTGCGCCGCATGAATGCAGCGACGCTGCCGCCGACACACAAGTAATCCGGCGCTGCTGCCGCAGCCACATGACCGCCGTATGACAGCGCGCGCCATTGGCCACGGCCGTACGGCATGCGGCGCATTGGCGCTTGCCTGGCACGGGGCTTGAACGTACACTTGCGCACGTTTCGCGCCTGTCGCCACGGGCTGCCGCATTTCACCCGGGACTCTTCCCCCGCGTTCCACCGAGCGAGAACCCATGATCAATGTATTCGTGTTGCAAAACGGACGGCTGAGCCAGGTCAACATCGACAGCCGCACCGACCTCGAACAGGCCGCGCCGGTCTGGGTGGACCTGACCGAACCCAATGACGAAGAGCGCGCCTGGGTCAAGAGCATCTACGGCGTGACCCTGCCCGACGAGGATGAATTCAGCGACATCGAAGCGTCGGCCCGTTATTTCGAAGCCGAGAACGGCGACCTGCACCTGCGCACCGACTTCCTCTTCGAAGGCGATGACGATTCTTCCTCCACCATGACGGTGGCCTTCATCCTGGCGCGCAACATCCTCTTCTCGGTCCATGCGGAAGACCTGCCCGTGTTCCGCCTGGTGCGCATGCGCGCACGCTCGCGGCCCGGTTCCATCGGCGACTACCGTGACGTGCTGCTCGACCTCTACGAGACCGATGCCGAATATTCCGCCGACGCGCTCGAAGGCATCTACCAGAAGCTCGAAGCGGTGAGCACCAGCGTGCTCAAGAAAAGCCTGTCCGACCAGGCCGCCGCCGAAGTGCTCAACACCATCGCCCACGAGGAAGACCTGAACGGCCGCATCCGCCGCAACATGATGGACACGCGCCGCGCGGTCAGTTTCCTGATGCGCGGCCGTCTGCTCAGTTCGGAGCAGTTCGAGGATGCGCGCCAGATTCTGCGCGACATCGAATCGCTGGATGGCCACACCGCCTTCCTCTTCGACAAGATCAACTTCCTGATGGATGCCACCGTCGGCTTCATCAACATCAACCAGAACAAGATCATCAAGATCTTCTCGGTGGCCTCGGTGGCCTTCCTGCCGCCCACCTTGATCGCCAGCATCTACGGCATGAACTTCAAGGTCATGCCGGAACTGGATTGGGTGGTGGGCTACCCCTTGGCCATCCTCATGATGATCGGTTCGGCCATTGCGCCCTTCTGGTATTTCCGTCGGCGCGGCTGGCTCAATTGAGACCTGTCTGCTGACGGCGACGTCCTCATTTTTCCGACAACGATTCCCGGGCTTCTCCGATGCCGCGCACAAGGTGTGCGCGGCACACTGCAATCATCATCCATGGCAGATGCGCGCACAGGTGCGCATCCGTGTCGCATTCGTGTCTTATGCAGAGGAGAACTTCATGTCCATCCGTCATCACTACATCTCGCTGGCCGTGGTCAGCGCCAGCTTCGCCGGTCTGCTGATCGGCTGTGCCAGCCCGCAGCAGGCGCCCTATGGCGCGGCGCCCACTTCGCAGAACTATGAGCGTGTGGCTGCCTATTCCGGGACCGGCGTGGTGGAAGCCATCGAAGTGACCCACAAGGAAAGCAACGGCGTGGCCGGTGCGGTGGTGGGCGGTGTGGCCGGTGGCCTGCTGGGTAACGCCGTGGGCGGCGGCACGGGCCGCGTGCTGGCGACCGTTGCCGGTGCCGCAGGCGGTGCCTATGCGGGTAACCAGGTCCAGCGCAACAGCGCTGCGGGCCATCAGGTCTACAACATCCGCGTGCGCATGAGCGATGGGTCCTTGCAGACCTTCGCGCAGGAAGACAATACCGATTTCCGCGTGGGTGACCGCGTCCGGCTGGATAACGGTCGTATCAGCCGTTACTAATCTGGTCACGGTTGTTACCAATTCCTTTACCAGCTTTACCAAGCTCTTTTTCGATACGGCACCGTTCGCTATCGACATGACATGAAAAAGCCGTCCGGCTCAATACCGGACGGCTTTTTCTTTGCTGGTGCGGGTCAGGCCTTATGCAGGGTAGAGCGCACCCAGCACGCGCAGGCCACGTGCCCCCGTGACTGCGGGCAGGTTGCCCGGCAGGCGCAGGTCAAAGCGCCGCGCCAGCCATGCAAAGGCCAGCGCCTCGACATGCTGCGGTGCCACGCCAAGCACAGCCGTCGACTGCACGCTGGCACGACCTTGCAGTTGCCGCTGCAACAGTCGCATCAGGAAGGCATTTTCGGCCCCACCTCCACAGACGTAGACCTGGCGGGCCAAGGGTGCGTGCGCCACGATGGCGTCGGCAATCGTGCTGGCCGTGAGCATGGCCAGCGTGGCCTGGACGTCTTCCGGTGCAAGTGCGGAGCCGGTACGCAGCAGGGCTGCTTGCAGCCAGTCGAGGTGGAACAGGTCGCGTCCCGAACTCTTGGGCGGCGGCGCGCGGAAGAAGGGCTCATCCCGCAATTGCGCCAGCAGCCCTGCGTGCACCTGTCCCGATGCGCCCCAGTCGCCGTTGGCGTCATAGGCGCGTTGCTGGTGCAGGTGGATCCAGCCATCCATGAGCGCATTGCCGGGGCCGGTATCGAAGCCGTAAGCGCCGTCTTCGCTGGCAGGCAGGATGCTGATGTTGGCGATGCCGCCGATGTTGACCACCACCCGCGACTGCGCCGCATCCCCGAAGATGGCGCGATGGAAGGCCGGCACCAGCGGTGCGCCCTGGCCGCCCGCAGCCACGTCGCGGCTGCGGAAGTCGGCGACCACGTCGATGTTGCACAGTTCGGCCAGCAGCGCCGGGTTGTTGGTCTGGCGGGTGAAGCCGAGTTCGGGGCGATGGCGGATGGTCTGCCCATGCACGCCTACCAGGCGCACGTCCGCGGCCGTCTTGCCGGCCTGCAGCAGCAGTTGCGCCACGCAGTCGGCGTAATGCACGGCCAGCGCATTGGCGGCCAGGGCTTCGCGTTCGATCTCGTTGGGGCCAGCGGCCTGCAGGGCCATCAGGTCCGCGCGCAGGTGGGCGGGGAAGGGCACGTAAGCCGCCGCCAGCGTGGCGGAGATCGCCTGGCCGTCAAAGGCGGCCAGGACACCGTCGACGCCGTCAAGACTGGTGCCGGACATCAGGCCGATGGTCAAATGGGAGGAATCGTTCATGGCAGGCAGGTCGGAAAAAGAAAAGGGCGGCCGCTGATTCTACAGCGCCGCCCTGGTCGGGGAGTCGGGACAGCCGTCCCTTACTTGGCTGCAGCCAGCTTCACATCGGGCGCACCCGGCACGCGCAGCATGGCCATGCGATGCTGCATGTCGGCCGCCACGGTACGGAAGCGCTGCAACTGCGGGCCGGTCAGGGCCTGGTTGTTGGGCACCTCCACCGACAGCGGGTTGCGCGGCTGGTTGTTGACGCGGAACTCGTAATGCAGGTGCGGCCCGGTGGCCCAGCCGGTCATGCCGACGAAGCCGATCACGTCGTTCTGGCTGACCTTCATGCCCTTCTTGATGTTGGGCGAGAAGCGGCTCATGTGGCCGTAGGCGGTGGAGTAGCCGCTCCAGTGCTTGATGACGACGATGTTGCCGTAGCCATTCTGCTGGCCCACGAAATCGACCACGCCATCGGCTGCTGCATGGATGGGCGTGCCGGTCGGTGCGGCGAAGTCCACGCCGGTGTGCTGCTTCCACTGGCCCAGGATAGGGTGCAGGCGCATCGAGAAACCGGAAGAGATACGGGTGAAGGCCAGGGGCGACTTCAGGAAAGCCTTCTTGAGCGACTTGCCATCGAAAGCGTAATAACCGCCACCGCCGGTCTTGCTGGCCGGATCGCTGAACCACACGGCCTGGTAGCGGTTGCCGGCATTGTCGAATTCACCGGCCAGCACGCGCCCGGTGCGTACCAGGTCGCCGTTCTGGTAGTAGGTCTCGTAGACCACGTTGAAACGGTCGCCGCGGCGCAGGTCGGAGGCGAAGTTGATGTTGGTGGCAAACATGTCCACCAGCTGCATGGCCACCGCATCGGGGATCTGCGCCGTGTCGGTGGCGGCAAAGAGCGAGGAGAAGATGGTGCCGGCGCGCATTTCCACGCGGCGCTCCAGCACGGCCGGCTGGGCTTCGGCGCTGAGCTTGCCGTCATGGCGCGCGATCACCAGGTTCTTGGGGGTATCGCTGCCATCGTCCAGGGTGGCGGAGAGTTTGATGAGCTCGCCGTTGTCGTCGGTCTGGGCGACCACACGCTTGCCGGCGCGCAACTGCATCACCGCGCGCGCCAGGGTATCGGACTTGATGAAGGCGGTGGCCTCGTCGTCATCCACGCCCAGGCGGTTGAGCAGGGTGGCCAGGGTGTCGCCGCTGCGGACCTTCTCTTCGTTGACGTAATACTGCGAACGCTCTTCCAGTGCACTGACCTGCTGTTGCAGGTCGGGCAGGGCCAGTTCCTTGGAAATCGGGTTCACCGGGGCATCGCGCAGGTCCGGCTCGGCCGGGGCGAAGCCGGCCGCACCGATGGTGAAGGCGGCCAGGAACAGGGCGCTGGCGCCGATGATGCGGGTCTTGGGCGAGGAAGCGGCGACTTTGTGGTGGCAGGACTGCAACGCGGAGAAGCACAGGGACGAGACGTGCTTGAGTTTATCTTGTGGGAACATGCAAACCGAATACGTTAAAATCTGACGTTTCCGTGGCGGATGGCGGGTGATGGCTGCAATGCGGCGTTTCCTGTCCCCCCGCCGTGTTGCGCCCGCGTAACATCGCTTACGGGTCGAGAACGTTTTCCTGCTGCTGAGCTTCTGAGGCCGCGTCCTGGCGCTGGGCAGAAAAAACGAAAGTCGGAATTATAGCAACACGATTTAGCGGTCCTGTCCTACAAAAGCCAATTTTTTAGTTATATCGATGAACGCCGACCAGTCCACCTCCGCCGCCGCTGCGCCTGCCCCTGCAGCCCCCTCCCGCCTGCCCCTCACCGACAAGGTGCAGGAGGCGCTGGCCATCACCAAGCGCGGCATCGATGAGCTGCTCATCGAAAGCGAATTCGCGCAAAAGCTGGCGCGCGCCGAGCAAAGCGGCCAGCCGCTGCGCATCAAGCTGGGCCTGGACCCGACCGCGCCTGACCTGCACCTGGGCCACACCGTGGTCTTGAACAAGATGCGCCAGCTGCAGAACCTGGGCCACCAGGTGATCTTCCTGATCGGCGACTTCACCTCCATGATCGGCGACCCGTCCGGCCGCAATGCCACCCGTCCGCCGCTGTCGCGCGAGCAGATCGAGATCAACGCCAAGACCTATTTCGCCCAGGCCAGCCTGGTGCTGGATCCGGGCAAGACCGAGATCCGCTACAACTCCGAATGGTGCGACGCCCTGGGCAGCCGCGGCATGATCCAGCTGGCCTCGCGCTACACGGTGGCACGCATGATGGAGCGCGATGACTTCACCAAGCGCTTCAAGGAAGGCACGCCGATTTCGGTGCATGAATTCCTCTACCCGTTGATGCAGGGTTATGACTCGGTGGCCCTGAAGTCGGACCTGGAACTGGGCGGCACCGACCAGAAATTCAACCTGCTGGTGGGCCGCGAACTGCAGAAGGACTTCGGCCAGGAGCCGCAGTGCATCCTGACCATGCCGCTCTTGGAAGGCCTGGACGGGGTGGAAAAGATGTCCAAGTCCAAGGGCAATTACATCGGCATCACCGAACCGGCCAACACCATGTTCGCCAAGGTGATGAGCATTTCCGACGTGATGATGTGGCGCTACTACGACCTGCTGTCGTTCCGTTCGATGGCCGAGATCGCCGGCTACAAGGCCGAGGTCGACGCCGGCAAGAACCCGCGTGACATCAAGGTGGCGCTGGCCCAGGAAATCGTCGCCCGCTTCCACTCGCAGCAGGCTGCCGAAGATGCGCTGGCCGACTTCGTGAACCGCTCCAAGGGCGGCATCCCGGACGATATCCCGGAAGTTTCGCTGTCGGGCGCGCCGCTGGGCATCGGCCAGTTGTTGAAGCAGGCCAACCTGTGCGCCTCCACCTCGGAAGCGCTGCGCATGGTGGAGCAGGGCGGTGTGCGCATCGACGGCACCGTCATCAGCGACAAGGGCCTGAAGGTCGAGGCCGGCCAGTGCGTGGTGCAAGTGGGCAAGCGCAAGTTCGCCCGCGTCACCCTGGCGTAAGCTGGAGCGCGCATGATCGCTCTCTTGCAGCGGGTCAGCCAGGCCTCGGTGGTGGTGGATGGCCAGACGCTGGGCAGCATCGGCACCGGGCTCATGGTGCTGGTCTGCGCCGAGCGCAACGACACCCCGGCCGAAGCCGATGCCCTCCTGAAGAAGCTGCTGGCCTATCGCGTCTTCAGCGACGAGGCCGGCAAGATGAACCGCAGCGTTGCCGACGTGCAAGGCGGCTTGCTGCTGATCCCGCAATTCACGCTGGCGGCCGATACCAATTCAGGCACGCGCCCCTCCTTCACGCCTGCTGCGGCACCGGAACTGGGACGGCAACTGTTCGACCATTTCGTGGCGCAGGCGCGTGCGCGCCATGGCGAGCAGAGCGTGGGAACAGGGCGCTTCGGGGCCGATATGAAGGTGTCGCTCACCAACGACGGTCCGGTGACCTTCTGGCTGCAGGTCAAGCCCAAGGCCCCGGCTGCCGATATGAACGTTACCGGATAATAGCCAGCCCGGCATTGAAGCCCGGCGGCGCGTCCCCAAATGAATTCGTAATGCGTGTTGCATGTGGCCTTACTTTTAGGAGGTGATATGAAATTCTGGAGCGATTCTTTCAAGGACGGTGCCAACATCCCCGGCGAATTCGCCTTTGCGGTGATGGATCCCAAGACCCACGTGGCCCTCGCTGCCAATCGCAATCCGCACTTCGGCTGGAGCGACCTGCCGGCCGGCACCAAGTCGCTGGCGCTGGTGGTGCATGATCCCGACGTGCCCTCGCGCGGCGACGATGTGAACCAGGAAGGCAAGACCGTACCGCTGGAGCTGCCGCGTGTGGATTTCTATCACTGGACGCTGGTGGACATTCCGGCGGGCGTGAGCGAAATCAAGGCCGGCCAGTTCAGCAACGGCGTGACCGCACGCGGCAAGCCGGGCCCGGCCGTGCTGGGCGAGGTCATGCCGGGCGCGCGCCAGGGCATCAATGACTACACCGGCTGGTTCGCCGGCGACGGCGACATGCGCGGCGACTACTTCGGCTACGACGGCCCCTGCCCGCCGTGGAATGATGCGCTGGTGCACCGCTACATCTTCACCCTCTACGCACTGGACGTGCAGCAGCTGCCGGTGTCCGGCAACCTGGAAGGTTCGGTGGTGGTCACTGCGCTGCGCGACCATGTGCTGGATCAGGCTGCCATCACGGGCCTTTACACCCTCAACCCCAACGCGGTACCGCGTAGCTGACCTGACTTGACTGCATGACCGACATCCTGCTGATCCGCCACGGCGAAACCGACTGGAACGTGGACAAGCGCCTGCAAGGGCATATCGACATCGGCCTGAACGAGGCCGGCCAGCGCCAGGTCCTGGCGCTGGGCGAGGCGCTGGCGGGGGAGGGCATCGATGCCGTCTTCGCCAGCGACCTGCAGCGCGCACGCGATACGGCCCAGGCCGTGGCCGGTGCGGCGGGATTGGCGGTGCAGATCGATGCGGGTTTGCGCGAGCGCTGCTATGGCGGTTTCGAAGGCTTGCGCCATACCGAGATCGAGGCGCGCTATCCGGAGGCGTATCGCCAGTGGAAGGCGCGCGAGCCGGACTTCCGCTATCCCGCCGGCGAGCGCATCGCCGAAACCATGCGCGAATTCTATGAACGTTCGGTGGCAGCCGTGCAGCGCGTGCTGGCCTCGGGCCGCTATCGCAAGGTGGCCATCGTCACCCATGGCGGCGTGCTGGAGTGCGTGCACCACTGGGCCAGCCAGACTTCCTTTGCCCAGCCACGCACGTTTGACATCTTCAATGCCAGCGTCAATCGCCTGCACTGGGATGGGGAACGTGCCCACATCCGCTCCTGGGGCGAGATCGGGCATCTCCGGCGGGAGACGCTGGATGAGGTGGATCGCTGATTCTTTTCCCTTAACAATCTGTAGTTTGTAAATTGAAAATACAAATTTAAATTTGTATTGGCAGAATACAAACCACAACGCGTAAAGTTGCGAAACAACGTATGATTTGTTTCACATCACTTCGTAGCGGGGTTGTATGAGTGAATTTCCTGTCCGTACTGGCCACCAGCTGCCACAACTACTGCAGGCCTACCGCAAGCAATCCGGCCTGACCCAGACGGAGGTTGCCCGTCGCCTGGGCGTGACCCAGCAGAACTTGTCTTCGCTGGAGCGCAACGCTGACAAGGTCAGTGCCGACCGATTGGTAGAGCTGCTCAACATCCTGGGCGTCGAGCTGGTGCTGCGCAAAGCGGACGATGCGCTCTCGAAGAGTGATACGCCCCCTTCCGACGACGCTTCATGGTGACCGCGCAGCGTCGCAAGCCCAGGGAGTTGGGCCTGTGGATGAATGGCAGTTTCGTTGGCACTTGGGCCATCACGGCGCAAGGCGACAGCCTGCACTACGACCCGCAGTGGGTGGCATCGCCCGGCGGCCGTCCCTTGTCGCTGTCGCTGCCTTTCAAGCCCGGCAATCCGCCCCATCGTGGCGAGATCGTCCATCACTATTTCGACAACCTGCTTCCCGACAGCAAGCTCATCCGCGAACGCCTTGCACGCCGCTACCAGGCCGCCGACACCGATGCCTTTGCCCTGTTGGCCGAAGCGGGCCGGGATTGCGTGGGTGCACTGCAGATCCTGCCGGTGGGCGTGGTGCCTGCGTTTTGGAGCGCAGCGGGTATTGTCGGTGGAACGCTTCGACCGCCGCTGGCACCGCGATCCGGTCAGCGGGCAGACCGTACTGCTGCGTTTGCCGCAGGAAGACCTGTGCCAGGCCAGCGGGATTTCCCCCTGGCTCAAATATGAAGCCGATGGTGGTCCGGGCATGAAGGAGATCATGGCGCTGCTGGGCGGTGCCATCGATCCGGTGGCCGCGCGTCGCTACTTCTTCCAGGCGCAGGTGTTGTTCTGGATGCTGTGGGCGACGGACGGCCATGCCAAGAATTTCTCGCTCTTCCTCAAGCCCGGTGGCCGATATGAACCGACGCCGCTGTATGACGTGCTGTCTGTCTTGCCCCTGATCGGCGAAGGGCCCGGCAAGTTGTCGCCGCATCGGGCTGCCATGGCGATGGCGGTGCGGTCCCGCAACGTGCATCGCAGGATGAAAGATATCCTGCCACGTCACTGGGCGGCCCTCGGCACGCACTTCGGGATCGTGGCCGAGAGCGGTGAAGGACCGCTGGCGCTGCTGCGTGAACTGGGCGAGCGTACCGAGCAAGTCATTGCCGCGGTGCAAGCCGATCTGCCGGACGGATTCCCGTCCAAAGTCGCCGCAGCGATCCTGAAAGGTTTGCGCCAGTCGGCAGACAGCTTGCTGGCCTTTGTGAAATCGGCGTGAGATTCCCGTCAAGTGATACTTCGAATTAGCATTTCACCAACAATCTCCGCTGCCCAATAAATAATCACCCGCAAAGATGTAACCACGCCCGATTCTTGTTGGGCGAGGCAGGCAATCGCGCTAAAATAGCGCCCTTCCCCGTATCTCCCCCTATCCACGTCGTGAACATTGGGCCCTATTCCCTGCGCAACAACGTGTTCGTCGCCCCCATGGCGGGTGTGACAGACCGTCCGTTCCGCCAGCTGTGCAAGCAGCTGGGGGCGGGTTATGCCGTCTCGGAAATGGCTGCGTCCGACCCGCGCCTGTGGCAGAGCGAGAAGACCTCGCGCCGCATCAACCACGATGGCGAGATGGAACCCAAGGCGGTGCAGATCGCCGGGGCCGATCCCGTCATGCTGGCCGATTGCGCGAAGTACAACGTCGAGCGCGGTGCGCAGATCATCGACATCAACATGGGCTGCCCGGTCAAGAAAGTCTGCAACAGCTGGTGCGGTTCGGCCCTGCTGCAGGACGAGGAACTGGTGGCGCGCATCCTGGACGCGGTGGTGTCGGCGGTAGATGTGCCGGTGACCCTGAAATTCCGCACCGGCTGGAACCGCGCCAACAAGAATGCCCTCAAGATTGCTGAGCGCGCCGAGGCCGCCGGTATCGCCATGCTGACCCTGCACGGCCGCACCCGCGCCGACGGCTACAGCGGTGAAGCTGAGTACGAAACCATCGCGGCCGTGAAGGCCGCCGTGAAGATCCCGGTGGTGGCCAATGGCGACATCACCACGCCCGAGAAGGCGCGCGAAGTCCTGCGCATCACCGGGGCCGACGCGGTCATGGTCGGCCGCGCCGCCCAGGGGCGTCCCTGGATCTTCCGCGAGATCGATCACTTCCTGCGCACCGGCGAGCACCTGCCGGCACCGCTGGTGACCGAGGTGGCGCATCTGATGGATGAACACCTGCAAGCCCATTACGCCTTCTATGGCGACTACCTGGGCGTGCGCACGGCACGCAAGCACATCGGCTGGTATGTGCGCGACCTGCCGGGCGGCGAGACTTTCCGCAGCAGCATGAACCGCATCGAAGACTGCGGTCAGCAGTTGCAGGCGGTACGGCAGTTCTTTGCTGACCAGGCCGTGCACGGCGATCGCCTGCAATACGGACTGGCCGACGAGGTAGCCCTGGCCGCCTGAAGCAACACCGCAGGATGGCAGAACAGCACGACAGGACCAAGGGGTTCGGATGCGCTGGCGCGAGCGGCAACAGCGGGCGCAATTGATCAACAACACGGCATCGCCACGCACCATCGCGCTCGGGGGAATACGGCGCATTGAGGCTTGCGGGGTGGCGCCGACAAGAACAGAAGCAGCAGAGCAATGAGCAAAGAAAGTATTGAGGATGTCGTCAAGAAGAGCCTGGAAAAATATTTCCGGGATCTGGGTGAACAGCTACCGACCAATGTCTACGACATGGTGCTGGCCACGGTCGAAAAACCGGTCTTCGAGACCGTGATGGCGCGCGCCGAGGGCAACCAGTCCCAGGCCGCCGAGATCCTCGGCATCAACCGCAACACGCTGCGCAAGAAGCTGCAGCAGCACGGCCTGCTGTAGCCGCCACCAGCCTTGCCGGCGCGCCAGTGAGGGCGTCGGGAGGGTGCGCGGGTGCAGCTTCCTTCCACGGTTTTTCAGGTTTCCTTTTCCTTACCAGTCTTGCCTACCATGATCAAACAAGCACTCATTTCCGTATCCGACAAGGCAGGCGTGCTCGATTTCGCGCGCGCGCTGTCCGCCATGGGCGTCAACATCCTGTCCACCGGCGGCACCGCCAAGCTGCTGGCCGACAATGGCGTGCCGGTCACCGAAGTGGCCGACTACACCGGTTTCCCGGAAATGCTGGATGGCCGCGTGAAGACGCTGCATCCCAAGGTCCATGGCGGCATCCTGGCCCGTCGCGATTTCCCCGAGCACGTCGCCGCCTTGGAGCAGCACGGCATCCCCACCATCGACATGGTGGTGGTGAACCTGTACCCGTTCCAGCAGACCGTGGCCAAGGATGAGTGCTCGCTGGAAGACGCCATCGAGAACATCGACATCGGCGGCCCGGCCATGCTGCGTTCCTCGGCCAAGAACCACAAGGACGTCATCGTCATCTGCGATCCGACCGACTATGAAGGCGTGCTGGCCGAGCTGAAGTCCGGTGGCGACCTGCCCTACGAAAAGCG
Organism: Herbaspirillum aquaticum; assembly: GCF_002213425.1. GTDB lineage: Bacteria > Pseudomonadota > Gammaproteobacteria > Burkholderiales > Burkholderiaceae_D > Herbaspirillum > Herbaspirillum aquaticum. The sequence continues at coordinate 99,512 of NZ_NJGV01000018.1, read as the reverse complement.
TTTCGCGCTGGCCAAGAAGGTCTTCGCCCACACCGCGCAATACGATGGCGCCATCACCAATTACTTCACCTCGCTGGGTGAAGACAAGCAGCACAGCACCCGCAGCGCCTACCCGGCGACCCTGAATCTTCACTTCGAGAAGGTCCAGGACATGCGCTACGGCGAGAACCCGCACCAGAGCGCCGCCTTCTACCGCGACATCAAGAAGGTCGATGGCGCCCTGGCCAACTACACCCAGCTGCAGGGCAAGGAACTGTCCTTCAACAACATCGCCGACGCCGATGCTGCCTGGGAATGCGTCAAGAGCTTCGACCCGGCCACGGAAGCTGCCTGCGTCATCATCAAGCACGCCAACCCCTGTGGCGTGGCCATCGGCGCCAACCCGCTGGAAGCCTACAGCAAGGCCCTGCAGACCGACCCGACCTCGGCCTTCGGCGGCATCATCGCCTTCAACCGCGAAGTGGACGCCGCAGCGGCCGAAGCCGTGGCCAAGCAATTCCTGGAAGTGCTGATCGCCCCGTCCTTCAGCGCCGAAGCCAAGCAGATCTTCGCTGCCAAGCAGAACGTGCGCCTGCTGGAAATCCCGCTGGGTACCGGCCTGAACGGCTATGACTTCAAGCGCGTCGGCGGTGGTCTGCTGGTGCAGTCGCCGGACGCCAAGAACGTCCTGCTGGCCGATGTGAAGGTGGTCAGCAAGAAGCAGCCGACCCAGCAGCAACTGCAGGACCTGATGTTCGCCTGGCGCGTGGCCAAGTTCGTCAAGTCCAATGCCATCGTGTTCTGCGGCAATGGCATGACGCTCGGCGTCGGTGCCGGCCAGATGAGCCGTATCGATTCGGCGCGCATCGCCTCCATCAAGGCGCAGAATGCCGGCCTGACCCTGGCCGGTTCGGCCGTGGCGTCGGATGCCTTCTTCCCGTTCCGCGATGGCCTGGATGTGGTGGTCGATGCCGGTGCCACCTGCGTCATCCACCCGGGTGGCTCCATGCGCGACCAGGAAGTCATCGATGCAGCCAATGAGCGCGATGTCGTGATGCTGCTGACGGGGACGCGTCACTTCCGTCACTGATCAACAGCGCTTGCTGTAACGAAAACGCCCGGCTTCATGCCGGGCGTTTTTCGTGGTGCCCAATCTTGCTGCTGCAAGGCTGCGCACGGACCTGCCGGTGGCTCTTATCCCGATTGACCGCCATCCGGCGGTGTGTCCTGCTCTGGAGCTGCTCCAAGTGCTTCGAGTCGAGCGCAATTCCATTTTCCATCCAATGCCGCCTGGTAGAGCATCCCCAAGGTCAGCGGGGTCCGCTCATACTTGACCCGTTTTTTCTTGGACAAAGCCATGTGGATCACCTCGATGAGATTGAATCCCTCGCCGAGGAAATATCGGTCGAAACTATAGTCTCCAGGATCGATGGAAAACGCCGCGAAGCAGCGATCAATGAAGTCAACGGCTTCATCGCCGGTAAGCTGCATGTCTCCGGTCAGCGTGGTGGTCCTCACCAAGTGCATTTGGTCGCTGGTGCCATGTCGCTGTCGGACCCAGGCTTCAAACGTCTCCCATGTCAGATGGCTCATGACAAAACTCTATCGTCAGGATTGACCCGGCGGTTGTAATTCGCCACAGCTCGAACGCTGATCGTTGCAACGTTGTAAGCCATGAAGACCCATCCAACAACCGGGACAGCTCTTCCCACGAAAGCACCGATGTTTCTGGTCATGAGGATTTGGAGGCGCTTGATGCTTTCTCGTGTCACCGTTGGCAAGATGCGTTTCTTCAGATCGTAGTTCAGGTATCTTCGAGACAATATGGATGCAGCTGACGTCCCCTTCGTCGCTCCCATGGGTTTGGCGCGTGTGGGGATAATGTTTTCACCAGCGAGAATGGCAGCTGCCGCGCCAATATCGTCTACACCAAGTCTTTGCAGGTCTCGTCGACAAAAATGTAGAAAAGTAATTCATTTGGGGAGAGATTTTCATGAATTCCATAGCGATATTTGTTAGTCATTATTTTTCCTTTCTCGGATGAATCAAGAAACAACGGGGAGTTGTGAAAAGCCGTTCAGACAACTCCGAATTGTCGAGGTTCGGAAAGAAGAACTACACTTTGGTGCTGCATTGTGGTGGTGCCACGGACGCAATCATCAGGGCGTCAAGCCGGCTTCAGCTGCCCTCAGTGATCAATCCTTCATGCAGGGCAATGCGCGTCAAGGCCGCCTCAAACCGCTGCCGTGATTCCGAGGTCAGCTGCTGCAGGTATTGATGCAATTGCGCGTCAGCCACGTTGCGGTTGGCGCATTGGGCGCTGTAGTGCTCGAACTGCGACAGCTGCATCAGCAATTCCGCCACGTGGCGCGGGCACTCGCAGGCCACCGTGGTGGACTGGTTGGCAAAGGCGATCAACTCATTGTCATTCCAGCGGCGCGGCGGTAGCGCCTTGTCACCTGCCTCGTCGTCGCGCGCCGGTGAGGACAGTGCGGCCAGCCCGCGCAGCCATTGCAGGATCACCACATCGGGCTGCGGCGCACGCAGCAGGCTGATGCCCACCGCCGCCAGCGTCTCGCACACCGCCTCGCTGGCAAATCCATACAGCACCGCCATCGGCAGCCCGCTCAGTGCCGGTGCCGAACTTTCCAGCGCACCCAGCCAGCCGGCGTGCAGCTGCGGTTCGTGCAGCAGCAGGGCATCCACTTCTTCCCGCTTCAAGGCCATGGCGGCCTGTTCGATGCTCTCGAACGGGCCCAGCAACTGCAGCGGACGCCCCAGGCGCTGCAGCAGGCCGGGCTTGTCCAGGCGCTGCGCCAGGGTGGAGCCGATCACGGCCAGCCGCCACTGACCCTGCACTGCATCCGGTGGCGTCGGGCGGGCGGCATGCAGTTCGGCGTGGGTGGCTGCGACTTGCTGCAGCTGGTCCATGTCCAGCCCGGCCAGGCTGCCGATGGCATGGCCCAGTTCGGTCAATTGCCGGATCAGCGCCAGGCGCCGTACATCGGCTTCCGAATAAAGACGCTGGCCGCTGGGCGAGAGCTTGCCCTGCGTCAGCGCGTAGCGGCGCTCCCACACCCGCAGCGTGGCCACCGGCATGCGCAGCATGCGCGCTACCGCGCCAGTACGGCGCAAGGCTTCGCCAGCAGGTTTGTCGGCCGCAAGGGCAGGGGAAGAGGTCGATTGCGCAAGGCTCATGATGGTCTCCGGTGAATCATGTTTGACACAGATTATAGACGCGAATTTGGCGTCATGAGTCAAGTGTGACGCATTTATTCAGTACAATCCTGAGTCATGAAACCGAAAAGCCAAGTCAACGGACATCGCGGCAACAAGGCGCACTTGCCCAGCAAGCCCTGCGCCGTGTGCGGCCTGCCCATGACCTGGCGGCGTGCCTGGGCGAAGAACTGGGACGAGGTCAAATACTGTTCCGAAGCCTGCCGCCGCAAGCGCGCCCACCCTGGCCTTTGAGGAGTCGAGCCATGTATCGCAAACATCAATTCGACCTGGTGCTGGATACACCTTCCCCGGAAGATGCACCCGTTGCACCCGCCGCTGCCACGGTCGCGGCCGTCCCTGCGCCGCGACCGCTGGCATTGCTGCCCTTGCTGCCGACCCTGGCCGCTGCGCGCGAGCGTATCGCCGCCGTGCGTCCCGGTGCCTATGCCCGCACCCGCAACAGTCTGGATGGTGCGGTGACCGGCCTGTCGCCCTATCTCACGCATGGCCTGGTCAGCTTGCGCGAAGTGCTGGAGGGCGTGTGCAGCCGCCAGGCGCTGGATGTGCAGCACAAGTTCGTCTACGAGCTCGGCTGGCGCGCCTTCTACCGCTACGTGTGGGCCAGGCGCGGGGCGCGCATCTTCGATTCGCTGCATGCCGGTCCGCTGCCGGAGGCGGCCTATGCGCGCGAACTGCCGGCCGATATCCGCGAAGCCGCCACCGGCCTGCCGGTAATCGACCAGGCCGTGCGCACCCTGTATGCCACCGGCACCCTGCACAACCACGCGCGCATGTGGCTGGCCAGCTATGTGGTTCATCTGCGCAAGGTCCATTGGCGTGCCGGCGCGGACTGGATGGTCGGCCATCTGCTGGATGGCGACCTGGCCAGCAATCACCTGAGCTGGCAATGGGTGGCGGGCACCGGCAGCCACAAGCCTTACCTGTTCAATGCCGAGAACGTTGCCAAGTACGCCCCGGCCGAGTGGCATAGCCCGGGCACCGTGGTCGACACCTCCTATGAAGCGTTGGGCGAAATCGCCCTCCATCCCGACCCGGTGGCGGCCGAACCCGCCCAGCGCACGCGCGAGCGCTGCAAGGAGCCGGCCCTGCTGCCGGTGCCACCTGAACATTTGGGCAGTGTGGCCCCGGAGGCGCAAGCCGTGGCCGGACGCGATGTCTGGCTGGTCCATCCGTGGAGCCTGGGCGAGTTGCCGTCCGACCTGTCGGCCGACACCGTGGTGGTGGGTCTGTATCTCTCGGACTTCCATCTGCTCTGGCCTTGGGACCAGCGCCGTTGGGATTTCGTCGGTGCGCGCATGCGCGAGCTGACTCCGCTGTGCTGGCACGGTGACGCCGCCACCGTCGGCCGTGCGCTCAAGTCTGCCCGCAGCGTACGTTGCGTGGCTGATCCGCATCTCGCCCCCTGGTTGCCGCTGTGGGCGCAGTGCGTGGCGCCGCCCGAGTTGTTCCCGGTGGTGGACAAGCCCAGCGACCTGTTCACCCAATGGTGGCGTCGCAGCACGCAAGGCCTGCAGACGGCAGCCGAGTTGCTGGCGCGTACCGAACGCAAGGAGCGGCGCGATGGCGGATCCTGACGCTCGCCCGCCACAGCATGAGATTACCGTGCTGTACGACGGCGCCTGCCCGCTGTGCCGGCGCGAGATTGGCGTGTACCAGCGCGGTGCGGGGGATGCCCCGCTGCGCTTTTGCGATATCAGCCGCCCGGATGTGCCCGCCATGGAGCTTCCGGCGGGGCTCACGCGCCAGCAGCTGCTGGCGCGCTTTCATGTGCGTCGGGCCGATGGCGTGGTCTTCAGCGGCGCCGAAGCCTTCGTGCAGCTGTGGGCGAGCTTGCCGGGGTGGCGCTGGCTGGCCCGGCTGGCGCATCTGCCCGGCATGCTGTGGCTGATGGAGCGCAGCTATCGCGGCTTCCTGCGCGTGCGTCCCGCTGTGCAACGGCTGGTGGTACGGCTCGAACGCCGCCAGGACCGAGGCTGAGATGAGCGTGGGTCTGGTCTGGTTCAAGCGCGACCTGCGCTTGCGCGATCATGCGGCGCTGGCCGAGGCTGCGCGATGCGAGCGTGCGTTTGCGGTCTTCATCATCGAGCCAGCCTGGCTGCAGAGTTTTGAATGCGATCCACGGCATGTGGACTTCCTGTTGCGTTCCCTTGCCCCCTTGCAGATCGAATTGAAGCAGCGCGGCCTGCCTTTGCTGGTGCGCATTGGCGAGGCGGTGCAGGTATTGGAATCGCTGCGCCGGCAGTGGGGCGTGACCCATCTCTTCAGCCATGAAGAAACCGGCCCGGCCTGGAGCTATGCGCGCGATATTTCGGTGAACCGCTGGAGCCGCATCCAGGGCGTGCAGTGGCAGGAGTTTCCACAAACCGGCGTGGTGCGCCGCCTTCGCAGCCGCGATGGCTGGGCCGCGCGCTGGGTGCAGCGCATGGAGGCAGCGCAGATTGCCAATCCTGTCGGCTTTCGTGCGCCGCAAGGGATGCAGCCCGACAGGCTGCCCACATTGACCGAACTGGGTTTGCCCGAGGTACGCCTGCAACCACCCGCTGGCGAGGCAGCGGCATGGGATACGCTGCGCGCCTTTCTCGGCGGCGGCGGTCGCGATTACCGGCGCGCCATGTCCAGTCCGTTGACCGCACCCGAAGTCTGCAGCCGGCTCAGTGCGCATCTGGCCTTCGGCACCATTTCCATGCGCAGCGTGCATCAGGCCACCGAGCTGGCCATCGAGCACACCGCCGACCGCGAGCTGGCCTACGGCCTGCGCGGCTTCTCCAGCCGCCTGCGCTGGCATTGCCACTTCATGCAGAAGCTGGAAGACCAGCCTGATATCGAATGGCGCAACGTGGCGCGTTCGCTGGATGGCTTGCGTCCGGGCGATGGCGGTCCGTGGGGCGTGGAGGCGCAGGCGCGTTTCGATGCCTGGTGCGAAGGCCGTACCGGCTATCCCATGATCGATGCCTGCATGCGCCAGCTGTGCGCCACCGGCTGGCTCAACTTCCGCATGCGCGCCATGCTGGTCAGCTTCGCCGCCTACCACCTGTGGTTGCACTGGCGCGCGCCGGGGCTGTTCCTGGCGCGGCAGTTCCTGGATTTCGAACCGGGCATCCATTGGAGCCAGATGCAGATGCAGTCCGGTACCACCGGCATCAACACGCTGCGCATCTATTCGCCGACCAAGCAGGCGCGCGATCATGATCCGCTGGGCGAGTACGTGCGGCGCTGGGTGCCGGAATTCGGCACGGCGGCTTATCCCGATCCCATCGTGGATGAGAAGACTGCGCTCAAGTACGCCAAGGATGCCCTCTACGGCCAGCGCGGCAGCAGTACCGCACGGGCGGAAGCCGACGCCATCCAGGACAGGCACGGTTCGCGCAAGAGCGGCCTGCCATCGACCGCCCGGCGCCCGCCGCGCCAGAAAATGCCGGATCCGGGGCAGGGCGTCCTGTTCTGACGCGAGATGCCCGCCTGATCGGTTAGACTGGCGGGCATGAAAATCCTCGGTATCGACCCTGGCTTGCGCACCACCGGTTTCGGGGTCATCCACAAGCAGGGCAACACGCTGTCCTATATCGCTTCCGGCACCATCAAGACGCCGGACGGCGACCTGCCGTCACGCCTGAAGGTGATCCTGGCCAGTGTCGGCGAAGTGGTGAAATCCTATGCGCCGGACTGCGCGGCCATCGAAAAAGTGTTCGTCAACGTCAATCCGCAATCTACCTTGCTGCTGGGGCAGGCGCGCGGCGCGGCCATTTGCGCGCTGGTGGCCGCCGACCTGGCGGTCGCCGAATATACGGCCCTGCAGGTCAAGCAAGCCGTAGCCGGCCATGGACGCGCCCAGAAAGCCCAGGTACAGGAGATGGTGGCGCGGCTGCTGAAGCTGCCCGGCCTGCCGGGCAGCGATGCCGCCGATGCGCTGGGCGTGGCGATCTGCCACGCGCATGGGGGAGGGGTCTTGTCGGACCTTGGCGCGCTGGCCCCGGCGCTGGCGCGCAAGGGCATCCGCATGCGCGGCGGGCGTCTGGTCGGTTAGTGCTTTTTCTTGAAGAGGGAGAGCACGCGCTGCGCCAGCTTCACCACCACCAGCACCACCGCCCCTGCGACTACCCCGAAGAGGGCATTGAGGACCGCCGGGGTGATCGCCCCGAGGACCGGTCCGACTACCGCGACACCCTCCACGGCTTGCGCCGCCCCCTCTATGGCGTGATGCGCGAAAGGCAGGCCGTGGGTCAGGATGCCGCCGCCGACCATGAACATGGCAATCGTCCCGATCACCGACAGGCTGCGCATCATCTTCGGTGCAGCCGCCAGGACGGCCCGTCCGATACCGGCCTTGAAGCGCCCCCAGGCGCTCGCGCCCGCATGCTGCACCAGGTAGAGGCCACCATCATCGAGCTTGACGATGCCGGCCACCAGTCCATACACGCCCGCCGTCATGATCAGTGCGATGCCCACCAGCACCGTGATCTGCTGCTGCAGGGGCGCACCGGCGACCGTACCCAGGGTGATGGCGATGATTTCGGCTGAAAGGATGAAGTCGGTGCGCACGGCATCCTTGATCTTTTCCTGCTCGTAGACCAGCGGATCAACGTCGTCGGCCGTCTTGGCGGCGACTTCATGATGTTCGTCATCATGCGGAAGATACTTGTGCGCCAGTTTCTCGAAGCCCTCGAAGCAAAGGAACGCGCCGCCCAGCATCAGCAGCGGCGTCACCGCCCAGGGGATGAAGGCACTGATGGCCAGCGCCGCCGGTACCAGGATGGCCTTGTTCTTCAGCGAACCCTTGGCCACCGCCCAGACCACCGGCAGCTCCCGCTCGGCGCGGACGCCCGCGACCTGCTGGGCGTTGAGGGCCAGGTCGTCGCCCAGCACGCCGGCCGTCTTCTTGGCGGCCACCTTGGTCATCAGGGAAACGTCATCGAGCACGGTGGCGATGTCGTCAATCAATGCGAAGAAGGCGCTACCGGCCATGTTTTTCCTTTGTCTTCATCTGAGGGGAGGAGGCTTGGATACTGTTTATCCGAACAGTGCTGTATCATCGCGGGATTATCACAGAAGCTGCCTCCCACGCACATCCCTGACGCCATGATCGGTCGCCTCTCCGGAATTCTTCTAGAAAAAATCCCCCCGAACCTGCTGGTCGACTGCCAGGGCGTCGGTTACGAAGTGGCCGTGCCCATGAGCACCTACTACAACCTGCCGGGCCTGGGCGAGAAGGTCACGCTGCTGACCCACCTGGCCATCCGCGAGGATGCGCACATCCTGTTCGGGTTTGGGACCGCCGAAGAACGCAATACGTTCAAGGAGCTCATCAAGATTTCCGGCGTGGGCGCGCGCACGGCGCTGTCCATCCTTTCCGGTATGTCGGTGGCCGACCTGGCCCAGGCCGTGACCCTGCAGGAAGCCGGCCGCCTGACCCGGGTGCCCGGTATCGGCAAGAAGACCGCCGAACGCCTGCTGCTGGAACTGAAGGGCAAGCTCGGCGCCGATCTGGGCGCAGCGGCCGGCGTGGTCCACAGCGATGCCTCGGCCGACATCCTCAATGCCCTGCTGGCCCTGGGCTATTCGGACAAGGAAGCGACCCTGGCCATGAAGCAGGTGCCCAAGGACAGCAGCGTCTCGGACGGCATCAAGCTGGCCTTGAAGGCGCTCTCCAAGGGCTGATGCACAGGCAAAAGGCAGACAAGGATCAGAGCATGAGCATCCAGACCGACGATTTCTCCGAACAGCGCATCATTTCCGCCACCCCGGCCTCGGCCAACGAGGAAGCCATCGAGCGCGCCCTGCGGCCCAAGCAGCTGGACGAATATGTCGGCCAGGAAAAGGTGCGTGCCCAGCTCGAAATCTTCATCTCGGCCGCCCGCAAGCGCGGCGAGCCGCTCGACCACACCCTGCTGTTCGGCCCGCCCGGCCTGGGCAAGACCACCATGGCCCACATCATCGCCCGCGAAATGGGCGTGAACCTGCGCCAGACCTCAGGCCCCGTGCTCGAGCGCGCCGGCGACCTGGCGGCCTTGCTCACCAATCTCGAAGCCAATGACGTGCTCTTCATCGACGAGATCCACCGCATGTCGCCGGTGGTGGAGGAAATCCTCTACCCGGCACTGGAGGATTATCAGATCGACATCATGATCGGCGAAGGCCCGGCCGCCCGATCGGTGCGCCTGGACCTGCAGCCTTTCACGCTGGTGGGTGCCACCACCCGTGCCGGCATGCTGACCAATCCGCTGCGCGACCGCTTCGGCATCGTCGCCCGGCTGGAGTTTTATACGCCACCCGAGTTGGCTCGCATCGTGACCCGCAGTGCCGGGTTGCTCAATGCTCCCATCGTCGAGGAGGGCGCGCTGGAAATCGCCCGCCGCAGCCGTGGTACGCCGCGTATCGCCAACCGCCTGCTGCGCCGCGTGCGTGACTATGCCGAGGTCAAGGGCGAAGGCCGCATCACCCGCGAGATGGCCGACGCCGCCCTGGTGATGTTGGACGTGGACCCGGTCGGCTTCGACCTGATGGACCGCAAGCTGCTGGAGGCCGTGCTCTTCAAGTTCGGCGGCGGCCCGGTCGGGCTGGACAACCTGGCGGCAGCCATCGGTGAAGAACGCGACACCATCGAAGACGTGCTGGAACCCTACCTGATCCAGCAAGGCTACCTGCAGCGCACCCCGCGCGGGCGCATCGCCACCGGCGCGGCTTACCAGCACTTCGGTGTGACCGCTCCGCAAAGCGGCCCGAACGGCGAACTCTGGGGCGGCTGAGCTCGGCCATTCCCAAGCTGGACAGGTCTGTTGCAGCCAGTGGAAAACAGCATGACGCGCAGCAGCACAATCTGATGAAATTTTTGTCAGATCTCGTATAAAAGCGAGTTTTTGCTTGTGCAAAAATTAATCGTCATCGACAATGGATAGCTATTCACTATCTTTCGATGTGAGCCCTCCATGCTAATGTCGAGCCAAGCCCTTCGATACGCGCATCAGCTGCTGGATGCCCGCGCCCAGTCCCGCATCATCCCGCGCATTTCCGAGTCCGAGCCGCTGTCGGTGGAAGACGCCTACGAAATCGCCCACAACATCCGCAACATCCGTGTCGCCCAGGGCGAGCAGCCCATCGGCCGCAAGATCGGGTTCGTGGTGCGCAAGAACTGGGAGCGCTACGGCATCATCGACGATGCCCGCATCCCGACCTGGGCGCCGATGTACGACACCACGGTACGCTTCGCCGAAGACAATCACGGCGCGCAGTCGCTCACCGGCGCAGTGCAGCCGCGCATCGAACCGGAGATCGTCTTCAAGCTTGGCAAGACCCCGGCACCCGGCGCCTCGCTCATCGAGCTGGCCGATTGCCTGGAATGGATGGCGCATGGCTTCGAGATCGTGGTCTGCCCCTTCCCCAATTGGGAATTCACGGTGGCCGATTCGATTGCCGCCTTCGGCCTGCATGGCACCCTGATCGTGGGCGAGCCCCACGTGCTCTCTTCGGCGACCAAGCATCACTTGCCGCAGATCCTGGCCAGCGCGAGCGTCTCCCTGTCCTGCAATACGGAATCGTCCAGCGTGCTGCGTGCCGCCGGCTTCTGCAATGACGAGATGGACAGCCCCCTGCACGCCCTGTGGCACCTGCACCAGCTGCTGCAGAAGCAGTCACGCTTCCGCCAGCTGCAGGCCGGCGAGATCATCAGTACCGGCACCTGGACCGATGCCTGTCCCATCGAACCCGGCCAGACCTGGACCACTGCCTTCTCGGGCGTGACCCTGCCGGGCCTGACGGTGTCCTTCGTCTGAAGCGGGCGAACGCGCACTGATGGCGATCTGGGTGGATGCCGACGCCTGTCCGGGCGTCATCAAGGACATGCTGTTCCGGGTGGCCGACCGCACCACGATCCTGGTGACGCTGGTGGCCAACCGTCCCTTGCGCACGCCGCCCTCGCGCTACATCAAATCCATGGTGGTGCCGGCCGGCTTCGACGTGGCCGACAAGGAAATCGCCCGCCAGTGTGAACCCGGCGACCTGGTCATCACCGCCGACATCCCGCTGGCCGCCGACGTGGTGGCCAAGGGCGCGCTGGCACTCAATCCACGCGGCGAGCTCTATACGGCCCAGAACATCGGCCATCACCTCAGCACCCGCAATTTCATGGAAGAGCTGCGCAGCAGCGGCGTCGAGACCGGCGGCCCGGCCGCCTTCAGTGCCAGCGACGGCCGCGCCTTCGCCCGCGAGCTGGACCGTTACGTGCTCAAAGCGTCACGTCCGGCCTGACGCGTCGGCCTTACTGCTCCCGCAGCCAGGTCTGGGTGCGGCCCAGCATGGGCATGCCGACATAACCGCGCACATTGAGCTTTTGCCCGTCATCGACGACTGACAGCTTGCTCTTGTAGACCTTGCCATTGGCCGGATCGATGATCTGGCCGCCGTTGTATTCCTCACCGTCTTTCTTCAGGCCAGACAGGATGGTCATGCCGATGACCGGCTTGTCCTTGAGCTCGCCTTCGCACTTCTGGCAGACCGGGTTCTGGTCTTCTTCCGGTGCACGGAAGAGCTTCTCGATCTTGCCGCTCAGCTCGCCATTGTTCTCGCTGATGCGGATGAGTGCCTTGGGCTTGCCGGTGGCGTCATCGATGCTCTTCCACAAGCCCACCGGCGAGCCATCGGCCCAGGCGGCAGCACTGGAGAGCAGGGTGGCGGCCAGCAGCGACAGCGTGGCCAGGCGAGAGGGGGAGGAAATACGGGTCATGTTTGTCTCCTGTTATCAAGTCGAATGCCATAAAAAAGCACGATTGTTCTAATTTATTCGATCCAGTCTAGACAAGCCCGCCCCGCAAGGCAAGCACAAAAACAAAAGCCGCCGCCCCGTGAGGGACGACGGCTTTATGAAGAAACAGGCCGGCTTACTTCAGCTTGGCCAGCTGTTCCTTCACTTTTTCCAGCGTAGCGCTGAAGTTGGTGACGCGTTCCTTCTCTTGCGCCACCACCGCCTCGGGCGCACGAGCCACGAAGCTTTCGTTGGACAGCTTGCCGTTGGCCTTGGCGATCTCGGCGGTCAGGCGGGTGACTTCCTTGCCCAGGCGTTCACGCTCGGCAGCCACGTCGATTTCCACCTTCAGCATCAGCTTGACTTCACCAACGATGGCCACCGGTGCCGGCGACTCCGGCAGTTGCGCCACCACCGTGGTTTCCGACAGGCGCACCAGGCCTTGCAGGTAGGGCAGGAAGGATTGCACGGCCGACGCATCGGCGGCTTCCACGATCAGCGGTACGCGCAGCGACGGCGCCAGCTGCATCTCGCCGCGCAGGTTGCGGCAGGCGTCGGTGTAGGCCTTGAACTGGGCGACCCAGGCTTCGGCTTCGGCATCGATCTTTTCCAGGTCCGGGCGCGGATAGGCCTGGCGCATGATGGAGTCGCCGGCCGGATCCGGCTTGCGATCGGTCAGCGGCGCCACGCTCTGCCACAGCTGCTCGGTGATGAAGGGCAGCACCGGATGCGCCAGGCGCAGCACGCTTTCCAGCACGCGCAAGAGGGTGCGGCGGGTGGCGCGCTGCTGCGCTTCGTTGCCGCTCTGGATCTGGGCCTTGGCCATTTCCAGGTACCAGTCGCAGTACTCGTCCCAGACGAACTTGTAGATCGCGGTGGCGATGTTGTCGAAGCGGTAGTCGGCGAAGCCCTTTTCGACTTCAGCCTCGGTACGCTGCAGCAGCGACACGATCCAGCGGTCAGCCTTGGAGAATTGCAGCTTCTCCTTGTCGCAGACACCCTTCTCGTGGCCGTCGAAACCGCAGTCCTGGCCTTCCGTATTCATCAGCACGAAGCGGGTGGCGTTCCAGAGCTTGTTGCAGAAGTTGCGATAGCCTTCGCAGCGGTTCAGGTCGAAGTTGATGTTGCGGCCCAGGGTCGCCAGCGAGGCGAAGGTGAAGCGCAGCGCATCGGTGCCGAAGGCCGGGATGCCATCGGCAAATTCCTTGCGGGTGGCCTTCTCGATGCTGGCGGCCTGCTTGGGATTCATCAGGCCGACCGTACGCTTGGCCACCAGCTCGTCCACGCCGATGCCATCGATCAGGTCGATCGGGTCCAGGGTGTTGCCCTTGGACTTGGACATCTTCTGGCCCGAGGCATCGCGCACCAGGCCGTGGACGTAGACAGTGTCAAACGGCACCTTGCCGGTGAAGTGCGTGGTCATCATGACCATGCGCGCCACCCAGAAGAAGATGATGTCAAAGCCCGTCACCAGCACCGAGGAGGGCAGGAACAGCTTGTAGTCCGGGGTTTCTTCCGGCCAGCCCAGGGTGGAGAAGGGCACCAGCGCCGAGGAGAACCAGGTGTCGAGCACGTCTTCATCGCGCTTGACGGCCTTGCCGCCGGCTTGCTTCTTTGCTTCTTCTTCGGTGCGGGCGACATAGATACCGCCGTCCTCGTCGTACCAGGCCGGAATCTGGTGGCCCCACCACAGCTGGCGCGAGATGCACCAGTCCTGGATGTTGTTGAGCCACTGGTTATAGGTGTTGGTCCAGTTCTCGGGCACGAACTTGATCTCGCCCGAAGAAACCTTTTCCAGCGCGGTCTCGGCAATCGACTTGCCGGGGAAGAAGGTCCCTTCCGGTGCCGGCTTGCTCATGGCGACGAACCATTGGTCGGTCAGCATCGGCTCGATCACTACGCCCGTACGGTCGCCACGCGGCACCATCAGCTTGTGCGGCTTGACCAGTTCCAGGAGGCCCAGCGCGTCCAGGTCGGCCACGATCTGCTTGCGCGCCTCGAAGCGGTCCAGGCCCTGGTACTTCTCGGGCGAGTTCTCGTTGATGGTGGCCTTCAAGGTGAAGACGCTGATCATTTCCAGGTTGTGGCGTGCGCCGACCTGGTAGTCGTTGAAGTCGTGGGCCGGGGTGATCTTCACGCAGCCGGTGCCGAATTCCTTGTCGACGTATTCATCCTTGATGATGGGGATCTCGCGGCCCACCAACGGCAGCTTGATCATCTTGCCCACCAGCGCGGCGTAGCGTTCGTCAGTCGGGTCCACGGCCACGGCGACGTCGCCCAGCATGGTTTCCGGACGGGTGGTGGCCACCACGATATGGCCGCTGCCATCGGCCAGCGGGTACTTGATGTGCCACATGGAGCCGTCTTCTTCTTCCGACACCACTTCCAGGTCGGAGACGGCGGTGCCCAGCACCGGATCCCAGTTCACCAGGCGCTTGCCACGGTAGATCAGGCCTTGCTCGTAGAGGCGCACGAAGACTTCGGTGACGGCCTTGGACATCTTCGGGTCCATCGTGAAGTATTCACGGGCCCAGTCGGTGGAGGCGCCCATGCGGCGCATCTGGCCGGTGATGGTGGAGCCGGATTTTTCCTTCCACTCCCACACCTTCTCGACGAATTTTTCACGGCCCAGGTCGTGGCGCGAGACCTTCTGCGCATCCAGCTGGCGTTCCACCACGATCTGGGTGGCGATGCCGGCGTGGTCGGTGCCGGGGATCCAGGCGGTGTTGTAGCCGCGCATGCGGTGGTAGCGCGTCAGGCCATCCATGATGGTCTGGTTGAACGCGTGACCCATGTGCAGGGTGCCGGTCACATTGGGCGGCGGCAGCTGGATGGAAAACGAGGGCTTCTCCGCGTCGGTGGTGGCGGCGAAGTAACCGCGCTTTTCCCACTCCTCGCGCCAGAATTTCTCAATCTCGGCAGGCTCGAACGACTTGGCTAATTCCATGATTTGACGTGTGTTTTTGCGAAACCCAACATTATAAGGGACGGATAGTACAAAGCCCCCAAAACGTCGCCGCGAGCCGGCGAAGAATTCCGGTACCAGCGGTATTTGCAAAGGAATGCTGCTATGATCTGACCTGTCTGGTCAGATTGGAGGTATTGATGCGTACATGGCAAATACAAGAAGCCAAGGCTCAGTTTTCGGAACTGGTGCGGGATACGGAGCGCTCGGGTCCGCAGGAAATCACCTGGCACGGTCGCTCAGTAGCGGTAGTCATGTCGAAAGCAGACTATGAGCGGCTCAGCGGCGCAGATTTGACCTTGGTCGAATTTATGCGGCGTTCGCCGCTTTACGATGCAGATGATGTTGAATTCGAGCGTGATACCAGCCTGACGAGGGAGGTTGACCTTTGAGTTATCTGCTCGACACCAATGTCCTGTCGGAACTGCGTCGCCGTGAGCCCAATCCTCGGGTCGTGGAATGGTTTGCGCGCAGGCCTCCAGCTACCTTGTACCTGAGCGTCCTCACCATGGGCGAAATACGAAAAGGTGCCGATAACAAGCCGCCGGGGCCTGCAAAGTTGCGCTTGATAGATTGGCTGGAAACTGAGTTGCCCGCCTATTTTGCCGGAAGAATCTTGCCGATTGATGTTGTCGTGGCAGACCGATGGGGGCGCATTCAGGCAGCAGCGGGGCGTCCGGTTGCAGCGGTTGACAGCCTCTTGGCCGCCACTGCACTCGTGCACGGACTGACCATGGTGACCCGCAATCGCAAAGATTTTCAGTTCCCGGGTCTGCAAGTGATCGATCCTTGGGCTGAGTGAAAATGCTGCGCTGCACACCCAGCCCATCTGAAATGAAACCTTGTTCCTTGCGCCGATTGGAGTAGAATCCGGCCCACGACAAAGACTGCGCAAGCAGCCCGCGTCGCATCGCTAGGGGTCCTGGCACCGGAGCACATGCTCTGGCAGCCGGGTGAGAAATACCCTTGAACCTGATCTGGATAATGCCAGCGAAGGGAAGCAACCGGCAGCATGACGCACCCACGGCCCTGTATCACCTCCACGCCGTCCGTCCTCTTCCGCAACCTCCTTTGCTGGCTCCGAGCCAAGAGTCATCAAGCAAAGGAGCCGAAATGAATGCCAACCCGAAATTCCTGTCCGCGACGGCGACCGTCGACGAGGCAGCCGTCCAGCCTCTCCCGAATTCCCGCAAGATCTACGTGACCGGCTCGCGCCCGGATATCCGCGTGCCCATGCGCGAGATCAGCCAGGCCGACACCCCCGCCATGTTCGGTTCGGAAAAGAATCCGCCGATCTATGTCTACGACACCTCCGGCCCCTACACCGACCCGGACGTGAAGATCGATATCCGCGCCGGCCTCGCTACCCCGCGCCTGCCCTGGATCCTGGAGCGCAACGATACCGAGGAACTGCCCGGCCCGACTTCCGAATACGGCCAGCAGCGCCTGAACGACCCGGCCCTGGCCGAGCTGCGCTTCAACCTGCACCGCAAGCCGCGCCGCGCCAAGACCGGTGCCAACGTCACCCAGATGCACTATGCCCGCCGCGGCATCATCACCCCCGAGATGGAATTCATCGCCATCCGCGAAAACCTGCGCCGCAAGGAATACCTGGAGCAATTGAAGGCCTCCGGCCCCATGGGCAACAAGCTGGCCGACCTGATGGGCCGCCAGCATCCGGGCCAATCCTTCGGTGCATCGATTCCCGCCGAGATCACCCCGGAATTCGTGCGTGACGAAGTCGCACGCGGGCGCGCCATCATCCCCGCCAACATCAACCACCCGGAAGTCGAACCGATGATCATCGGCCGCAATTTCCTGGTGAAGATCAACGCCAACATCGGCAACTCGGCGGTCACTTCCTCCATCGGCGAGGAAGTGGAAAAGATGACCTGGGCCATCCGCTGGGGTGGCGACAACGTCATGGACCTCTCCACCGGCAAGAACATCCACGAGACCCGTGAATGGATCATCCGCAATTCGCCTGTGCCCATTGGCACCGTGCCGATCTACCAGGCACTGGAAAAGGTCAACGGCAAGGCAGAGGACCTGACCTGGGAAATCTTCCGCGATACCTTGATCGAGCAAGCCGAGCAGGGCGTGGACTACTTCACCATCCACGCCGGCGTGCGCCTGCAATACGTGCCGCTGACGGCCAAGCGCATGACCGGCATCGTCTCGCGCGGCGGTTCCATCATGGCCAAGTGGTGCCTGGCGCATCACCGCGAATCCTTCCTCTACGAACACTTCGAAGAGATCTGCGAAATCATGAAAGCCTATGACGTCAGCTTCAGCCTCGGCGATGGCCTGCGTCCCGGCTCGATCTACGACGCCAACGACGAAGCCCAGCTGGGCGAGCTGCGCACCCTGGGCGACCTGACCCAGATCGCCTGGAAGCACGACGTGCAGGTGATGATCGAAGGCCCCGGCCACGTGCCCATGCATCTCATCAAGGAGAACATGGACCTGCAGCTGGAGCAGTGCCACGAAGCCCCGTTCTATACCCTGGGCCCCTTGACCACCGACATCGCTCCCGGCTACGACCACATCACCTCCGGCATCGGTGCCGCGCAGATCGGCTGGTACGGCACGGCCATGCTGTGCTACGTCACCCCCAAGGAACACCTGGGCCTGCCCAACAAGACCGACGTCAAGGACGGCATCATCACCTACAAGATCGCCGCGCACGCCGCCGACCTGGCCAAGGGCCATCCGGGCGCGCAGATCCGCGACAACGCACTGTCCAAGGCGCGCTTCGAGTTCCGCTGGGAAGACCAGTTCAACATCGGCCTGGACCCCGACAAGGCGCGCGAATTCCACGACGAAACCCTGCCCAAGGATTCGGCCAAGGTGGCGCACTTCTGCTCCATGTGCGGCCCGCATTTCTGCTCCATGAAGATCACCCAGGAAGTGCGTGATTACGCCGCCAAGGAAGGCATCTCCGAGATCGACGCCTTGAAGCAGGGCATGCAGGTGAAATCAGTCGAGTTCGTCAAGATGGGCGCCGAGATCTATTCGAAGCAGTAAGCGCCATGCAGATCGAACTGAACGGCAAGCCGCACCCGCTGCCTGACGGCGCCACGCTGGACCAGCTCATTGCCGGCCTCTCCCTGGCCGGCAAGGCGGTGGCCGTGGCGGTGAACCGCCAGGTCGTGCCCAGCGCGCAATGGCCTGAGCGCGCGCTGGCCGAGGCCGACAAGGTAGACGTAGTGCGCGCCATCGGGGGCGGATGAACGATTGTTCCGCGGCGGCGCGCTGGAGCCTCCAGGCGCCGCCTCCCGTGGCACGCAGCTCTTACAGACAAGGAATCGACATGAACATGAACGACGCCCCCCACCTCACCGAGGACAAGGGCCTGACCATCGCCGGCAAGACCTATCGCTCACGCCTCCTGGTGGGCAGCGGCAAATACAAGGACCTCGACGAAACCCGCGCGGCGACTGTCGCCAGCGGTGCCGAGATCATCACGGTGGCGATCCGCCGGGTCAATATCGGCCAGGACCCGAATGCGCCCAGCCTGCTGGACGCGGTGCCGCCCTCCGAATTCACCATCCTGCCCAATACGGCTGGCTGCTACAACGCTGCCGATGCGGTCTACACGCTGCAACTGGCGCGCGAGCTGCTGGGAGGCCACAAGCTGGTCAAGCTGGAAGTGCTGGGCGACGAGAAGACGCTCTTCCCCAACATGCCCGAAACGCTGAAGGCCGCCGAGACCCTGGTCAAGGATGGCTTCGACGTGATGGTCTATTGCAGCGACGATCCGATCCAGGCGCGCATGCTGGAAGACCTGGGCGTAGCCGCCGTCATGCCGCTGGCCTCGCTGATCGGTTCGGGCATGGGCATCCTGAATCCCTGGAATCTCTCGCTCATCATCGAACAGGCGCGTGTGCCGGTGCTGGTCGATGCCGGCGTGGGCACGGCCTCCGATGCGGCCATTGCGATGGAGCTGGGCTGTGATGGCGTGCTCATGAATACCGCCATTGCCGGTGCACGCGATCCGATTCGCATGGCGCGCGCCATGAAACTGGCGGTGGAAGCGGGCCGCGAAGCCTTCCTCGCGGGACGCATCCCGCGCAAGTTTGCCGCCTCGCCGTCCTCCCCGATGGCCGGCCGCGTGGCGTGAGCATGCAGGCAGCTTATCGTTCCACGCCGCCCTGCGTGCTGGTCTTCTCCGGTTCCGACCCCAGCGGCGGGGCCGGCATGCAGGCCGATATCCCGGCCATCACGGCACTGGGTGCGCATCCCTTGTCGGTGCCGACCGCATTGACGGTGCAGGACAACGTCAGCGTGTTTGCCGTGCATGCGCTCGACCCTGACCTGGTGCGCTACCAGGCGCAGGTGCTGATCAATCGTTTCGACATTGCCGCCGTCAAGCTGGGCATTGCAGGCAGTCGTGAGAATGCCGAAGTGATCGCCGACCTGATCCGCCATCTGCGCGCGCGCAATCCGCACTTGCCGGTGGTGCTCGATCCTGTGCTGGCCAACGGCAAGGGCGACCAGCTCTCGCGCGACGATGCCGCACGGGTGATCGAACCCCTGTACGAAATGGCCACCGTCATCACCCCCAACCTCAACGAGGCGCGGCGCCTGTGCGGGGATGTCGATCCGGCGCGGCAGGCGGCCCTGCTGATGGAGCGTGGCTGTGCGCATGTGCTGCTCAAGGGGGGCCATGGTCCGCAGGAGCAGGATGTGATCAATCGCTGGTACGGACAATCGTTGCGTTCCGGGTTTGACGAAGAGGCCATCGAGAGTGCGCGCTGGCGCTGGACCCGCCTGCCCGATGAATTCCACGGCAGCGGCTGCACCCTTGCGGCCGCGCTGTCGGCCTGCCTGGCGCGCGGCCTGCCCATGCGCGAGGCCATCGACCTGGCGCAGCAGTATACGCAGCAGGCGCTGTCGACGTCCTATGCGATTGCTGACGGGCAGCGCATCCCCAACCGCGTGCCTGCCTTTGAACCTGTTATTGATGCCGCCGTCGCGGCAGGAGCCTGACATGAAACCCCAGTACGCAACGCATCTGCGTGGCCTCTACATCGTCACGCCGGATTGGGATGACACCGCCCAATTGCTGGCCGCCACCGAGCTGGCCTTGCAGAACGGTGCTGCGCTGGTGCAGTACCGCCACAAGACCGCCGGCGTGGAGCAACGCCGCGCACAGGCTTCGGCATTGCTGGCGCTGTGCCGGCAATATGATGTGCCGCTCATCATCAATGATCATGTAGACCTGTGCCTGGAGATCGATGCCGATGGCATCCACGTCGGTGGTACCGATGCCTCCATTGCCGAGGTGCGCAAGGCCGTGGGGCCGGAGCGCATCGTTGGGGCATCCTGCTACGGTACGCTGGAGCTGGCCCATGCGGCGTATCGCGATGGCGCCAGTTATGTCGCCTTCGGGGGCTTCTATCCGTCGCGCGTGAAAAAATATGATTTCCGGACCGCGCCGGAAATCATTGCGCAATCCAAGCGCGAGATCCCCTTGCCGGTGGTGGTGATCGGCGGCATCACGCTGGAGAACGCGCCGCCGCTGGTGGCGCAGGGGGCTGACATGGTGGCCGTCATCAGCAGCGTGTATCTGGTGCCGGTGGGGGAGCGCAAGACGCGGGAGTTGGCGGATTTGTATCGCTGAGGCCCATCTTCGTACTCCCTGACCGTTCGGACTGAGTAGACCCGCAGGGTCGTATCGAAGACGCACCGAAGACACACCAGCGCAGCTGCGCCTTCGATACGCCGCAGTGCGGCTACTCGGTCCGAACGGCAAGAAAAAAAGCAGAGATTGTTAAATCGTCGTCAGCTCCAACATGGGGAATATTTTTGTATATTCGCGAATTCCATTGTCTTTTTCGCTTGGTTGAGCCAATTCTTTTGTAAAGGTCTCGAAGGATAAGGCTTCATTTTTTTGGGTGGCCAGTCATCCCATCTTCCTTTTGCGAAAGCCGTTACCGACTTGGCACCGTCATCGTCGTGCAAAAACCCATTCACTGCTAATCCCAGTTTGAGAAAGATACTCACGCCAACTATTGTTAGCGGAGCATTGTCCCAATCATGCAGAAGCTTGAATGCCTGCGTGCCCGGAACCTCGAACAAGTTAAGTCCATTCAATTGGACGTTTTGGAGATTTGGGTACAAGCTGATTTCTAACAATGTTTCATCCATTTCCGAATAGGTTAGTTGCAGACCGTTGTTGCTCCAATATTCTGTCAACTCCTCCGAGCCTCCGCTTTTATCGATAGATAAAGGATTGCCTATAAGTTGATGAACGTCGTCGCGAGTCATTCCAAACCTGAGCGGTCCGACGCCGACGTAAGACATGACGATGTGTTCTCGCATACTAGATCCCAAGGCAGTAAGCACTGCCCTTCGAGAAATATCAAAATCAGGTGCATATTGGATTCGCTTTTGCCGGCTTGTCGGTCCCTGGCCGATGGAGGCGATGGATGAGGAAGCGCGAGATAAGAGGATGCAAGTTCCTTTGCGTATGCTTATTCATCCCATCTTCCTTTTACAAAAGCCGCGACTGCCTTGTCACTGTCATCGTCGTCCAAAAAACCATGCACAGCCAATCCGAGTTTAAAAAAGACACTTGTACCAGTTCTATCCAGTGGTGCATCGTCCCAATCATGGAGAGCCTTGAACACATCCGCTCCCGGCACCTCGAATAATTTGAGGCCATTGAACTGCACATTGGCGAGATTGGGGCAAAGGCCAATCTCCAATAGCCCATCCCCGGTTTCCGAAAAAGTCAGCTGCAAGCCGTTGTCGCCCCAACATTCCCTCGATTCTTCAAAGAAGCGGCTCTTTTTTGAAGATTGCGGCTTGCCCAGTAGTTGATGAACCTCGTCCCGAGTCATTCCAAATTTGAGCGGCCCGACGCCTACGTACGATGTGATGATGTGTTCTTGCATACTTAACCTGTCCCGGCGAACTCTTGGTCGCCTCGCCGAAGTTGCTAATAAAATATTTGAATCCTTCGTCTCTCATCTCATTTCCTTGTCACGACAGGTTCCAATATGAAATTCATGAACGGGCCCAATGTCTTGCAACTAGGTCGGCCAGTGTCACGAAAGGAAAAAATCTTTGGTCGTGTTTTTCCTCTTCAATGCTATTGGGGAAACGGTTTGAGTTTCGGGAGCCACTTGTCCCAAGCGCCGCGTGGGAACATGGTAAGAGCCTTCTGAGAAACGTTTTGATCGTGAAATCCTGTGAGTGTTATTCCAAGTTTGAAAAGAACGATGAATCCAAGGTATGTGAACGGGTTGCCGTCTTCCGCGACCAGCTTCTCAAGAACGACGCTTTCTTCATCGAGGAATATATTGCTGTCCTTGAATCGGACGTTCTCCATCTGCCGTCCAAAGCCGATGTGAGATACGGTTTCGGCAGACCCGGGCGAATAGCCTATATTTGTGAAGCTGCGGAATTCCACTCTCTGCTTCAGATGATTGAAAGTTACGCTGTCTGCGGGACCGTAAATTTTCTCAATTTCATGAGGCGTCATACCGAAGCATATTTTCTTCGCTCCAATATACGGGATGATTTCGAACGATTCGTCTTCATTCATTTCTCGTCACCTTAAAAGAGAGTTCTTCTCAAGACATTTAAAATATTCCAGCATTTCAAGCATTGCCTCGTTGTACCTTTTGGCCTCGCCAGCTCCTTTAGCGACCTTTCTTACATCTCGAATCTCGATCGCCACTGCATCTCTCCACTTTCCTTGTGAAATTAACGATTCAATGGCATTTCTGTATTCGATCGAGCCTGGCATTTGGCCGTTGCTAGCTGTCTTCGAGTGGTCTCCAGGGGCCATTTGGATTGCCGGTCCGTCATTGTGCTTCAATGGACTGGCATCATTAGCCGGCATGTGATGCGAATCTTTTCCATCGTTCCTTGGCCTGCTCGTCTTGCCGTGTGCTCCCCCTCGATATGGCCCTTTGCCGCTTCCCTGTCGGAGATGATCACAAGGCCCCTTCTTCCTTCCCTTGATCGTGGTATCTTTGCCGCCCCTCTTGCCTCCGCTACCTCCTGAGGCCGCCGTCGCTGCATTGACGTCCTTCGCCACCTTGGCGTTTTCCTGCGCTTCTTTAGCGGCCTTGGCAGCCTTGAGCGCTTCTTCAGCTTCGCGGGCTCCCTTGGTGACTCTTGCCGCGCTGACTGCTCGCTTGGCGACCTTGCCTGCCGTCGTGACCACCTTGCCACCCGGGATCATGCTCGCCGCAGCAATCCCCGCTTCAACGTAGTCGCCCTCGGCGGTATAGATCGCCGCATCGATCGCACCCGTGATGACCGACAACCCAGGAACGAAACTGGCCACGCCCAGCACACCGTGCACCCACGGACTGGACTTCTGCCAAAACGTTTTCTCGGCCTCAGTCTCTGCCTTGATGGCTGCATTGGCGCCGCCACCGTGCGGTTCGATGTGCGTGAACGACCTGTCAGCCTGTTCGAGGATGACGCCTTTGGTCGTCATGACGCTGCATCCCGCGTCATGTCGACCGGGGCGCAGGGCAAGTCGTTTAGGCCAAGCCAGGTGTGATCGGTCGAGCGCGCAAGAGCAAAGTCGCGTGAACAGCGCTCGCTGGCGTCAAGCCGGTTGACTAGCGGTTCATTTTGGGAGACGGGGTGATACGGAAAAGCCTGCCGCAGAGTGCGGGCGTGGAGAGTGTCCGGAAGCAGCTGTTCCAGACCCGGGGGCGCTTTGGGCATGCGAAGATCCTGTGCTCATCAAGTATCCCTCCCTGATGCAACACTGGCCCGCATTCTAATGTTTCCTTGTGGAAATTCGCAACTCCCGGATGATGACTTTGGCAATGAAGCGCTGAAGACGCGACTGACTAACACCGGTCCTGCCGAGGCTATCGCTCGATAAAAAACAGCCCCGGCCGTGTGAACGACCGGGGCTGCAGGATACAGCGTGCGAGCGCTTTACACGCCTCGCAAAAAGAACCAACTCTTGCGTCAGCCTTCCAGCAGGCTGCGCAGCATCCACGCATTCTTTTCATGCAGCTGCATGCGCTGGGTCAGCAGGTCGGCGGTGGGCTCGTCAGCGGCAGCATCGACGGTCGGGAAGATCGAACGTGCGGTGCGGGTCACGGCTTCCTGGCCGGCCACCAGCTGGGCGATCATCTCTTGCGCATTGGGCACGCCTTCGGCTTCGGGGATCGAAGACAGCTTGGCGAATTCCTTGTACGAACCCGGTGCCGGATAACCCAGCGCGCGGATGCGTTCAGCGATCAGGTCCACTGCCAGCGCCAGTTCGTTGTACTGGCCTTCGAACATCAGGTGCAGCGTGTTGAACATCGGACCGGTCACGTTCCAGTGGAAGTTGTGGGTCTTCAGGTACAGCGTGTAGGTGTCTGCCAGCAGCTTGGACAGGCCGTCAGCAATCTTCTTGCGGTCCTTGTCGTTGATGCCGATGTTGATCGAGGGGGCTGCCACATTCTTCTTTGCCATCATTCGCTCCTTAGCTGTTCGGTTTTTCGTAAGCGGGTACATCACATTGCGCAACACCGCGATTCTATTGCAAATCGCAAACGGACAAACTGCGACTACACAAGTATTGATGAAAGGATGGGGGCGACGTTCCCCATTTCAATCCATTTTGGAGATAAATGCATCCCGATAAATCAATCGGGCCGATAAATCAAAATCTATCGGCCCGACGTCCCATCGACTGCAACGGCAATCAGATCAGGATTTTGCACCCTGCTGCGCACTGCGATACAAGGACAGCGACAAGGCCACTCCACCAATGGCCGCAATGGCGGCGAAGAGGAACACCTGCGGATATCCCAGCTGTCCGGCAATGGCCCCGGCCAGCGGACCGGTGATGCCCAGCGCCAGGTCGAGGAACACGGAATACGCCGCCAGTGCCGCACCACGATTGGCGGGCGACACCAGGTTGACCGCTTCCACTCCCAGCGAAGGGAACACCAGCGCAAAGCCGAAGCCGGCCAGCGCCGCGCCCAGCAATGCCAGGGCAGGCGTGGTGGCGCTCCACAGCAGCAGCAGGCCGACCGATTCGGTCAGGAAGCACACCACCGCCACGCGATATCCGCCGAAGCGGGTGATGACATTGGCAAACAGCAGGCGCGCACCGACGAAGGCCGATGAGAAGGCGGTCAGCGCAAAGGCCGCGCCGCTCCAGTGCTGATCGGCGTAATACAGGGTGATGAAGGTAGCGATCGAGCCGAAGCCGATGGTGCCGAAGGCCAGGCCCATGCCATACGCAAAGACCTTGCGCAGCACCAGCTTGAAGGACAGCTGTTCGCCTTGTACCACGGGCGTTGCCGGACCACCGCGCGCCAGCACATAGCCCAGCACGGTGAGCAGCATGCCAGTCAGGCCGATCATGGCAAAGCCCAGCGAGCGGTCCAGCACCACGCCCAGCGGCGCACCGATGGCCAAGGCAGCATAGGTGGCGATGCCATTCCAAGAGATCATCTTGGCGGTGTTCTCGGCACCTACGCGGCCCACGCCCCACATGATGGCGCCGGTGCCGACCAGGCTTTCGCCCAGGCCCAGGAAGGCGCGGCTGGCAAACAGCAGCACCAGCGACAGGAAGGGCAGTGGCTGCGCCAGCGCCGAGAGCAGCAACAGGCCGCCACTGGCCGAACACAGCAGCATGCCGCGCATGACGGTGTGCTTGGCGCCCATCGTGTCGATCATGCGGCCGGCATTGGCGCGGCTCACGAAGGTCGCGAAATACTGCACGCTGATGCCCAGGCCCGCGATCACCGAGCTGTAGCCCAGGTCGAGGTGGATGTAACCCGGCAGCACCGCCATCGGGATGCCGATGGCCAGATAAACCAGGAAGGTGAAGAAGGCGGTGGCAATGATCTGCCGGGTGACCTTGGCCGGCGTCAGCGGACGCGGCGCGGCGGCGGGCACGGGCGTGCCGGTGGAACTGGGACTACAGGAATCGTCGGACATGGCGGGGAAGTCGGAATGTGAATCCGGAACTGCAAACCGGAATGAGCAGGCCGCGCGCGCCGGTGTGCGCGTGAACAGCCAGACCGAATTTTACTCCCGCCCTAAAAATGCTGCAGGACAGCAAAAGATTTTTGCCTGTCAATTCAGCAACTTAGTCGTTTTTGTGCGACGTCATGTCTCACAAAGGCTGCAATTCAACGCTGGCAACGCAGTGCTTCGGTGGCGCGTTCGCGCACGGCGGGGGCGTAGTCGGCGCCCAGGATTTCCGCATCGAGCTCGGCCAGGTCGCGCTGCACGGCCGGTTCGCACCAGTGGCCGTTGAGGCGGGCCAGCGCCGCCAGCAGGTCGGGCGTGAGGCGGTCCAGCACCGGGCGCACCTGCAAGGCCAGGTCAGGCGGATTGGCGAAAGGCGCACGCTGCTCCACGCGCCACTGGCGGTGCAGGTCGCGCTGCACGATCTTGCCGGCCTCGAACTGGTCCTGGAAGAAGCGCCGCGTCCATGCGGCATCCAGTCCCAGTTTCTGTGCGCGGGCAGCGACGTCGTCGAGGATCACCGCCTCGCGCGCCGGATCGTCGATGGGCGCATGCGAATTCCATTTGCTGCGCGCTACCGGCGCGGCCACGTCGAGCCGGGTTTTCTGCAGGCTCAGCAATTGTTCGACATCGCTGCGCGCGGCCGGGGGCGGCGTGGTGGCGCAGGCGGTCAGCAGCAGGGCGGCGATCAGGGGCAAGACAGCGAGGAAGCGGGAAGGCAGGCGGCGCATGGTCGGAAGAGTCGAAAGCCGGGAAAGGCTGTGGATAAATCAACTGTGCGGCAGTATAGCGCCGCGCCTGCCCGCCCGGTCATGGCACGCGCCCTTTATAATCGCGGGATGCAAAATCTTCTCCACAACCTCAATGAAGAGCAGCTCGCCGCCGTGACGCTGCCCGCGCAATCGGCGCTGATCCTGGCCGGTGCCGGCTCCGGCAAGACCCGGGTGCTGACCACCCGCATCGCCTGGCTGATCCAGACCGGGCAGGTCTCACCCTCGGGCATCCTGGCGGTGACCTTCACCAACAAGGCCGCCAAGGAAATGACCGCGCGCCTGTCGGGCATGCTGCCCATCAATACGCGCGGCATGTGGATCGGGACTTTCCACGGGCTGTGCAATCGCCTGCTGCGCGCGCATCACAAGGATGCCGGCCTGCCGCAGACCTTCCAGATCCTCGATACGCAGGACCAGCTCTCGGCCATCAAGCGTTTGTTGAAGCAGATGAACGTGGACGACGAGAAGTATCCGCCGCGCAACCTGATGTACTTCATCAACAGCGCCAAGGACCAGGGCCTGCGCGCCAAGGATGTGGATGCCTACGACGACTACAACCGCAAGTTCGTGGAGCTCTACGAACTCTACGACCAGCAATGCCAGCGCGAAGGCGTGGTCGATTTCGCCGAGCTGCTGTTGCGCACCTACGAATTGCTCTCGCGCAACCAGCCGCTGCGCGAGCATTACCAGGGCCGCTTCCGCCACATCCTGGTCGACGAGTTCCAGGACACCAACGACCTGCAATACAAATGGTTGAAGCTCATGGCCGGCCAGCACGGCGCGGTCTTCGCGGTGGGTGATGATGACCAGAGCATCTATGCCTTCCGTGGTGCGAACGTGGGCAACATGTCGGCCTTCGAGCAGGAATTCCATGTGGAGAACCTGATCAAGCTGGAGCAGAACTACCGCTCGCACGGCCACATCCTGGATACCGCCAACGAACTGATCGCCAACAACAGCAAGCGCCTGGGCAAGAACCTGCGCACCGATGCCGGCCACGGCGAGCAGGTGCGCGTCTATGAAGCCACCAGCGACCTGCAGGAAGCGCAGTGGATCATCGAACAGGTCAAGGACCTGATCGCCGAAGGCTGGGCACGCAGCGAGATTGCCATCCTCTACCGCTCCAACGCGCAGTCGCGCGTGCTGGAGCATGCGCTGTTCAGTTCAGCCATTCCCTATCGCGTCTATGGCGGCCAGCGCTTCTTCGAGCGCGCCGAAATCAAGCACGCGATTGCCTACCTGCAGTTGATGGACAACCTGCACAATGATTCGGCCTTCCTGCGCGTGGTCAACTTCCCCACGCGCGGCATCGGTGCCAAAGCCATGGAGTCCTTGCAGGATGCGGCGCGCCAATATGGCTGCTCGCTCTACGCGGCCGTGCCTTACGTGGCGGGCAAGGCGGGTTCCTCGTTGAATGCCTTCATCAAGCTGATCGAAGGCGCGCGTTTCGAGACCCAGCATTTGCCCCTGCCGGAAATGGTCAAGGTTGTACTGGACCTGTCCGGCCTGATGACCCACTACCGCAATGAAAAGGAAGGTGCAGACCGCATCGAGAACCTGGAGCAATTAGTGAGTGCCGCTACGCTATTTGTCTCCGAAGAAGGCTATGGCCTGGATGCCCCGGCCTTCCTCGGCCCGCAGGCGCAGGCCTCGGCCGGCACTGCCATCACCACCGCCGACGGCGTGGAAGTGCTCGATGCCGATGCGCCGCTGGTGACCATCATGTCGCCGCTGTCGGCCTTCCTCTCGCATGCCTCGCTGGAAGCCGGCGACAACCAGGCGCAGGCAGGCCAGGATGCCCTGCAGCTGATGACGGTGCACTCGGCCAAGGGGCTGGAGTTCGATGCGGTCTTCATCACCGGCATGGAAGAGGGATTGTTCCCGCACGAGAACAGCGCCAAGGAAGAGGGGGGCGTGGAAGAAGAGCGCCGCCTGATGTACGTGGCCATCACGCGGGCCAGGAAGCGTCTCTTCATGACCTTCTCGCAGACCCGCATGCTGCACGGCCAGACGCGCTACAACATGCGCTCACGCTTCTTCGATGAAATGCCGGAGCAGTCGATCAAGTGGCTCTCGCCCAAGATCGCCCAGCATCACTGGTTCGCCAATCCCAAGGCAGCCTGGGATGAAGTGCCGGAAGCGGGCAACAACCGCATCGCGCAGAACTTCTCGCGCCAGACCGATTCCGGCTGGCGCATCGGGCAGAACGTGTCCCATGCCAAGTTCGGCGAGGGCGTCATCGTCAACATCGAAGGTGGTGGCGGAGCGGCGCGGGCGCAGATCAACTTCGGCAAGTTCGGGATGAAGTTGCTGGATCTGTCGGTGGCGAAGCTGGAGAAAATCTAAGTTTTTACGTTGCCGTTGAATTGGGTTGGAACAGTGAAACGCCCCGTTGCCTTCTGGAGTGCAACGGGGCGTTTTCCTTGCCTGCTCCGGCGACTGAATTCTCCATTGTGCTGCTGGATGCACGGCGTGACCACGGACTGCAATCGTAAAATCGTAATAGAGATTCAGGCCCTTGCAACGATGGGTTTCGACGGGTAACTTGCCAGAATGACTGAAGTGGTAACAGCCCCGAACCTCGCCAGTGCATCGATCGCGGCTTCCAGTTGCGCCATCTCCTCCACTAAGACGCGCACGACAAAGCAGTCTTCCCCCGTGATGCGGTCTGCATCAATCACCTCTGGCATTGACGCAAAGGCGAGCAAGCAGCGTTTGATCTCCGCGTGGGTCGTGCGAATCCGCACCAATGCGGAGATACGGTGTCCCACCAAGCCCGGATTTATTTTTGCCGCGTAGCCTTCGATGACACCCCGGTCTTCCAATTTCTTGATACGTGCGGTGACGGCTGGTTGAGATAAACCGATCTGCTTTCCCAGTTCCGTATTGCTGATGCGCGCATTGTGTTGAAGCGCCTCCAAGATGCGCCAATCCAGGCGGTCCAGCACATCTCCTTTGATTTCATTCGTAGAGTCACTCATCTTTTGTTGATTCATTCAGCTGAGGCCTTCAATTCATTTGAAGGTTCATGGTGCCTGAATTCCGTTCTTCATACAATGAGCGCTGTTTCATCAATGGAGACTTCGCAAATGCATCCTTCCGTCCTTCTGGTTCCTGGTATCGGCAACTCCGGCCCTTCGCACTGGCAGAGCTTGTGGCAGTCTTCACATCCGAATTGGCGGCGCCTCATAGTCGACAATTGGGACAACGTTGAATGCGAAGACTGGGTATCCGCACTGGAGCGACAACTTGTCAATGCTCCTGAAGACACCCTGCTGGTAGCCCATAGCCTGGGATGTCTGGCGGTGGCACATTGGGCTGCACAAACGCAGAAGAAGCTCGGTGGCGCCTTGCTGGTGGCCGTTCCCGATCCTGCCTCGTCTTCATTTCCACGTAGCGCGGCGCGTGGATTCTCGCCACTGCCTTCACAACCATTGAGGTTTCCTACGCTGGTCGTCTGCAGCACCGACGATCCCTACGGTAGCGTGGACCATGGCCGAGAATGCGCCAATGCCTGGGGCAGCGAGTTCGTCGTGGTCGGAGCGAAGGGACATCTGAATGCTGAAAGCAACTTGGGTGCCTGGCCGCAAGGGCTAGATTTGCTCGCAAGACTATCCTCTTCGATCGATGATGGCCAAGGGAATCGATGAAACCTGGGGGCAACTCACACTTTCGCGCCGACGATGTCATCCCTGAAGCCATCAGATCAAAACCCCTGTCGGCGCTCCTGCTTCAGCCAAGCCTTGATCTGCTGCACATCCGCAAATGACGCCAACGCCGCGCGCAGCGCTTTGCCGTCTTCCCGCATCCAGCTCATTTCCTTGTTCAGGTCGCGCACGATGCCTTTGGGTGAGACGCGCGCATAGGGTGGCATGCCATAGACCTGCTTGAAATGCAGTTCTACGTGAGAGAGTTCCTGATCCAGCTCCAACAGTTGTTCCTTGAGGATCTGGTTGTAATGCTTCAATCGTTCCGCGCTGATGCCGTTCAACGCATTCTGGTCGATATGCTCCAGTTCCAGTTGGAGTTCAAGCAGTCTCAGCAGGTCGTTCTTTTCGTAGGCCTGGTTGACCTGCTGCATCAGCTGGGTCTTGCGGTCACGCTCGGCGGCGTCGGGTTCGCGGTCGGGATGCAAGGCGCTGGCCAGCTTGCGGTAGACCGCACGGATGGATTGGCTCAGTTCGATGCGCTCTGACTCAAGTTTGACTTCCGCTGCCCGCTGTCGCGGCGATTTCTTGCGGCTCGCGCGGCGCTCCTCGCGCGCTTGCGCCGTCGCCATTTCCTCCTGCTCCCTCTGTTCGAGCATGGCCTCCATTTTCTGCATGATCTCTTCCGGCGTCGCACTGCTAAGATCGTCGCCGAGATCGATGTCCAGCATCTCTTCGATCACCTGCTTGACCTCGTGGAGTTCCTCTTCGGCCTCACGATCATAGTCAGACGCACTGTGCTGGTTGTAGATGAGCTTGAGTTCAGGATCGTCCTGCTTTCCAAGCAGGCGATGCGCCATGTCGGCAATCATTTCCGAGAGCATGGTGCGCTCACCCTTGGTCAATCCCTTTTGTGGCCATGCTTCATGCAGTCGCCGAACCAGCTTGCCGTTGAGTTCTTGCAACTCCCGGTCCAGCGGCACGAATTGATCGACATATTTTTTTTGGAAGTCGGCCATGGCATTCTCCCATTCCGCCAGGCCAGCGCGCCGCTTGCCAATCTGCTTGATGAGGTCATTGAACTTCTTCTGGGCGGGCGACAGGGGGACTTCCTGTTCGGTGTCGTCAATACTGATGGCACGCAGGTGTGGCTTGGTCATGGGGTAGGGGACTGACTCGGAAACCAGAATTTTAACCGGGTCCGCGACAAGCCAGATGCGTACGTTGGGGCTGGCGCCTCGTGCATTTGACGGGCATTGGTGAAGGAACTGGCAAGGGGCCAGACCAGGTGCGGCCGGGAGGACAGGCCTCCCGGCCGGGGTGAAGTTTTCTGTAAATTTGCCTCAGCCGCGTTCGATCATGGCTTGTACTTCATCCCAGGTCGCGGCATAGGCCCCGGCCTTGGAAGCGGCAATGGCCGCACCGGCCGCCGCACATTGCAGGTGGACCTGCGCGGGGGCCGCGGGCTGGCGCAGCTGGCTGGCGATCCAGCCTCCCATGGAGGCGTCGCCGCAGCCCACCGTGTCGACCACCTCGACGCGATAGGCCGGCTGGTCGATGACCTGCCCGCCCTTGATCCACTGCATGCCCTTGGCACCCAGCGTGTAGAGGATTTCCGCCTGCGGGGCCAGCGCTTGCAGCGTGGCCAGCGCATTGGCGTCACCGGGGAAGAGGCGCTCCAGGTCTTCGTCGGACACCTTCACGTAATGCGACAGCGACAGCAGTTGCTGCAACAGGATGCGATACGAAGGGCTGTCCATGAGCTTGCGCCAGTTGGGATCGAAGGCGATCTTCTTGTTGCGCAGCGCCGCTTCCTGGGCGATCTGCAGCAGGCGCGAGGCCAGCGGTTCGCGGGTCAGGCTGATGCAGCCGAAGTGCAGCACGCGGGCCTCGTCCATCCAGCCGGCGGGCAGGCGTTGCGGATCAAAATGCAGGTCGGCGCTGTCGTCGCCGATGAAGAAGTAATCAGGCGGCGTGGTCGAGGTCACCATGGCCAGCAGCGGTGCCTTGGCGTGCTGCTGGGTGAAACGCATGTCCAGTCCGGCCGCTTCGGTGAGCGCGTACAGTTCGGCGCCGAAGACGTCGGTACTGACGCTGCCGGCATACCCGGTGGCCACACCCAGGCGGGCGGCGGCGCGTGCCACGTTCCAGCAGGCGCCGCCAGGAATGGCGCGCCACTGGCCGTCAGGCTGGCGGATGAAATCGGTGAGGGCTTCGCCGAAGACGACGAATGCGGCGCTCTGGGTCATGCTGGTCTCCGTGGGCTAGTCGTTATGTGTGTCAGGAATGGCTTGTCGATTCAATCTTGCAAGGCGTGGCGCGCGCAGGTCTCATCGGTCACCAGGCCGGTGAGCCAGCCGCCGCGCAGGGCCGCACGCACGGCGTCGGCTTTCTTGCTGCCGCCGGAGAGCGCGATCACCGGCCGCTGCGGTGCCTGTGCCAGCGGCGGCGTGGTCACGCGCGCGGCCAGCGAAGAGGGCAGCATGACGCCGTCGATGTCGAAGGCGTGGCAGATCATCTCGCCTACTGCCCCCTGGCGCTGCAGGTCGGCCACTTCTTCATCGTCGATGAAACCGTCTTCGTGCATCGCGCCCTGCAAGGCGATGGTGCCGATGCCCAGGAAGGTCACATCGGCGCGCTCGGCCAGGCCGGTCACGATCTTGTAGGCGCGGTGGTTGCACCATTGCTGGCGGTCGCGTTCACTTTCGGCCACGCGCGGGGCGGGCAGCAGGTAGAAGCGCGCGCCCAGTTTTTCTGCGGCCTGCAGGGCCACATCGTAGCGGTTGGCCGAACCGTCGGAGGCGAAAGCACCAATCATCGAGACGATCTGGTGCTGCGGGCGCTCCAGTTCCGACAGGCGCTCGATGGCCGCCTTGAGCGTGCGGCCCGAGCCGACGTTGACCACCAGCGGTGCTTCCGAACTGAGGTATTGCTCCATCACCTCGGCCCCGGCCACGGCCAGCATCTGCTGCACTTCCTGCGATTCGTTGGGATTGCCCGCGCCGCCTGCGCCGGGTACCACGTGGCACACCTCCAGCCCATAGCGCGCCTGCAGACCCTGCGCCAGTTCCAGGCAGGAAGAGACCGGATGCGTGATCTGCACTTTCACCAGGTTGGCATCGGCCGCATAGGCCACCATGCGCTGCGCCATCTGGCGCGAGATACCGAGCCGCTCGGCGATTTCGTTCTGGGTGTTGCCGGCCACGTAGTACATCCACGCGGCACGTGCCGCCAGGTCGAGTTTGGATGCGCTGCTAGACATGTTCTCCTCGCCAGCCGGCCCGGCCCTGCAGGTGCAGGCGGGCGTGTGCTGTTGCTGTGATGTTGGTTGCGCGGAAATTCGCGCTGAATTCCCTGTTGGGTCGCCATTTTACGGCGACTTGGCGCCTCCATTATTGCCAAGCTTGGGCAAATGCTCAATCGAAAAGCAAATGCTTGACACGAATTCGAGAATCGATGAATATTTGCCCATAAAAATAATATTTGCTCAAAAAGTCGTTCACGAAAATCGCCTTCCCCTGCATGTGTGCACGGGCCTCACCGGCCGCTGCCACCCAGGAAGAACGTGCAGGAGGGCACATAACATTCGGAGACCAGCATGTCCAAACTCGTGCGCACCCGTGCGTCCGGCGCTACCCGCATTCGCTTCACCCTGGCCGCTGCGGCCGTCTCGGCCCTGTTTGCCGCCGGCCTGGCGCAAGCCGAGCCGGTGACGCTGAACATCGCGTCCATCAACAACCCCGACATGATCGAACTGCAGAAGCTGGCACCGGCGTTCGAGAAGGCCAATCCCGACATCAAGCTGCGCTGGGTCACCATGGAAGAAAGCGTGCTGCGCCAGCGCCTGACCACCGACATCGCCACCAACAGCGGCCAGTTCGACCTGATGACCATCGGTGCGTATGAAGCGCCGATCTGGGCCAAGAAGGGCTGGCTGGCGCCGATGAGCGGGCTGCCGGCAGACTACGATGAGGCCGATCTGATCAAGCCGGTGCGCGAAGGCCTGACCGTGGATGGCAAGCTCTATGCACTGCCGTTCTACGCCGAAAGCTCGATGACCTACTACCGCAAGGATCTCTTCGAGCAGAAGAAGCTGACCATGCCGCAGCACCCGACCTGGGACGAAGTCGCCAAGCTGGCCGCACAACTGCATGACCCGGCCAAGGGCGTCTACGGCATCTGCCTGCGCGGCCGTGCCGGCTGGGGCGAGAACATGGCCATCATCACCACCATGGCCAATGCCTGGGGTGGCCGCTGGTTCGACGAGCAATGGCAGCCGCAGCTGTCTTCGCCGGAATGGAAGAAATCGGTCAACTTCTATGTCGACCTGATGCGCAAGTACGGCCCGCCGGGCGCCAGCTCCAACGGTTTCAATGAAAACCTGGTGCTGTTCTCCAGCGGCAAGTGCGGCATGTGGGTCGATGCCACGGTGGCCGCCGGCATGCTCTATCACGGCAAGGATTCCAAGGTGGCCGACAAGACCGCCTTCGCCCCCTCGCCGCAGCAGGTGACCGACAAGGGTTCGCACTGGTTGTGGATCTGGTCGCTGGCCGTGCCGAAGTCCTCCAAGTCGCAGGACGCCGCCAGAAAGTTCGCCGCCTGGGCCACCTCCAAGGAATACATCAACCTGGTGGCCAAGGATTCCGGCTGGGCCCTGGTGCCGCCGGGTACGCGCAATTCGACCTACGCGTCGGCCGAGTACAAGAAGGTCTCGCCCTTCTCCGACTTCGTGCTCGATGCGATCCAGACGGCCGACGCCAACAAGCCGACCTTGAAACCGGTGCCTTATACCGGCGTGCAGTTCGCCACCATTCCCGAGTTCCAGTCGATCGGCACCGTGACCGGCCAGGCCATTGCCGGTGCACTGGCCGGCAAGACCAGCGCGGATGCCGCCCTGGATGCCGCGCAGGCGCAGGCGGTGCGGATGATGCGCCAGGGCCGCTACATCAAGTAAGCCCGGCCGCTTGTGGTTCCGCCGGCATGCAGCCCGTGCTGCATGCTCCGCGCGCGATGTGACCGTCATGCCTGCATGACGACCGCATCGCGCCGTTCTCCCCGGCTGTCTGCACCTTGCGTGCGCCGCCCGGATTGAAATGCCGAGGCCCTCATGTCCACGATCCACTCCACCCAGGTGTCGTCCACCTCACCGATGATGCAAAGACCTTCCCAGCCTGCCGCGCGCAAGCAGCAGACCAGTCCGCCGCGCAAGGAACGCTTCAATCCCATCCGCCTGATGCAGACGCCGTCGGTGCTGATCCTGCTGGCCTGGATGATCGTTCCGCTGGTGATGACCATCTATTTTTCGGTCAATCGCTACAACCTGATGGCCCCTGACCAGACCGGTTTCGTGGGTCTGGAAAACTATATCTTCCTGTTGCAGGACCCGGCCTTCTGGCCCTCCATCGGCAACACCGCACTGCTGATCGGTTCGGTACTGGCCATCAGTGTCATCGGCGGCACCCTGCTGGCGGTACTGTTCGACCAGCCGTTCCGCGGGCGCGGCATTGCGCGCCTCCTGGTGATCGGCCCCTTCTTCGTCATGCCCACCGTGGCCGCGCTGATCTGGAAGAACATGATCATGCATCCGGTCTACGGCATCCTGGCCTACGTGATGCGGCACCTGGGGCTGGAGCCCATCGACTGGCTGGCCGAGTACCCCATGCTGTCGGTCATCATCATTGTGGCCTGGCAGTGGATTCCGTTTGCCTTCCTGATCCTGCTTACCGCGCTGCAGTCGCTCGATACTGACCAGAAGGAAGCGGCCCAGCTCGACGGCGCGGGGCCGGTACGCATCTTCTTCTACATCGTCCTGCCGCACCTCAAGCGCGCCATCACGGTGGTCATCATGATCGAGACCATTTTCCTGCTCTCGGTCTTTGCGGAAATCTTCACCACCACGGCAGGCGGCCCGGGCACGGCCACCACCAACCTGACCTTCCTGGTCTATTCGATCGGCCTGCAGCAGTTTGATATCGGCATCGCTTCGGCGGGCGGCATCTTCGCAGTCGTGCTGGCCAACATCGTCTCGTTCTTCCTGGTGCGCATGCTGGCCAGGAACCTCAAGGGAGTCAACGAAAAATGAGCGATCCAAAGAAAAGCCCCCTGTGGGTGGCGGTGCTGGGCTGGGCCTGCGCCATCGTGCTGTTCTTCCCCATCTTCTGGGTGGCGATCACGGCCTTCAAGACCGAGTCCCAGGCCTATACGCCCTCGCTGCTCTTCCTGCCCACGCTGGAGACCTTCCGCGAAGTCTTCAGCCGCAGCCACTACCTGGGCTATGTGCAGAATTCTCTGATCGTCTCGCTGGGGTCGACGCTGCTGTCGCTGCTCTTGGCAGTGCCGGCGGCGTATTCGATGGCCTTCTTCCCGACCGGCCGCACCCAGAAGCTGCTGCTGTGGATGCTGTCGACCAAGATGATGCCGGCCGTGGGCGTACTGATCCCCATCTATCTGCTGGCCAAGAATACCGGTCTGCTTGATACGGTAACGGGGTTGACCCTCATCTATACGCTCATCAACCTGCCCATCGCGGTGTGGATGGCCTTCACCTACTTCAATGACGTGCCCAAGGAAATCCTCGAAGCGGCCCGCATCGACGGGGCCAACGCCTGGCAGGAAATGATTTACCTGCTCCTGCCGACGGCCATGCCGGGCCTGGCTTCCACGGCCTTGCTGCTGATCATCCTGTCGTGGAATGAAGCCTTCTGGAGCCTGAACCTCACCAGCGTCAACGCGGCGCCGCTGACGGTGTTCATCGCCTCCTATTCCAATCCGGAAGGCCTGTTCTGGGCCAAGCTGTCGGCCGCCTCGCTGCTGGCGATCGCCCCGATCATGGCGCTGGGCTGGCTGGCGCAGAAGCAGCTGGTGCGCGGCCTGACCTTCGGAGCGGTGAAGTGATGATGGCGCGCCAGGCAATCACCCACCTGATCTGCGACTGCGACGGCGTGCTGCTCGATAGCGAGAGCATCGCCCTGCGTGTGCTGCATCGTGAGTTGCTGCCGCTGCTGCCGGCCTGGAGCGGTGCCGACGACGATGGCGAGCAGGAAGAGCAGCGCAGCCAGGCCCTGCACACTGCCATCGCCCATCGCCTGGGCATGTACACCGACATCCTGCTGGGCGAAGTCGATGTGGAATTCGAACTGGGCCTGGATGCCGCCGCTGCCGAGCGCATCCACCAGGCCGTGGCCGTGGCCTGCGGTGACGAAGCGCAGCCGGTGCCGGGCGTGGTCGAGGCCCTGCAGGCGATCCGCTTGCCGCGTGCGGTGGCCAGCAACAGCGATGCGCCGCGTATCGAAGCAGGCTTGCGCCGCTGCGGCCTGTATCCGCAATTTGCCGGCCGCATCTACAGCGGCCATGACGTGGCCCATCCCAAGCCGGCACCGGATGTGTATCTGGCGGCAGCGGCGGGCTTCAACGTCGACCCGGCGCGCTGCGTGGCGGTTGATGACAGCGTCACCGGCGTGCGCGCGGCAGTGGCCGCGGGCATGCACGTGCTGGGCTTTACCGGCGTGGCGCACGACCGCAAGACGATGGCGCGCAAGTTGAAGGATGCCGGCGCGCATCAGGTATTCGAGGACATGAAACAGTTTCCGCAACTGGTGAGTGAATTGATCTGGCTGCGCTGAGCAAAGAGCGCGCAGTCCCCCTACAAGAGAACGAGGAGAACCCCATGGCAGCCGTGAGCATCAGGAACCTGGCCAAGCGCTACGAAGACAACGAAGTCATGCGCGACATCAATCTGGAAATCGAGGATGGCGAATTCGTCGTCTTCGTCGGCCCCTCTGGCTGCGGCAAGTCGACCTTGCTGCGCATGATCGCCGGCCTGGAAGAGATCAGCGATGGCGACCTCGACATCGGCGCGCGCCGCATGAATGACGTGCCCGCCTCCAAGCGTGGCGTGGCCATGGTGTTCCAGTCCTATGCGCTGTATCCGCACATGAGCCTGTACGACAACATGGCCTTTGGCCTCAAGATCGCCGGCAAGTCCAAGGCCGAGATCGATGCCGCCGTCCAGCATGCCGCCAAGATCCTGCACATCGATCACCTGCTGGACCGCAAGCCGCGCGCGCTCTCCGGCGGCCAGCGCCAACGCGTGGCCATCGGCCGCGCCATCACGCGCCAGCCCAGCGTGTTCCTCTTCGATGAGCCGCTGTCGAACCTCGATGCCGCGCTGCGCGTGAAGATGCGCCTGGAATTCGCCAAGCTGCATGATGACTTGAAGACCACCATGATCTACGTGACCCACGACCAGATCGAGGCCATGACCCTGGCCGACAAGATCGTGGTGCTCTCCGAAGGCCGCATCGAACAGGTCGGTTCGCCCCAGCAGCTGTATCACCATCCGGCCAATCGCTTCGTGGCCGGCTTCATCGGTTCGCCCAAGATGAACTTCATCGATGGCACCGTGGCCGCCGTGCAGGCCGATGGCGTGCAGGTGCAATTGCCCGGGGGCGGGCTGCAATGGGCTGCGGTTGACGGCAGCACGTTGCAAGCGGGGCAGAAGGTCACGCTGGGCGTGCGTCCCGAGCATCTCAACATCGCGCAGGGCCAGGCCGCGCTGCAAGCACGCTGCACGGCGCTGGAACTGCTGGGCGATTTCTCTTACCTCTATGCAGCCCATGAAGGCAGCGACGATGCGCTGATCCTGCGCGTGCCCGACAGCCTCGATCCGCCGCATGGCAGCGTCCTGCAATTGGCTGCCGATCCGGCGCGCTGCCATCTGTTCGTTGTCGATGGCCAGGCCTTGCCGCGCCTGGCCTCGAGCGTGGCTGCGCCGCGCCAGCATTGATCCCTTTGCACATTCACTTCCTCGACAAGGACCAGGCATGACCCGTACCGCCACTTCCCTCGACCAGGACGCCGCCGACAGCCTGACCTGGCTGCACATCGGCGCCGGTTCCTTCCATCGCGCCCACCAGGCGGTCTACCTGAATGCGCTGCGCGAGAGTGGCGCCGACCGCCGCTGGCAACTGGCGCTGGCCAATATCCGCGCCGACATGAGCCCGCTGCTGGAAGCGCTGGCACGCCAGCAGGGCCAGTACACGCTGGAGACCGTCACGCCCCAGGGCGAGCGCAGCTACCAGCGCATTGCCGCCATCGGCCGCATCCTGCCGTGGGATGA
This sequence comes from Herbaspirillum aquaticum, assembly GCF_002213425.1. Lineage (GTDB taxonomy): Bacteria > Pseudomonadota > Gammaproteobacteria > Burkholderiales > Burkholderiaceae_D > Herbaspirillum > Herbaspirillum aquaticum. The sequence continues at coordinate 60,100 of NZ_NJGV01000018.1, read as the reverse complement.
ACGGCTCACGCAGCTGATCGCCGCCGGTGCCGAAGAACGCACCCGCATCATCTCCTTCACCGTGACCGAGGGGGGCTACTACCTCGACCATCACTACCAGCTCGACACGGGCAACCCCGACCTGGCCGATGACCTGCGCTGCGCCCTCGATGGCAGCGGTGCACCGCGCACCATCTACGGTGCGATCGCGGCCATCCTGCGCGCGCGCAGCCAGGCCCATCCGCAGGCGGCGCTGACCCTGCTGAACTGTGACAACCTGCGCCACAACGGCGAGCGCTTCCGCGACGGCTTGCGCCAGTTCCTGACCCTGCGCGGCGAATCCGCACTGGTGGCCTGGATGGATGCCCAGACCACCAGCCCCAACGCCATGGTGGACCGCATCACACCCCGCCCCACACCGGCGGTTGCGGCCCGTGTGAAAGAAAATACAGGGGTCGACGATCCCTGCGCCCTGATGGGCGAGTCCTTCATCCAATGGGTGATCGAAGACGACTTCAAGGCCGGTCGTCCGCGCCTGGAAGCGGCCGGGGTGGAGATGGTGCAATCGGTGCTGCCCTACGAGGAAGCCAAGATCCGCATCCTCAACGCCAGCCACAGCTGCATCGCCTGGGCCGGCACGCTGGCCGGGCTGCAATACATCCACGAAGGCACGCTGCGCGACGATATCCGCCAGATGGCGCATGACTACGTGACGCAGGATGTGATCCCCTGCCTCACGCCCAGCCCGATCGACCTGGCGGCGTACCGCGATACCACGCTGGCCCGCTTCTCCAACCCGGCCATCCAGGATACCAACCAGCGCGTGGCCGCCGATGGCTATTCCAAGATCCCCGGCTTCATTCGCCCGACCCTGCAGGAGAGCCTGGCCGCCGGGCGCGATCCTCAGGCCACGGCCATGCTGCCTGCGCTGTTCCTGGTATTCCTGCAGCGCTGGGCGGCCGGAGCGCTGCCCTACGAATACCAGGACGGCATCTTCGACGCCGCCGCCGCGCGCCGCATGCTGGCGGCAGATGACGTGGTGCAGGCCTTCTGCGCGGATGCCGTTCTGTGGGGCGAGCTGGTTGGTGATGCGCGCCTGGTGGCGCTGGTGCGCTCGGCCTATGGACGTGTGCAGCAGTGGCTGGGGCAGGCGCAGTGACGCTGCCTTTTGTGCCCAAGGCGTCATAGAATTGCCGTTCAATAACGAATAACGAGGAGCACCATGTATCTTGGGATCGACCTGGGTACGTCCGAGGTCAAGGCGGTGGTGATCGACGAGACGGGCGCGCTGCTGGCACTGGCCGGCAGTACGCTGACGGTCTCGCGTCCGCATCCGCGCTGGTCCGAGCAGAGCCCGGCCGACTGGTGGCAGGCCACCTGCGCGACCGTGGACAAGCTGCGCGAACAGCTCGGCAGTGAGCGCTTCGGCCTCATCCGCGCCATCGGCCTGTCCGGCCAGATGCATGGTGCCGTGCTGATGGATGCACAGGATGCCGTGCTGCGTCCGGCCATCCTCTGGAGCGATTCGCGCAGTGCTCCCGAATGCGCCGAGCTGGAACGCCGCGCACCGCGCCTGCATGGTATCGCCGGCAACCTGGCCATGCCGGGCTTCACCGCGCCCAAGCTGCTGTGGGTGGCGCGTCATGAACCACAACTGTTTGCGCGCATCGCGACGGTCCTGCTACCCAAGGATTGGTTGCGTTTCATGATGACCGGGCGCAAGGTGTGCGATCCGTCGGACGCGGCCGGTACGCTGTGGCTGGACGTGGAAGGCCGCAACTGGTCCGACGAACTGCTGGCCGCCTCCGGCATGCGGCGCGATCAGATGCCGGCGCTGGTCGATGGCAGCGCAGTGTCAGGCACGCTGTTGCCGGAAGTCGCGCAGGCCTGGGGTTTGCGTGCGGACGTGATCATGGCCGGTGGCGCCGGCGACGGTGCGGCCAGTGCCGTGGGCATCGGTGCGGTCAAGCCCGGTGATGGTTTTCTCTCATTGGGCACTTCCGGTGTGCTGTTCGTGGTCAATGACCGCTTCCGCCCGAATCCGGGGCGCGCCATTCACGCCTTCTGCCATACCCTACCGCAGCGCTGGCACCAGATGAGCGTGATGCTCTCGGCGGCCAGTTGCCTGCGCTGGTTCTGCCGCTTGTGTTCAGTCGATGAGAAGAGCCTGCTGGCCGAGATCGAACAGCTTGATGAGGAAGCGCGCAACAATGCGCCGCTGTTCCTGCCTTACCTGTCGGGTGAACGCACACCGCACAACGATCCCTATGCCACCGGCGTCTTCCACGGGCTGACACCGGAACACCAGCGCGCCGCACTCGGCTATGCGGTGCTCGAAGGCGTGGCCTTCGGCATGGTGGATGGGCTCGATGCGTTGCGAGCGGCGGGCACCGATGTGGCCGAATTGTCGCTGGTCGGGGGTGGCGCGCGCAGTGTGTATTGGGCACAGTTGCTGGCCGACGCGCTGCAGGTGCGCATCGTCACCCATGTGGGCAGCGAGGCCGGTGGCGCGCTGGGTGCGGCGCGCCTGGCCTGGCTGGCCGATGGCGGCGATGAAGCCGAGGTGTGCCGCAAGCCGGCACAGCAGGCGCTGTACCAGCCCGATGCGGCAAGGCATGCGGCCCTGCAGGTGCGGTTGCAGCGCTATCGGGCGATCTATGCCCCGTTTGCGCCCTTGCAGGGAGAGAGTGCTTGAGCGCGGTGCTTACTTGCGCTGGAACTTGAACACCGAAATCGCCTGCAGCAAGCGCATCGTCTGCTCTTCCAGGCTGGTGGCCGCTGCTGCGGCTTCCTCCACCAGCGAGGCATTCTGCTGGGTGCTGGCATCCATCTGCGTGATGGCTTCATGCACCTGGTTGATGCCCGCACTCTGCTGCTGGGTGGCTTCGTTGATCTCGCTCATGATGCCCGAGACCCGCTGCACCGAGGCCACGATGTCGCGCATGGTGCTGCTGGCCTGCTCGACCTGGCGATTGCCCACTTCCACCTTGGCCACCGAATCGTCGATCAACTGCTTGATCTCCTTGGCCGCCGCGGCCGAGCGCTGCGCCAGCATGCGCACTTCCGAAGCCACCACGGCAAAGCCGCGTCCCTGCTCACCGGCGCGCGCCGCTTCCACGGCGGCGTTGAGGGCCAGGATATTGGTCTGGAAGGCGATGCTGTCGATCAGGCCAATGATGTCCACGATCTTGTTGGAGGATTCGCTGATCTCGTTCATCGTCGTGCCGGTACTGGCCACGGCATCGCCGCCGCGCATGGCGATGGACGATGCGGTACCGGCCAGCTCGTTGGCCTGGCCCGCGTGATCCGCATTCTGGCGCACGGTGCCGGCCAGCTGGTGCATGCTCGATGCCGTTTCTTCCAGATTGGCGGCCTGCTGTTCGGTGCGGCGCGAGAGGTCCATGTTGCCGGTGGCGATTTCGCGGGTGGCCAGGTTGATGGTCTCGACGTTGGAACGCACGTCGCCGATGATGGCGGTCAGGTTCACGTTCATCTGGCGCAGCGAGGCCAGCAGGCGGCCCAGTTCATCATGGCGGCCGGTCTCGATGCGTACCGAGAGGTCGCCCCCCGTGATGGCGTGGGTGATATCGAGTGCCTGCTGCAGCGGCTTGATGAGCGCGGCACGCAGGGCGATCCACTGCACGATCGACAGCAGTGCTGACGCCGCCGCCAGCGCGCTGATCCACCACTGGTGCAGCGTCAGCATGCCGGCCAGGACGACAGCGACCTGGATCGCCAGCATCACGCCCATCGACCAGTTCAGGCGGGTGTTCAATTGCATGCGGCCGAGCTTGCCGATCCATCCCGCCAGCCCCGTGCGCACGACTTCACCACGATGCAAGGCAATGCCCTTGGCCTGGCCACGGCGCATGCTTGCGTAGAGCTTCTCGGCCCCTTCCACCGCCGCGCGTTCGGGCTTGGTACGAACCGACATGTAGCCGACTACCTGGCCGCTCTCACGGATGGGCGTCACGTTGGCGCGGACCCAGTAATGATCGCCGCTCTTGCTGCGGTTCTTGACCAGCCCGGTCCAGGGCATGCCGCCCTTGATGGTGGCCCACATGTCGGCGAAAGCCTCGGGCGGCATGTCGGGATGGCGGATCAGGTTTTGCGGCGCGCCCAGCAATTCCTCTTCCTCGAAACCGCTGATCTCGATGAAGTAGGGATTGACGTAGGTGATGTTGCCTTGGAGATCGGTCTTGGAAACGATGGCCTTGCCATCGATGAGCAGGCGTTCCTGCCCTGTGACCGGCATGTTCATGCGCATCTGATACCCCCGTGTAAGAAGCTGTGTTGATGGAAAGTCCAGCTGGCGGGGGCGGGCGGTGGTGCCGGAGGTGTTCGCCTCTCCCTTGCGAACACGTCGGACCAGGCACGCCAGGCAGCGACAGCCTGGCGCAAGGTCCTGCCTGACGGGAATGACGCGTCAGACGATGGGATTGTCTCCTTTGTGCGGGCTGTCGGACCCTCTGCGGGGCTTTCCGAAGACGCTAGTGTAGGTCGGATAGAAGGAACAGTACATGATGACCGTCAATATTATCGAGATCGGCAGCAGGATGAAGAACACCACCGCGATGCTGCCGGTCAGCAGCGTGATGGCCATGCTGATGACCGTGGGCACCACGATGGCGATCACGATCCAGGCCAGGCCGTAGACCAGGAAGGCCCGGCCGGCGCGGCGCACGGTGAAGAAGCTGTAGAACAGCGCCTTCCCCAGCGGCATCTGCTGCCACATGATCAACGGCGCCGCATACCAGAAGGCCATGGCCGCCGGCACGTAGAGGGCAGCCGCCACCAGCATGGCGATGCGCATGCTGCCGGCGGCGCTTTCCAGTTCCTGGGTCGACAGGCCGCCGCCCATCATGGCTTTCCAGAAGGTGCCGCCATCGGCCAGGGCTGAGGCCGCCACCACCAGCGTGGCCACCAGCAGGTAGAGCAGGCCGAGCTTGAGCAAGGTATTGCGTGCCGGACTGCGGAAGGCGATCAACAGCAGGTTGGGGAAGACCCGTTCACCCCGCTCGATCTGCGCGCAGGCCTGCATGAAGGACATCGAGAACAGCGGGATCAGGATCAGCGGCAGCATCTGGCCGAGCACCGGGATGATGCCCAGGGCCAGCATCAGGAACATGTAGGCCAGGAACAGCGTGGAGATTTCGGCCGGTTGTTTTCTGAACAGGACAAAGCCCTGTTTGACCCAGGACCAGCCGATGTGTGCGGGGATCTTTTCCATAGCTCCAGTGGTTACAGCGCCGGTGGCGCATCCTTGATGCGCAGGCGCAGGATGCGTTCGAAGTGTGTGGGGTCGTGCGGCGTGAGCATTTCGGCTTCGCGCGGCAGGTAGAAATCGTACAGGCGCGAGAGCCAGAAGCGCAGCGCAGCGGCACGCAGCATGGGCTGCCAGGCGATGCCTTCGGCCTGCGAGAACGGACGCACGGCACGGTAGGCGGCCAGCATGGCTTGGCTGCGGGCGGTATCGAGCACGCCTGTCTCCAGGTCCACGCACCAGTCATTGACGGTGACGGCCAGGTCGAAGAGCCAGGTATCGCAACCGGCGAAATAGAAATCGAAGATGCCCGAGAGTTGCTCCCCCACGAACATCGCATTGTTGCGGAACAGGTCGGCATGCACCGGTCCGCGCGGCAGGGCGCGGTAGTCGGGGGTGGCGGCGAAGTCCTTCTGGTATTGCACTTCGCTGGCCAGCAGTTGGCCCAGCTCGGCCGGCAGGAAGGGCAGTACCGCCGGGGTGGTTTCCAGCCACCAGGCCAGGCCGCGCAGGTTGGGCTGCAGGATCTTGAAATCCTTGGCCGCCAGGTGCATGCGCGCCAGCATGTCGCCCAGCGCGGCGCAGTGCACCGGTTGCGGATCGAGCTGCGACTGGCCTTCGAGCTTGCTGACGATGGCCGCCGGCTTGTCGTTGAGCAGGTTGACGATGGCGCCCTTGTCGTTGGGTACCGGCGCCGGCACAGGGATGCCGCGCTGCGCCAGGTGGCGCATCAGTTCCAGGTAGAAGGGCAGTTGTTCGATATGCAGCTTTTCGAACAGGGTCAGCACATATTCGCCTTGCTCCGTGCCGATGAAGAAGTTGCTGTTTTCGATGCCCGAGGAGATGCCCTTGATCGAGGTGGCGCGGCCGAGCGGGAATTGTTCAATCCAGTCCGAGAGTTGTTCCAGACTGACCGGTGTAAAGACTGCCATGACGAAAATGAATAGAGGATGCTGGCTGGGGCGCGCTGCCGGCAAGTCCGGCCGCTGCGCGAGGGGGAGGGCAGTTGCGCCGTCCTTCCTGTTCCTGGACCGGCCGCGCAGTGCGGCCGGGTGATGCGCTTGATCGCTGGCGATGGCGCACCGTCACCGCGTGGCGAGGTGCGCGATCACGGGATCACTTCTTGGTGGTGCCGTCGGTGTCGCCTTCCTGGGGCTTCTTGACACCCCAGTCGAACTCGCCGACCTTCCATTGGGCCGAGCTCGGCGGCGGGCTTTGTGCGTCGCCCGGGGTGGAGCCACCCAGCTGCGGGTTGGGACGCACGTAGTAGGTGCTGGGACCGGACTTGACTTCGATTTCCTTGGTCTGGCCGTGGTCGCGGCGTTCCTTGATGCTGTTGCCCTGGGTGCGGCTGTCTTCGCCCGGCTTGCGGATGGTCACGGCCGGCGGTTCGCCTTCTTCCAGCTTCTCCAGTTCGGGCGGCGGCGGGGCCGGCTGGGCAGCCAGGCCGGCAGGCGGCGTTTGCGCCAGGGCCAGTGGTGCGGCCAGGCCAGCCGATGCGCACAGCAGCACGGCTGCCAGGGACTCTTTGAACCGGAGTTGGGATGGTTTCATGATCTTGTGAAGAAAAAGGGGGGTGTCGTTTTCTTCATTGTAGCAAACCATCAAGGCGGGGCCCTCGCGTTTCTTCATCGAAATGATCAATAAGGCAACAGGCGAACGCGAGTGCGGGTGGCCGCTTTGCGTGTGATCCGGCCCCCGCGCTAGTCCAGCAGCGGGATACGGGTGCTGATCCAGTCGGCCAGGGTGGGCGGCATGGGGACGACCTTGACGAAATCTTCATCTTCGCCTTCGCTGGCGTCGAAGTAAGCCAGGTGGTCGCGCGCGTAGTCGATCAGCTGCGGGTAGGGACCGCCCCAGTGCACGGTGAAGTATCGTACCGCGCGTGCTTCCCCCTTCTCATCGAAGATCCGCAGGCGGATATGATCGCGCCGGTTGGCATCGCTACCGCTGCCGCACAATTCGACGCGGAACTGCTCGCCCCGGTAATGGCGCAGGCCGCCATTGAGCTTCTGGGTGTACATCTCGCATTGGCGGTAGTGCGGGCGGGTGGTGCTCACCAGCGCGATGGCCACGCCATAGCTCATCACCAGCATGTAGAGCAGGGTGGTCGTCTGGTAGGCCGTACGCCAGCGCGGCTTGGCCAGCACGATGACTCGGCCCATGCCGTAGTAAAACCAGGCCAGGGTGCCGGCCATGAGCATGGCCGCCAGCCAGTACAGGTTTTCACGATGTTGCTGCAGTGCGCTGCGCCACTGGTGCAGTCCCCATTGCTGCAGCAGATCGTGGGGCAGCAGCAGCAGGGTGGCGCCTGCGGCCAGGGGCAACAGGCACAGCAGCAGTGCTGCGTGGAGCGTCCCCAGCAAGAGCTGCGTGAAGTAGGCGCGGGCGAGGGGCATGGCAATGCAAAGGCAGGAAAATGGAGGGAAGCTTCATGTAGTTGCCTTGCATCATGAATTCTTGGGCGGTTGTTTCAAATCGTACGTTGGTGAGGGGAAGTGAACTATTCTTCGCCTATCCACGGCGCGACGCGGTCTGGCGCGTACAAAGGAAAAGGCCGGAACGCATCGCTGCGCGCCGGCCTTCGCAGGGGCAATGACTGAGGGCGGATTACAGGTACATCCCGCTCTGCCGCTCCGCTTCCTGCTGGGTTTCCGCAGGCTTGGACTTCTCGGCGTGGAATTTCTGGATCGCTGCCAGCACGTCGGCAGGTTCGTCGATCACCTGCAGCAGGTTCACGTCCTTGGGCGAGATCATGCCGTCGTCGACCAGGCGGGTCTTGATCCAGTCCACCAGGCCGGCCCAGAACTGGCTGCCCACCAGGATCACCGGCATCATGCGCGACTTGCCGGTCTGCATGAGGGTCAGTGCTTCGGTCAGCTCATCCAGAGTGCCGAAACCGCCTGGCAGCACCACATACGCATCGGCGTATTTGACGAAGGCCACCTTGCGCGCAAAGAAATGACGGAAGGACAGCGAGATGTCCTGCCAGGAATTGCCGTGCTGTTCGTGCGGCAGTTCGATGTTCAGGCCCACCGAAGGGGATGCGCCTTCGTAGGCGCCCTTGTTGGCCGCCTCCATGATGCCGGGGCCGCCGCCGGAGATGACGGCATAGCCGGCGTCGGAGATCAGGCGGGCGATCTCCACACACAGTTGATAATGGGGATTGTCGGGCTTGATCCGGGCAGAACCGAAGATGGAAACGGCAGGACGCAGCTCGGAGAGACGTTCGGTCGATTCGATGAATTCTGCCATAATCGTGAGTACATGCCACGACTCGCGCGCCTTCTTGGCCGTCGCGCGTTCGATGTCCCCCACCTCCCGCAGACGCGGGACATTTTTTCCTCTCTGTTCCATATGCAAAAAACCTTGTTGTTAGTTGATGGTTCCAGTTACCTCTATCGGGCCTTCCATGCACTGCCCGATATGCGTAACGCGGAAGGCGCGCCCACCGGTGCGCTGTACGGCATCATCAATATGCTGCGCCGACTGCGCAACGATTATCCCGCAAGTTACGTTGCCTGTGTGTTCGACGCCAAGGGCAAGACTTTCCGTGATGATCTCTATCCCGACTACAAGGCTACCCGCAAATCCATGCCGGAAGACCTGGCATTGCAGATCGAACCGATCCACGCCGCGGTACGCGCACTGGGCTGGCCGATCCTGATGGTCGAGGGCATCGAGGCCGATGACGTCATCGGTACGCTCTCGGTCCAAGCCACCGCCGCCGGACTCGATACCATCGTTTCCACCGGCGACAAGGACATGGCCCAATTGGTCAACGAACACGTTACCTTGGTCAACACGATGAGCAATGAAGTTCTCGACATTGCCGGCGTGACCGCAAAATTCGGCGTGCCGCCCGAGCGCATAGTCGATTACCTGAGCCTCATCGGCGACACCGTCGACAACGTGCCCGGCGTCGAGAAGTGCGGCCCCAAGACGGCCGTGAAGTGGCTCTCCGCCTATGGCTCGCTCGATGGCGTCATGGCCAATGCCGACAAGATCACCGGCGTGGTTGGCGAGAACCTGCGCAAAGCCCTGGACTGGCTGCCACAAGGCCGCGTACTGGTGACGGTCAAGACCGATTGCGACCTGTCGGCGCACATGAAGTCCATCCTTGAATCGCTGACCATGCAGCCGGTGGACAAGGAAGTGCTCAAGGATCTTTTCACTCGCTACAACTTCCGCACCTGGCTGCGCGAGCTGGGCGAGGGCAGCGAGCCCGCTGGCGCCAAGGCACCGCTGGTTGGTGCCAGTGCCGCTGCGGCACTGGAAACGCCGGCCCAGGGTGGCCTCTTTGCCGCCGCGCCCAAGGTCGAGTACGAGACCGTGCTTACCGATGCGCAGCTGGATCAGTGGATCGCTGCCATCAACGCCGCCGAGCTGACCGCCGTCGATACCGAGACCACCTCGCTGGACGCGATGCAGGCCGAGCTGGTCGGCATCTCGCTGTGCTGCGCGCCGGGCCGTGCTGCCTATATTCCGGTGGCGCACAGCTATCAGGATGCCCCCGCACAATTGTCGCGCGACCACGTGCTGGCCAAACTGAAGCCCTGGCTGGAAGACGCCAGCAAGCCCAAGCTCGGCCAGCACCTGAAATATGACAGCCACATCTTCGCCAACTACGGCGTGCGCCTGGCGGGCGTGAAGCACGACACGCTGCTGGAATCCTACGTCTTCGAATCGCATCGTCCGCACGACATGGACAGCCTGGCTGCGCGCCACCTGGAGCGCAAGACCATCACCTATGCCGAAGTCTGCGGCAAGGGCGCCTCCCAGATCGGTTTCAATGAAGTGGCCATTGAACGCGCCACCGAATACGCTGCCGAAGATGCCGAAGTCACGCTGGCCCTGCATCACGCCATGTGGCCGCAGATCGAGCATGATGACAAGCTGCGCTTCATCTACGAGAAGATCGAAGTGCCCACCTCGGTGGTGCTGCAGAAGATCGAACGCAATGGCGTGCTGATCGACAGCGAGCGCCTGGGCCAGCAATCGCACGATCTTGGCAAACGCATGCTGGAAATCGAACAGCAGGCCTACGACCTGGCCGGCCAACCCTTCAACCTGAATTCGCCCAAGCAGCTGGGCGAGATCCTGTTCGGCAAGCTGGAGCTGCCAGTGGTCAAGAAGACGGCCTCGGGCGCACCGTCCACCGATGAGGAAGTGCTGCAGAAACTGGCCGAGGATTATCCGCTGCCCAAGGTGCTGCTGGACTATCGCGGCCTGGCCAAGCTCAAGTCCACCTATACCGACAAGCTGCCCAGGATGATCAACCCGGCCACCGGCCGCGTGCATACCAACTATGCACAGGCGGTGGCGGTCACCGGGCGCCTGTCCTCCAACGAGCCGAACCTGCAGAACATCCCGATCCGCACGCCCGAAGGCCGCCGCATCCGCGAAGCCTTCGTCGCACCCGAAGGCTGCGTGATCGTCTCGGCCGACTATTCGCAGATCGAATTGCGCATCATGGCGCACATCTCCGAAGACGAGAACATGCTGAAGGCCTTCGCCAACAACGAAGACATCCACAAGGCGACCGCCGCCGAAATCTTCGGCATCGCCCCCGAGCAGGTCGAGTCCGAGCAGCGCCGCTATGCCAAGGTCATCAACTTCGGCCTGATCTACGGCATGAGCGCTTTTGGCCTGGCCGGCAACCTGGGTATCGAACGTTCCGCCGCGCAGATGTACATCGACAAGTACTTCATGCGTTTCTCGGGCGTGAAGCGCTACATGGATGAAACGCGCCTGCAGGCCAAGGCGCGCGGCTACGTGGAAACCGTCTTCGGCCGCCGCCTGTGGCTGCCCGAGATCAACTCGCCCAACGGCCCGCGCCGGCAAGGCGCCGAGCGCGCGGCGATCAATGCGCCCATGCAGGGCACCGCGGCCGATCTCATCAAGCTGGCCATGATCGCCGTGCAGGACTGGCTGGAGTCGACCGGCATGAAGAGCCGCATGATCATGCAGGTCCACGATGAACTAGTACTCGAAGTGCCCCAGGATGAGCTTGACGTAGTACGCGAAAAGCTGCCGGAATTGATGAAAAATGTTGCGGAGCTGAAAGTTCCCTTGCTTGCCGAGGTCGGAATCGGTAAGAATTGGGACGAAGCGCATTAATCTTCACACCCCCTCCCGGAACATGCGGCTTTCCGCCGCGCGTCAGCGAGGGGGGTGAATGATTAGGTAAAAAGCAAGATTGGCAGGAAGGCAAGCTGATGCCGTGACGCGACCCGTGTGGTCAGCAGGTGTCAGCACCGTCTACCAAGCCAGCACCTGAATGACAAGACAAGCAGACCGGCGTCGCAACCGCAGACGAACAAAGACGGGATGACGCCCTGGGTGGTACCGGACGGGGTCCGGGCAACCGAGGCTGAGGCAGGAAGGCAGGGGACAAGCACATTCATTACCGGCCATGACCGCATGCGGTTCGTGGCCGTCGTCATCTCCGTCTTTCCGTCCGGCCTCCGATGAACACATGGGAGGAGACGTCATGAAGTCAGGAATGAAGGTAGGTACGCGCCTGGGGCTCGGGTTTGCGTGGGTGGTCTTGCTGCTGGTGCTGGTGACCGGCTTTGGCATCTTCAACATGCACCAGGTGCAGGGACGCTTCACCCATGTGGTGGAGGTCAAGAATCCCGAGAGCGCACTGGTCAAGGAGATGCTGGAAACGGTGGGCGAGCGCTCCATCTCGCTGCGCAACCTCATGCTGCCCGCCGCGCCCGAAGACGTGGATATCGAAGCGCAATACATCGAGGGCCAGACCCAGAAATACAAAGTGGCCGCGCAGAAGCTGCAACAGCTCTTTGCCGACTCCGCCGACACCACCGAGGAAGAAAAGGCGGCCCTGCCCAAGATCCAGGCGCAGGCCGCTGCCGCCGAGAAGCTCATCAACGAGGCCGTCGAATTCGGCAAGCGCCGCGAGGCCTATGAACTGGCGCAATTCCTGAAGGAGCAATACCTGCCGGTGCAGAAATCCTGGCAGGTCGAACTCAAGGCGCTGGCCGCGCTGGAGGACAAGCTCAACCGCGAAGCCGCTGACAGCAGCGCCGCCGCCTATGCTCGCGCGCGCCTGCTGATGCTCATCATCAGCGCCATCGGCGTGGTCACCGCGATCCTGGCAGCGATCTGGATCACCCGCCAACTGCTGCGCAAGCTGGGTGGCGAGCCGGATTACGCCGTGCAGATCGCCGGCCAGATTGCCGAAGGCGACCTGGCCGTCGTGATCGATACCCGCGCCGGTGACAATGACAGCCTGCTGGCCGCCATGCGCGTGATGCGCGACAAGCTGGCGGCGATCGTGTCGGAAGTGCGGCGCGGTTCCGAGACCATCACCACTGCTTCCACCGAAATCGCACGCGGCAACCTCGACCTTTCCAGTCGCACCGAGCAGCAGGCCGGCGCCCTGGAAGAAACCGCCTCCTCCATGGAGCAGCTCAATTCCACCGTCAAGCAGAATGCCGAGAATGCGCACCAGGCCAACGACCTGGCCCTGGCGGCCTCCGACGTGGCGGTACAGGGCGGCAGCATCGTCTCGCAGGTGGTGGAGACCATGCAGTCCATCAATGCCTCCTCGCAGAAGGTGGCCGACATCGTCAGCGTGATCGATGGCATCGCCTTCCAGACCAATATCCTCGCACTCAATGCGGCGGTGGAAGCGGCGCGTGCGGGCGAGCAAGGGCGCGGCTTTGCCGTGGTCGCTTCCGAAGTGCGATCGCTGGCGCAGCGCTCGGCCTCGGCCGCCAAGGAAATCAAGGTGCTCATCGGTGACTCCGTCGGCAAGGTGGAAAACGGCAGCAAGCTGGTCGAGCAGGCCGGCAGCACCATGACCGAGATCGTCACCAGCATTCGCCGCGTCACCGACGTGATGACCGAGATCACCCACGCCAACCGCGAGCAGAGCAGCGGCATCGAGCAGGTCAACGAGGCCATCATCCAGATCGACGACATGACCCAGCAGAACGCCGCGCTGGTCGAACAGGCGGCGGCGGCGGCCCGCCAGCTGCAGGAACAGGCGGCCGGATTGCAGCAACTGGTGAGCGTGTTCCGCATCGATGCGGAACAGGCGCGCGTGACTTCGTCCACTTCTGCAACTTATGCACAGGCCGCTTCGGCTGAGCGCGTCATCGACGTCACGCCCGGTGCGCCGGAGCTGCCGGGCGGCCATGCGGGACTGGCGGTGCAGGGCTGAAGCAGGGTCAAAACCTGGTCAAGCCGCGCGCAACACGTTCTGCCGATTGCGGTTAGACTCCGGCAGGGGATGAAGCCGGCGTGCGCAACATGCCAGCCTATCCGGTGCCATGAAAGCGGTCTGCAAGGACCGCTTTTTCATGTTGGCGCTTCCCCGCATCACCATCACTTCCACCACAACGAGGCCAAGTGCCACCAAGATGGAGAACCCGATGAACGACCTTCGCAATGATTTCAACAGCCTGCTGGGCCAGAGCAACCTGTCCGGCAACGCTGATCGCCGCACCTTCCTCAAGACCGCCCTGGGCACCGGCTTTGCCGCCGCCGTGCTGCCGGTGTGCGCGCAGACCATGATCAAGACCGATACCCAGGGCCTGACGGCAGGCGAGGTCTCCATCGAGGTCAACGGCCAGCGTGTGCCGGCCTATCGCGCCCAGCCCGAGGGCAAGACCGGCCTGCCGGTCATCATCGTGGTCTCCGAGATCTTCGGCGTGCATGAGCACATCGCCGACATCGCGCGCCGCTTCGCCAAGCTGGGCTACCTGGCCATCGCACCGGACTTCTTCGTGCGCCAGGGCAATCCCATGGCCTATACCTCCATCGCCGAGCTGCAGAAGGAAATCATTTCCAAGGTGCCCGATGCGCAGGTGATGGGCGACATCGATGCCTATGTAAAGTGGGCCGGCGAGAACGGCGGCGACATCAAGCGCCTGGGCATCAACGGTTTCTGCTGGGGCGGCCGCATCGTATGGCTCTACAGCGCCCACAACCCCCAGGTCAAGGCCGGGGCCGCGTGGTACGGCCGCCTGGTAGGCGACAAGACTGCGCTGTTCCCGCAGCAGCCCATCGATATCGCGCCCACGCTGAAGACCCCGGTCATCGGCCTCTACGGCGGCAAGGACCAGGGCATCCCGGTCTCCACCGTGGAGCAGATGAAGGAAGCCCTGCAGAAGGCGGGCAACAAATCCGAATTCCATGTGTACATGAATTCGGGCCATGCCTTCAACGCCGACTACCGTCCCAGCTATGTGGAGGCGGATGCCAAGGATGCATGGGGCAAGGTCGTGGCCTTCTTCAAGCAGCACGGCGTGGCCTGATGCTGATGCAATAAATCGACGAGCTTCTTGTTGGTGCGCTTCTGATGCAGATCAAGGCAGGGCGCACCAAGATGTGCAGCGCGCAGGCAAAGGGACGGAGTTTTCCGTCCCTTTTTCATTGAATCGCAGAAAGAACACATGGGTTTACGACGCTGCCGGCCTTGGCACGCCGTTTGCTAAAGAAGCGATTGAGTAGAAGCGGCTAGCAGTCGGTAACCAAGACACTTACCTTCTCGCGGGGCATTGCTCGTGACGCCATCGGAGCCTTCCGATGGTCCCTCTCTTTTGACAGGACACGAGACCATGCACATTGCCCGAGCGCCCTCTCATTCTGCGTTGCCGTTTTTCGCAACATGTCGTCCAAATAATTCCCTTTTCGGCAATGGCATTCGAGGTGGGCGATGAACGCCGTCACCGATCGATTCAACGGCAGTGCCGCCAACACGCTGCGGTTGCGGGTAAGAGCCGTGCGCCATGCGGCCGAAGGGATTCGTCTCTTTGAACTGGTGGCGCAAGACCACGCCGCATTGCCGCCCTGGACCCCGGGCGCCCACCTGCGCCTGCATTTGCAGGACGGTCTGGTGCGTGCCTATTCCCTCTGCAATACACCGCAGCAGCGCGACTGCTACGTGATTGCCGTCAAGCGCGAGAGCGATTCGCGCGGTGGTTCCGCCTTCCTGCATGAACAGGTACAGGAGGGCGATTCGATCAGCGCATCGCCTCCCGTCAATGCCTTCCCCTTCGTCGCCGACACGCGCGCGCCGCTGCTGCTGGCCGCCGGCATCGGCATCACCCCGCTGCATGCGATGGCCGCCGAGATGGCGGCGCAGGGCAGGCGTCATCGCCTGCATTACTTCGCGCGCAGCCTTGCCCACGCTGCATTTTTCCATGAGCTGGCCGCCTGTTCGCAGGGCATGTCGCTGCACCTGGGGCTGGACGGTATCGAGACCGGGCGTGCCATTGCAGCGGCACTTGCCGCCGTGCCGTCTTCGTCGCCGCTCTATGTGTGCGGACCTGCACCTTTCATCGAGGCCGCGCGGCGGCATGCGCAACTGGCGGGCTGGCGCGAAGAGGACATTCATTTCGAATTGTTCGCTGCGCCTGTGATGGCGACTGCCGAAACGCCATCCGCTGCGCAGGCTCATGCCGAAGAGCGCGTGTTCGAACTGGTCCTGCAGCGTTCCGGCCTGCGCTGTGAGGTACAGCCCGGCCAGAGCATCGTCGCTGCCGCCGCGCAAGTGGGCGTGGTCATTGGCACCTCCTGCGGCGAAGGTTTCTGCGGCAGTTGCGAGAGCACCGTGCTGGAAGGCCAGCCCCTGCATCGTGACAGCGTGCTATCCGACGCCGAACGCGCGGGCGGACGCCGCATCCTGCCTTGCGTATCGCGCTGTGCCGGCACGCGACTGGTCCTGGATCTGTAATTGGTTAGTACGCAAAGCAAGTTCAACCCACCTGGAGAGGAAGGCTATGAAGAAGCAATCGATGCAAAAGCGGACATTCCTGCGGCAGCTGGCCGCGCTGTGGCTGGGCGCGGCTGCCCTGTCGGTGACGGGTCTGGCCCACGCCGAGGACAAGGTCACGCTGCTGTCGAACTGGTATGCGCAGGCCGAGCACGGCGGCTTCTACCAGGCAGTGGCCAAGGGTATCTATAAAAAATATGGGATGGACGTGACCATCAAGATGGGTGGCCCGCAGGTCAACAACATGCAGATCCTGGTGGCGGGGCAGGCTGACTTCAGCATGGGCTATGACTTCGCGGTGATGAAAGGCATCGAGCAGGGGCTGCCGCTGGTGACCGTCGGTACCTCTTTCCAATCCGACCTGCAGGGCATGATGACGCATGACGATGTCAGCAGCCTGGGCGGCCTCAAGAACAAGACCATCCTGGTCGCGGGATCGGGCCAGTCAAGCTGGTGGCCGTGGTTGAAATCCAAATACGGATACACCGATGCGCAGTCCAAGGCCTACACCTTCAACCTGCAGCCCTTCTTTGCCGATCC
Organism: Herbaspirillum aquaticum; assembly: GCF_002213425.1. GTDB lineage: Bacteria > Pseudomonadota > Gammaproteobacteria > Burkholderiales > Burkholderiaceae_D > Herbaspirillum > Herbaspirillum aquaticum. The sequence goes on along the minus strand of NZ_NJGV01000018.1, from coordinate 43,571 downwards.
CAATATTGCGCAGCAGGCTTATCCCTCCTCCGAACTGTTCCAGGCCGACAAGGCCGGCGTGAAGAGCAAGTTCTTCCTCTTCGCCAGCGACGGCTACCCGCCCTATGGCACCACCATCGTCACCCTGCAGAAGACGGTCGCCACCAAGCCTGACCTGGTGCAGCGCTTCGTCAAGGCCACCGCCGAAGGCTGGAAGAGCTACCTGGAAGATCCGGCACCGGCCAATGCCCTCATCAAGGCCGACAACAAGAACATGGGCGATGAGCAGCTGGCCTATGCGCTGGGCAAGCTCAAGGAACTCAAGGTCGTCACCGGTGGGGATGCGGCCAAGCTGGGCATTGGCGTGATGACCGATGAGCGCTGGAAGCAGACCTATGACGTCATGGTCGCCACCGGCCTGCTCAAGGCGGGCACCGATTACCACAAGGCCTACACCACCCAGTTCGTCAAGGACATGAAGGTCATGCCCTGATGTTGTGATCCGCTGGTCGCTGCTGCCTTGTGCCGCCCGCAGCAGCGATCCGTTTAGCGTGAGGACGCCATGATCCCCTACACAGTACCCATGACCGCGCGCCGCATTCCGGTGATCGATTTTGCCGATGCATTCTCGCCCGAACGGGCCCGCCGCGAGGCGCTGGCCTGGGAGATCCACAAGATCTCGCGCGACGTGGGGTTCTTCTACCTCGTCAATCACGGTGTTGCGCCTGCGCTGGTGGAGCAGCAGTTCGACTGGGCGCGGCGTTTCTTTGCCTTGCCCCAGGCCAGCAAATCGGCCATCGACATGCGCCGCTCGCCCTCCGGCTACGGATACGAACGCATGGGCGCACAGGCCCTCGATGAAGGCTCGCCCGCTGACCTGAAGGAGGGCTTCCAGTTCGGCTTCGACATCGCGCCCGATCACCCGTATGTGCAACGCGGGCTGCTGCGTTATGGCCACAACCTCTGGCCGCAGGACCTGCCGGGCTTCGAGGCGCACTCACGTTTGTATTACGAGGCCGTGCGCGCACTGTCGCATCGCCTGCTGGGCGTCATCGCGCTGTCGCTGGAGATGCCCGAGGATTTCTTCGAACCGGTGCTGCAGGCACCCATCGCCACCCAGCGCATGCTGCACTACCCGCCGCAGCCCGACGGTGCCCGGCCCAACCAGATCGGTGCCGGGGCCCATACCGATTGGGGACTGGTCACCATCCTCGCGCAGGACGACATCGGCGGACTGGAAATCTGCAATGCCGATGGCCAGTGGGTGAGCGCGCCGCCCATCGCCGAAAGTTTCGTGGTCAACATCGGCGACCTGCTGCAGCGCTGGAGCAATGACCTGTATCACAGCAATGCGCATCGCGTGCTCAATGCGGGCAGCGCGCCGCGCTATTCGTTGCCGTTCTTCCAGGATGGCGACCAGGCCGCCGTGGTGGCCTGCCTGCCCAGTTGCTGCAGTGATGAACGCCCTGCGCGCTACGCACCCTGCACCATCGGTGACTACCTGGAAATGAAAGTGAAACAGACCTTCGGGGCAGTGGCGGCGGCCTGAGCTGCCGCATGACACCTTGAAGCCAACGTATTTCGGCGAAGGCGACCATGTTGGCACGCCGGCCGGAGCACTGCGGACCATGGCGTTCGCAGTCCAAGCAGAAGGAGCAACCTCATGCTGGTAACTCAACAAAAAGTCCTGCGCAAGTTCTGGTACGCGCTCATGCCCGTCACGCAGTTGAAGGACGGTCCGCAGCCCTTTACGCTCCTGGGTGAGAAGCTGGTGGTCTGGTTCAAGGAGGATGGCTCGCCCGCCGCCCTGCAGGATCGCTGCTGCCATCGCACGGCCAGGTTGTCCAAGGGCTTCGTGGAGAACGGCAACATCGTCTGCGGCTATCACGGCTGGACCTTCAACGGCGAGGGCGCCTGCGTGCGCGTGCCGCAGAGCGTGGACGGCAGCGTGCCCTCCGGCGCCTGCGTGAAGTCGTATTTCTGCAAGGAGCGCTACGGTTACGTGTGGGTGGCGCTGGAAGAACCGCTGCGCGATATCCCGGAGTTTCCCGAGGACGGTGCGCCCGGTTATCGCCGCATCTTCCAGTTCTACGAACGCTGGGAAACCAGTGCCCTGCGCATGATGGAAAACTCCTTCGACAACTCCCACTTCAGCTACGTGCATCGCGCCACCTTCGGCCTGTACGACCAGCCCAAGCCGGAGAAATACGAGATCGAGGAAACCGACTACGGTTTCGAAGCCGAAACCCGGGTGCCCATCAAGAACGTCCCGGCCAGCCATCGCGTCACCGGCAGCACCGCCGATACCACGGTACGCCACATGTTCAACCGCTGGTACCTGCCCTTCGTGCGTCGCTTCGGCTGCACCTATCCGGAGAGCGGCCGCCATCACATCATCTACAACTGCGCCACGCCCATCGATGATGGCGCCATCATGCTGTCGCAATGGCTCTATCGCAACGATACCGAGGAGCAGTGTTCCGAAGCCGAGCTGATCGCCTGGGATGCGCCGATCCTGGTGGAAGACCGCGAGATCCTCGAAGCCACCGACCCTGACGCCTGCATCGACGTGCGCCGGCGCCAGGAATTCCACATGGCCTCGGACCGGCCCGGCCTCATCATGCGCCGCATGCTGCTGCAATTGCTGGAAGAGCACGGCGAATCCGAAGTGTTCCGCATCCACCCCGCTGCATGAACCCGCCAGGAGATCCCATGGACAGAGACGAATTCGCCATGTCGCAGGCCGCGGCATGGGAGCAGGAGAGGGCGGCCGCTGGGGCCGCTGTGGCTGATATGCCGCCGGTGCTGTCGGCACAGCGGGTGGAGAAAACCTATCGCAACGGCACGCGCGCGCTCGATGAGGTCAGGCTCGATATCGGGCGCGGCGAGTTCGTCTCGCTGCTGGGGCCCTCGGGCTGCGGCAAGAGCACCTTGCTGAAGATGTTCGCCGGGCTGGAAGAACCGTCCCACGGCCACATCCGCTGGTGGGGCGGCAACCTGGCCACGGTCGGTACGCCCGAACGGACGCTGGCCATGGTGTTCCAGGAGGCCACCCTGATGCCGTGGGCCACGGTGGAGCAGAACGCCAGGCTGCCGCTGGAGCTGCGCCACGTACCGCGCGCGCAGGCCGATGCGCGGGTGGCCGAGGCCTTGAAACTGGTGGGCCTGGAAAAATTCCACAAGGTGCTACCGCGCGAACTCTCGGGCGGCATGCAGATGCGTGCCTCCATTGCCCGTGCGCTGGCCACCTCGCCCAATCTGCTGCTGATGGACGAGCCCTTCGGTGCCCTCGATGAATTCACCCGCAACAAGCTCGACGCCGACCTGCGCGACATCTGGAGCAAGCAGGACCTGACCGTGGTCTTCGTCACCCACAGCATCTATGAAGCGGTGTTCCTTTCCTCGCGCGTGATCGTGATGGCAGCCCGCCCCGGGCGGGTGATTGCCGATGTGGCCATCGAGGTGGACGGTCCGCGTGATGAAGCTTTCCGTATTTCGGCCCCCTTCATGCAGTACTGCAAAACGCTTTCCGATTACCTCACGCTGGCCAACCAGCAAGGAGACGGCCATGAAGCCCAACACTGATCCGCTGGTCAATCGTCCCGGGTTCTGGCGCGTGGTAGCGCCCCTGTCCATTGGCATCGCCTTGCTGCTGATGTGGCAGATCGTCTGCACCCTGCTGGAGGTGCCGCCTTACCTGGTGCCCACGCCCGCGCTGATCGCCAAGACCCTGGTGGCTGATTGGGGCATGCTGATGGAGTCGCTGCTGGTGACGCTGAAGATCACTTTCCTGGCCTTCGTGCTGGCGGTGATCCTGGGGGTGGCCATTGCCTTCGTGTTCGTGCAGAGCCGCTTCATCGAGGTCAGTCTGTTTCCTTACGCGATCATCCTGCAGGTCACGCCCATCGTCGCCATCGCCCCGCTCATCATCATCTGGGTCAAGGACACCACGGCTGCGCTGACCGTATGCGCGACCATCATGGCGCTCTTTCCCATCATCTCCAACACCACCCTGGGACTGCGCAGCGTCAATCCGGGCCTGCTCAACCTGTTCCGGCTCAACAAGGCCACGCGCTGGCAGACCTTGCGCCGCCTGCGCATCCCCAGCGCCTTGCCGTATTTCTTCGGTGGCCTGCGTATTTCAAGCGGGCTGGCGCTGATCGGGGCGGTGGTGGCCGAGTTCGTGGCCGGCACCGGTGGCACCGGATCGGGGCTGGCCTACCAGATCCTGCAGGCGGGTTTCCAGCTCAACATTCCACGTCTGTTTGCGGCCCTGCTGCTCATCACGTTGACCGGCATCCTGCTGTTCTGGCTGATGAGTGCGCTCTCGCGCGCCATGCTGGCCGGATGGCATGAGAGCGAGATGGCATGATGACGACCTTCCACGGAGCCGACACGCCATGAACACTTTTTTGATCCGCAACTTGCAGGCCATCCTCACCGGCCTGCCCGGCGAGGCCGCGCGCCACGCCGGTCCTGACATCCGCGTGGCCGACGGCGTGATTGCCGCCATCGGAAAGCTCGACGCACTGCCCGGTGAAAGCGTGATCGATGCCGGCGATTGCGTGGCCTATCCGGCCTGGGTCAATACCCATCATCACCTGTTCCAGTCGCTGCTGAAGGGTGACCCGCTGGGCATCAATGCCACGCTCACGCCCTGGCTGGCGGCCACGCCTTATCGCTATCGCGCCAAGTTCGATGCCGGGTTGTTCCGCCTGGCTGCGCGCATCGGCATGGTCGAACTGATGCGCTCGGGCTGCGGCACGATTGCCGATCACAACTACCTGTATTACCCCGGCATGCCTTTCGATACCTCGGAGATCCTGTTCGAGGAAGCGGAAAAGCTGGGCCTGCGCTTCGTGCTGTGCCGGGGCACCGCCACCCGCACGCGGCAGCTGGAGGCGGAGTTGCCCAGTGCGCTGCGGCCGGAGACGCTCGATGCTTTCCTGCGCGACATGCAGCGCCTGGCCAAGCGCTTCCATGATCCCGCGCCCGCTTCGATGCGGCGCGTGGTGATGGCACCGACCACGCCCCTCTATTCGGCCGCCCCGGAGGAAATGCGCACCATTGCCGATGCCGCGCGGGAGCTGGGTTTGCGGCTGCACAGCCATCTCTCGGAGACGGTCGGCTACCAGGACAGCGCGCATGCCATGCATGGATGCCGGCCTGTGGAGTTCTGCGAGCGCATCGGCTGGCTGGGGCCGGACGTGTGGTTTGCCCACCTGGTCAAGCTCGATGCAGAGGAAATTGCCTTGCTGGGAAGTACCGGAACGGGCATCGCCCATTGCCCGCAAAGCAACGGTCGCCTGGGCAGTGGCATCGCCCCGATCCGGGCACTGGAGGCGGCGGGCGTGCCGGTATCCATCGGTGTTGACGGCGCGGCCTCCAACGAGGCCGCCGACATGATCTCGGAAACGCACGCCGCCTGGCTGATGCAGCGCGCCCGGCGCGGTCAGGAAGCCACCCCCACATTCCGGGGCGGGGCCTTCGAAGGCGGTGCCGATGAAGCGACGGTGGAGGATGTGGTGCGCTGGGGCAGTACCGGTGGCGCCCGGGTGCTTGGCCTGGATGGACTGCAGGGATTGCAGGTGGGTCAGCAAGCTGACATCGCCTTGTACCGGCTGGACGATCCGCGCTACTTCGGCCTGCATGATCCGGCCATCGGCCCCGTGGCCTCGGGTGGCCGGCCTTTCCTGAAGGCAATGTGGGTCGGGGGCCGTGCCGTGGTTCGCGATGACGCCATCCCCGGCGTGGATCTGGCCGAACTCGGTGCGCAGGCGAGGCAGGCCGTGAAAAAGATGCTTGAGGGCAATTGATGGCTGCAAAGCCGGCTGCATGCGGCCGGCTTTGCGCGCGCTGCCCCACGAGCCACATGGGATCCCGGCCAAAACTGCTAAAATGCCGGGATGATCAAGAGACGCAATTCTCCCTTCAGTTTCTCAGCCGAGGATTTCGACGAATCCGTGGATTCCTTTGGCGCTTTCGACCCATTCCATTCCGACGCCCCTGTACGCCACGCTGCCGCCTCCGATGCCGGCGGCCAGGCCGAGGGCGGGGATGCCGCTGACGAGGTCCGTCCCCCGCTGGAACTGGACCTGACCAATCATTTCCTCATCGCCATGCCGTCCATGCTGGACCCGATCTTCGGCGGCACCGTGGTCTATCTCTGCGAGCACAACCACAACGGCGCGCTGGGCGTGGTCATCAACAAGCCCACCGACATGACCATGGATGTGCTGTTTGACCGCATCAACCTCAAGCTCGAGATCCAGCCCGACACCCCCGATGCCATGCCCGAGCTATATCGCCGCCCGGTCATGTTCGGCGGCCCGGTGCAGGTGGAGCGGGGCTTCGTGCTGCATTCGAGCTCGGAAAAATATTCCTCGACCCTGCAGGTCACCGATGATGTCGCGCTGACGACCTCCAAGGACGTGCTCGAAGCGGTGGCCCACGGCGATGGCCCCGAGCGCGTGCTGGTCACGCTGGGTTGCTCGGGCTGGAGCCCGGGCCAGCTGGAAGGCGAGATCGGCCGCAATGGCTGGCTCACCGTCAAGGCTGATCCGGCCATCATTTTTGAGTTGCCGGTGGAGCAACGCTTCACGGCGGCACTGGCCCTCTTGGGCATCGATCCGGTGATGCTCTCCGGCGACGCCGGCCGGGCCTGAGGGAGCGGGGACGTTTGGATACCATCCTGGCCTTCGACTTTGGCTTGAAGCGCATCGGCGTGGCCGTGGGCAATACGGGCCTGAAGCAGGCGCAGCCGCTGGCGGTGATCAGCGAAGCGACCAATGACGGCAAGTTCGCAGCCATTGCGCGCCTGATCGCGGAGTGGCAACCAGCACGCTGCGTGGTCGGCCTGCCCCTGCATCCGGACGGTGCCGAGCACGAGATGAGCGTGCGCTGCCGCCGCTTTGCCAACCAGTTGCACGGCCGCTACGGGATTGAGGTCACGCTGGTGGATGAACGCTACAGTTCGGCGGTCATCCAGCACCAGCGCGGCGAACAGATCGACGACCAGGCGGCCGCCATCATTTTGCAGCAATACTTTGACGACGCACATTCATGAGCACAACACCTTCCCAGCTTGATGCAGAAGCGCTGTACCAGACCCTGGTGCAGCAGATCAAAGCCGGCCTGCAGGGCGCAACCGAGGTTGCGCTGGTGGGCATCCACTCGGGCGGCGCCTGGCTGGCCGAACGCCTGGCCAGCGAACTGGGCCTGGCCGAGCGCCTGGGCTTTGTCGACGTGTCCTTCTACCGTGACGACTTTTCCGAGAAGGGCCTGCGTGCTGACGTGAAGCCCAGCCAGGTTCCCTTCGATGTCGAGGGGGCCACCATCGTGCTGGTCGATGACGTGCTCTACACCGGCCGCACCACGCGGGCCGCCATCAACGAACTGTTCGACTACGGCCGTCCGGCGCGCGTGCTGCTGGCGGCCCTGGTGGATCGCGGTGGCCGCGAGCTGCCCGTTGCCGCTGATTTCGTGGCGGCCTCGGTCGAACTCAGCAAACAAGAAAACCTGCAACTGCAACGCGCCGACGACGGCCGCTTCTCCCTTACGGTGGTCCATGCTTAATCCCCAACTCAACAAAAACGGTGAACTGCAACACCTGCTGACCATCGAGGGCCTGCCGCGCTCGATCTTGACGCACATCCTCGATACCGCGTCGTCCTTCGTCAGCATCGGCGACCGCGAAGTCAAGAAGGTGCCGCTGATGCGCGGCAAGAGCGTCTTCAACCTGTTCTTCGAGAATTCCACGCGCACCCGCACCACCTTCGAGATCGCCTCCAAGCGTCTCTCGGCGGACGTGATCAACCTCAACATCCAGGCTTCCAGCACCAGCAAGGGCGAGTCGCTCCTGGACACCATCGACAACCTGGCGGCCATGCACGCCGACATGTTCGTGGTGCGCCATGCGCAATCGGGGGCCCCTTTCCTGATCGCCAAGCACCTGATCGATACCAAGCAGTCGCACGTCCACGTGGTCAACGCCGGTGACGGCCGCCACGCGCACCCGACCCAGGGTCTCTTGGACATGTACACCATCCGCCACTACAAGAAGGATTTCACCAACCTGCGCGTGGCCATCGTGGGCGACATCCTGCACAGCCGCGTGGCGCGCTCGGATATTCACGCGCTGACCACCCTGGGCGTGCCGGAAGTGCGCGCCATCGGTCCGCGTACCTTGCTGCCCAGCGGGCTGGAGCAGATGGGCGTACGCGTCTTCCACAACATGGAAGAGGGCTTGAAGGATGTGGACGTCATCATCATGCTGCGCCTGCAGAACGAGCGCATGAGCGGTGCCTTGCTGCCCTCGGCGCAAGAGTTCTTCAAGAGCTACGGCCTGACCCCGGAACGCCTGGCCCTGGCCAAGCCGGATGCCATCGTCATGCATCCTGGCCCGATGAACCGCGGCGTGGAGATCGACTCGGCCGTGGCCGATGGCGCGCAAGCCGTGATCCTGCCGCAGGTGACCTTCGGCATCGCCGTGCGCATGGCGGTCATGAGCATCGTGGCTGGCAATTGAACCCGGGTGACGACGACCATCACCGCGACGTTTTGAACGATCCGTTAAGAAGACAAGAACTGATGAAACTGCATATCAAGAACGGCCGCCTGATCGACCCGGCCAACGGCATCGATGCCCAGCAGGATGTGTATGTGGCCGCCGGCAAGATCGTCGGTGTCGGCCAGGCTCCGGCCGACTTCGTGGCCAACAAGACCATCGACGCCACCGGACTGATCGTGGCCCCCGGCCTGGTGGACCTGTCGGCCCGCCTGCGCGAGCCCGGCTACGAATACAAGGCCACGCTGGAGTCCGAAATGCAGGCCGCCATCCAGGGCGGCGTGACCAGCCTGGTCTGCCCGCCCGATACCGACCCGGTGCTGGACGAGCCCGGCCTGGTGGAAATGCTCAAGCACCGCGCCCGTTCGCTGAACCAGGCCCACGTCTATCCGCTGGGCGCGCTCACCGCAGGCTTGAAGGGCAAAGCCCTGACCGAAATGGCCGAGCTGACCGAAGCGGGCTGCATCGGCTTCTCGCAAGCCGAAGAGCCGATTACCGATACCACCGTGCTGCTGTCGGCCCTGCAATACGCCAAGACCTTCAACTACACCGTCTGGCTGCGCCCGCAGGACCCGCACCTGGGCCGCACCGGCATCGCCCACAGCGGCCCGGCCGCTTCGCGCCTGGGTTTGTCGGGCGTGCCGGTGATGTCGGAGACCATTGCGCTTTACACCCTGTTTGAACTGATGCGCGCCACCGGTGCCCGCGTCCACCTGTGCCGCATGTCCTCTGCCGCCGGGCTGGAACTGGTGCGCCAGGCCAAGAGCGAAGGCCTGCCGGTGACCTGCGACGTGGGTGTGCACCACATCCACCTGTGTGACCTGGACATCGGCTTCTTCGATTCCAATGCGCGCATGACGCCGCCGCTGCGCTCGCAGCGTGACCGTGAAGCGATCCGCACGGCCTTGCTCGATGGCACCATCGACGCCGTCTGCTCGGACCATACCCCGGTCGATGACGACGAGAAGCTGCTGCCCTTCGGCGAAGCCTCGCCGGGTGCTACCGGGCTGGAACTGCTGCTGTCGCTGTCGCTGAAGTGGGCGCTGGAGACGGAAGGCGAGGGCAAGGAAGTGCTGTCCAAGGCGATCTCCAAGGTGACGCACCGCGCCGCCAAGGTGGCGGGCCTGAAGGCCGGCAACCTGGCCGTGGGCAGCGTGGCCGACCTGTGCCTGTTCGATCCCAACACCTTGTGGAAGGTGCAGGGTTCGGCATTGGCCAGCCAGGGCAAGCACACCCCGTTCCTGGGGTATGAGCTGCCGGGCGTGGTCAAGGCGACCATCGTGTCCGGCCATATTGCGTTCGAGCGCTGAACACTTTTCGCTTGATTTTCAGTTTGATTTCTTCTTGATCGAAGCTTGACTGCGGGCAACTTCGATCTTGATTTTCGATCAAGCGGTTTTTCGTCGCAACGATTCGATCACGACCTCATCAAGACCCGAATACGCCATGTTCGTTTTCCGTTTGCTGCGCCTGATCGCGCATCTCTTCAAGGGCATGGCGGTCTGTGCCTTCCTGTTCCCGTTCACGTCCGAGCAGGGGCGGCAGGCGCACATCCGGCGCTGGTCGCGCAAGCTGCTGCGCATCTGCGGCATCGCCATCAAGATCGACAGCCCCCTGCCGATCCCGCGTTCGCTGCTGGTGTCCAATCACGTGAGCTGGCTGGACATCTTCGTGGTCAATTCTCTGCAGCCCTGCCGTTTCGTGGCCAAGTCGGAAATCCGCAGCTGGCCGCTGATCGGCTGGCTGTGCGCCAAGACCGGCACCATCTTCATCTCGCGCGGCAAGGCCAGCGACGTGCGGCGCATCTTCAAAGGTTTGGTGGAAAGCATCGAGAAGGATGAGCACGTGGCCTTCTTCCCCGAAGGCACCACGGCCGCGCAGGGCACGCTGCTGCCTTTCCACGCCAACTTGTTCGAGGCGGCCATCGACGCCCGTGCGCCGGTGCAGCCGTATGCATTGCGTTATGTGGATGCAGAAGGCCGGCTGCATGGGGCGGCCGATTTCATCGGCGACATGTCCATCGCCGAGAGCATCATGAGCATCCTCAAATCCAAGGGGATGACGGCCGAACTGAAGCAATTGCCCTTGATCAGCACGGAGGGCGCGCATCGCCGCGACCTCGCGCGCACCGCCCGTGAAGTCATTGCCGCCGGACTGGGGTATTCGCTGGAGTCGCTCAGCCCGGCCGCCGCGCCTGCGGACACGGCACCTGGAACAGCGCCCGATCCTCAAGTCGCACCGCGCTGAGCTTGCCGCCCCAGACACATCCCGTGTCGAGGGCGATCAGGTTGGGGCGCATCACCAGCCCCAGCGTGGACCAGTGACCGAAGACCACGGTCACTTCCGCGGTCCTGCGCCCTGGCACCTCGAACCATGGCATCAGTCCTTCCGGCGCAGCTGCCGCGCCTTCCTTCACCGCAAAATCTATCGTCCCGTCCGCCTGGCAGAAGCGCAGGCGGGTGAAGGCATTGATGATGCAGCGCAGCCGATCATGGCCGGCGAGGTCGTCGCTCCAGCGGTCGGGCTGGTTGCCGTACATGTGGCGCAGGAAGTCCATCCACCGGTCGCTGCGCAGCATGGTTTCCACTTCGCTGGCCAGGGCCAGGGCTTGCTGCAGGTCCCACTGGGGCAGCACGCCGGCATGCACGATCAGGTGACCCTGTTCGTGGATGGCCAGGGGCCGATGGCGCAGCCAGTTGATGAGCTCGTCGCGGTCGGGGGCGTTGAGGATATCGTCGAGGGTGTCGTCGCGGTGCGCGGGACGGATGCCGCAGGCCACGGCCAGCAGGTGCAGGTCATGGTTGCCCAGCACCGACTGGGCGCGCTCGCCCATCTGCATCACGGTGCGCAGGGTTTGCAGGGAGTGGGGGCCGCGGTTGATGAGGTCGCCGGCGAAAAGGAGGCGGTCGGATGCATGGGGCGGAAGCACCGCCAGCAAATCCTGCAAGGAGGCAGCGCATCCCTGCAGGTCTCCGATAATGTAATTTCTCATGGGCAATGTCTGATGGGCTTGGGGGCGGGTGACGGATAGGTCATGCCGCGCATAAACACCCCGCGGGAACTGATCCAATGCGGGTGCGCTCGGGTAAAATACCCGGTTTCCATTCTTTACGCATGGTAACCAGCGGTGGTGAGCCATGCCAGGACAGCAATGATATTAGTGACTGGCGGTGCAGGATTCATCGGATCCAATTTTGTCGTTGACTGGGTCGGCCATACCGGCGAGCCCGTGGTCAATCTCGATTTGCTGACGTATGCCGGCAATCTCCAGAACCTGGATTCATTGCAGGGGAACCCGGCGCATATTTTCGTGCAGGGGGATATCGGCGACCGCCAACTGGTGGCCGATCTGCTCAAGCAGCACCGACCGCGCGCCGTCCTCAATTTTGCCGCAGAGAGCCACGTGGATCGCTCCATCCATGGCCCGGATGCGTTCGTGCAGACCAACGTGCTGGGCACCTTCAACCTGCTCGAATCCGTGCGCGAGTACTGGAGCCAGCTCAATGAGACCGAGCGCGGCGAGTTCCGTTTCCTGCACGTTTCCACCGACGAAGTCTACGGTTCTCTGGCTCCGCAGGCACCGGCCTTCACCGAGACCAACCGCTACGAGCCCAACAGCCCCTATTCGGCGACCAAGGCCGCCAGCGACCATCTGGTGCGTGCCTATCACCATACTTACGGGCTGCCGGTACTCACCACGAATTGCTCCAATAACTACGGTCCTTATCACTTCCCCGAAAAGCTGATCCCGCTGATGATCGTCAACGCCTTGGATGGCAAGTCCCTACCGGTCTACGGCGACGGACGCCAGATCCGCGATTGGCTTTACGTCAAGGATCACTGCAGTGCCATTCGCCGCGTGCTGGAAGCCGGCCTGCCGGGCGAGGTCTACAACGTCGGCGGCTGGAACGAAAAGGCCAACATCGACATCGTCAATACCGTCTGCTCCTTGCTGGACGAGCTGCGGCCGCGTGAGGACGGGCAGAGTTATGCCGGCCAGATCACCTATGTGACTGATCGTCCGGGCCATGATCGCCGTTATGCCATCGATGCCGGCAAGATCGAGCGAGAACTTGGCTGGAAACCGGCCGAGACCTTTGAGACTGGCATTCGCAAGACCGTTCAATGGTATCTGTCCAACCAGGACTGGGTAGCCAATGTCCGTTCCGGTAGTTACCGTGAATGGCTGGAAACAAACTACGCCGCACGCCAGACATGAAGATCCTGCTCTTCGGCTGCAACGGCCAGCTCGGCTGGGAATTGCAGCGTAGTCTGGCACCGCTGGGCGAGCTCATCTCCCTGAGCGCCCGCAGCGAGCAATATTGCGGTGACCTCGCCGACCTGGCCGGCATCAGCCGGACCATCGCGACCCTGCGCCCGGACGTGGTGGTCAACGCGGCCGCCTATACGGCCGTGGACAAGGCGCAGACCGAACCCGAGCGCGCACATCTGGTCAACGCCCAGGCCCCGGCGTCTATGGCAGTGGCAGCGGCGCAGTGTGGCGCGCTGCTGGTGCATTACTCCACCGATTACGTATTTGACGGCAGTGGCGAACACGCGCGCAAGGAAGACGAGCCCACCGGCCCGCTCAACGTCTACGGCCAGACCAAGCTTGAAGGCGAGCAGGCTATCCTTGCCAGCGGCTGTGCACACTTGATCTTCCGTACCAGCTGGGTCTATGCCGCACGTGGCGGCAACTTTGCCAAGACCATGCTGCGGCTGGGCGCCCAGCGCGACGAGCTCAATGTGATCGACGACCAGACAGGAGCTCCCACCGGCGCCGAACTGCTGGCCGATGCCACCGCGCATGCCGTCCTCCAGACCCTGGCCCACCCTGAGCGGCAGGGTCTTTATCACCTGGCCGCTTCGGGACAGACCACGTGGTTCGCCTATGCCCGCCAAGTGTTCGCCCTGGCCACACAACTGGGCGGCATTTCCGGACTGGCCCGGTTGACCCCGATCCCTACCAGCGCCTACCCCACCCCTGCGGCGCGGCCCCTCAATTCCCGCCTGGACTGCAGCAAGTTCCAGGCCGCTTTCGGGCTGGTCCTGCCGGACTGGCACAATGGCGTCGAGCGCATGATGAAAGAACTCCATGAACACTAAACCCAACGTTTCCCGCAAGGGCATTATCCTGGCCGGTGGCTCTGGTACGCGCCTGCATCCCGTGACCATGGCCGTGTCCAAGCAATTGCTGCCGGTCTACGACAAGCCGATGATCTACTACCCGCTCAGCACGCTGATGCTGGCCGGCATTCGTGACATCCTCATCATCACCACCCCGGAGGAGGCGTCGCGCTTCCAGGCGCTGCTGGGAGATGGCGCCGGCTGGGGACTGAACATCAGCTATGCCCAGCAACCCAACCCCGACGGGTTGGCGCAAGCTTTCATCATCGGACGCGACTTCATCGGCAATTCGCCCTCGGCGCTTGTGCTGGGTGACAACATCTTTTACGGACACGATCTGCAGGCCAAGCTGGGCCAGGCCTGCAACCGGACCGATGGGGCGACCGTCTTTGCCTATCATGTGCATGATCCCGAGCGTTACGGCGTGGTCGCCTTTGACGCCGAAGGCCGTGCCACCAGCCTGGAAGAAAAGCCCGTCAAGCCCAAGAGCAAATACGCCGTGACGGGCCTGTATTTTTATGACAACCAGGTCTGTGACATTGCAGCCGATATCAAGCCTTCGGCACGTGGCGAGCTGGAGATCACCGACGTCAACCGCTTCTACCTCGAACGTGGCGAACTTAACGTAGAGATGATGGGACGTGGTTACGCTTGGCTGGATACCGGCACCCATGAGAGCCTGATCGAGGCCAGCAACTTCATCCAGACCATCGAGCGTCGCCAGGGGCTGAAAGTGGCTTGCCCCGAAGAGATTGCCTATCGCATGGGCTACATTGATGCCCAGCAGTTGCAGAAGCTGGCAGCGCCGCTCGTCAAGAGCGGTTATGGACTCTACCTTCACCGCCTGTTTGAGCAGGGGGATGCATCGTGAATGTAATCCGGACGGATCTGGAAGGGGTGCTGATCATCGAGCCCAAGGTGTTTGGCGACGATCGCGGATTTTTCTTCGAGAGTTTCAATCAGCGCCGTTTCAATGAGATCATCGGCCGCGAGGTGGAATTCGTCCAGGATAACCACAGCAAGTCGGCTCGTGACGTGGTGCGCGGCTTGCATTACCAGATCCGCCAGCCACAAGGGAAGTTGGTTCGCGCAACTGCGGGATGCGTCCAGGATGTGGCCGTGGATATTCGGAAATCCTCTCCGACTTTCGGCAAACATGTGTGCGTGGAACTGAGTGCCGAGAACAAGCGCATGCTCTGGATTCCGGAGGGGTTTGCGCACGGCTTCCGGGTGATCTCGGAAACGGCAGAATTCCTGTACAAAACAACGGATTATTGGGCGCCCGAGCACGAGCGCAGCATTGCGTGGGATGATCCTGAATTGGCCATCGACTGGATGATTGCCAAGGGCCAGGCCAAGCTTTCGCAGAAGGACATGGCGGGCGTGGCCTTTGCCGATGCCGACTATTTCGACTGAACTGGTTTGCGGTCAAGGGAGCGCCCGCGGGATCTGGTCGAGCGGGCGGTGCTCCCGCCCCCCGACTGCAATTCAACGTCCCTCACCCCCTCAGGTGCCGCGCTGCAATTCCGTTTCCTGTTCCATGTAAACCCAGTCCACGATTTCTTCACTGGGCGTGTACCCGGATACCAGGCGTTGCATGATCGTGCGGATCGCATTGACGTCGTTGGCGGACAATGCCGCCATCAGTTCCCGCAGTCTCTCCTGCAGGGCAGGCCACGGCATGAAGTCCTCATGGGCTTTCATGATGCGTGGATGAGGCGTGGTTTCCGAATCCTCGCCGATCAACAATTCCTCATAAAGCTTCTCTCCATGCCGCAGGCCGGTGATCTGTATCTCGATGTCGCCATCGGGGTTGAGTTCGTCGCGCACCGTCAGCCCTGACAATTCGATCATGCGTCGCGCCAGATCAATGATCTTGACGGGCTGTCCCATGTCCAACAGGAAGACATCGCCGCCCTTGGCCATGGCGCCCGCCTGGATCACCAGCTGGGCAGCCTCGGGAATGGTCATGAAATAGCGGGTGATATCAGCATGGGTCAGTGTAATCGCCTCACCGTTGCGGATTTGCTGCCTGAACTTGGGAACGACCGATCCGGACGATCCCAGCACATTGCCGAAACGCACCATGGAAATCCGGGTGGCAGGTTGGGTCGAGGCGAGTGCTTGCAGAGCCATTTCTGCCAGCCGCTTGCTGGCACCCATGATGTTGGTGGGACGAACCGCCTTGTCGGTACTGACCAGAACGAAATGCGCGACTTCATTTTCGATCGCCGCCCGGGCGGTGCGCAGCGTACCCAGCAGATTGTTCTTGATACCTTCGGCCGGATTGTGCTCGACCAATGGAACATGTTTGTAAGCTGCTGCGTGATAGACCGTATGGGGATGCCAGGTGGAGAGGATCTCGCGCAGCCGTTCCTCATCCTGCACGGAGGCCAGCAGCGGCACGAGGGCGATGTCGCGGCCATCCAGTTGTGCTTCCAGTTCCTGATGGATGGCGTAAAGCCCGAATTCGTTTTGTTCGATGAGCAGCAGCTTGAGCGGGGAGACCGCCAGGATTTGCCGGCACAGCTCGCTGCCGATCGAACCTCCCGCGCCGGTTACCAGGACCACCTTGCCGGTGATGTTCTTGGCCAGCAAAAGATGGTTGGGCATGACCGGTTCGCGACCCAGCAGGTCGTCGATGTCCAGCTCGCGCAGGTCGGAGACGCTGACCCTGCCGCGGGCCAAGTCCATCACGCTGGGCAGCGTACGCACCGAAACGTGGGCGCTGCGGATGTCGCTCAGGATGGCATTGCGTCGCGTCCGGTTGATGTTGGGCATGGCAAGGAGGACATCGTTGATCTTCAGCGTTTCCACCAGCCCTGCCAGGTCGGCCGGATTGTAGATGGGCAGGCCGTTGAGGACATGCCCGTGCAGCCGGTCATCGTCATCCAGGAAACCTGCCACCTGCATTTCGTGGCTGTTGGACAAGGCGCCCGCCAGCTGGCGTCCGGCTTCGCCGGCACCATAGATCATGACCTTGGGGCGGGCAGCATGCTTGAGGATGCGAAGGTACTGGTCACTCAGCCAGACCCGCGCCAGCGCACGCGAAGCGCCAACCATGAACAACAGCAGGATGGGCTGGATGATGCCCACGGTACGTGGCACGCCGTTGATGCCGATGACCGTAAAGATCGAGAAGTACAGCACCCCGTAGACGCCGACGGCACGGCCGACCGTTTGCAGGGCCGGCAGGCCGCTATAGCGGAAGATCGCACGGTAGAGGCCGGAAACGATGAAGATCGGCAATGCAATGAGACAGGCTGCACCTGCCGCCAGCAGCAGGCCAGTACCCCATTCTGACTCTCGCGTGATGCTGATGAATTCTCCCAGGCGCAAGTAGAAGCTCAGCCATGCCGTGAACAGGCAAAGACTGAGGTCGATGGTCAGCGCGACGATGCGCTTGACCGGCCGGGGCAGGGCCAATGCCGGGCGGGCCAGCGCCGAGCAGGCACGGCGCCAGCTGCGGCGGAGAAAGCGTGCTTGGGTCATGGTGTGTTGATCCTGTCTCCACGGCCGGAACCCGTCGCTGTCTGGACGATGAATTTGAGGTAATGGGCCAGGTTCATCTCGGCAAGCATGTGCGCATCGGTTTCTGCGAGCAAGCGGGGTGTCGACATGTCGATCCCCTTGACTTGCGCCAGACCGGTGATGCCGGGGCGAGCCTCGAATACCCGGCGCTGCGCGCGTTCGGCGATCAACTCGGTCTGGTTGAACAGGCAGGGGCGCGGGCCGACCAGACTCATTTCTCCTTTCAATACGTTCCACAGCTGCGGCAGCTCATCAAGCTTGGTACGCCTGAGCATGCCGCCCATGCGGGTGACCGAGGCCGGGCTGGCCAGATGGGTCGCTATCGATTGGGTATCGGGCTTCATGGTCCGGAACTTGACCAGAATAAACGGCTGCTGGTGCCGGCCCACCCGGGTTTGGCGGAACAGCGGTGACCCGGTATCGAACAGTCCCAGGACGAACAGCAGCAGCAGCAGGGGGGAAGTCAGCAGCAAGCCGACCAGCGAGAAGAGGATATCCAGCAGCCGCAGCATCATTGCGCTACTCCAATGCTGCCGTCTGGTCCGAGTGGCTTCCCGTGACAGAAATTGACTTGCACGTCTTTTCCTTTTTTATGTATGACTCGATTGTGTGCAGTTTTCGTCTTGCATGGCGGCGATGGCCGATCAATGCGTTCCAATGGATGACAGGCCCGCGTATAAAGCAAGAGTCTGTTCCATAACCAGCGCCGACGCAAATTCGGTTTCGATCCGTTCCCGGCCGCGCCGACCCATGGCCGCCCGCAGGGCCGGGTCCTCCAGCAGTCTTTGCAAGGCTGCAGCCAGCGCTGCAGCGTCGGCAGCCGGAACCAGGAGTCCGTTGTCGCCATCGCGTACGGCTTCGCGGCAGCCTTCGACATCGGTCGTCACACAGGGCAGGCCGCATGCCATGGCTTCCAGCAATGCCTTCGGCAAGCCTTCCCGATACGAGGGGAGACAGGCGATAC
The DNA here is from genome assembly GCF_002213425.1 of Herbaspirillum aquaticum. Classification (GTDB taxonomy): domain Bacteria; phylum Pseudomonadota; class Gammaproteobacteria; order Burkholderiales; family Burkholderiaceae_D; genus Herbaspirillum; species Herbaspirillum aquaticum. Next base: position 25,404 of record NZ_NJGV01000018.1, on the reverse strand, counting down.
TGGCTTGGGCAAGAACAGCATGCATATCTTCCTGGAAACCCCAGAATTCGACAATGCCTTCCTGTTTCCAGGCTGCCAGGGTCTGCAGGTCCACTGAGGAACGATTGCCGGGATCGCGTTCGCCGGCCACGACAAAACGTGCCTGGACGCCTTGTTGGCGCAGCAAGCGTGCGGCCTGAACGAACTCTCCGAGGCCCTTGTCCAGCAGCAGGCGCGCACTCATGACGACCATCGGCGGCAGGCTTGGCGAGCCGGGGCAATACTGGCTGGGATCAACGCCGGCGCCACGGATCAGTACGGCATCGGCGGCGCGGACCAGGCCGGTGGTCACGAAGCGCTCGAGGTCATCGCCATTTTCGAACACGACTTTGCTGCCCCTTGGGTTGAGCAGCAGTTTGAGCAGCATGTTCAACACCGGTCTCAATGCTTTGGCTTTCCAGCTCTGACCAATAAGCACATACCCACCCCCGACGACCGCGTTGACCATGTGCCTCACCCCGCTCAGGCGTGCAGCCAAGCTGCCCAGGAGGATGGGCTTGAGCGCAACATGATGCACCAGCGCGGGTTGCTCGCGACGGTAGATGCGCATCAACGCCAGCAGCGTTTTTGCCGCATCCAGCGGATTGAGGCTGCGGCGGTCAATATCCAGTGCGATCAGGCGCAGGCCGGCGGCTTCAATGCGTGGTCCATGCCGGTCGACATGCGTGAGCACCAGAACCTCGAAACCGGCCTCACGCGCGGCGAGCGCACGCTCCAGAAAATGGGAGCAGAAGAACCAGTCGACGGCGACGAAGAAGAGCAGCTTGGGCTTTGGTTCCTGATGCATCAGCTCTTCCTTTCCTGCTTCTCCGCTGCCTGTTTGTAGGCAGCGCTGCGCGGCAGGAGGCGCTTGCAGGCTGTCTTGGCCAGGGCGATCATCAGGCCCTGCAAGTTATACCAGCCGGGCCTGGACAGGAATTCACGCAGCCAATGTGCACTGACCTCGGCGTAGCCGGCACCACTGCTGATGGATTGGCCGTCATGGATGCGGTAGGACAGCAGCATGTCAGGGAGGTTGGCCATGCGTGCCCCGTGTCGGCAGGCACGCAGCCACAGGTCGGTATCTTCCGAGTGGAAACCGCCGAGGTAGCCGCGCATCTCCAGCAAGAACTGCCGACGGATCGCCACGGCGGGATGGCAGAACACAGTCCGTCTTTTCAACGCAGCCACGATCTGCAGCTGGCTTCGCGGAAACTGCATCAATCCGACTTGGCGGCCATGGCCATCGATCAGGGATACTGCAGACCCGAGGATATCGACCGCGTCGTTTGCCAGGTACGCACGCAGGGTGGCAATACGGGTGGGGGCGCAGACATCATCGGCGTCCATGCGGACCAGGTATTGTCCGCGCGCCATGTCGGCAAGCACATTCAGGTTGAAAGCCAGTTGTCCGATGCTTGTTCGGATCAGTCGGATCCGCTGGTCGCCACGCCCCAACGCCTGCAGCTCCTCCCAGAATTCGTCGCTGCAGGCATTGGCCGCGATCAGGAATTCGAAATCCCCATCGCTCTGTCCCAAGACGCTGTCGATGGCCTCTTGCAACCAGGGATTGGCGCGATGTACGCACAGGATGACCGAAAGGCTGGGCCCCTGCGGGCTAAGGGAGCTACCGCTGTTCATGGTGAAAATCCGTCGTCTCAGCGGGAACCTGACCTGGGCAGACCCAGGCGCGCATACACCTGCTTGAGCCCACGACGAATGAAGCCGGGAACGTATGGATAGAGCCGGTAGAAAATCTTGCGCACCAGCAGCTTCGGGTCACGGAGCAGGTTCCAGAAGGTGTAACGCTTCTTCAACAGAACAGTGAAATAGCCATCTTGCCCCGGCGCCTCTTGCGGTGGGGGCACGCCATAACGGGCGAAGTCTGCCAGCTTGCGCATCTGGAAACGCTTGAAAAGAATCAGCCAGCCTTGTTTGACCAAAGGATTTTCCTGCTGCTGCGGCGAAAATTTACGGAAGAATGCCATCGCCTCGGCCAGCTCAACCTCACCGTTGTCCCGGCAGATTTCAGTCACCTGGTGCCCCGCGTTGGTGGGCGTGGTGATGAGGGCTTCGGTCGTATAGGCGAAGCGCCGGTTATTCATCAACATCCGGTAGTAGTAGTCGACGTCGACCAGCCACTTCATCTGGCGGTCATAATCCAGACTCGCGGATCGTCGGCAGATGGTGGCACTGGGCGCGCCGATGCAGTTGCCCACGAAGAGGCTGGCCGGATCTTCTGCGAGATCGGCCAATTGTCGGTCACTGGCGCAATGGATGCGCTGCATGCCCACATCGATATGGTTGACCAGGGTCGCGCTGAAGCCGAAGTCCGCATCCGGTGCATCGTCGAGCAACTTGACGAACAGGCGCAACGCGTCGGGACGGATGAAATGATCGTCGTGATGCAGGATCTTGACATAGTCGCCCTGCGCCAGCCGCAGCGCGGCGTTCCAGTTCTCGGGGGAACCGAGGGCGGGCGAATTGCGGACATAACGCAGCCTGCCGCCAAAATCGAAGCTCGCCAGCAGGTCGCGTACGCTGTCGTCCGGGGAGTCGTCGGTGACGATGACTTCAAAATCCTGGAAATCCTGTGTCAGCAAGGATTGCAGGGTTTCACGCAGGTACTCGACCTGGCGATATGCGGGAATGCAGATGGAGACTTTCACAGCAAACGCTCCAGGAGTCGAATCAATTTGCGGATGACGCGCTCGCGCAGGGATCTGCGCTGAATGGTCGGGTTGGGTGTTGCCTGCTGGTCCTGTGCCGCCGCCGCGGGCGCTGGCAAACCGAAATAGTCGTTGCCCCACCAAACCGACGCAGCCAGTGTTGCCTTGCGATTTTCGACGATCGTCTTGCAGCGCGCCCAGGCCTCACGGTTGAGGCGCTCACGCTCTTCCCGTCCGGCTGAATCCATCAGGGACAGGTTGGTGTTTCCACCGGCGGTACTGACATGATAGGTGGCGGTGAATTCTTCGATCATCGCCGGCTCGTGATAAAAGGCCAGCCGTAACAGGAAGTCCCAGTCTTCGGAGCGGTCCAGTTCTTCATGGAACGGACGCTCGGCCAGGGCCGCATGGAGCTTGCTCCTGTCGATCAGAAAACTGTGAATAGGCAGAAAGTTTTCGCTCCACAAAGACTTGAGCGAAAAGGCATGGCGTCGGAAGGGCGTACTTTCACTGACGATTTCCAGGTCCGCATTTTCCTTGCGCAAGGTCACCTGCGCATAAGCCCACGTTTTACTGGTGGCCTGCAAAGCAGCCAGCAGCAGAGAGACGTGATTGGGTGCGAGCGTGTCATCATCGTCCAGAAAACCGAGATAGCGGCCGTTGGCATGCGCCCAGCCGATGTTGAGGTTCTCGGCGCGACGGTCGCCGCTGGCGGGATTGCGCACCACCCGCACGTTGATATCGGCGAATTCCGCAGGCAGCTTCTGCAGGTCTTCCCATTGCGCATTTTCCGCGCCCTGGTAGACCACGACCACTTCGAGCGGCCGCCAGTCATTGGCGGCAACGCTGGCGATCGCGCGGCGGATCTCGCGAGGGCGCCCGCCCACGGTGCGCATCACGAAACTGACCAGCCGTGATTGTTCGGAATGGATCACGACTTGCTCCTCCTTGCCCGCCACTGCCAGACCATCGACTTGAGACGGCGCTTCACGCGTGCGGCCAGGCTTGCCCGACTTGCCTCATGCGAGACGGTAGTCACATCTTCCGTAGAAACGAAGCTGGCAGTGGGTGTCACCTTGGCAAGCGCCGACAGATCTGCGCCGACCCTGCGCGCGGTGTCGATGAACTTGCCCTTGAGCAGGCGATGCAGGGCCTGCTCATCCCAATAGCCACTCTGGCGCGCGGCCGCTTCCAGCCGCACAAACCAGGCGGCCAAGGCCGGCAGATAATCGGTACGCGCCAAGGGGCGTTCCAGGATGACGCTTTCGTGCAAGGCGATTTCGTCATCGGTGGGTTCGACGCCGCATTCTTGCAGCATCTGCCTGCGCACGCGCAAGGAGGCGGCATATTGCTTGTCGGAGGAGTCCGAGCTGACTTGTTGCGCATGCAGGCGATAGTCAAGCACGACCTCGGGAAGATTGGCTGCGTTGACCTGCAGGAGCAAGCGGCTCCAAAGATGATAATCCTCGGCGTGACGGAAAGCGTCGTCGTAGCGAATGATGCCTTGGTCCAGCAGCTCTCTGCGGAACATCAGAGCGGGATGGGCCAAGGGGCAATAGAAGAGCATCGCCGGATGGATGTCGGCATGGGCGAGCGGGAACGTGAAGACGTTCGGCGCCACGTTGCCGAAGAAACGGATTGCGCCGCCCACGATAGCGACGTCCGGATGCTCGCGCAGGAAGGCAACCTGCTTGCCGAAGCGGTCTGGGGCGCAGATATCATCGGAGTCCATGCGCGCAATGAGCGGCGCACGGCACTCGGCATATGCCCGGTGCAAGGTCGCGATGAGACCCATGTTGCGTTCATTGCGCAGCAGCCGTACACGCGGATCGGTGGCAAACCGGCTGACGACGTCAGCCGTATTGTCGGTGGAGCCATCGTCGATGAGCAGCAGTTCGAAGTCGCCGAAGTCCTGCGCCAGTACGCTGGCCACGGCCTCTTCCACGTAGCGTCCTGCGTTGTAAGTGGGGACGACGACGCTGATGGCCGGTAGTTGTTCACGTTGGTTCATAGACGCACCCAGCGTTGCGGGACCAGATCACGCGCGTCCGGCGTATCGGCGACGAACCAGCGCGCCGGGGCGATGGTGATGCTCTCTGAGCGGCCATCCAGCCAGGCGCCCCACCAGCTGAAGGAGCTGTTGGCCACGACGTGATGTCGGCAGGCGGTCATCAGGCGCAGGTCTTCGAAGTTGGTGGAGGCGTCATTGTCACGCACCAGGTGCATCTTGTAAGGAAGCTGCAGGTTGGCTGCGACCCAATCCAGGTCATCTGAAAAAACGAACAGTTCTGGCGCTTGACCGGTTACCTGGTGCAGGTGCGCGACGGCACGCTCGTAGTAGCCCAGGTCGCATGTCCCATGCACCGCGGCGGCGGCCGCGTTGGATACGTAGTCACCCCGGCGGATGTGCAGGGATACCGAATGTGTCCGGTCGATCAGTTCCAGCCAGGCCTGGTTGGGCGCACTGGGGGCGGCTTTGACGGCGAAATCCTTCCTGATCTGGTCGGCAAAGTCGGCAAAGTATTTTTCCGATTGCCAGTAGCCATCGAGATAGGTGCCATCAGGCAGGCTCAGTACGGCGTTGTCGAAGGTAAAAGTTTTCTCGGTGTAGACACGCAGCGGGCTGGGCAGGAACCTGCGCAGCAGGCGCTGAAGACGGCCTTCTGCAGGCGGGTTGGGAATCAAGCGCGCAGGAGCCTCGGTCAGGTCGGCGCAAAAGCACTGCATACCGAAGGCGTGAGTTTTGTAATCTGCAAAGGCACGGCTGTCGATGGCGAAGGGAACACCACGGCGCAAGGCCAGGGCGCGGCCCGCCGCGTATTGGAACATTTGGTTGCCGAGGCCACCGATCAAGCGACTGACTATCATGACGAGATTTCTTGCGTAAGTTGTTCTATGAGGGTGCGCGCCTCGGAAGCAGGCAGTTCCCACCATTTGCTGGCGAGAATTTTCGCAGCGGTTTGATCATCGAACCGGGCGCCGATGTTGCGCGCAGGTGAGCCCGCCATGATGGCGAAAGGAGGGACATCCTGGTTCACGAAGGAATTGGCGCCGATCACTGCCCCGGTGCCAATGGTGACACCCCGCCGGATGATGCAGGAAGCACCGATCCAGACATCGTCCTGGATCACGCAGGCGGCTTCGGTGAGGGTTTCGTAAGGCGCATCATAAAAGATGGAATGCGTGGAAACCCGGTCCAGGCGGTGCTCTCCCGGGCCGACCAGCACATTGTCCGCAATCGAGACGTAGCGTCCGATCCTGGCTTTGGTGATGTGGCAATTGAAGCCCACATAGGTATTGGCTCCGATTCTGGAGTCCCCTGATACGATGCTGCCTTGCATGACCTGGATATTTTCGCCATCAAAGAAGATGGCTTGCTTCAGCGAGGAGTTGACACTCTCCACGAGCGGCATGCGTAGTGCGCCGTTCATGTCGGTCGCAGTACACTCCCTGGCTAACCAGTAGGCCCATTGACGTGAAGCGGGATGCATTTCACGGCCGCCCTTGCCGTTGGCGCTATCGACTGCACCGCTGTCCAGGAGGATAGCAGCGACCTCGGGGGGCATTGCCGTGCGCATGATCCATTGCGCTGCCAGTCGCTGCGTTTCAATTTCTGCGTTTTGCACATCCTGCTGCGAGGAACCGTAGCCCAGAAGCGCCGCAGACTCAGGGCGCAAACCGCGCGCGACGATGGCCCTGGACACGCGTGTGACCAAGACCTGAAAGCGGGATTTGACGGCGGTCAGGGAGATCATCAGTCGCTTTACCCCCTCATGAGGCGTCGCAGGCGAGACATCAGGGATACCGGGGCCGGCGCAGCCGGTGCCTCCGGCTGGGGCGTGACGGCAGGCGCCGCAGCGAAGCTGCCATTGACCGCGAGGGAAACCGGAGCCGCTGCAACATCGCTGCGGACATGGCGTTCCAGGACGTGGGCGAGGTTGGCAAAAAACTGCAGTTGATGCAGATAGTACTGCCGTGCGCGCGCTATCCCATCAAGCCGTCGGTCGTATTCTTCAGGATTGGCCAGCAATCGGCCGATCGCATCCAGGGCGGCTTCGGTGTCTTCGATATCGATCTTCAGGCTCGCTTCATCCGGCAGATATCGGTCCACGTTGGTGCAACCGTAATAAATCGGGAAGCAGTACGCCAGCAGGGCGTCTGGCAATTTCTCTGTCAGGAAATCGTCCCCGGCGAAGTTTTCCAGAACGATGGCGAAGCGATAGGGGGCAAGCACGTCCCATTTCTGCTCGAAATCGCGCAAGCCCCGGCCCCAGACTTCCACCCGGTCGCCAAAGCGCTGCTGCAGGGCGCGCACGAAATCAAGGCGCGCACGGTGGCCTTCCGTAAAGGCCTTGTCAGAACTGATGACGCTGATGTCGCGGCTCTTGGGAATCGGCGGCATGCTGGCGAGTTCGTCAAAACTTTTCTCCACGAACCAGGGATGCCCCTGCTGCAGGCGGATCTGATGGCGGTGCTGCAAATCATTGCGGCCGCTGACGACATGGGCGAACTGATCCAGGAAAGCCGGCTGGTACGAACCGATCGTATCGGGCTCGCCCGCAATGAAGAAGACATTCTCCGGCGGACAGAAGGTGTTTTCGGTCTGGCTCAGTGACTCGAACACCACCCACGCGTCGCAACGCTCCACCTCCGTGTCGACGTGGAAGCGGAATGGTCCCCACTGCAACGAGTCTCCGGGGGTTTGCCGGGCCCAGGGCCAAGTGGGGGCGCAGGTCGTGAGCTTGACGTCGATCATGTCAGTCCGAAATCCTTTCCAGCTGCCAGCGCGGATCGAGATAAATATGGCCGAACGCCTGTTCGCGTTCATGCTGAATATTGAACAGGCGTGGACGTGCGATACGGAAAGGCTGCAGCGCATTGCTGCCGAAGAAGTCCTGCACGCCGAACTGGCTGCCGTGCACTTCCAGCACATAGTCTCCAGCGACCAGGAAGTCAGCGGGAATTTGCGCCTTGACGCGATAGGTGCCTGGACGCACGTTCTCCATTTCCGGATTGCGGTCGGCCAGCAGGGCACGCGTGAGCATGTCCCCGAAGACGGTCTTGACGTAGAAGCCGATGCGGAAGTTTTGGAGGTTTTCCTTGACGTGATAGATCAACTCCACGTCCACCGGAGCATCGCCCTCGAAGTTGTAATTCGGGTTCTTGCGGCCGCCCTGGGTCACATGCATGGCCAGCAAATCCAGTTGCTCCGTCTCCAGGGGCATGTTGGCGCCGCCTACATGCATTGCGTGTCGCATGTAGTCGCCGATGGCGTCGTCGACCAGGGTCTTTTCCTTGATGCGTCCATTCTCGATGAGGACGGCGCTTTCGCACAGGTCCTTTACCGCCGCCATGCTGTGACTGACGAAGAGGACGGTCCGTCCCTGGGATGCCAACTCGCGCATCTTGGCATAGGACTTCTGCTGGAAACGGGCGTCGCCTACCGACAGTACCTCGTCCAGCACCACAATGTCCGGCTCCAGGAAGGCGGACACTGCAAAGGCCAGGCGTACATACATGCCGCTGGAATAGCGTTTGACGGGGGTGTCGAGGAAGCGCTCCACCTCGGCGAAATCGACAATGGCATCGAACTTCTGGCGTACCTCCGCGCGCGACATGCCCAGCAGGGCACCGTTGAGATAGACGTTCTCGCGTCCCGTCAGGTCGGGATGAAAGCCGGTACCGACTTCCAGCAGGCTGCTCATGCGGCCGCGGATGCGGATCTGTCCTTCGGTCGGGCTCATGACCCGGGAAAGAATCTTCAGCAGGGTCGACTTGCCCGCGCCGTTGCGGCCAACGACCGCCAGCCGCTCACCCTGGTTGACCTCGAAGCTGATGTCGCGCAGCGCCCAGAAATCTTCATCCGAGCCGTCCTTGTCACTGCGGCTGCGCCCAAGAAACTTGCTCAGCAGGCCCCGTTGCTGGGTCTCGCGCTCCTTCTCATGATGGATACGGAATTTCTTTGAAATTCCTTCGACGATGATACTTTTGCTCATGATTAGATGGCGTCCGAAAAACGATGCTCGCTGCGGCGGAAGAAGCGCACGCCGGACCACAGCAGTACGAGTGTCACGAGACAGGAAATGCCGACCTCATTCAAGCGCAGCGGTTGGGTATCGCCCAGCAGGCTCCAGCGGAAGCCATCGATGATGCCTACCATCGGATTGAAGGCATACAGCAGGCGCCATTTCTCCGGGACCACGGTGCTGGCGAAACCCACCGGGGACAGGTATACCCCCAACTGCAGTACCACCGGCAAGAGGTGCTTGAAATCACGGTACCAGACGCTCAGTGCGGCAATCGACAGGCTGCAGCCGAGAATGAGCAGGCAAAGCTGCAAGAGGAACAGGGGCAAGGCCAGCACGTGCAGTCCGGGCGACAGGCCATAGAAGAATGACATGACGAGGTACACCAGCATGGCCAGCGCAAAGTCGACCAGACCTACCAGTACCGACGAGAGCGGGATGATCAGGCGGGGAAAGTAGACTTTCTGGACCAGGTTGGCGTTACCGACCACGCTGTTACTTGCGTCCGAGAAGGCCGCGGAGAAAAACAGCCAGGGCAGGAGGCCGGCAAAGACCATCAGCGCATAAGGTGCGCCATTGGAGGGCAGGTTGGCCAGCTTGCCGAACACCAGCGAGAAGACCAGCATGGTCGCCAGTGGGCGCACCAGCGCCCAGCTCAATCCCATTGCAGTCTGCTTGTAGCGCACCACGATGTCGCGCCAGACCATCATGCCCAGCAGTTCGCGGCTGCGCCACAGCTCGGACCAGTAGTCCTTGCCATCGGGATTGGCGGTGATGACGGTCAGGGGCAGCGAGTCAAGGTCGCGGCCGTTGTCCGTTTCTTGCGTATCCTTCGTCATTGCTTCGCTTTGATCAGCTTGTTCAAGGCCGTGCGCAGCAGATCGAACTGCTCATCGAGTTCATAATGATGATTGCCGATGAACAGGCCGTTGCGGTCCAGTTCGTCAGCATTGTCCAGCGTGCCGTGGATTTCGTAGTCGAACCAGCGCAGCACCTCGTTCTTGGCAAAGTTGCCGGCCACGATCGGGCGCACGTCGATCTGGTGTTCGTTGAACACCCGTACCACATCTTCGCGGCTGAAACCGGCGTTCGGCTCCACGATCATGCTGAAGCCGAACCAGCTGCTTTCGCCAATTTCCTTCTGGATGCGCAGTTGGGGATAGTCTGCCATCAGGGACTGGAATTTGGCTGCATTGCGGCGACGCTCGGAGACCAGTCCGGGCAGCTTGCGGATCTGTTCGATGCCGATGGCACCGCTCATCTCCAGCGGGCGCAGGTTGTAGCCTGGCAGTACGAACTTGAAGGACTCGACGAAAGCATCATCGCTCTTGGTGCCGGTCAGCTTGTTGTGTTTGGGGAGGTTGCGCGTCCAGCCATGGGCGCGCACGGAGAGCATGATGTGATACAGCTCTTCGTCATCGGTGACCACCATCCCGCCTTCCATGGTCGAGATGTGATGGCTGAAGAAGGCGCTATAGGTACCCATGACACCGAAAGTGCCAGCCTGGCGGCCATTGAGCTGTGCGCCCAGCGATTCGCAATTGTCTTCCACCACCACGATGTTGCGGCCAGCAACAATCGCCTGGATGGCCTCGAAGTCATTGGGATTGCCAAGCAGGTTGACGATCATGATGGCCCGCGTCTTGTCGGTCACTGCCGCGGCCAGTGCGTCGATATCGTAGTTCAGGGTGTCACGGTCGACGTCCACGAACTTCAGTTTCAGCCCGTATTGTTGCAGCGGGTGATAGGTGGTGCTCCAGGAAACGGCCGGCACGATGATTTCTTCACCTGCCAGCAGAGGCGACTCCTTGCGGAAACGCAGTGCCGCGATCATCAGGAGGTTGGCCGAGGAGCCGGAATTGACCATTACGCAGTATTTGCTGCCGGTATAGGCGGCGAATTGCTTCTCGAACTCCTGGACCTTGGCACCCATGGTGAACATGCCGGAGGCGATGACGTCCTGGATCGCCTGATACTCGGCATCGTCCCAGGTAGCCGTGGCGAGAGGATAGTTGCTGGCGCTCATGCTTGAAGTCCTTCCAGATAAAATTGATAGGTTTGGGCAATGCCCGATTCCAAAGAGGTTGTCGCTCGCCATCCCCAGCTTTCCAGGCGTTGCGTGTCGACCAGCTTTTGCGCCATGCCCTCGGGCTTGGTCAGGTCGTGCACGAAGCTGCCCTCGAAACCAATGATGCGGGCCACGGCGTGGTAGTAGTCCAGGATGGAAAGGTCCTTGCCCAGGCCCACGTTGAGGTAGGCCGGCAAGGTATCGAACTGATCCAGGGCGCGCCACATGCAGTCGGCCAGATCGCCTGAGTACATGAATTCACGGCGCACCTTGCCGCTGCCCCAGATGTCGACCGTGTCGCGTCCTTCGACTTTGGCTTGGTGGATCTTGTGGATCACGGCCGGGACCAGGTGCGAATGCTTGGGATCAAACTTGTCATGACGTCCGTAGAGATTGCACGGAATCAGGGTGCGGTATTGCAGCGATGCATCCTCGCGGCCGATGTAGTCACACAGCCTTGCCACCATAATCTTGGCCAGCGCGTAGCCTTCATTGGTCGGCTCCAGCTCGCCGGTGAGCACGGTCTGCTCAGCCAGCGGGTTGGGGGCATTGCGCGGATACATGCACGAGCTGCCGAGGTTGAGCAGGCGTTTGACGCCGGCTGAACGGGCCGCCAGGACGACGTTGCGTCCCATGTCCAGGTTTTCGGTGAGGAAGGCGACTGGCTCGCGCATGTTCGCCTGGATGCCACCCACCCGGCCTGCCGCGTGAACGACGACGTCAGGCTTGTGTTCGGCTACCCAGGCGCTGACGGCGGACGCATCCAGCAGGTCAAGCTCGCTGCTGGTCGGCGAGAGAATCTCGTGCTGTGCCGCTGCAGCGTGCTCGGTGAAATTGCGTCCGACCATGCCGCGGCCGCCCGTGAGGAAAATACGCATGGGAAACCTTATTCGAAGTCGGCGATGCAGGCCAGCGGCATCATTGGTCGTAATTGAAGGCGTTGTAGCCGTGGCTCTTGACCAACTCATCGCGCTGTGCCGAGCGCAGATCTTCACGCACCATTTCAGCGACCAGTTCGGCAAAGGTGGTACGGGGCGTCCAGCCCAGCTTGGTCTTGGCCTTGGTCGGGTCGCCGAGCAGGGTTTCCACCTCCGTCGGACGGAAGTAGCGCGGGTCAACGGCAACGACAGGCTGGTTGGGATCGCCCTTCTCGCGATTTTCCCAATACCCCTTTTCGTCCACACCGTTGTTTTCCCAGCGGATTTTCATGCCCATTTCTTGTGCTGCGGCATTGACGAAATCACGTACGCTGTATTGCACGCCGGTGGCGATCACGAAGTCTTCGGGCTGCTCTTGCTGCAGCATCAGCCACTGCATTTCCACGTAGTCACGGGCATGGCCCCAGTCACGCTTTGCGTCCAGGTTGCCCAGGTAGAGTGCGTCCTGGAGTCCCAGCTTGATGCGGGCCAGTGCGCGGGTGATCTTGCGGGTGACGAAGGTTTCGCCGCGGATCGGGCTCTCATGGTTGAACAGGATGCCGTTGCAGGCGTAGATGCCGTACGCCTCGCGGTAGTTGACGGTGATCCAGTAAGCATACAGCTTGGCAACCGCGTAGGGGCTGCGCGGGTAGAAGGGGGTGGTCTCCTTCTGCGGGATTTCCTGCACCAGGCCATACAGCTCGGAGGTGCTTGCTTGATAGAAGCGGGTCTTCTTGGTCAGGCCCAAGATACGAATTGCTTCCAGAATGCGCAGCGCGCCGAGCGCGTCGGAATTGGCAGTGTACTCGGGCTCTTCGAAGCTGACGGCCACGTGGCTCTGCGCTGCCAGGTTGTAGATTTCGTCTGGCTGCACCTTCTGGATGATGTGGGTGAGACTGGAGGAGTCAGTCATGTCGCCATGGTGCAGCACGAAACGGCCATCAGAAATATGCGGATCCTGGAACAGATGATCGATACGGTCGGTGTTGAACAGGGAAGTGCGGCGCTTGATGCCATGCACTTCATAGCCCTTGGCCAGCAGGAGCTCTGCCAGATAGGCACCGTCTTGCCCGGTGACTCCGGTGATGAGCGCTTTTTTCTTCATGGTCATGGATATCGTCCGTAAACGTTATGAATAGAGTTGATGGACTTGCCGCTATCGTGGTGTATCAGTGAATAGCCCGGCAAGTTTTGGGAGCGGATTGGTTCACCAGCCTGCGGTCACTCCTGTCGAGGGGCGGCCTGGCATGCCAGAGGTGGAGCTAACGTGAAACGCGGGTCAAAATCGGCGGATGGCATGGAGAGGGCTTCGTTGCTAGGGTGTACGACTTCAATCGACTGATCACTACGAGCAAGCATTGATTGGCACACTTTTTTCTTCTGTTCTGGTGCTGGCAATCTCTGCTCTAACGCTAGATCGCCACTCCCCCGAGCAGCCCTGTGTGAAGCCAAAACGCGGCACACCGAGCACGGCACGACTTGCTCCCTGTTTGGCTAGAAGACCGACGTTTTGCGATTTTCATAAAACAGAGAGGCTGCATAGTATACCATGCCGGTGCACGTTTTCCTCTTGGTAAAGTGACTTGCGTCAAGATGAAGGCGTCCGGTTTGCACGACGAATCTGAATTGCCGTACCGGTTGTCTCAAAATGCGATTTGATTGTCACTGTTATTGCTGCGCATCTACCTCTGCACCCAGCTCTTCTGGCTGGCAGAGGGGTGATGCGCTTCAGCGGTGTCATGGCTGAATCCCGTGCCTGAAGCAGGTGCGTACCCCCACGGTCTTGAAAAATTGCCAGCCTGAAATAAGTTTTGGAAAGCATATATTAATGCCGCTGCGTGAGTTTTTGTTGTTTTTGCGTCACTCCCACATTGGTCCGAGCGCATCGCATCGTTATAAGTAGCGGTTTAAGTAGCGGTTTATTTCTTGATGGTGGCCAGATCCTTGGGGCCGTAGTGTCTGTCCATGTGGGCTCGATGCCTTCATAATGGCAAGCCAGTTATCATTCCAACACGTTTTCCTACTTCACGAACATGTCCATCTCCCAATCGATCTTCAAAGCCTACGACATCCGCGGCATCATCGACAAAACCCTGGACGACCAGGTGGCCTTCCAGATCGGCCAGGCCTTCGGCGCCGCCGCCCTCGCCAAGGGCCAGAAGAAAGTCGTGATCGGCCGTGATGGCCGCCTCTCCGGCCCCTCCCTGTCGGCCGCGCTGGCCAAGGGCCTGCAGGCCGTGGGTGTGGACGTGATCGACCTGGGCATGGTCGCCACCCCCATGGTCTATTTCGGTACCCACGTGCTCGATACGCAATCGGGCATCATGGTCACCGGCAGCCACAACCCGCCGGACTACAACGGATTCAAGATGGTGCTGGCCGGTGAAGCCATTCACGGCGAGACCATCCAGGGCCTGTACCAGGCCATCGTCAAGGGCGAATTCCCGCAGGGCGCCGGCAGCTACAGCACGCACGACATCAAGGCAGCCTACATCGCCCGCATGATTTCGGATGTGAAACTGGCCCGTCCCCTGAAGATCGCCGTGGACTGCGGCAACGGCGTGGCCGGTGCCTTTGCCGGTGAAATCTACCGCGCGCTGGGCTGTGAAGTCACTGAACTGTTCTGTGAAGTGGATGGCAATTTCCCCAACCACCACCCGGATCCCGCACACCCGGAAAACCTGCAGGACCTGATCCGCTGCCTGCAAGAGACCGACAACGAACTCGGCCTGGCCTTCGATGGCGACGGCGACCGCCTGGGCCTCGTGACCAAGGATGGCCAGATCATCTATCCGGACCGCCAGCTGATGCTCTTCGCCGAAGACGTGCTCACCCGCAACCCGGGCAAGGAAATCCTCTACGACGTCAAATGCACCCGCCACCTGGCGCCCTGGATCACCGCGCGCGGCGGCCAGCCGCTGATGTGGAAGACCGGGCATTCCCTGGTCAAGGCCAAGCTGCGTGAAACCGGCGCGCCGCTGGGCGGCGAGATGAGCGGCCACATCTTCTTCAAGGACCGCTGGTTCGGCTTCGACGACGGCCTCTACGCCGGTGTACGCATGCTCGAACTGATGGCTCGCCAAAGCGATCCGTCGGCCGTGCTCAATGCCCTGCCGCAATCGGTGAGCACGCCGGAACTGCAACTGAAGCTGCAGGAAGGCGAGAACTTCGCGCTCATCGGCAAGCTGCAAAGCGACGCCAAGTTCGAGGGCGCCCACGACATCATCACCATCGACGGCCTGCGCGTGGAATATGCCGACGGTTTCGGCCTGGCCCGTTCCTCCAACACCACGCCGGTGGTCGTGCTGCGTTTCGAGGCAGAGACGCCGCAAGCGCTGGAGCGCATCCAGGGTGAGTTCCGCAAGGTCATCCTGGCGGCACGCCCGGATGTGACCCTGCCGTTCTGACCGGCCGATGAGGTAAGATGCTGGCCCACCATTAAAGTCACGCCAACGTGGGTCAGCCTTGAAGATTCTTATCGTCCGTGTCTCCTCCCTGGGAGACGTCGTCCATAACATGCCGATGGTGGCGGACATCCATCGTCATTTCCCCGCTGCCCAGATCGATTGGGTGGTCGAAGAGGCGTACACCAGCCTGGTCGGCCTGAACGGCTACGTCCACAGCATCATTCCCATCGCCCTGCGCCGCTGGCGCAAGACCCTCTTCTCGGCGGCCACCCGCGCCGAGATCGGGGCTTTCCGTCGCAAGTTGCGCTGCGAGCGCTATGACCTCGTGTTCGATACCCAGGGCCTGCTCAAGACCAGCGTGGTCATGCGCATGGCACGCCTGGCCCCGCAGGGCCGCCGTATCGGCCTGGCCAACGCGACAGAGGGTTCAGGATATGAACCTGTCTCCCGTATCTTCCACGACCAGAGTATCCCGGTGGGCCTGTATACGCACGCCGTGACCCGTGCCCGGCTGGTGGCGGCGGGGGCGCTGGGCTACCAGATGGAGGGGCAGCCCGACTTCGCCCTGCGGCCGCCCGAGCCGGCGCGCTGGGACTGGATGCCCGGGCAGCCCTATGTCGTTTTCTTCCACGGCACCGCCCGCGCGGCCAAGCAATGGCCGCAGGACCGCTGGATCCGGCTGGGCCAGGCCCTGGCCGCGCGTGGCATGCCGATCCTGCTGCCATGGGGGAGTGCCAAGGAACAGCAAGCCGCGCACCAGCTGGCTGCCGGCATTCCCGGCGCCACCGTCCTGCCAGCCTTGCCGATGATGCAGGCCGTAGCACTGGTGCAGCAGGCGCGGCTGGTGATCGGACTCGATACCGGCCTGACCCATATTGCCGCCGCCTATGGCCGGCCCACCATCGAGCTTTATTGCGACTCGCCGCGCTGGAAGACTGAAGGCAACTGGTCATCTTCCATCCGCAACCTGGGCGACCTGGGCAAGCCGCCCGCGGAGGATGAGGTGTTGCAGGCCGCGCTGGATCTGCTGGCCTGAACTTCATCGCCCGCGGCAAGCGCCACTTGGGCATGCGTTGAAGCAGATCAAAGGCTCCGCTCAAAGCGCCAACTTTGCGTGACGAGCCGCATCCAGCTTGCCTTCCCGACGTGCCGACGCGGCCGTCTTGGCCACACGGGCAGGGCGCTTGCGGGCATAATACGCGCCATGGAATCGCAAATTATCGAGATCGGCTTGACCGAATGGCAGGTCGACAATCCCAACCAGGAATGGATCACCGCGCTGGAAGCGGGCAAGGTGCTGTATTTCCCGCAGCTGGCGTTCCAGCTCCTGGAGTCCGAGCGCAAGCTGCTCGATCCGGCCGTGCGCGACCCCAAGTCGCGCAATATCAGCCTGGATGCGCGTGGTCACATCAAGGGCGCCGCCGGCGGGACCGAGCAGCAGCTGGCCCTGGCCGCGATGGTCGGGCGTTTTCGGGAGCAGGCGCTGGCGCTGGTGCATACCTTGCTGCCGAAGTACCGGGATGCCTTGCGCATCGCCCCGACCAGCTACCGACCGATGCAGGTGGAAACGCGTGCCCAGTCCTGGCGTGCCGATGATCGCCGCATGCACGTCGATGCCTTCCCCTCGCGTCCCAACTATGGCGAACGTATCCTGCGCGTCTTCACCAACGTGAATCCGGACGGCGTGCCGCGTGTCTGGCGCGTGGGCGAGCCCTTCGAGACCGTGGCCCGGCGTTTCCTTCCGCGCGCCAAGCCCTACGTGCGCTGGCAGGCCAGTGTGCTCAAGGCGCTGCATGTGACCAAGTCGTTCCGTAGCGAATACGATCACCTCATGCTGCAATTGCATGACGGCATGAAGGGCGACATGCAATACCAGCAAGACGCCCAGCAGGTGACCATGCCCTTTGCCGCCGGCTCGGTCTGGATCTGCTTCTCGGACCAGGCCTCGCATGCGGTGATGTCCGGCCAGTGCCAGTACATGATGGAACAGACCCTGCACCTGGCACCGGAACAACAATACGATCCGCAAGCTAGCCCGCTGGCCATCTTGACGCGCCTGGTCGGCCATCCCCTGGTCTGAGATGCGGCTGCTGTATTCCTTCATCTGGTGGCTGCTGCTGCCACTGGTACTGCTGCGGCTATGGCGGCGCGGCCGCAAGGAGCCCGGGTACCGGGCCAACGTGGCCGAACGCCTGGGTTTTTATTCATATGATGCGCGCCTGTCTGATCCACAGGCGCGTTTCATCTGGGTCCATGCGGTCTCGGTGGGCGAAACCCGTGCTGCCGAGCCGCTTATCGACGCCTTGCTGCAGCAGTATCCCCGACATTCCATCCTGCTGACCTGCATGACGGCCACGGGCCGGGCCACGGGCGCCCAGGTCTATGGGAAGCACGGTGCGCGCGTGGTCCAGAGCTTCCTGCCTTACGACACGGGATGGATGTGCGGGCGTTTCCTGCGCCATTTCCGTCCGGCCGTGTGCGTGCTGATGGAAACCGAGGTCTGGCCCAGCCTGATAGCGCAGTGCCGCCGCCATCATGTGCCCGTGATGCTGGCCAATGCCCGCCTGTCGGCCCGGTCTCTGCGGCGCGGCTTGCGCTTTGCCGCGCTGCTGCGGCCGGCTGCCGAGGCGATCGATGTGGTTGCCGCACAGTCCGAGGCTGACGCCGGACGCTTGCTGGCCTTTGGCGCGCGCCATGTGGAAGTGACTGGCAGCCTCAAGTTCGATGTGCAGCCGCCGGCCGAGATGGTCGAGCGAGGCCTGGCCTGGAAACGTGCGGTCGGCGAGCGCAAGATCCTGCTCTGCGCCAGTACCCGTGAAGGCGAGGAGGCCTTGATCCTGGATGCGCTTGCCAAGCTGGGGCATACCGATTGGCTGACCGTGATCGTGCCGCGCCATCCGCAGCGCTTTGATGAGGTGGCTGCGATGGTCCAGTCGCATGGCTTGCGGCTGCGCCGGCGTGCCCAATTGGAGCAGGGCGGTGGATGGGATGAGGTGGACGTATTGCTCGGTGATTCGATGGGCGAAATGTTCGCTTACTACGCGCTCTGTGATGTGGCCTTCATTGGTGGAAGCCTCTTGCCCTTGGGTGGACAGAACCTCATCGAGGCGCTGGCGCTGGGCAAGCCTGTCCTCATCGGGGAGCACACCTTCAATTTCCAGCGCACCACCGAGGACGCCGTCGAGGCCGGAGCAGCTGCGCGCGTCGAGGATGCCGTGACCCTGCTGCGGCAATGGGGTGCGCTGGTGGCTGATCCGGACCAGATGGCGCAGATGGCGGGGACTGCTGCCGCTTTCGCCCGGCGTCACCAGGGCGCCACCGCGCGTACCATGGCGTTGCTGGCTCCGCTGCTGGATACGGCTCAGGGGCGTCGATAGGCGTCAGCGGTCTTCCTGAACGCCTCGTCGACCGATGACGGCGGCGTCCATCCCAGCAGTTCACGGTTCTTGCTGATATCTATCTGGAGGGACCCGCACAGCCGCTGTGCAATGGCCGGCTTGCCCGCCAGTCGCGCTGCCGCCTTCAACCAGGCGGCCGGGATGGGCAGCAAGGCCGGGGACTTGCCCAGCGCGCGTCCCAGGCGCCGCAGCATCTGCGTGGTCGACAGGTCCTCGCCGTCCGATGCCAGGAATACCTGCCCGGCCGCGCATGGGTGGGACAGGCACACGTGGATCAGGTCCACCAGGTTGTCCAGGGCAACCAGGCTGCGGCGATTGCGCTCGATGCCGCCCAGGGGCAAGGGCAGGCCTTTATCCAGCCAGCGCATCATGCTCAGGAAGTTGGCCTTGACTCCCGGTCCGTAGACCAGGACAGGGCGGATGACCACCACTTCCATCCCACCGCTGCGCGCCAGCGCCATCAGGCCTTGTTCCGCTTCCATCTTGGATATGCCGTAGGGATCGCTCGGTGCGGGGGCGTCTTCAGCAGTGTAGGGCCGCCCGGGTTCTGTGCTTTCCCCGTTGACCTTGATTGAGCTGATGAAGATGAAACGCTTCACCCCAGCCTCTTGCGCCTGGCGGGCCAAGGCCAGGGTGCCGGCGACATTGACGCGGCGAAATTCAGACAAGGGGTCGGCTGCGGTATCGTCCATGACATGCACGCGGGCGGCGCAATGTACGACGGTTTCCATGCCCTTGAGTGCCGGGGTCCAATCAGTCTCGGCGGCCAGCTCCCCAATGGTCAGGGCTTCGACGTCCTTGGGCAGTAGCTGCTTGGCAGTCGCTGATCGATAAGCGGCACGCAGCCGATGTTGTCCTTCCAAGGCCAGGCGACCAAGCAAGGCTTGGCCGACGAAGCCCGAGGCGCCAGTGACAAGGATATGCATGAGATAGATACAGGGGCAGACTAAAGGGAGGCAAGGATAGCATCTGGCTGATGCGGTTTCTTGCTATATAGAGCGTCCAGCAGGCTGTGCAGATTTGGCTGGATCCGGCGGCGGAAAGATCTTTCTCGCAGGAGTGCCAAATGCCCCCGCCATGCAGATGGTTGGAAGCTCTCTTCATATTCCTTTGGATGTCGCTGGACCCGGCTGAAAACTGCCTGCTAAATTATTTTCGATTATTTTTCAAAAAGTACTTGCGTGGCGGATGGGGCGTTGCTATAGTTCGCCCCCTGCTGACGCGACACACGAAGCGAAGTTGAAAAACAAAGCGACGGAGGTCGGCGAAGCAAAGAGTAGTGAGGCAGGTTGTAAGGCGTTTTAAATGGAAGTAGTCAAAGCGGAAATTAAGCGAGACGAAAAAATTTAAAACGAATCGCAAAAAAGTAGTTGACGCGATAAACAAACTGCTACATAATCTCGTTTCTCTGCTGCTGACGAACAAAACGATTCGCAGCGATGCAAACAGCGCCAAGCGCGTTTGCGGCAGACAAGATCTTTAAAAATTAACAGCCGATAAGCGTGGGCGTTTAATGAAGTGCGACAGAACTTCGGTTCTGGAAACTTTAAATATTAAATGCTCACAAGAAATATAGGTAAGTTCGCAAGAAATTACCTGTCAGTATTTTGAGAGAGCGATGCCCTTCGGGGTAGCCAGAAATGGCACAAAACAGAGATTAAACTAAAGAGTTTGATCCTGGCTCAGATTGAACGCTGGCGGCATGCCTTACACATGCAAGTCGAACGGCAGCATAGGAGCTTGCTCCTGATGGCGAGTGGCGAACGGGTGAGTAATATATCGGAACGTGCCCTAGAGTGGGGGATAACTAGTCGAAAGACTAGCTAATACCGCATACGATCTACGGATGAAAGTGGGGGATCGCAAGACCTCATGCTCCTGGAGCGGCCGATATCTGATTAGCTAGTTGGTGGGGTAAAAGCCTACCAAGGCGACGATCAGTAGCTGGTCTGAGAGGACGACCAGCCACACTGGGACTGAGACACGGCCCAGACTCCTACGGGAGGCAGCAGTGGGGAATTTTGGACAATGGGGGCAACCCTGATCCAGCAATGCCGCGTGAGTGAAGAAGGCCTTCGGGTTGTAAAGCTCTTTTGTCAGGGAAGAAACGGTAGTAGCTAATATCTATTACTAATGACGGTACCTGAAGAATAAGCACCGGCTAACTACGTGCCAGCAGCCGCGGTAATACGTAGGGTGCAAGCGTTAATCGGAATTACTGGGCGTAAAGCGTGCGCAGGCGGTTGTGTAAGTCAGATGTGAAATCCCCGGGCTCAACCTGGGAATTGCATTTGAGACTGCACGGCTAGAGTGTGTCAGAGGGGGGTAGAATTCCACGTGTAGCAGTGAAATGCGTAGATATGTGGAGGAATACCGATGGCGAAGGCAGCCCCCTGGGATAACACTGACGCTCATGCACGAAAGCGTGGGGAGCAAACAGGATTAGATACCCTGGTAGTCCACGCCCTAAACGATGTCTACTAGTTGTCGGGTCTTAATTGACTTGGTAACGCAGCTAACGCGTGAAGTAGACCGCCTGGGGAGTACGGTCGCAAGATTAAAACTCAAAGGAATTGACGGGGACCCGCACAAGCGGTGGATGATGTGGATTAATTCGATGCAACGCGAAAAACCTTACCTACCCTTGACATGGATGGAATCCCGAAGAGATTTGGGAGTGCTCGAAAGAGAACCATCACACAGGTGCTGCATGGCTGTCGTCAGCTCGTGTCGTGAGATGTTGGGTTAAGTCCCGCAACGAGCGCAACCCTTGTCATTAGTTGCTACGAAAGGGCACTCTAATGAGACTGCCGGTGACAAACCGGAGGAAGGTGGGGATGACGTCAAGTCCTCATGGCCCTTATGGGTAGGGCTTCACACGTCATACAATGGTACATACAGAGGGCCGCCAACCCGCGAGGGGGAGCTAATCCCAGAAAGTGTATCGTAGTCCGGATTGGAGTCTGCAACTCGACTCCATGAAGTTGGAATCGCTAGTAATCGCGGATCAGCATGTCGCGGTGAATACGTTCCCGGGTCTTGTACACACCGCCCGTCACACCATGGGAGCGGGTTTTACCAGAAGTGGGTAGCCTAACCGCAAGGAGGGCGCTCACCACGGTAGGATTCGTGACTGGGGTGAAGTCGTAACAAGGTAGCCGTATCGGAAGGTGCGGCTGGATCACCTCCTTTCTAGAGTGCGCACGAAGTTAAGCGTCCACACTTATCGGCTGTAAATCAAGAACAGTTATTTGGTGAAGCGCGGTCCATGACACAACGTCATCGACTGGCTACTGATACTGATCCAAGCGGGTCTGTAGCTCAGCTGGTTAGAGCACCGTGTTGATAACGCGGGGGTCGTTGGTTCGAGCCCAACCAGACCCACCAAGGTTTCGGGGGTTTAGCTCAGCTGGGAGAGCACCTGCTTTGCAAGCAGGGGGTCGTCGGTTCGATCCCGTCAACCTCCACCAAGAAATGTCAAACCTAAGTCAGCGTGTATGACGTAGCGATTTAGGTTTGATCTTTTACGATCAATGGCTGTTTTTGTTCTTTAACAATCTGGAAGAAGTAAAGATTCATTTAAACGATCGCCAGGACTTCGGTTCTTGCGAAAGTAAAAATGGGTGTGATTGTATCAATCAAAGTATTACGAAGTGATCTTAGCAATTAGAAGACTTACTTTGGAATACGGCAAACGCTAAAACTCAACGCTTCATATAACGCTCTTGCAAAAGAGGCTAACGTTATAGGAACAAGCGAATAAGTGCACATGGTGGATGCCTTGGCGATTACAGGCGATGAAGGACGTAGTAGCTTGCGATAAGCTGCGGGGAGCTGGCAAACAAGCTTTGATCCGCAGATTTCCGAATGGGGAAACCCGGCCGTAAGGTCATCGTTATCTGAATACATAGGGTAACGAAGCGAACGTGGCGAACTGAAACATCTAAGTAGCTACAGGAAAAGAAATCAACCGAGATTCCCAAAGTAGTGGCGAGCGAAATGGGATCAGCCTGCAAGATTTAGCATCAACGATAGTAGAACGGAATGGAAAGTCCGGCCATAGTGGGTGATAGCCCCGTATGCGAAATCGATGGTGTGGAACTAGGCTTGCGACAAGTAGGGCGGGACACGTGAAATCCTGTCTGAATATGGGGGGACCATCCTCCAAGGCTAAATACTCGTAATCGACCGATAGTGAACCAGTACCGTGAGGGAAAGGCGAAAAGAACCCCGGAAGGGGAGTGAAATAGATCCTGAAACCGTGTGCATACAAACAGTAGGAGCCTCGTAAGGGGTGACTGCGTACCTTTTGTATAATGGGTCAGCGACTTACATTCAGTGGCAAGCTTAACCGAATAGGGAAGGCGTAGAGAAATCGAGTCCGAATAGGGCGTTCAGTCGCTGGGTGTAGACCCGAAACCAAGTGATCTATCCATGGCCAGGTTGAAGGTGCGGTAACACGCACTGGAGGACCGAACCCACTAATGTTGAAAAATTAGGGGATGAGCTGTGGATAGGGGTGAAAGGCTAAACAAACTTGGAAATAGCTGGTTCTCTCCGAAAACTATTTAGGTAGTGCCTCAAGTATCACCATCGGGGGTAGAGCACTGTTATGGCTAGGGGGTCATCGCGACTTACCAAACCATTGCAAACTCCGAATACCGATGAGTGCGAGCTTGGGAGACAGACGCCGGGTGCTAACGTCCGACGTCAAGAGGGAAACAACCCAGACCGCCAGCTAAGGTCCCAAAGATTGGCTAAGTGGAAAACGAAGTGGGAAGGCTAAAACAGTCAGGAGGTTGGCTTAGAAGCAGCCATCCTTTAAAGAAAGCGTAATAGCTCACTGATCGAGTCGTCCTGCGCGGAAGATGTAACGGGGCTAAGCCAGTCACCGAAGCTGCGGATATCCGTAAGGATATGGTAGGAGAGCGTTCTGTAAGCCTGTGAAGGTGTCTTGTAAAGGATGCTGGAGGTATCAGAAGTGCGAATGCTGACATGAGTAGCGATAATGCGGGTGAAAAGCCCGCACGCCGTAAGCCCAAGGTTTCCTGTTCAACGTTCATCGGAGCAGGGTGAGTCGGCCCCTAAGGCGAGGCAGAGATGCGTAGCTGATGGGAAGCAGGTTAATATTCCTGCACCGTCGTTAGATGCGATGGGGGGACGGATCGCGGAAGGTTGTCCGACTGTTGGAATAGTCGGTTTTTGCATCGAAGAAGGCTGTTAGGCAAATCCGGCAGCGTAATTCAAGGGTGTGAGACGAGCGAACTTGTTCGCGAAGCAATCGGAAGTGGTTCCAAGAAAAGCCTCTAAGCTTCAGTCTAACGAGACCGTACCGCAAACCGACACAGGTGGGCGAGATGAGTATTCTAAGGCGCTTGAGAGAACTCGGGAGAAGGAACTCGGCAAATTGGTACCGTAACTTCGGGATAAGGTACGCCCAAGTAGTTTGACTGGCCTGCGCCAGAAGGACAAAAGGGTTGCAATAAAATGGTGGCTGCGACTGTTTAATAAAAACACAGCACTCTGCAAACACGAAAGTGGACGTATAGGGTGTGACGCCTGCCCGGTGCTGGAAGATTAAATGATGGGGTGCAAGCTCTTGATTGAAGTCCCAGTAAACGGCGGCCGTAACTATAACGGTCCTAAGGTAGCGAAATTCCTTGTCGGGTAAGTTCCGACCTGCACGAATGGCGTAACGATGGCCACACTGTCTCCTCCCGAGACTCAGCGAAGTTGAAATGTTTGTGATGATGCAATCTACCCGCGGCTAGACGGAAAGACCCCATGAACCTTTACTGTAGCTTTGCATTGGACTTTGAACCAATCTGTGTAGGATAGGTGGGAGGCTTTGAAGTAGGGACGCTAGTTCCTATGGAGCCGACCTTGAAATACCACCCTGGTTTGTTTGAGGTTCTAACCTTGGTCCGTTATCCGGATCGGGGACAGTGCATGGTAGGCAGTTTGACTGGGGCGGTCTCCTCCCAAAGTGTAACGGAGGAGTTCGAAGGTACGCTAGGTACGGTCGGACATCGTGCTAATAGTGCAATGGCATAAGCGTGCTTAACTGCGAGACTGACAAGTCGAGCAGGTACGAAAGTAGGACATAGTGATCCGGTGGTTCTGTATGGAAGGGCCATCGCTCAACGGATAAAAGGTACTCTGGGGATAACAGGCTGATTCCTCCCAAGAGTTCATATCGACGGGGGAGTTTGGCACCTCGATGTCGGCTCATCACATCCTGGGGCTGTAGCCGGTCCCAAGGGTATGGCTGTTCGCCATTTAAAGTGGTACGTGAGCTGGGTTTAAAACGTCGTGAGACAGTTTGGTCCCTATCTGCCGTGGGCGTTGGAAGTTTGAAGGGGGCTGCTCCTAGTACGAGAGGACCGGAGTGGACGAACCTCTGGTGTATCGGTTGTCACGCCAGTGGCATTGCCGAGTAGCTAAGTTCGGAAGAGATAACCGCTGAAAGCATCTAAGCGGGAAACTCGCCTTGAGATGAGACTTCCCGGGAACTAGATTCCCCTAAAGGGTCGTTCGAGACCAGGACGTTGATAGGTCAGGTGTGGAAGCGCAGTAATGCGTTAAGCTAACTGATACTAATTGCCCGTGCGGCTTGTTCCTATAACATTAGCTCTGTTATAGACAAGTTGAGCATATATTGTGTTTGCCCTTAGTGCATCACACCCAAGAATCTACTAAATACTTCTTCCAGTTTGGGTTAGTTGCTGCTCCATCGAGAGCAACTGACTTTACAAGTTATGCCTGATGACTATAGCAAGTTGGTACCACCCCTTCCCATCCCGAACAGGACCGTGAAACGACTTCGCGCCGATGATAGTGCTGCAACCAGTGTGAAAGTAGGTCATCGTCAGGCTTGTTATTCCCAAGAACCCTCGTTACG
>NZ_NJGV01000017.1 GCF_002213425.1 Herbaspirillum aquaticum | reverse complement strand
TGTTTATCGCGTCAACTACTTTTTTGCGATTCGTTTTAAATTTTTTCGTCTCGCTTAACTTCCGCTTTGACTACTTCCATTTAAAACGCCTTACATCCTGCTTCACTACTCTTTGCTTCGCCGACATCCATCGCTCTGTTTTTCAACTTCGCTTCGTGTGTCGCGTCAGCAGGGGGCGAACTATAGCAACGCCCTACCCACCGCGCAAGTACTTTTTGAAAAATAATCGAAAATAATTTAGACCAAGCCTTCCCCCGGCTGCCTCACTTCACCCCAAACCCTTTACTGGCGTGGGTTACAAGCGATATGAACAAAACAGTAAATCATTCAGAAAAAAGGGCCGCCCTGACGGGCGGCCCTTTCTACTGCATCCAAAGAGAAGTGATCAGGCGTTCTTGAACACCGCCGGCCGCTTTTCCAGGAAGGCTTTCATGCCCTCCTTCTGGTCTTCGGTGGCAAAGCAGCTATAGAAGAGCGCCCGTTCATACTTCATCCCCTCGGACAAAGTGGTCTCGTAGGCACGGTTGACCGAATCCTTCACCATCATCGCGACCTGGCGCGGCATCTCCGTAATGGTCACTGCAGCGGCCATGGCCTCTTCCATGAGCTTGTCGGCCGGCACGATGCGCGACACCAGCCCGGCACGCTCGGCCTCCTGCGCATCCATCATGCGGGCCGTCAGCGCCAGGTCCATGGCCTTGGACTTGGAGACCGCACGCGGCAGGCGCTGCGTACCGCCAGCGCCGGGGATGATGCCCAGCTTGATCTCCGGTTGTCCGAACTTAGCATTGTCGGCCGCGATGATGAAGTCGCACATCATCGCCAGCTCACAGCCGCCGCCCAGCGCGTAACCCGCCACCGCCGCAAGGACCGGCTTGCGGATGCGGCGCAGGGTCTCCCAGTTGCGGGTAATGAATTCACCATTGAAGACGTCCATATAGTCAAACCCGGCCATTACGCTGATATCAGCGCCCGCCGCAAAGGCCTTTTCGCTGCCGGTGACGATGATGCAGCCAATCTCGTCCTGGGCGTCGAAGGCCAGCAAGGCCGTTCCCAGCTCGCTCATGAGGTCGTCGCTCAAGGCATTGAGCGCCTTGGGACGGTTCAGGCGGATCAGGCCGACCTTGTCGTGGGTCTCGACCAGGATGTTTTGGTAGCTCATAGTGGGTCTCCTTCTTATGAATGAATCGGCAATCCGCCCGGGCGTGGCAGCAACCGGCACGGCGAACCGCAAGAATAAGCCAAAAATAATGCGCCGGTCCGACCTGGCGCAATGACTACCAAGAATTTCATGCAGGCAAGGCCCCACGGGGCTATATTGGAGTCATCCCCTATCCCTATATATAAGGAGGCGAACATGTTCAAGAACATCCTGGTCCCCACGGACGGCTCAGAACGCTCGGACAAGGCCATCGCCACGGCCATCGACTACGCCAAAAACAGCGGCGCAAGCATCGTCGGCATCTCGGTGGCCGAACCCTACCCGTTCTCGCCGCTGGCCGAGAGCTCGATGGCCATCGATCCTGCCCTTTATGAAGAAAACGTCAAAACCCTGGCCAACCAGCACATCAAGAAGATCGCAGACGCTGCGGCCGCCGCCGGCGTGCCCTGCCAAACCGAAATCGTGATGTCCTTCAATCCCGATGAAGAAATCATCAAGGCGGCAACACTGCACGGCTGCGATGCCATCTTCATGGCTTCCCACGGGCGCAGCGGGCTCTCGCGCATCTTCCTGGGCAGCAAGACGCAGAAGGTGTTGACCCATTCAACCATCCCCGTGCTGGTACTGCGCTGATCCTTATATAGCAGCCCCGCCATCGGCAAAAAAGCCTGATCCCTC
The DNA here is from genome assembly GCF_002213425.1 of Herbaspirillum aquaticum. Lineage (GTDB taxonomy): Bacteria > Pseudomonadota > Gammaproteobacteria > Burkholderiales > Burkholderiaceae_D > Herbaspirillum > Herbaspirillum aquaticum. The sequence continues at coordinate 101,289 of NZ_NJGV01000017.1, read as the reverse complement.
GACAGGATCAGGCTTTTTCATTGCCACAAGGAATTCAGAGAAATTCAGTTGCCTCCCGGCGGCGTCATCCCCTTGGGCAGCAGCACCCACATCATGCCGCGCTGCTTCATGGCCCCGGCGCGATCCTCGGCTTCATCGCCAAATCCCCAGAAATAGTCAGCCCGCACCACGCCGCGAATGGCGCCGCCGGTATCTTGCGCGACCACCAGCCGCTGCAGCGGACGGTCGCTATTGGGCAGCGTCGTGGCCAGGAACACCGGCGCACCCAGCGGCACATGCTGGGGATCGATGGCGATGGAGCGCTGCGGGGTCAGCGGGATGCCCTGCGCGCCCTTGGGGCCTTTGGAAGGATCCGGCAGCTTTTCTTCCTTGAAGAAGACATAACTCGGATTGGCATTGAGCAACTCTTCCTTGCGCGCCGGATTGGCCTGGACCCAGGCCTTGATGTTCTGGGCCGATGCCTGGGACAGTTCCATCTCGCCCTTGTCCACCAGATAGCGGCCAATCGACTTGTAGGGACGGCCATTCTGGTCCGCATAGGCCAGGCGGATGGTCTCGCGCGACTCCGGCAGATACACGCGGCCCGAGCCCTGCACCTGCAGGAAGAAGGCCTCCACCGGATCATCCACCCAGACGATTTCCTTGCCGGACAGACTATTGCCCTGCATCAACTCGGCGCGCGTCGGATACGGCACCACCTTGCGTCCGACCACCTTGCCGCGCAGGCGCAGGTTCTTCAGCTCGGGATAGACACTGGCCATGTCGATGGTCAGCAGGTCGTCCGGAGCCTGGTACAACGGCGTCTGGTACGGCCCGGCACGGCGGCGCGAACCGCGCAGCAGCGGCTCGTAGTAGCCCGTCACCAGTCCGGTATCTGTCCCGTCGGGGTTGAACAACTGATACGGCGTGAAATAGGTCTCGAAATACTGGCGCAGGAAGCCCAGGTCATTGGCATTGACCTGCTGGGCCGCACCACAGGCAGCGCGCCACTCCGGCTTGCGGATCATGACCGAGCAGGACGACTGCAGGGCCGGCCAGGCTTCGCGCAGGTCGTCATTGTTCCAGCCGGGCAGCTGGGCGAAGGTGGTGGCGCGCATGGCCGGGCCCGGCTGGGCCACTGGCTTGGGCGATGGCTGGCTTGGGGCAGGCGTGGTCAGCGGCGTGGTCTGGCAGGCCGCCAGCAGGACGGCGACCGAGACCGCCATCGCGGGTACACTAAGGCGCCGCAGCGCCGACAGCTTGGCAAAACGATTCAATGACATCGGAGACAAATTCATGTTGTGGTTGATCCTGGAAGCAAGTGCCGCCTTCTTCGTACTGGTCTTCATCGTCTGGTGGACCATGTTCTCGGGCCGCAAGGAACACAATGGCCGGCCGGTGAGTGCCAAGCAGGAAGAATCGCAGGAAAACAAAGGGCAGCAAGCGCGAGAGACGACAGACAGCGACCCGCGCTGAAAAATCCGTCGCCCTGGCTCAGGAAGAAAAATTCAGTGCAAGGTGCGCGGCAGTGAAAGCACGAACTCAGGGATGCGGACGTCGAACTGCTCGCCATCCTCGGCCACGCAGAAATATTCACCATGCATGCTGCCCTGGGGAGTCTTGAGCGAGGTACCGCTGGTGTATTCGAACTGCTCGCCTGGCTGCAGGAAGGGCTGGTGCCCGACCACCCCCAGGCCGCGCACTTCCTGCACGTGGTTGTTGGCGTCGGTGATGACCCAGTGGCGCGAGATCAGCTGGGCCGGGACCGTCCCGGTATTGACGATGGTGATCGCATAGGCGAACACGTAGTGCGAACGCGATGGATCGGATTGTTCCTCCAGGTACTGGGTCTTGACCGTCACCGTGAACTCATACGCTGCCATGGGGTTTCCTGTGTTGTGAAGGGGCTGCCGCCGCGCCGGGCCATCAGGCGCGCGCGGCCACCCCGGATTGCACACGAATTCAGCCAGCTGCGCAAGCCGATGCGTTTCGCGTGCCCTGCCCGCTGCAAGGCAGGGCAGCCAGCTCATCGGCCGGGCCGGCGGGCGCTGCAGCAAGGTAGAATAGCGGTTTTGCCGCCTTTGCGCCTGCGCCCGGCGGCCAATGTCGATTCAGCCATCCATTCTTTACAGCCATGCCGACCTTCCGTATCGCCCCCAGCATCCTGTCCGCCGATTTCGCCCGCCTGGGTGAAGAAGTGCGCAATGTCGTCGCCGCCGGTGCCGATTTCATTCACTTCGACGTGATGGACAACCACTACGTCCCCAACCTGACCATCGGCCCGCTGGTATGCGAAGCCATCCGCCCGCACGTGCAGGTGCCCATCGACGTGCACCTGATGGTCAAGCCGGTGGACCGCATCATCCCCGACTTCGCCAAGGCCGGCGCCAACCTCATCACCTTCCACCCGGAAGCCTCCGAGCACATCGACCGCTCCCTCCAACTGATCCGCGACAACGGCTGCAAGGCCGGCCTGGTGTTCAACCCCGGCACGCCCCTGCACTACCTGGACCATGTGATGGACAAGCTGGACATGGTCCTGATCATGTCGGTGAACCCCGGTTTCGGTGGCCAGTCCTTCATCCCCGAAGCCTTGAAGAAGATCGCCGAAGTGCGCCGCCGCATCGACGAATCCGGCCGCGACATCCTGCTGGAAGTCGATGGCGGTATCAAGGTCGAGAACATCGCCGCCGCCGCCCGCGCTGGCGCCGATACCTTCGTGGCCGGTTCGGCCATCTTCGGCAAGCCGGACTACAAGGCCGTCATCGACGCCATGCGCGCCGAACTGGCCCAGGTCTGATCGCGTCCCCCTTCGCCAGACGAACAAACAACGAGGTTTCCAGGGCATATGAAGAATCTGACCAACATCAAGGCCGCCATCATCGACCTGGACGGCACCATGCTGGACACGGCCGCTGACTTCCACGTCGCGGTCAACCGCATGCGTGAAGAATTGGGACTGACGCCCCTGTCCCAGGAAACCATCGTCAACTTCGTCGGCAAGGGGACCGAAAACCTGATCCGCCGCGTGCTGGCCGTGGACTACGCCGAGGACGAGGCGGCGCAATACTTCCAGCAAGCGCTGGAGAGCTACACCGAGCATTACCTGGCCATCAATGGCGACTATTCCTCGCTCTACCCGGGCGTGGTCGAAGGCCTGCAAGCCCTGCGCACCAAGGGCCTGCGCCTGGCCTGCGTGACCAACAAGCCGCTGGCCTTCGCCGTGCCGCTGCTGCAGAAGAAGGGGCTGCGCGATTTCTTCGAGATCGTCTATGGCGGCGACTCCTTCCCGAAGAAGAAGCCCGACCCCATGCCCTTGCTGAAAGTCTGTGAGGATTTCGCCCTGGCACCGGCACAGGTCGTGGCCATCGGCGACTCCAGCAACGACGCCCAGGCGGCCCGCGCGGCGGGATGCCGTGTCCTGAATGTTCCGTACGGCTACAATCACGGTGAATCTATACACGACGTCGATTCGGATGGTATAGTTTCGACGCTTGTAGAAGCAGCGCAGCAAATCTCGGTGGACTGACAGCCCGTCAGCTCACCGGTCGACAGACCGAAGATCCAATCGCGACCCACATCAATGTTTCGTAACAACAAACGAACCGCTCAACCGACAGCCGCCCCTGAGGCCTGGCTGTGGCGACGCTGGCAATTCCAGGCGCAGTAATTGACGCCTGGACCTGGCCGCACCTGCGTGCCGGGTCGTTTGTTGTGGTACCGCATCCTCCGCATTTCCCGTAATTTCCATAACGACACCGCTGACGAGAGTCCGCACCTGTCTGCTGCATCCGCGTGCATCGCGTCCATGGCTTCATGGCGTGTTGCGACGGTCTGCGGCCAGGCCCGCGTACCCTACAATGGCGGTCTGGAGTGACACATGACCGAACTCGAATTCAAATCGCTGGCCGCCGAAGGCTACAACCGCATCCCCCTGATCGCCGAAGCCTTCGCCGACCTGGAAACCCCGCTGACGCTCTATCTCAAGCTGGCCCAGAGCCACAACACCGGCAAGAACACCTTCCTGCTGGAGTCGGTGGTCGGTGGCGAACGCTTCGGCCGCTACTCCTTCATCGGCCTGCCCGCCTCCACCAAGATCCGCTGCAGCGGCCAGCAGATCGAAGTGCTCAAGAATGACGAGGTCATCGAGACCGCCCAAGGCAATGCCCTGGAATTCATCGCCGAGTATCAATCCCGCTTCAAGGTCGCCATCCGTCCCGGCATGCCGCGCTTCTGCGGCGGCCTGGCCGGCTATTTCGGCTACGACGCCGTGCGCTACATCGAAAAGCGCCTGGAAAACAGCGCTCCGCAGGATACGCTGGGCCTGCCCGACATCCAGCTGCTGCTGACCGAGGAACTGGCCGTCATCGACAACCTCTCCGGCAAGCTTTACCTGATCGTCTACGCCGACCCCACCCAGCCGGAAGCCTTCTCCCGTGGCCGCCAGCGCCTGCGCGACCTGCGCGCCATGCTGCGCCGCCCGGCCGATGCGCCCGTCACGACCGGCTCGGTGCGTACCGAAACGATCCGCGAATTCCCCAAGGACGAATATCTCAAGGCCGTGGCCCGCGCCAAGGAATACGTGATGGCCGGTGACCTGATGCAGGTGCAGATCGGCCAGCGCCTCAGGAAATCCTATGTGGATTCGCCGCTGATGCTGTACCGCGCGCTGCGTTCGCTGAACCCCTCTCCTTACATGTACTTCTACAACTTCGGCGACATGCAGATCGTCGGCGCCTCGCCGGAAATCCTGGTGCGCAACGAATCCATCGGTGAAGGCCAGAAGAAGATCACCATCCGTCCGCTGGCCGGCACGCGGCCGCGCGGCTCCACCATCGAGCGCGATGAACAGCTGGCGCGCGAACTGCTGGCCGATCCCAAGGAAATCGCCGAACACGTGATGCTGATCGACCTGGCCCGCAACGACATCGGCCGCATCGCCACCACCGGCAGCGTCAAGGTCACCGACCAGATGGTGATCGAGAAATATTCCCACGTGCAGCACATCGTCTCCAACGTCGAGGGCATCTTGAAACCCGGCATGTCCAACCTGGATGTGCTCAAGGCCACCTTCCCGGCCGGCACCCTGTCGGGCGCCCCCAAGGTGCGCGCCATGGAAATCATCGACGAACTGGAACCGACCAAGCGCGGCATCTATGGCGGCGCCTGCGGCTATCTCTCCTTCGGCGGCGAGATGGACGTGGCCATTGCGATCCGTACCGGTGTCATCAAGGATGGCACCCTGTACGTGCAGGCGGCCGCCGGCATCGTGGCCGACTCGGTGCCAGAAATGGAATGGGAAGAAACCGAAAACAAGGCGCGCGCCGTACTGCGCGCTGCTGAACAAGTGCAAGATGGCCTGGACGGAGAAATCTAAATGCTGCTGATGATCGACAACTACGACTCCTTCACCTACAACCTGGTGCAATACTTCGGCGAGCTGGGCGAAGAGGTGCTGACCATCCGCAATGACGAGATCACGCTGGATGACATCAAGAAGCTCAACCCCGAACGCATCTGCCTCTCCCCCGGCCCCTGCAGCCCCAAGGAAGCCGGCATCTGCGTGGACCTGCTGAAGGAATTTTCCGGCAAGCTGCCCATCCTTGGTGTTTGCCTGGGTCACCAGGCCATCGGTGAAGCCTTCGGCGGCAACATCATCCGCGCCAAGCAGGTCATGCATGGCAAGACGTCCAAAATCGCGCACACCGGCGTGGGCGTCTTCAAGGACCTGCCCACCCCCTACACCGTGATCCGCTACCACTCGCTGGCCATCGAACGCGCCAGCCTGCCGGATTGCCTGGAAGTGACCGCCTGGACCGACGATGGCGAGATCATGGGCGTACGCCACAAGGAGTTCGACCTGCAAGGCGTGCAGTTCCACCCCGAGTCCATCCTTTCCGAGCACGGCCACGCCCTGCTCAAGAACTTCCTGACCGGCAGCGCCCACGGCTGAGACCATTACACACATCGAGACAAGACATGCCCATCACTCCCCAAGAAGCGCTGCTGCGCTGTATCGAACACCGCGAGATCTTCCACGATGAAATGCTGACGCTGTTCCGCCAGATCATGGGCGGCGAGATGTCGCCGGTGATGATCGCGGCCCTGACCATGGGCCTGCGCGTGAAAAAGGAAAGCATCGGCGAGATCGCCGCCGCCGCCCAGGTCATGCGCGAATTCGCCACCAAGGTGCCGATGGCCGACACCTCGCGCCTGCTCGACATCGTCGGCACCGGCGGCGACGGTGCCCACACCTTCAACATTTCCACCGCCTCCATGTTCGTGGCGGCGGCCGCCGGTGCACGCGTGGCCAAGCATGGCGGACGCAGTGTTTCTTCCTCCTCCGGCAGCGCCGACGTGCTCGAAGCACTCGGTGCGGACATCAACCTGCAACCCGAGCAAGTGGCGCAATCGATTGCCCAGACCGGCATCGGCTTCATGTTCGCCCCCAACCACCACGCCGCCATGAAGCATGCGGCCCCGGTGCGCAAGGAGCTGGGCGTGCGCACCATCTTCAACATCCTCGGTCCGCTCACCAATCCGGCCGGTGCCCCCAACATCCTAATGGGCGTATTCCATGCGGACCTGGTCGGCATCCAGGTGCGCGTGCTGCAACGCCTGGGTGCGCAACACGCCATTGTGGTCTGGGGCCGCGACAACCTCGACGAAGTCACGCTGGGCGGCGCCACCATGGTGGGCGAGCTGGTCAACGGCGAGATCCGCGAATACGAGATCCATCCGGAAGACTTCGGGCTGTCCATGTTTGCCAGCCGCAACTTGCAGGTCGGCAATGCCACCGAATCGAAGGAGAAGATCTTCGAAGCCCTGCGCGGGGAACCCGGTCCGGTGCACGACATCGTAGTCATCAATGCCGCCACCGCCCTGTATGCAGCCGGCGTTGCGCCTTCCATCGCAGAGGGCCTGCAGACCGCACGCGCGACCATCGCCTCCGGCGCGGCCCGCGCCAAGCTGGACCAGTTCGTCCAGGTGACCCGCCAGCTCGGCGGCAAACATTGAAACCGACAAGGAAGCTCATGTCCGACATCCTCAACAAGATCCTCGACGTCAAGGCCGAGGAAGTCCGCATCGCGCAGAAGCAGCGCGACCTTGCCAGCCTGCGCCGCGATGTGGAAACCGACAGCGAATTGCGCTCGGAACTGCGCAATTTCGAAGAGAGCCTGCGCGGCAAGATCGCCAACGGCCAGGCCGGCGTGATTGCCGAAGTCAAGAAGGCCTCGCCTTCCAAGGGCGTAATCCGGCCCGACTTCAAGCCGGCCGAAATCGCGGTGAGCTATGCCGAACATGGCGCGGCCTGCCTATCGGTACTGACCGATGAACAATTCTTCCAGGGCTCGCCGGACTACCTCAAACAGGCGCGCGCCGCGTGTGCCCTGCCGGTGCTGCGCAAGGATTTCATGATGGATCATTACCAGATCTACCAGGCGCGCTCCTGGGGCGCGGACGCCATCCTGCTGATCGTGGCCGCGCTGGACCATGGCCTGATGGCCGACATGGAAGCCTGCGCCCATGAGCTGGGCATGAGCGTGCTGGTGGAAGTCCATGACCAGGCCGAACTGGAAGCCGCCCTGAAGCTCAAGACGCGTCTGCTGGGCATCAACAACCGCAACCTGCGCACCTTTGAAACCACGCTGGACACCACCCTGAACCTGCTGCCGCGCATCCCGCCGGAAAAGCTGGTGGTTACCGAGTCGGCCATCGCCACACCGGACGACGTCAAGCGCATGCGCGATGCCGACGTGCACGCCTTCCTGGTCGGTGAAGCCTTCATGCGTGCGCCGGAGCCGGGCGTAGAGCTGGCACGCCTGTTCGCCTGATTGCCTGATTGCCGCACGCACGAACAAACCTCGCCCGGTGCAAACTGGCGCGAGGTTTTTTTACGTCCTGAGAGTGACGGGCCCAGCAGCGATCAAGCCGAGAAACCGCCATCGATCATCAGGTTGGCACCAGTGATGTAGCCGGCTTCCGGACCTGCCAGATAAGCCACGAAACTGGCAATTTCCTCCGCCTTGCCATAGCGCGGCAGTGCCATCAAGCCAGTCAGGGACGCAGCAAAGTCGCTGTTGGCCGGATTCATGTCGGTATCGACCGGACCGGGCTGGACATTGTTGACGGTGATGCCGCGCGGGCCGAGGTCGCGGGCCAGGCCCTTGGTCAAGCCAACCAGTGCCGACTTGCTCATGGCATACACGGCGCCGCCGGCAAAGGGGATGCGGTCGGCGTTGGTGCTGCCGATGCTGATGACGCGGCCACCTTCGCCCATGTAGCGCACGGCCGCCTGGGTCGCCACGACCACGCTGCGCACGTTCACGGCCAGGGTGCGGTCCAGGTCTTCCAGCTTGAACTCATCGATGGGGCCTATGGCCAGCACGCCAGCATTGTTGACCAGAATATCGAGGCGACCAAAGGTCTCGGCGGCCAGGCGGATGGCTTGCTGCAGGGCGGCTGCATCGGTGCTGTCGGCCTGGATCGCCAGGGCGCGGCCACCGGCGGCTTCGACGCGGGAAACCAGGGCTTGCGCCTTGTCCGGCGAAGTGACATAGGTGAAGGCGACGGTGACGCCTTCGGCGGCGAGGCGCTGCACGATGGCCGCGCCGATGCCGCGCGAACCGCCTTGCACGAAGGCAACCTTGGAGGCCAGGGTGGAGGTGGAGGCGGATGCGGCGGCGGTCTGGATTTGCTTGTTCATGATCTTGCTCCTTGAAAGTGAAGGATTGGCCCCGTCGGCCTGCAGCGGGGTGCTGCTGTGTGCGTCCGGGTTGAAGCAAGTATCGGTGTTTGATTATGTGGCGACTAGCTGGCAATCCCTATCTTCTTTTTAAACCAATGGTTTAGAATCAAGCGATGGAAACCATGACCAGCATCGAATGCTTCGTCGCTGCGGCCCACGTGGGCAGCTTTTCGGCGGCGGCACGCCAGCTCGGCCTGACCTCGGCGGCGGTGGGCAAGAACGTGGCACGGCTGGAGACCTCACTGGGCGTGCGGCTGTTTCACCGGAGCACCCGCAAGCTCTCGCTGACCGAAGCGGGCGAACGTTTCCTGCAGGAAGTCGGCGGCGGCCTGCAAGCCATCCGCAGTGCCGTAGCCAATCTGGCCAGCGCCGGCGGGCAGCCGGCCGGCACGCTCAAGGTCAGCATGGGGACTGGTTTCGGGCGGCAATACATCGTGCCCTTGCTGGGAGAATTCCTGGGACGCTATCCGGGCATCCAGCCGGACTGGCATTTCGAGAACCGCTCGGTGGATCTCATCACGGAGGGATTTGATGCCGCCATCGCCGGCGGCACCGAGCTGTCGCCCGGCGTGGTGGCGCGCGAGCTGGCCCCGGCGCATCGGGTGCTGCTGGCTTCCCCCGCCTACCTGGAGACGCATCCCGCCTTGCGCTCGCCGGCCGACCTGGCCGAGCATGCGGGCATCCTGATCCGCTCGCCGCAGACGGGACGCGTGCGGCCCTTCTCGCTACGCGACCACGGCGGCCAGCAGGCCCCGGTGACGCTGCAGCAACGCATGACCATGAGCGATGCCAATGCGGCTTGCGAAGTGGCCGAAGCGGGGCTGGGCATCACGCTGGTGTCGATGCCGCACGCCCTGCTCTATCTGGACCGCGGCACGCTGGTACGGGTGCTGCCGGACTGGTACGTGGATACCGGCATGCTCTCGCTCTACTTCACTGCGGCGCGGCTGCTGCCGGCCAAGACGCGGGTATTCGTCGACTTCGTGGTCGAGCACTTCCGCCGCGAGCGCCTGGCGGAGCGCTTTTCGGCGCACCGCTGAAGGCGCGCCAGCGCAGTTCAGCGCTTGCCTTGCGCCGCGCGCATCCCGCCACCGATGTTGCTGCCCGCGTCCCGCGCCAGGCCGCGATAGCCGATCACCGAGATCAATGTCACTACACCGGCCATCGCAAAAGCCCACTGGAAATCGCCCAGCGTGAAATGCGCGCCGCTGGCATCGATCTCCTCGCCCCGCAGCGCCGCCGCGATCCGCAAGGCCAGCGCACCGAAGGCGATGCCCATGCCGATGGTCATCTGCTGCGCCACGCTCCAGAGGGTACTGGCCGAGGATTTGCGGGCATCGCTGATATCGGCATAGGCCAGCGTGGCCAGGGTAGAAAACTGCATCGACCGCGACAGCCCATAACAGAAGATCACCCCCAGGATCACCGGCAGCGGCGTGCCTGGCGTGAGCAAGCCGCAGGCAATGATGAGGCAGCCGGCGATGGCCGCATTGTTGACCGCGACACTGCGGAAACCGAAGCGCTGCAGGATACGCGTGGTGAACGCCTTCATGCCAAGATTGCCAAGGGCAGTGGCCAGCAGCAGCAAACCCGACTGGAACGCCGTCAGGCCGAAACCGATCTGGAACATCAGCGGCATCAGGTAAGGCACCGCATCCACGCCGATACGCGTAAGCGAACCGGTCAGCACCGTCACCGAATAGGTCGGGATACGCAGGCTGGAAAAATCCAGCAGCGGATGTTCGATGCGCTGCATGTGCCACCACGCGCCGTACCCGAGCACCACACCCAGGCCCACGAAGCCAAGCGCCACCTTGATGTTGGATTCCATATGGCTGGCGATCTCGGTGCCATACAGCAGCGAAGTGAGCGCCGCGCCCGAGAGCAGGAAGCCAATCACATCCAGCGGCCGCTTGCTGTGCCCGTGTTCATTGCGCACCACGCGCATCACGGCAATGAACGCGGCGATACCGAACGGCACGTTCATCAGGAAGATCCAATGCCAGGAAGCATAGGTGGTGATGAAACCACCGATTGATGGCCCCACCACGGGTGCCACGATGGCCGGCCAGGTGATGGTGGCAATGGCTTTCATCAGCCTGTCCTTGCCGGTACTGCGCACCACGATCATGCGTCCGACCGGTACCATCATCGCCCCGCCCAGCCCCTGCAGCACGCGCGCTGCGGTGAATTCCCACACGTTCTGCGAAAAACCGCACAGGATGGAAGCGAACGTGAAGATGGCAATGGCCAATCCGAACACGGTACGCGAACCGAAGCGGTCGGCCACCCAGCCGCTGATGGGAATGAAGACGGCCAGCGTCAGCATGTAGGCCGTCATGCCCAGGCTCAGTTCGTTGGGGCCGACACCGAAGGACTGCGCCATCTGCGGCAAGGCCGTGGCGATGATGGTGGTATCGAGATACTCCATGAAGAAAGTCGCCGCCACGATATAGGGCAGCATGCGCACGCGCGCATCGGACAGGCTGTTGTCGTCGGTTCCCACGGTGTTTTCTGGCCTTTATCTTTTTTGGTTGAACCATGCGAAACGCCGGCATAGGCCGGCGCTTGCTGGAGACAATTTTAGATATTTTCCAAATTATCCAAACTATCCAAATTATCTAAATATCTAAATATCTAAATTATTTACATCAATAGAACTTCAGGAAGTGCATCAGCACCTGGATCACGATGATGCCGCCGATGAGCCCGCCGCCGAAATAGACGATCACGCCCAAAAGCATGTTGGTGCGCCGCTGCTCGGCCAGCAGCTTGCGAATCAGCTCGGTGTTCTGCGGCTGGTTCTCGCCTTCGGTGTAGCGCGTCAGCGCCTGGTGCGCCAGGCGCGGCAGTTCCGGCAGCAAGCGGCTGTAACGCGGCACTTCCACCTTCAGCTGTTCGACGAAACCGCGCCAGCCGATCTGTTCGCTCATCCAGCGTTCGAGATAGGGCTTGGCGGTCTTCCACAGGTCCAGGTCCGGATCGAGCTGGCGGCCCAGTCCTTCGACGTTGAGCAGGGTCTTCTGCAGCAGCACCAGTTGCGGCTGCACTTCCACGTTGAAACGACGCGAGGTCTGGAACAGGCGCAGCAGCACCTGGCCGAAGGAGATGTCCTTCAACGGGCGGTCGAAGATCGGTTCGCAGCAGGCACGCACGGCGGCTTCGAGTTCATCGACGCGGGTTTCCTTGGGGGCCCATCCGGATTCGATGTGGGCCTCGGCCACGCGCTTGTAATCGCGGCGGAAGAAGGCCAGGAAATTCTGCGACAGGTAATCCTTGTCGTAATCATTGAGCGTGCCGACGATGCCGAAGTCCAGCGCGATATAGCGGCCGAAAGTTTCCGGGGCCACCGACACCAGGATGTTGCCGGGGTGCATGTCAGCGTGGAAGAAGCCATCGCGAAACACCTGGGTGAAGAAAATCTCCACGCCATCGCGCGAGAGCTTGGACAGGTCCACCCCTTCGGCGCGCAGGCGCTCGGTCTGCGAGATCGGGATGCCATGCATGCGCTCCATCACGATCACCGAGGATGAACAATAATCCCAATACATCTCCGGCACCATCAGCAGCGTGGACTCGGCGAAGTTGCGGCGCAGCTGGCTGGCATTGGCCGCTTCGCGCATGAGATCGAGCTCGTCGTGCAGGTACTTGTCGAACTCGCCCACGACTTCCTTGGCCTTCAGGCGACGGCCGTCTTCCCACAGGCGTTCCAGCCAGTCGGCGGCTACGTGCATCAGGCCGATGTCGTGATCGATGATGTCGCGCATGCCGGGGCGCAGCACCTTGACCGCCACTTCCTTGCCATCCTTCAGGGTGGCGAAGTGCACCTGCGCGATCGAGGCCGAAGCCACCGGGGTGCGCTCGAAGCTGGCGAAGAGCTGGTCCGGATGTGCGCCCAGCGACTTCTCGATCTGCTTGACCGCCAGTTCCGAATCGAAGGGCGGCACGCGGTCCTGCAGCAGCGTCAGTTCATTGGCGATATCGGGCGGCATCAGGTCGCGCCGGGTCGAGAGCACCTGGCCGAACTTGATGAAGATGGGACCGAGATCCTCCAGCGCGCGGCGCAAGCGCTCACCGCGTGGGGCGGTCAGGTCGCGCCAGAAGAAGATGCGGTTGATGATGCGGGCAATGCGCGGGGGCGCGAATTCGGAAGCGATGATTTCATCCAGGCCGTAAAGAATGGCCACACGGATGATCTTGAGCAGACGCATGGAACGCAGCAGCATTTAACGACGCTCCAGTTTCTCGATACGCTTGGACAGGCGTTCCAGGTCATCGCGCAGGCGCACGACGTCGGCGGAAAAATCCTGCAACTGGCGGGGGCGGATCAGCATCGGTTGTTCTTCCAGGAAATACTCGGCAAGGTTTTCGGTCAGCTTGCGCTGCGTGGTGCGGGCAGCATCGAAGAGGCCGCGCGCGCCGGAGACGATGCGGGTGGCAGCGACATCGCCGACCACGCGGGAGAGGTCATCCTCGGCATCCCAGCGCAGCTTCTGGCTCAGCTGCGAAATGGCATTGGCGAAATCGGCATCGCCCTCCAGCTTGACGTAAGAGACGGCGCGCTCGCGGTTGGCGGCGATCAGCGGCAGGTCAGAGAGCTTCAGGCGGATGGTGACATTGGCCAGCGCATCGGCCGGCACATCCTGCAGGTAGCCATCACCGGTCACCTTCAGGCGCAATTGCATCACGCCGGTATCGATGCAGGCGACCTTGCCGGCGTGGGCCATGAGGGTGTCGCGCGCCCACGGCTCCTGGGCCAGCAGGTGGTTGATCACCGCAGCGGCAGGTTTCATCGGATCAAGGCCGGAGACAAGAGTGGACGGATCGGGCAGCACGGACATGGATTCCAGAATCGGGTGGATCGGAGGACTACGGGTTGAGTACGCCGGAGCAGAAAGAATTCCCTCCGCCAAAATAAAACCGCCCGCAAAAGCCGGGCGGTTTCAAGTGTACCAGCTTGGCGCACTGGCAAGGTTCAGGCACTGCAGCCGGCTTGATCCAGCGCGCCTTGCGCCTGCATCAGACCTGCTGGATACCCGCCAGCACCCAGCCGCCGCTGCCGTTGAGCGGCTTGGAGAGATTCCAGATCTCGGCGAAGGGTTCGGCCGAGGCATCCGGCGCTTCCTTGATGAGACCCTGGAAGCGCACCGTAGCCAGGTAATCGAAGGCCATGGTCTCGATGCCCAGCAGTTGCGCATCGAGCTGCACGACATCGGTGGCATTGGGCGCGGCACCCCGTTCGGTCAGTTGCATGCGCAGTTCGGCGAACATCTCGGGCGTGGTGAATTCACGGATGTCATTGACATCGGCGCGATCCCACGCCGCCTGCAGGCGGATGAAATAGGTCTTGGCATTGCGCACGAATCCGGCCGTATCAAAGCCTTCGGGGATACCCCATTGCTGGATCTGCGCCGGCTGGGCCGTGCCGCCGTAGCCATTGCCTTGCAGGGCGGCGGGCGGCGCATGCGGGACGGATGGCGGCGGATTGATGTCGCGCAGGCCCGAACCGATTTCCGGTGTGGCACCGGCCGCGCTGCCGATGGGGCTCACGCCCGGCATCGGTGTGGCATAGGCCGGATTGTTGTTCTGCGCTTCACGGCCACGGGCAAAGAGCCGGATCAGGAAGATCACCGCCGCGCACAGCAGCGCGATGGTCAGCAGCGAACCCAGCATGCCGCCCAGCGCGCCACCGATCCCGAAGTGCGACATCAGCGCACCGAGGCCGAAGCCCAGCAGCGCACCGCCCAGCACATTGCGCCAGGGGCTGGCGGGCTTGGGCATGGGGGCACTTTGCGGCGCGGCGGCTGGTGCAGCAGGACGGGAAGGCTGGCTGTAGGACGGCGAGGACGGCGCAGAGGGCGCTGCCTGGCGCGAATAGTTGGACGACTGTTTGCCGAAAGAACCACCGCCACCCAGGCGCTTGGCCTCGGCGGGCGACATGATGAGCGAGAGCGACGAGATCGCCAGCAGCAGTGCGAGGAATATTTTTTTCATGGGCTTGCCTCTTGTGGATGATGCCGAAGCTGCGGGCGGCCCGAGGGAAAAGCAAGTCCGCAGAATCGGAGTCATCATTGTCGCCGGGCAGAATTAAGCCAGCCTTAATGCTGGCTCGCCCAGCGTTAATTACATCTTAATGCCCGTATGCAGTGCAGCCACACCGGCGGTCAGGTTGAAATACTGCACGCGGTCCAGGCCGGCCTGTTCCATCATCTGCTTCAGGGTTTCCTGGTCGGGGTGCATGCGGATCGATTCGGCCAGGTAGCGATAGCTGTCGGCATCGTTGGCGACCTTCTTGCCCAGCCACGGCAGGACCGAGAAGGAATAGACGTCATAGGGCTTCTTCAGCGGTTCCCAGACCTTGGAGAATTCCAGCACCAGCAGCTTGCCGCCAGGTTTGAGCACGCGGCGCATCTCGGCCAGGGCGGCATCCTTGTGGGTCATGTTGCGCAGGCCGAAGGCCACCGAGACGCGGTCGAAATAATTGTCCGGGAAGGGCAGCTTCTCGGCATCGCACAGCATGGTCGGGGTGACGATGCCCTTGTTGAGCAGGCGATCGCGGCCCACGCGCAGCATGGATTCGTTGATGTCGGTGAGCCAGACCTCGCCGCTGGGACCGGCCTGCTTGGCGAAGACCTTGGAGAGGTCACCGGTGCCGCCGGCGATGTCGAGCACCTTGAAGCCCGGACGCACGCCGGCCTGGGCGATGGTGAAGGCTTTCCAGATGCGATGCAGGCCCGCCGACATGAAGTCGTTCATCACGTCGTACTTGGCAGCGACGGAGTGGAACACTTCCGCGACCTTGCGGACCTTTTCTTCTTCTTTGACGGTTTCGTAACCGAAATGGGTGGTGTTGGTCATGGCTGGGCCTGTAACGATGAAGACGACATTATAAGAGACGGGCCAGCGCAGAGCTTGCCCTGGATCAGGAGGCGCCGCGCCTCAGTGCGAATGGCCGCAGCCGTGGCCGCCTGCCACCTCGGGCTGGTGATCGCGCCCGCTTTCACGGGTGAAACCGGCCGCTTCCAGTTTCTGCAGATAGGCTTCCCACAGGGCGGCCTGGTCACGGCCGAGCTGGTAGAGGTAATCCCAGGTGAAGATGCCGCTGGCATGGCCGTCCGAGAACAGCGGTTTGACGCCATAGTTGCCGACCGGTTCGATGCCGTGGATTTCCACGTCGCGCTTGCCGGTCTGCAGCACTTCCTGGCCCGGTCCGTGGCCGCGCACTTCGGCCGAGGGGGAAAGGACGCGCATCAGTTCAAAGGGCAGGGAAAACATCACGCCGTCATCGAACTCGACCTCGACCACGCGCGAAAGCTTGCGCACCTTGAAGGACACCGGAACCGGGGAAGACGGGGCGCTCATGGGCTCTCCCTTGTTGAAATTGGTGAGAAGAAACATCGCACCCGGCTGCGTCACCGCAGGCCGGGCGCTTGCCAGCCTCAGGCCGCCAGGCCCGCCGCATCGAGATGCCGGCGCACAGCCTCGCGCAACTGCGGCAGCAGTGCGCGGCGTGCAGCCAGCGAGGCCTCATCGGCCGCACGGCGCGGCTCGGCCCAGACCGGGCTGGGGAAATGGCGATCGTCGGTGAAGCGCGGGATCACATGCCAATGCACGTGCGGGGTCATGTTGCCTAGCGTGGCCAGGTTGACCTTCTCGGGCTGCATCACCTCGCGCTGGGCGGCCTCGACCGCCCACACCGCATTGGCCAGCAGCGTACGCTGGGCCGGGGCGAGGTCGGTCATTTCCTTCACGTGCGCGTGGCAGATCACCCGGCAGAAGCCCGGATAATCGGCCTCATCGACCAGCACCACGCGAAACGCGGGATGCTGCCACAGCACCTCGCCACCATCGCCGGCGCACAGCTCGCAAGCGGGAACCACGGAGGCACTCATGGCTTACACCAGGATACGTTCGATGCCGCCATTGTTGGCGCGCTCGACGTATTCCGGCATCCAGTTTTCGCCCAGCAGGTGGCGCGCCATTTCCACGACGATATAGTCGGCAGTGGTGCCGGCATCCTCGTTGTAGCGCGACAGGCCCTGGAAGCAGGACGGGCAGGAGGTCAGGATCTTGACGTCGCCGGTGAAGCCATCGGCGCGGACCTTGTCGCTGCCCTTCTTCATTTCCTCTTCCTTGCGGAAGCGGACCTGGGTCGAGACATCCGGACGCGATACGCCGAAGGTGCCCGACTCGCCGCAGCAGCGATCGTTCTTCTCGATCTTCTGCGCGTCCACCGTGGTGATGAGCGAGTTGACGGTCTTCAGCGGATCCTGCTGCTTCATCGGGCTGTGGCAGGGGTCGTGGTACATGTAGCGGGTACCGGTCACGCCTTCCAGCTTGACGCCCTTCTCCAGCAGGTATTCGTGGATGTCGATGATGCGGCAGCCGGGGAAGATCTTCTCGAATTCATAGCCCTGCAGCTGATCGTAGCAGGTACCGCAGGACACCACGACGGTCTTGATGTCGAGGTAGTTCAGCGTATTGGCCATGCGATGGAACAGCACGCGGTTGTCGGTGATGATCTTCTCGCCCTTTTCGAAGTCGCCGGTCCCGCGTTGCGGATAACCGCAGCACAGGTAGCCCGGCGGCAGCACCGTTTGCACGCCGACATTCCACAGCATCGCTTGCGTGGCCAGGCCGACCTGCGAGAACAGGCGCTCCGAACCGCAGCCCGGGAAATAGAACACCGCTTCCGTATCGGCCGTGGTGGTCTTGGGATTGCGGATGATGGGGACGATCTTGTCATCCTCGATATCCAGCAGCGCACGTGCGGTCTTCTTGGGCAGGTTGCCCGGCATCTTCTTGTTGATGAAGTGGATGACCTGCTCCTTGACCGGCGGCTTGCCGACGGTGGCGGGCGGTTTCTGGGTCTGCTTCTTGGCAAACTTCTTCATCAAATCATTACCCAGGCGCTGCGCCTTGAAGCCCCACTGCGTCATCACCTTGCGGGTGGCGTTGATGGTGGCCGGGTCGGTGGCGTTCAAGAAGAACATGGCCGCGTTGGTGCCGGCATTGAAGGACTTCTTGCCCATCTTGCGCAGCAGGTTGCGCATGTTCATCGAGACATCGCCGAAGTCGATATCGACCGGGCAAGGCGTGACGCACTTGTGGCAGACCGTGCAGTGGTCGGCCACGTCCTCGAATTCTTCCCAATGCTTGATGGAGACGCCACGGCGGGTCTGCTCTTCATAGAGGAAGGCTTCCACCAGCAGCGAAGTCGCCAGGATCTTGTTGCGCGGCGAGTACAGCAGGTTGGCACGCGGCACGTGGGTCGAGCAGACCGGCTTGCACTTGCCGCAGCGCAGGCAGTCCTTGACGCTGCTGGCAATGGCACCGATGTCGCTCTGCTGCATGATCAGCGATTCGTGACCCATCAAACCGAACGACGGCGTATAGGCGTTGGAGAGGTCCGCTTCCATGCCGGGCAGGTTCAGCAGCTTGCCCTTGTTGAAGCGGCCTTCGGGGTCCACGCGCTTCTTGTATTCGCGGAATTCGCCGATCTCGTCTTCGGTCAGGAATTCCAGCTTGGTGATGCCGATGCCGTGCTCGCCCGAGATCACGCCATTGAGCGAACGGGCCAGCTTCATGATGCGCGCCACGGCGACGTGGGCATCCTGCAGCATTTCGTAGTGGTCGGAATTGACCGGGATGTTGGTGTGCACGTTGCCATCCCCCGCGTGCATGTGCAGCGCCACGAAGACA
Source organism: Herbaspirillum aquaticum (assembly GCF_002213425.1). Taxonomy (GTDB): domain Bacteria; phylum Pseudomonadota; class Gammaproteobacteria; order Burkholderiales; family Burkholderiaceae_D; genus Herbaspirillum; species Herbaspirillum aquaticum. Next base: position 82,859 of record NZ_NJGV01000017.1, on the reverse strand, counting down.
CGGCCGCGCAGCACGCGCTTGTGGATGGCCTGGCATTCTTCCAGGATCAGCTTGAAGGCCGCGCCCGAGAAGATCTGGCGCAGTTGCGCACGCACTTCCTGCTTCCAGGAAATGCGCACGGTGCGATCCTGCACCACGTGGAAGACAGCCGCTTCGGGCTGGTCGATGAGGCGCTGCTCGAACACCGGTAGCATCTTTTCCAGGCCCAGTGCGGCCAGTTCCGCCTTGGCTTCACCCAGCGGCTTGTCCAGGTTGGCCAGCAGGTAGGACCAGCGTGCGTGGGTCTGTTCCAGCAGGCTTTCGGCCTGGTGGACGCGGTCTTCCAGCATTTCGGCGGCGGGGATGTCGTCACCCTCGGCGTCGTCGCTCTTGCCCAGCGGCAGGTTTCCCTTGACGAAGAAGCTATCGAGTTCGGCCAACAGCTGCAGCTTGTTCTTGATCGACAATTCGATGTTGATCCGCTCGATGCCGTCGGTGTATTCGCCCATGCGATTGAGCGGGATCACCACGTCTTCGTTGATCTTGAAGGCGTTGGTGTGCTTGGCGATGGCGGCAGTGCGCGAACGGTCCAGCCAGAATTTCTTGCGCGCTTCCGGGCTCACGGCCACGAAGCCTTCGCCCACGCGGTTGTTGGCCATGCGGATCACTTCCGAGGCCGCTGCCGCCACGGCGTTTTCGTCGTCACCGACGATGTCGCCGATCAGCACCATCTTGGGCAGCACGCCGCGCTTGGACTTGGTGGCATAGCCGACCGCGCGCAGGTAGCGCTCGTCCAGGTGTTCCAGGCCGGCCAGGATGGCGCCGCCCTTTTTGGTTTCGGCGTCCAGGTAATCCTTGATCTCGACGATCGAGGGAATCGCATCGCGCGCCTGGCCGAAGAACTCCAGGCAGACCGTGCGGGTCTGCTTGGGCATCTTGTGCAGGATCCAGCGCGCCGAGGTGATCAGGCCATCGCAACCTTCCTTCTGCACGCCGGGCAGGCCCGAGAGGAATTTGTCGGTGACGTCCTTGCCCAGGCCTTCCTTGCGGAATTTCTTGCCGGAGATTTCCAGGATCTCGGTCTTGAAGACTTCGGTCTTCTGGCCCTTTTCACCGGGATGCGACCACTCCAGCTTGAAGCGCGCCACTTCCACATCGTGGATCTTGCCCAGGTTGTGGTCCAGGCGGGTCACTTCCAGCCAGTCGCCTTGCGGATCGACCATGCGCCAGCTGGCCAGATTGTCCAGGGCGGTGCCCCACAGCACGGCCTTCTTGCCGCCGGCGTTCATGGCGACGTTGCCGCCGATGCAGGAGGCTTCGGCCGAAGTCGGGTCCACGGCGAAGACGAAACCGGCCTTTTCAGCCGCATCCGAGACACGCTTGGTGACCACGCCGGCACCCGAATAGATGGTGGCGTAGGGCTTGTCCAGGCCGGGCAGGATTTCCATCTCGACCGCGCCCAGCTGTTCCAGCTTTTCGGTATTGATGACGGCCGACATCGGCGTCAAGGGAATGGCGCCGCCGGTGTAGCCGGTGCCGCCGCCGCGCGGGATGATGGTCAGGCCCAGTTCGATACAGGCCTTGACCAGGCCGGCCATCTCGTCTTCGCTGTCCGGGGTCAGCACCACGAAGGGGTACTCGACGCGCCAGTCAGTGGCGTCGGTCACGTGGGAGACGCGCGAGAGGCCGTCGAACTTGATGTTGTCCTTGGCCGTGTAACGGCCCAGCACCTTGGTGGCACGCTTGCGCAGGTCATAGGTCTGGCGGAATTCTTCAGCGAAATCGCCGATGGCCTTGCGGGCGGCCTTCAGCAGGGCTTCCACGCTGGCGCTGCGGCGCTGGGCCTCGGCGTCGCCGGATTCGGCCAGGTCGGTGGCCAGGCGGCGCTTGTCCACTTCGCCCAGGCGATGGTTCAGCGCCTCGATCAGGGCGGCGCGACGCTTGGGGTTGTCCAGCAGGTCGTCCTGCAGGTAGGGATTGCGGCGGACCACCCAGATATCGCCCAATACTTCATACAGCATGCGCGCCGAACGGCCGGTCTGGCGCTTGCCGCGCAGCTCGTCCAGCAGGGACCAGGAAGCTTCGCCCAACAACCGGATCACGATCTCGCGATCGGAGAAGGAAGTGTAGTTGTAAGGGATTTCGCGCAAGCGCGGTGTCGCGGCGCCATGCGGCGCGTCTGTAAGCAAAGCCTGGATCTGTGCGGGGGCGTTCATCGATGTATGAGGTAAATCTGCTGCCGGAGGTGCATTTTAGCCTATTGGCAAAACTCGCGATGGCCGGACCCGGGTTTTGGGCGCGCTTGCATGAGCTTTGGAAGACCTTGTGCGGCGGATCGGCGACGTTTGCGCTGCAGGCCAGCTCAATAGGCAGCAGCAATTGGATTTATAAATACAATCAATTTTCATTAAATGATTATTGAAATCTATAATCCGCTTCAACTACCCAGCCATCAGGGAAATGCCCTGACCCGTTCCCCCGAGGAGACCCCATGTTGCAAACCCTGATGACCGAATTCCTGGAAAACCTGGCCATTACCCTGGCCGAATATGCCCAATGCAAGGCCTGACCGGGCCGCGACGACGCCACAAGGAGATCACCATGCACACCGCCATCCTCAACGAAGACACCGGCCTGGCCATGAAGCTCAAGACCCGCCACTTCGCCGTGCTGGGCGTGACGGCCACTTTTCTGGCCATCCGCCTGCTGGAGAACCTCGTGCCGACCCTGGCAGGATAATTCCAACTTTCCCCCAGAAATGCCAACGGCGCCCTTGCGGCGCCGTTTTCCTTCATATCCCTGAAAATTTACGCCAGCCAGTTGCCCAGCTTGTGCCAGAAGCCATCCGGCACGTTCAGCAGCAGCCAGGTCATGAGCACATAGCGGATGAACTTGCCGATGGCCATATAGAACACCGATGGCCAGAACGGCAGCCGCAGCCAGCCGGCCAGGGTGCAGATGGGGTCGCCGATGCCGGGCAGCCAGGCCAGCAGCATGGTTTTGGCACCGAAGCGCTCCAGCCAGTGGAACCAGCGCGAGGAGCGCTCCTTGGCAAACGCCTGCTTGGCCCCATAGCCCATCCAATAGTCGACGATGCCGCCCAAGGTGTTGCCGAAGGTGGCCACCAGGATCACCGGCCAGAACATCTCGGGACTGGCCTTGATGACGGCAAAGACCGCCGGTTCCGAACCCAGCGGCAGCAGGGTGGCCGAAATGAAGCTGATCAGGAACACCGAGGTCAGGCCGACGGTAGGAATGGCAAGGATATTGAGCAGCCAGAGGACGGCGGATTCGATCATGCAGGAGGCAGGTAGGTGAAGGGCTGGCCGCAGCCAGGGGGGAAACTTGCCACCCGTCAAGCCGGTCTGGTGGCGCAGCGTGCATTCTAGCTGGTGCCGCCGGGCTTGGATTCAAGACGCGAAGAAAGATTCATCTGCGGCACTGGGCATTGCGCGCTTGCCGTGGCCTTGCCCGGCTCCCTTATAATGTCCAGTTCCCCTGGTCCGGACCGGTGACCTGCCAGCCCGGTCCAGGCGGAAATCCCGAGCGGCTTACCCAGCCTTGATTCCTTTTACCCTGATTGCGATATGACCGCGCCTGAACCCGCTGCTGCTCGCCTGACTTCACTTCATTGATGACCAACATGAGTAACGATTATCTGAAAAAGATCCTGACCGCCCGCGTCTACGACGTCGCCCAAGAAACCCCGCTGGAACTGGCGAATACGCTGTCGCAAAGGATTGATAATCGAATTTACTTCAAGCGTGAAGACATGCAGAGCGTGTTCAGCTTCAAGCTGCGCGGCGCCTACAACAAGATGGCCCACCTGACGCCGGCGCAACTGAAGCGCGGCGTCATCTGCGCCTCCGCCGGCAACCACGCCCAGGGCGTGGCGCTCTCCGCAGCACGCCTGGGCTGCCGCGCCGTGATCGTCATGCCCACCACCACCCCGCAGGTAAAGATCGATGCCGTCAAGGCGCGCGGCGGCGAAGTGGTGCTCTTCGGCGACTCCTTCACCGATGCCTACGAACACGCCTTGACGCTGGAAAAGAAGCAGAAGCTGACCTTCGTCCACCCCTTCGACGATCCCTACGTGATCGCCGGCCAGGGCACGGTGGGCATGGAAATCCTGCGCCAGCATCCGGACCCGATCCACGCCATCTTCGTGGCCATCGGCGGTGGCGGGCTGATCGCGGGCGTGGCCTCCTACGTCAAGGCAGTGCGCCCGGACATCAAGATCATCGGCGTACAGACCACCGACTCCGACGCCATGGCGCGCAGCCTCAAAGCCGGCCGCCGCGTGGCCCTGCCGGACGTGGGCCTGTTCTCGGACGGCACGGCGGTCAAGCTGGTAGGTGAAGAAACCTTCCGCATCGCCAAAGAACTGGTGGACGAAGTCATCATCGTCGACACCGATGCCGTCTGCACCGCCATCAAGGACATCTTCCAGGACACCCGCAGCATCGTCGAACCCGCCGGTGCGCTGGCCGTGGCCGGTGCCAAGGCTTACGTGGAGCGTGCCCGCGCCAGCAAGAAGCCGATCAAGGGCGAGTCCCTGATCACCATCGCCTGCGGCGCCAACATGAACTTCGACCGCCTGCGCTTCGTGGCCGAAATGGCCGACAACGGCGAGGCGCGTGAAGCGGTCTTCGCCGTCACCATTCCGGAAGAACGCGGCAGCTTCCGCCGCTTCTGCGAAACCGTCGGCCCGCGCAACGTCACCGAATTCAACTACCGCATCAGCGATGCCAAGGCGGCGCATGTGTTCGTCGGTATCCAGGTGTCGGCGGCGGATGAAGCGGGCAAGATCGCGCGCAATTTCGAGAAGGCAGGCTTTGGCGTGCTGGACCTGACCCATGATGAACTGGCCAAGGTCCACATCCGTCACCTGGTGGGCGGCAAGAGTGAACTGGCGGGCGATGAGTTGCTCTATCGCTTCGAATTCCCGGAGCGTCCGGGCGCGCTGATGAAGTTCCTCTCCAGCATGAACCCCGGCTGGAACATCAGCCTGTTCCACTACCGCAACCAGGGCGGCGATGTCGGCCGCATCCTGATCGGCCTGCAAGTGCCGAAGAAGGAAATGAAGGAATTCCGCGCCTTCCTGGCCCAGCTGGGCTATCGCCACTGGGACGAAACCAGGAACCCGCTGTACAAGCTCTTCCTCGGCTGATCAACGCCGACGCCGCGCGCCATCTCACCGGCGCGCGGCGGCAACAACACAGAACGTCACCCGCAGCACCGCAGGAGTATTCACATGGACCACACCACCCCGTCCGCATCCACCATCGGCCACACCCCGGAAAGCTCGCCCCTGGGCAAGAGCTCGGAATATCCGACCCATTACGATCCCAGCCTGCTGTTCCCGATTGCGCGCGCGCCCAAGCGCGCCGAATTGCAGATCAGCGGCACCCTGCCCTTCTTCGGCGCCGACTTCTGGACCGCCTATGAGATCTCCTGGCTGAACCTGCGCGGCAAACCCCAGATCGCCATTGCCACCTTCATGGTGCCGGCCGATTCGCCCAACATCATCGAGTCGAAGTCCTTCAAGCTGTACCTGAACTCCTTCAACCAGGAACGCCTGGAAAGCGCCGACGAGCTGATCACGAAGATGCGCGCTGATCTTTCGGCCGCCGCTGGCGCCAACGTGCAGGTGACGCTGACCGAATCGTCGCAGTTCGGCCAGTTGCAGTTCGGCGAACTTTCGGGCCTGCTGCTGGACCGCCTCGATGTGGAAATCGAACCGGCCGCTACGGGCGCCCATCCCGATGGCAGCCTGCTGCGCGCCAATACGGAGGAAGCCACGGTGGAAGAGACGCTGGTGTCACACCTGCTCAAGTCCAACTGCCCGGTGACCAGCCAGCCCGATTGGGGCAGCGTGCAGATCCAGTACGTGGGCGCGCCCATCGACCAGGAGCGGCTGCTGAAGTACATCATCGGCTTCCGTGAACACAATGAATTCCACGAGCAATGCGTGGAACGCATCTTCACCGACATCCTGCGCCACTGCAAACCACAGAAGCTGGCGGTCTATGCCCGCTACACCCGGCGCGGCGGGCTGGACATCAACCCCTGGCGCAGCAATTTCTCCAGCGCCAAGCCGCCTTCGCAATTGCGCAACGCGCGCCAGTAAGACCTCCCTCCGCCGCAGCGCCCTGCCGCGGCCTGTCAACAAATTGTTACCAGGTCTTGCAAGCGGTCAGCTTGTCGCCCCGGGTGGGTAGTGATCGCGATTGTGATTTGGTAACATCTTGTTTTTGAGCAATACCCTCATCACGGGATTTTTTTACCTTCGTCCCGGTCCATCCCTTGCAGATGAGCTTGCGGGCGTCTCGCCTTTCTGGCCTCCGGCCGCTTCAACCCCTGTTCTCACCGCTTCCCCGTTGTCGCGTTTTTTGCATTTCCGTTCATCACCACCATGAAAACCACCTCCCAGCCCCGGCGCCAGGCCGACTCCTTCACTTTTGCCCCAATGCTGCGCAATGCGGCACTGGCGGCAGCCGCCACCCTGGCCATCGCGCCGGCCGCCCATGCCGAGGACAACCAGTACAGCCTTTGGCAGCAGACCCGCGACCACGCGGCCAACATCTGGAACCAGGGCGATGGTGCTCTCTATTTGTCAGGGGTGGCGCATCATGGCCGCAGTACCTATACCCGCGAAAAGCTCAACGAGCTCAACGAACACGCCTGGGGCCTGGGCTATGGCAAGACCTTGCGCAATGAACAGGGCAATGATGAATCCCTGTACGGCTTCGTCATCAAGGATTCGCACCGCCATCCGCAGTACATGGCCGGCTACGCTTATGAATGGGTGTTCCCGATCGCCCATACCGGGCTGGAACTGGGCCTGGGCGGTACCGCCATGCTCATGAGCCGCCAGGATTACTTCCACAGCGTGCCCTTCCCGGTGCCGCTGCCGCTGGCCTCGATCGGCACGCAGAAGGCCAAGATCATGTTCGCCTACGTGCCGCGCCTGTCGGCCAACAAGAACAATGGCGACGTGCTGCTGATCTTCGGCCGCATCGAGATGTAAGACGCCAGCGGCGTGGCGGCTCGCCTGCGCGCCGGCTCATCCATCATCGCGCGCCACGTGGTCCGATGACCGATGAGCCAGGCCGCCGATCTGCACATCGTCGCCAACCATCACCGTATCCTGCCCCTTCAGGCAAGATGTTGCCAAAGATCATCTGCTTGAAGGCAACAACTCGCGACAATTCGGGGTTTTCTGCCCGAAATCCCCTCCTGTTCAGCGCTTTCAAAGCATTCCGGCATCGGCAAAGAAGCCTATAATCCTGCTCAAAGCTTCAGTCCGTAGCAATTCCTTGAGCGTCATGACTAATCTCGCAAAAATCCTGTCTCCAGAAAACGTGGTTCTGGATCTGGAAGTGTCCAGCAAAAAAAGAGCTTTCGAACAAGCCGGCCTGACCTTCGAAAACAACAGCGGCATCGCGCGCTCCACCGTTTCCGAAAACCTGTTCGCACGAGAGCGCCTGGGTTCGACCGGACTGGGGCATGGCGTGGCCGTGCCGCACGGCCGCATCAAGGGCCTGAAGGCGCCGCTGGCGCTGTTCATGCGCCTGGCCGCACCGATTCCTTTCGAGTCGCCTGACGGCCAGCCGGTCAAGCTGCTGGTGTTCCTGCTCATTCCCGACAATGTGACGCAGCAGCACCTGGAAATCCTCTCGGAAATCGCCGAGATGTTTTCCGATGATGCCTTCCGCAATGAACTGACCGTCGAGCCCGACCCTGCCGTGGTGCATGCGCGCATCGTGACCTGGCAGACCTCGATGGAAAAAACCGGCTGAGGCCGGCACAACCAGGCTGCACCAAGCCGGCGGCAAGGCCGCACCTAATCCTGTGAGCAGATCCGGATCTCCATGCCCAATTATTCCGCGTTGTCGATTCAGCAGCTGTACGAAGAAAACCGTGAATCCCTGCAACTGGGCTGGTTCGCCGGCTTCCCGGGTGGCGAACGCCTGATCTCTGGCGATGCCGTCTCGGCCTCCGACCAGGTCGGCCACCTCAACCTGATCCACCCCGGCCGCCTGCAGGTCTTCGGCCACCAGGAAATCGAGTACTACAACCGCCTCTCCAACACCTCGCGCGCCTACCAGACCGCTGAACTGGTGGCCGGTGAGCCGCCTGCCTTCATCATCGCGCAGGGCCTGTCGACCCCGCCCGATATCCTGGCGGTGTGCGATGAAAAGAACATCCCGCTGTTTTCCACGCCGCTGCCGGCCGCGCAGGTGATCGACTACCTGCGCGTGTACCTGTCCAAGAAGCTGGCCCAGCAGATCACCATGCATGGCGTGTTCATGGACGTGCTGGGCGTGGGCGTGTTGATCACCGGTGAATCCGGCCTGGGCAAGAGCGAACTGGGGCTGGAACTGATCTCGCGCAGCCACGGCCTGGTGGCCGATGATGCGGTGGAGTTCGCGCGCATCGCGCCCAACATGATCGAGGGCCGCTGCCCGCCGCTCCTGGCCAACCTGCTGGAAGTGCGCGGCCTGGGCCTGTTGGACATCAAGGCCATCTTTGGCGAGACCGCGGTACGCCGCAAGATGCGCCTGAAGCTCATCGTCCACCTGGTCCGCCGCAGTACGCTGGAAGAAAACTACGAACGCCTGCCGCTGGATGCGCAATACGAAGAAGTGCTGGGCCTGCCGATCCGCAAGGTGGTCATTCCCGTTGCGGCAGGCCGCAACATCGCGGTGCTGCTGGAAGCGGCCGTACGCAACACCATCCTGCAACTGCGCGGCATCGATACCCTCAAGGAATTCATCGAACGCCAGCGGCGCGCCATGAACGGCGAATAAGCCGGATAAGCTGGATAAGCCGGGCGCGGCTTTCCCGCTCAACGGGAAAACTTTCGGTGGCAGATTGGCCTACCCGTGCCGCCACGCAGGCGCGGGCGATGCGTTATGATTCCGCCATGCGAATCGTTCTGATCACCGGCATTTCCGGCTCCGGCAAATCGGTAGCACTTCACGTGCTGGAAGACGCCGGCTATTTCTGCGTCGACAATCTCCCGCCCTCCCTGCTGTGCGACCTGGTGCAGACCCGCATCAAGGAAGGCGCCAGCATGCTGGCCGTGGCCACCGATGCGCGCAGTGCCGATTCACTGGCCACGCTGCGCACCGACATCGAGCAGTTGCGCGATGACGGGCACGACGTCAAGGTGTTCTTCCTGACCGCCTCCGACGAGACCCTCATCACCCGCTTCTCCGAGACGCGCCGCAGTCATCCGCTGTCGCACCGCCTGCTGCCGGGCCGCAATCCGAATGACCGCCTGACCCTGACCGAGTGCATCGCGCTGGAAAAGGAAATGCTGGGCGACCTGCAGGACATCGCGCTGGTCATGGATACCTCGCAACTCAGTTCCAACAAGCTGCGGCGCTGGATCAAGGACCTGGTGGACCTGCAGCGCTCGCCGCTGACCCTGCTCATCGAATCCTTCGGCTTCAAGCACGGGCTGCCGCTGGATGCCGACCTGGTGTTCGATGTCCGCATGCTGCCCAATCCGCATTACGACGCCGAGCTGCGTCCGCTGACCGGGCGCGATGCGCCGGTGATCGAGTTCCTGGTGGCGTATCCGGAAGTAACCGACATGTACAACGACATCCGCGGCTTCGTCGAAAAGTGGCTGCCCTCCTTCAAGAACGACAACCGCAGCTATCTCACCGTGGCCATCGGCTGCACCGGTGGGCAGCACCGTTCGGTCTATCTGGCGGAACAACTGGCCAGTCATTTCCGTGCCACTGAACAGGTGGTGTGCAGGCATCGCCAGCTGAACTGACCGGTGCGCGCTCCGAAAGTGTCAGGAGCGCGGGCTTGAAGTGTCAGGTGCAACAACCTGAAGTGTCAGGTGAACTGTTCAGGCGGTGGCCAGCAGATCGTCCGCCCGCAACACCCCCAACAGCAATTTCTTGACCGGTGCCGGCAACGGCGCATCGGCCAGCTTGCGCGCCGGATACCACACCAGCCCGCGCTCGGCGATGTGATGGGTACGGCTCTTGAGGGCCACCTGGAAAGGCGCCACATGCAGCTTGAAGTGCGTAAACACGTGCGAGAACGGCTGCAGCTTGAGGCAACCCTCCAGTTCGCCATAGGGTGCCACCAGGGTGCGCACGGCGCTGTCGAAGTGTTCGGCATTACCCACGCCGATTTCCGGCAGCGACAGCAGGCCGCCCCAGATGCCGCTGTCGGGGCGCTGCTCCAGCAGCACATCCTCGCCCTGGGTGATGACCAGCATCACCGTTTCCTTTTCCGGCACGGCCTTCTTCGGTTTGCTCACCGGCAGTTCAGCCACGCGATCCTCGGCCAGCGCCACGCAGCGTCCGGCCAGGGGGCAGCGCGTGCAGGCGGGCTTGCCGCGCACGCACAGCGTTGCGCCCAGGTCCATCAGGCCCTGGGTGTAGGACTCGATATCCTGTTCCGGCAGCAAGGCCACGGCGCGCAGCCAGAGCTGGTCTTCGACAGGCTTGGCGCCGGGATAGCCATCCACCCCGAACACCCGCGCAAACACGCGCTTGACGTTGCCATCCAGGATGGCCGCGCGGCGCCCATAGGAAAAGGCGGCGATGGCCGCCGCCGTCGAACGCCCGATGCCGGGCAGATCGGCCAGCAGCGCCGGATCGTCCGGGAAGCGGCCACCATATTCGGCCACCACCCGCTGCGCGCACTTGTGCAGGTTGCGCGCGCGGGTGTAGTAGCCCAGGCCGCTCCAGAGCGCCATCACATCTTCCGATGGCGCGGCGGCCAGTGCGAAGACGTCCGGGCAGCGATCAAGGAAGCGCTGGTAATACGGAATCACGGCCGCCACCTGGGTCTGCTGCAGCATGATCTCGGAGAGCCACACGCGATAGGCATCGCGCGTGTTCTGCCAGGGCAGCTTGTGGCGGCCGTGCTGCTTCTGCCAGGCGATGACCTGCGCCGAAAAGGAGGGATCTTCATACTGCGTGCCCGCATCCTCACCGGGTGCCGCCTTCTTGCGGCGCGATTCGACGATGCCCTTCATTTCTGGCAGCTCACGCAGTAAAAGGTGGAGCGCTGGCCCTGCTTGATCTGGCGGATCGGTGCCGCGCAGATGCGGCAAGGCTCGCCGGTGCGGTTGTAGACGAAATAATTCTGCTGGAAGTAACCCGATTGCCCGTTGACCGCAATGAAGTCGCGCAGCGTGCTGCCGCCCTGCTCGATGGCCGCCGCCAGCGTCTCGCGGATGGCTTCGGCCAGGCGCTCATAGCGCGCCAGGCTGATCTTGCCGGCCGGGGTCTTGGGATTGATGCGGGCCTTGAACAGGCTTTCCGATGCATAGATGTTGCCCACCCCGACCACGATGTCGCCCGCCAGCAGCACCTGCTTGATGGGGGCGCTGCGGCCGCGCGTCTGGTTGAACAGCTCGCGGGCGCTGAATTTGTCTTCCAATGGTTCGGCGCCCAGGCTGCGCAGCAGCAGGTGTTCTTCGATGTGACCGTCGGCCAGGTCATGCCACAGGATGGCACCGAAGCGGCGCGGATCGGTCATGCGCATGACCTGCCCGCCGACTTCGAGGTCGAAGTGGTCGTGCTTTTGCGGCGCGATGCCCGGCGGCAGGATGCGCAAGTGGCCGGACATGCCCAGGTGCACGATGAGCGTGCCATGGTCGAAATGGATCAGCAGGTACTTGCCGCGCCGCCCGGTACTGCGGATCACGCGGCCGGCCAGCAGGGCATGCAATCCCTCCGGAAAAGGCCAGCGCAGGCCGGTGTGACGCAGCACGACACCGCTGACGGTGCGCCCTTCCAAATGGGGCGCGACCCCGCGACGGGTGACTTCAACTTCTGGTAATTCAGGCATGGGCTGGCGTTCGGGGAGATCGGGGCTAGCCGGGGCTAGCGGGAAGCTGCATATGATAATGCACTTGCCGAAATCAAGACCTGAAGCCGCGTGTGCAACCTCGGGACAGAAGCTTGTCAAAGATGGATTACACTGCGCTATCTGCACTATCAGCGCGGTCAGCAACGCCACGGTTGTTGCGCGTAAAATCGACACTCTCTCGAATCGTCAGGATGACATCTTGAAAAAAACCATCGCCCTCCTCACCAGTTCCCTGCTGCTGACTGCCTGCGCGAGCTTCCAGCAGCCCGGCGACAAGGAGAACACCCAGGCGGCCACTGACCAGAAGACGGCTTCCTCGAAGCCTGCCAATCGCAAGAAGGCGCCCAAGGCCAAGGTCCAGCAGCAGGAAGACGCGCTGCCGGCCATGGAGTTGAGCGAGGACATCCTTTACAAAGTGCTGACAGCCGAGATCGCCTTCCAGCGCGGCCAATGGCAATCGGCCTACGTGACCATGCTGGCCGCGGCGCAGCAGACGCGTGATCCGCGCCTGGCCAAGCGGGCCGCCGAGATGGCCGTGGCGGCGCGCCAGGCCGGCGAAGCGCTGGTGGCGGTACGGCTGTGGACCGAACTAGCGCCGCACTCGGATGAAGCCCTGCAGAATTACCTGGGCCTGATCATGCTCTCCGACAGCGTGGACGAGATCGAACCGCTGCTCACCCAGCGCCTGGCCGATGCCGCACCGCAGGCGCGCGGACCGATGCTGCTGCAAATCCAGCGCCTGCTGGCGCGGGCCAAGGACAAGCAGGCCAGCTATACCATCCTGCAAAACATCAGCAAGCCCTACGGCAACCTGATGGAAACCCACCTGGCCCTGGCCCAGGGTGCCTTCGGCATGGGCGACGGCGCCACCGCGCAGCGTGAAGCCGCTGCCGCCATGAAGATCAAGCCCGATTCGGAACTGGCCGTGCTCACCGCTGCCCAGGTCGCCTCCAACAACAAGGATGCGACCAAGCTGGTGACCGACTTCCTGCGCAAGTATCCGGATGCGCGCGAGGTGCGCGTGGCCTACGCCCGCAGCCTGGTCGAGCAGAAAGACTTCAAGCTGGCGCGCACCCAGTTCGAGACCCTGCTGAAGGAAGACGGCGAAGACGCCACCACCCTCTTCGCCTTGGGCGTGCTCTCGGCCCAGACCGACCAGCTGAAGGATGCCGAATACTATCTGCAGCGCTACCTGCAGGTGATCTCGGCCCAGCCCGAGGAAGACCGCGATCCCAGCCAGGCCCTGCTGCTGCTCTCGCGCATCGCCGAAGAGCGCCGCGACCTGGATTCGGCCCTGCGCTACCTGGACCAGGCTGAACCCGGCACCGACGGCTACCTGAACATCCAGGTGCGCCGCGCCCAATTGCTGGCCCGCAAGAATGACGTCGAAGGCGCGCGCAAGGCGCTGGAAGATGCCCAGGCCGAATCGACCAACGATGGCGAACAGCTGCAACTGCTGCTGGCCGAATCGGGCCTGCTGCGCGATGCCAACCGCAACCAGGAAGCGGCCGACGTGCTCAAGGGCGGCCTGCAGCGCTTCCCCAACAATACCGACCTGCTCTACGACTATTCCATGGTCCTGGAGAAGCTGGGCAAGTTCGACGAGATGGAAAAATCGCTGCGCCGCGTGATGCAGCTGGCGCCGGGCAACCAGCACGCCTACAACGCGCTGGGCTATTCGCTGGCCGATCGCAACATCCGCCTGCCGGAAGCGCTGGAACTGATCCAGAAGGCAGCCGACCTGGCGCCGGAAGATCCCTTCATCGCCGACAGCCTGGGCTGGGTGCTGTTCCGCCTGGGCCGTGCCGAACAGGCCGAAACCCAGATGCGCCGCGCCTATGGCCTGCGCCCGGATGTGGAGATCGGCGTGCACCTGGGCGAAGTCCTGTGGACAAATGGCAAGCAGGACGAAGCCCGCAAGGTCTGGCGCGAAGTCAGCCTCAAGGAACCCAACAATGAAGTCCTGAAAAGCACGCTGTCGCGTCTCAATGTGAAGTTATGAGCAAAACACGCGCTTTTCCGGGGGCCGCCGCCCTCTGCCTGGCCGCCCTGCTCGGCGGTTGCGCCACGGTGTCGCAGGATGCGGTGGCACCGGACACCACCGCCCCGGCTTACCAGTCCAGCATCGAGATCGATGGCCGCATCTCGGTGCAGTATGAGCAGGATGACCGCCCGCAATCCTTGCACGGCAGCTTCTTCTGGAAGCAGACTGCGCAAGAGTTGAACCTGGACATGTTCTCGCCCTTGGGGCAGACGGTGGCGACCATCAACGTCAAGCCCGGTATCGCCACGCTGGTGCAGTCAGGCCGCGCGCCGCAGGTGGCAGCCGACGTGGACGCCCTGGCCGCGCAATCGCTGGGCTGGCCGCTGCCGGTCTCGGGCATGCGCCAGTGGCTGCAGGGCAGCGGCATCGATGCCAGCGGCAAGCCCTTCGTGGCCAAGACTGGCGAGAACGATGCCAGCTTCACCACCCGCGATGGCTGGCGCGTGACCTATGCCAACTGGGAGAACGATGCCGCCAGCGGCCAGGCGCGCCCCAAGCGCATCGACCTTACCCGCAGCACGACGCAGGCCGGCAAGGTGGCGATCCGCATCGCCATCGATGGCTGGAAGAAGCCTTGATGCCAGCCCCGAGGGCTAGACCTGCACCTCGTTTGAACCACCACTGAACAATCCGTACTGCGCATGACCACCACCCTCACCGCCTGCCCGGCACCGGCCAAGCTGAACCTGTTCCTGCACGTGACCGGCCGCCGTCCGGATGGCTATCACCTGCTGCAATCGGCGTTCCAGCTCATCGACCGCTGCGACACGCTCGACTTTGCCCTGCGCGAGGATGGACAGATCCGCCGCACCAACGAGGTCCCCGGCGTGCCCGCGGAATCGGACCTGGTGATCCGCGCCGCGCACCTGCTGCGCCAGGCCAGCGGCCAGATGCAGCTGGGTGCCGACATCACGGTGCACAAGGTACTGCCCATGGGCGGCGGAGTCGGTGGCGGCTCGTCGGACGCGGCAACGACATTATTGGTCTTGAATCATTTATGGAAATGCGGCTACAATCGCGCCTCGCTGATGGAGATGGGCCTGAAGCTGGGTGCGGATGTTCCCTTCTTCCTGTTCGGCCGCAATGCATTCGCCGAAGGTGTGGGTGAAGAATTGTCGGTACTGCAGACCGCCGAGTGCTGGTATGTAGTGATCGAGCCGGGCGTATCTGTTCCAACTTCAATAATTTTTTCATCAAAGTTGTTGACAAGGGATACGCAACCCGTCAGAATAACGGACTTTCCTGATGCGACGAAACAAGTTGCTTCCAGCTTCGGGAAAAACGATCTGGAAATGGTGGCAACCGCACATTTCCCCGAAGTGGCAGCAGCAGTCGAGTGGCTGGGCAAATTCGGGAGTGCGAGGATGACCGGATCTGGCGCCTGTGTGTTTTGTGCATTCGAACACGAACATCAGGCAGACGAAGTGCTCAAGCAATTGCCTTCGCGCTGGATCGGCTGGAAAGCCAAAGCGATGCAGGAACATCCTCTCGCCCATTTAGTGCAGTCGTAAGAGAGAGTTAGAGAATTGGTTTGACGAAGACGCAGCGCCTGAAGATGAGCGCGCCGACACGGCAAACAGCAAGTTGCGTAGGGGAATCGCCAAGCTGGTTAAGGCACCGGATTTTGATTCCGGCATTCCAAGGTTCGAATCCTTGTTCCCCTGCCATTTAATTCGGACAGGCCTTGTTTGATCAGGCCCGGGTCCAGTCAGAAAAATAAGCCGTCAATGTGAGACCGAACAAGTCAAGCATTGTCGGCTTTTCGACTTTTTAACGATTGCATTCCAGGGATACCCACATGGCACTTGAGAACCTGATGGTTTTTACGGGCAACGCCAACCCCGAACTGGCGCGCGGCGTCGCTGAGAAACTCGGTATCCCGCTGGGCAAGGCCAACGTTTCCAAGTTCTCCGACGGCGAAGTCATGGTCGAGATCAATGAAAACGTTCGCGGCAAGGACGTCTTCGTGCTGCAGTCCACCTGCGCACCGACCAATGACAACCTGATGGAAATCATGATCATGGTCGATGCCTTGAAGCGCGCATCGGCCGGTCGCATCACCGCCGCCATCCCCTACTTCGGCTATGCCCGCCAGGACCGCCGCCCGCGTTCGGCGCGCGTGGCCATCTCGGCCAAGGTCGTGGCCAACATGCTGCAGGAAGCCGGCGTCGAACGCGTCCTGATCATGGATCTGCACGCAGACCAGATCCAGGGTTTCTTCGATATTCCGGTGGACAACATCTACGCCTCGCCTATCCTGCTGGGTGACCTGGTCAACAAGAACTACGACGACCTGCTGGTCGTGTCGCCCGACGTCGGCGGCGTGGTGCGCGCCCGTGCGCTGGCCAAGCGCCTGAACTGCGACCTGGCCATCATCGACAAGCGCCGTCCGAAGGCCAACGTCTCCGAAGTGATGAACATCATCGGTGAAGTCGAAGGCCGCAACTGCGTCATCATGGATGACATGGTCGATACCGCCGGCACCCTGACCAAGGCAGCTGAAGTGTTGAAGGAACGTGGCGCCAAGAAGGTCGTGGCTTACTGTACGCACCCGGTGCTGTCGGGTCCGGCCATCGATCGCATCGCCAATTCGCCGCTGGATGAACTGGTCGTTACCGACACCATCCCGCTGTCGCCTGCTGCACGCGGCTGCCCGAAGGTACGTCAGCTGACCTGCGCCGACCTGCTGGCCGAGACCTTCAAGCGCATCACCAAGGGTGACTCGGTGATGTCGCTGTTTGCTGAATAAGATTTTGCATTCGCCTCGCTGCGTTTTTTCGTAGCGAGGTTTTTTCGTATTCCCTGGTCGCGGGGAATATTTATCTCACGGGGCAACCGTCCATGGAATGATTCCACGACGAGCCCCGCCAACATTGGAGTTATCACATGAAAGTCATCGCCTTTCCGCGTAATGAACAGGGCACCGGAGCGAGCCGCCGCCTGCGTCGCGCGGGTCAAACCCCGGGTATCGTCTACGGTGGCACCGCTGCACCGCTGAACATCGCTGTTGACCACAACGCGCTGTACCACGCCCTGAAGAAGGAAACCTTCCACTCGTCCATCCTGGACCTGGAAATCGACGGCAAGGTCGAGCAAGTGCTGCTGCGTGACTTCCAAGTCCACGCGTTCAAGCAACTGGTCCTGCACGTTGACTTCCAACGCGTGGATGCTTCCCAGAAGCTGCACACCAAGGTGCCCCTGCACTTCGTGAACGCTGAAGTCTCGCCGGCCGTCAAGCTGCACGGCGGCATCATCAGCCACGTGGCTGCTGAACTGGACGTGACCTGCCTGCCGAAGAACCTGCCTGAGTTCATCGAAGTCGACCTGGCCAAGCTGGACGTCGGTCAATCGATCCACCTGGCTGACCTGAAGCTGCCCAACGGCGTGACCGCCGTGACCCAGGAAAACCTGACCATCGCCACCGCCACCGTGCCGGCTGGTCAAGTGGCCGCTGAAGGTGAAGCTGCTGGCGGCGCTGAAGAAGCCAAGTAATTCGCTTTTTCCGCTGCAAGAAAAAACCCGCCAATTTGCGTTGGCGGGTTTTTTTTCGTCTGGCGGGATGGCGACGGGCATCGTCGCATCCAATCAGCGGCCCTTCAGGGTCAGCCATGCCTGGCGCTGGCGCAGCACCGCCACCGGCTTGGCCAGCGCCTTGAGCGTGACCTGCGGTGCGGTATCGGACTTGAGCCTGAGGCTGAATTCCATCAGCTCATCACGGCGGAAGGCGTGGATGCGCACGGTGTCGTTGATGCGATAGCGTGCCAGCAGGCCGTCGGGGCCCGAAGCCGGTACGCGCAGGCCATCGATGGCCACCAGTTTGTCGCCCGCCGACAGCCCCGCCAGCATCGCCGGGCCACCCTCATACACCGCGGCCAGCTTGGCATCGCCACCTTCCTTGCCGATGCGCGCGCCGAGCCAGGGCTTGGCATCGGCCGGGACGTTGGCTTCATAGGCCACGCCAAAGGCCGGCAGCAGATCCTCCAGCGGCACGTCCTCGGTGCCGCGGATGTGGCGGTCATGGAAACGCTTGAGGTCAGCGCCGCTCAACTCTTCCATGATGGCCAGGATCTCGTCTTCCGGTACGCCCTGCTGCTTGCCGTCGTAGAAGTCGCGGCCATAGCGTACCCACAGTCCGCGCATCACATCATCGAGCGAGCGGCGGCCACGGGTCTGGATGCGGATGGTCAGGTCCAGTCCCAGCGCTACCAGCGAGCCCTTGGTGTAGTAGCTGACGATGGCATTGCTGGCGTTTTCATCCTGGCGGTAATACTTGACCCAGGCATCGAAGCTGGACTCGGCCACGCTCTGCTTCTTGCGGCCGCTGCCGCGCAGCACGCCGGTGACGGTCTTGCCGGCCAGCTTGAGGTAGTTGTCGAGATCGATGACGCCGGTACGGACCAGGAACAGATCGTCGTAATAGCTGGTGAAGCCTTCGAACAGCCACAGCAGCGAGGTGTAATTTTCCTGGCGCAGATCATAGGGCGCGAACACCGTGGGCTTGATGCGCTTGACGTTCCAGGTGTGGAAATACTCATGGCTGCACAGGCCCAGGTAAGTGCGGTAGCCATCGGTCTGCTCCGCCTTGCCCTTGACGGGCAGGTCGGCACGCGAGCAGATCAGCGCAGTCGATGCACGGTGTTCCAGACCGCCGTAGCCATCGCCCACGGCCAGCGTCATGAAGACGTAGCGATCCATGGGCGCACGCTTGCTGCGCGGCTCGAAGAAGGCAATCTGCGCTTCGCAGATCTTCTTCAAGTCATCGCACAGGCGCGCCAGGTCGAGATTGGGCACCCGACCAGTGATCACCACGTCATGTGGCACGCCATGCGCCTGGAACGTGGCCAGGGCGAAGTCACCGATCTCTACCGGATGATCGATCAGCGCATCGTAGTTCGGTGCAACGTAAGTCCCGAAACCATAGCGCTTGGCCTTGAGTTCCGGCATGGCGGTTGCCACGCGCCAGCGCTTGAAGTCCTCCCCTTCCGGACGGACGATATCCACCACCTGCTCACCGTCCTCGAAACCATGCGCGGCCAGGAAGACACTGGTGCCATTGAAGAAGCCATGCGTGCGGTCCAGGTGGGCCGTGCGCACCGACAGGTCCCAGGCATACACCTGATAGTGCAGCGTGAGCGCGCCCTTGCAGGGCGCGGCTTGCCAGGTGTGCTTGTCCAGCTTCTTCACCGCCACCTTGCGGCCGTTGGACTCGCCGCGCAGCTGCACGATGTTTTTGCCGAATTCGCGAATCATGTAGCTGCCCGGAATCCAGGCCGGCAGCGAGAAGACCTGGCCGCCAGCGGCCGGGCTGTCCACGGTAAGGCTGACGTCGTAGAGGTGAGAGGCAGGATCGAGGGAGGTGATGCGGTAGCGGATCGGGGTTGCCATTGCGATGTGCGTAGGGATGGTGCCGGCGTGCGGCGATGGGCCATTTTACACGCGCGGCCACGCGGCATGGGGTGCCGCAATGCAAGCAGGCACGGCGCAAAAAAAAACCGGACCGGCTTGCGCCGATCCGGGTCCAGGGTCAAACGAAAACTGCGTGATACGTCTTAAATCATATAAATCTTATAAATCATTTACCGCGAAATACCAATTAGCCGATTAGCCGATCAGCGTGGCAGCAGCGAGGACCCCATCAGGAATTCATCCACCGCACGTGCGCACTGGCGGCCTTCGCGAATGGCCCACACCACCAGCGACTGGCCACGGCGCATGTCGCCGGCAGCAAAGACCTTGTCGACGGAAGTCTTGTAGCAGCCTTCGCCATCGGTAGTGGCCTTGGCATTGCCGCGCGTATCCTTCTCGACGCCGAAGGCGTCCAGCACCTGCTGCACCGGCGAGACGAAGCCCATGGCCAGCAACACCAGGTCGGCCTTGATCTCGAATTCCGAATCGGGCACTTCGACCATCTTGCCGTCCTTGAACTCGACACGTGCGGCGATCAGCTTCTCGACCTTGCCGCCCTTGCCTTCCAGGCGCTTGGTGGTCACTGCGAAGTCGCGCGCGCAACCTTCCTCATGCGAGGACGAGGTGCGCAGCTTGATCGGCCAGTAAGGCCAGACCAGCGGCTTGTTTTCGGACTCCGGCGGTTGCGGCATCAGTTCGAACTGGGTCACCGAGGCAGCACCATGACGGTTGGAGGTACCGACGCAATCGGAGCCGGTGTCGCCACCGCCGATGACGACCACGTTCTTGCCGGTGGCCATGATCTGGCTCTTGAGCTTGTCGCCGGCATTGACCTTGTTCTGCAGCGGCAGGAAATCCATGGCGAAATGCACGCCCTTGAGTTCGCGGCCCGGCACCGGCAGGTCACGCGGGGACTCTGCACCACCGGCGATGACCACCGCATCGAATTCCTTCTTCAGCTCTTCGGGGGTGACGCTTTCCTTGGACCAGTTGTTGACGGTCTCGGGGAACTCCTTGCCGACGAACACACCGGTACGGAAAGTGACGCCTTCGGCCTTCATCTGTTCCACGCGCAGGTCGATGTGCGACTTTTCCATCTTGAAGTCGGGGATGCCATAACGCAGCAGGCCACCAACACGGTCATTCTTCTCGAACACGGTCACGTCGTGACCGGCGCGCGCCAGCTGCTGGGCAGCGGCCAGGCCGGCAGGACCGGAGCCGACCACGGCGACCTTCTTGCCGGTCTTGATGGCGGCCGGTTGCGGCACGACCCAGCCGTTTTCCCAGCCCTTGTCGATGATGAAGTGCTCGATCGACTTGATGCCCACGGCGTCATTGTTGATGCCCAGGGTGCAGGCGGCTTCGCAGGGTGCCGGGCAGATGCGGCCGGTGAACTCGGGGAAGTTGTTGGTCTGGTGCAGGGTGTCCAGGGCTTCCTTGTAGTTGCCGCGATAGACCAGGTCATTCCAGTCGGGAATGATGTTGTTGACCGGGCAGCCGTTGTTGCAGAAGGGGATGCCGCAGTCCATGCAACGCGCGCCCTGGATCTTGGCGTCGGCGTCGCTGAGGTGCAGGACGAATTCCTTGTAATGCTTGGTACGCGCGGCAGGTGCCTCGCTGGCCTCTTTCAGGCGCTGGTACTCCATGAAACCGGTTGCTTTTCCCATTTTCCTCTCACATTCTCGCTAAGGATGCGGCGGGCTGCGCTCTCACTCTGGGTGGCGCCACGCCCGCCGGCGTGCTTGATTGATTAGTCCGATCGATGCCTGGCTGAAAATCAGGCGGCGACCTTTTCCTTCTTCGTTTCGGCAGCGGCGGCCAGTTCGGCCAGCGCACGCTTGTACTCGGTCGGGAACACCTTGACGAACTTGGCGCGCGACGCCGCCCAGTTATCCAGCAGGTAGCGCGCACGCGTGCTGCCGGTGTACTTGAAGTGGCGTTCAATCAAGCCGCGCAGGATGGCTTCGTCGGTCTGGCGTTCGCCACCGCGCAGCAGGCTGTGCCAGATGTCGCGGCCCAGGGTCTGCTCCTGCTCGGTGTCGGACAGGACCTTCTCCAGGCTGACCATCGAGGTATTGCACTTGCCGGCGAAATCGCCTTCCGGGTCATACACGTAGGCGATACCACCCGACATGCCCGCTGCGAAGTTGCGGCCGGTATTGCCCAGCACCACCACGGTGCCACCGGTCATGTATTCGCAACCGTGGTCGCCCGTGCCTTCCACCACCGCAGTGGCGCCGGAGTTGCGCACGGCGAAACGCTCGCCTGCCACGCCGTTGATGAAGGCTTCACCGCTGATGGCACCGTACAGGACGGTATTGCCGGAAATCATGTTGTCCACGGCACGGCCACGGAACTCGGTGTTGGGACGCACGATGATGCGGCCACCCGACAAGCCCTTGCCGACGTAGTCGTTGCCTTCGCCGACCAGGTCCAGGGTCACGCCCTTGGCCAGGAAGGCGCCGGCGGACTGGCCTGCGGTGCCTTGCAGCTGGATGTGGATGGTGTCGTCCGGCAGGCCTTCGTCGCCGTAACGCTTGGCCACTTCACCCGAGAGCATGGCGCCGACGGTGCGGTTGAGGTTCTTGATCGGGGAGATGAAGGAAACCTTCTCGCCCTTCTCCAGCGCGATCTTGGCTTGCGCGATCAGCTTGTGGTCCAGTGCCTTGTCCAGGCCGTGG
Organism: Herbaspirillum aquaticum; assembly: GCF_002213425.1. GTDB lineage: Bacteria > Pseudomonadota > Gammaproteobacteria > Burkholderiales > Burkholderiaceae_D > Herbaspirillum > Herbaspirillum aquaticum. The sequence continues at coordinate 60,896 of NZ_NJGV01000017.1, read as the reverse complement.
TCTTGCACGTCGGTGTGGTACACCGGCAGGTTCGACTCGGGCTGGTGGAAGATGCGGCTGAAGTCCAGGCCCTTGGCCTTCCAGTGCGCAATCGCCTTGGAACGGTCCAGCAGGTCGGCGCGGCCGATCAGCTCGTCGAACTTGCGAATACCCAGCTGGGCCATGATCTGGCGCGCTTCTTCGGCGATGAAGAAGAAGAAGTTGACCACGTGTTCCGGCTTGCCGGAGAACTTGGCGCGCAGCACCGGATCTTGCGTGGCCACGCCCACCGGGCAGGTGTTCAGGTGGCACTTGCGCATCATGATGCAGCCTTCGACCACCAGCGGTGCGGTGGCGAAACCGAATTCGTCCGCGCCCAGCATGGCGCCGATGACGACGTCACGACCGGTCTTCATCTGGCCGTCAGCCTGCACGCGGATACGGTTGCGCAGGCCGTTCAGGACCAGGGTCTGCTGGGTTTCAGCCAGGCCCAGTTCCCACGGGGAACCGGCGTGCTTGATCGAGGACAGCGGCGAAGCACCGGTACCGCCATCGTGACCGGCGATGACCACGTGGTCCGACTTGGCCTTGGCCACGCCGGCAGCCACGGTACCGACACCCACTTCGGAGACCAGCTTGACCGAGATGGAGGCGCGCGGGTTGACGTTCTTCAGGTCGTGGATCAGCTGGGCCAGATCTTCGATCGAGTAGATGTCATGGTGCGGCGGCGGCGAAATCAGGCCCACGCCCGGCACCGACACGCGCAGCTTGGCGATGTATTCCGAGACCTTGTGGCCGGGCAGCTGGCCGCCTTCGCCGGGCTTGGCGCCCTGGGCCATCTTGATCTGGATCTGGTCGGCCGAGATCAGGTATTCGGCGGAGACACCGAAACGGCCCGACGCCACCTGCTTGATGCGCGAACGCAGCGAGTCACCTTCCAGCAGGGGAATGTCGACTTCGATGTGTTCGCGGCCGATTTCCGACGCCAGGGTTGCGCCTTGCTTGATGGGGATGCCCTTCAACTCGTTGCGATAACGGTTGACGTCCTCACCACCTTCGCCGGTGTTGGACTTGCCGCCGATACGGTTCATGGCGATGGCCAGCGTGGCGTGGGCTTCGGTCGAGATCGAGCCCAGCGACATGGCGCCGGTGGCGAAGCGCTTGACGATTTCCTTGGCTGGCTCCACTTCATCGATCGAGATCGCCTTCGAGGGGTCGATCTTGAACTCGAACAGGCCGCGCAGCGTCATGTGGCGCTTGGACTGGTCGTTGATGATCTGGGCGTATTCCTTGTAGGTGTTGTAGCTGTTCGAACGGGTCGAGTGCTGCAGCTTGGCGATCGCGTCCGGCGTCCACATGTGCTCTTCGCCACGGATACGGAAGGCGTATTCGCCACCGGCATCCAGTGCGTTGGCCAGCACCGGGTCGGCGCTGAAGGCAGCGGTATGCAGGCGCAACGCTTCTTCGGCCACTTCGAACACGCCGATGCCTTCGACGTTGGAGGCGGTACCCTTGAAGTACTTGTCCACCAGCGCCTTGGACAGGCCGATGGCTTCGAAGATCTGCGCGCCGCAGTAGGACATGTAGGTCGAGATGCCCATCTTGGACATGACCTTCAGCAAGCCCTTGCCGACTGCCTTCTGGAAGTTGTAGATGGCCTTCTCAGGCGACAGGTCGCCCGGCAGACCCTTGGCCAGGTCGGCCAGGGTGTCCATGGCCAGGTACGGGTGGATCGCTTCGGCGCCATAGCCTGCCAGCAGGGCGAAGTGGTGCGTTTCGCGGGCCGAACCGGTTTCCACGACCAGGCCGGTGGAGGTGCGCAGGCCCTTGCTGACCAGGTGCTGGTGGATGGCCGAAGTGGCCAGCAGTGCCGGGATCGGCAGCTGGTCGGCATCGACCTTGCGGTCCGAGATGATCAGGATGTTGTGGCCCGACTTGACCGCATCGACAGCCTTGGCGCACAGCGAAGCCAGGCGTGCTTCGATGCCTTCCTTGCCCCAGGCGACCGGATAGCAGATGTTCAGTTCGTAGGACTTGAACTTGCCGCCGCTGTGTGCGCTGATGTTGCGCAGCTTGGCGATGTCGTCATAGTCCAGCACCGGCTGCGACACTTCCAGGCGCATCGGCGGGTTGATGTTGTTGGTATCCAGCAGGTTGGGCTTGGGGCCGATGAAGGACACCAGCGACATGACCAGCGCTTCGCGGATCGGGTCGATCGGCGGGTTGGTCACCTGCGCGAACAGCTGGCGGAAGTAGTTGTAGAGCGGCTTGTTCTTGTTGGACATGACCGCCAGCGGCGAGTCATTGCCCATGGAGCCGATGGCTTCCTCGCCACCGCTGGCCATGGGGGCCATCAGGAACTTGACGTCTTCCTGGGTGTAGCCGAAGACCTGCTGCAGGTCCAGCAGCTTCAGGGACGAGGACGGCTGGCGCGGCTCTTCCTTCAACTCATCGAGCTTGACGCGCACCGAGTTGATCCACTGCTTGTAGGGCTTGGCGTTGGCGTAGGTGTCCTTCAATTCCTTGTCGTCGATGATGCGGCCGGCGTCCAGGTCGATCAAGAACATCTTGCCCGGCTGCAGGCGCCACTTCTGGATGATCTTGGACTCGGGAATCGGCAGCACGCCCGATTCGGAAGCCATCACCACCAGGTCGTCATCGGTGACGATGTAGCGGGCCGGACGCAGGCCGTTGCGGTCCAGGGTGCCGCCGATGTGGCGGCCGTCGGTGAAGGCCAGCGCAGCGGGGCCGTCCCACGGTTCCATCATGGCGGCGTGGTATTCGTAGAAGGCGCGGCGGTTGTCGTCCATCGAGGTGTGGTTTTCCCAGGCTTCGGGGACCATCATCATCATCGCCTGCGGCAGCGGATAGCCGGCCATGACCAGCAGTTCCAGCGCGTTGTCGAAGCTGGCGGTGTCGGACTGGCCTTCATAGATCAGCGGGAACAGCTTCTTCAGGTCCGAACCCAGCACGGCCGACTGCATCACGCCTTCGCGGGCGCGCATCCAGTTGAAGTTGCCCTTGACGGTGTTGATTTCACCGTTGTGGGCGATCAGGCGGTACGGGTGGGCCAGCGGCCATTCCGGGAAGGTGTTGGTGGAGAAGCGCTGGTGCACCAGGGCCAGCGCGGAGACACAGCGCTCGTCCTGCAGGTCCTTGTAGTACACGCCGACCTGGTCGGCCAGCAGCAAGCCCTTGTAGACCACGGTGCGGGCCGACATCGAGGGCACGAAGAATTCCTTGCCGTGCAGCAGGTTCAGGGCCTGGATGGCGTGGCCGGACGACTTGCGGATCACGTACAGCTTGCGTTCCAGCGCGTCGGTGACCATCACGTCGGGGCCGCGGCCGATGAAGATCTGGCGGATCACCGGCTCTTTTTCACGCACGGTGGGCGACATCGGCATGTCGCGGTCCACCGGGACATCACGCCAGCCCAGCACGATCTGGCCTTCGGCCAGCACCGCGCGTTCGATTTCCTGTTCACAGGCAATGCGGGAAGCGTTTTCCTTGGGCAGGAAGATCATGCCCACGCCGTATTCACCGGGCGGCGGCAGGTCCACGCCCTGCTTGGCCATCTCTTCACGGTAATACTGGTCGGGGATCTGGATCAGGATACCGGCGCCGTCACCCATCAACGGGTCGGCACCGACAGCACCCCGGTGGTCCAGGTTCTTCAGGATGAGCAAACCCTGGTCAACGATGGAATGGGTTTTCTTGCCCTTGATGTGGGCGATGAAACCGACGCCACAGGCGTCATGTTCATTTGCTGGGTCATAAAGGCCTTGCGCGTGCATAACGGAACTCCACCACATTGACAGTAAGGATTTGAAGAATAGTGCACTGCACCCAATAGTTCAATAAAAATAATTAGGGTCTGAGTGCAATTTAAATCCCCAAGATTTTCAGGATTTTTCTAATAGGGACAGAGTAAAGGAATGCAGATTCAAGTCCTTGATTGCAAAGACTTATTTTTGAAACCTTACGATTCTTGCCGGGCGGATACTTCATCCGCCTCGCCCGCCACGCGAACGATGGCGGGCCGACCACGCTTGGCCGGACTGACGCGCCGATGCGTCTGGCGCTCCAGCCCCTGCTTGAAATCCTCCGAGCCCAGCGCCCAACCCTTGAGCGTGGCATCGGTGATGCGCTCCACTTCGGCGCGCGCCAAGCCCTCTTCGGTGAGCTGGCGATAGGCGATCTCGCGGTCGAAAGGAGTGTTGCCAATCGACCAATATTGGGGATGGTCGGTAATCAGGCCATCCTGCTTGGCGCCGATGTGATGCATGTAGCTGGACCACGGATACTCCCCGGGGCTGGCCGCCAGGCCATTGCGCACGGGGTTGAGCTCGATGTAGCGGCATACGGCCAGCAGGTAGAGCTCGGCGTCGATGACGGTGGCGCGGTAGCGCCCCTGCCACAGCGTGCCGCTGCGTCCATGCTTCTGGTTGAAATACGGGACGTAGTGGCGCCCTATCCATTGCATCATCCGTGCCAGGCCCTGGTCGTCGGACGGGGTGGCCAGCAGGTGCAGGTGATCCGGCATCAGCACATAGGCATGCACGGCCACCTTGAATTGCCGCGCGGCATCCTTGAGCCAGCCGAGGAAAGCCAGATGATCATCGGCAGCACGGAAAATGACCAGGCCATCATGGCCACGCTGGATGATGTGATGCGGCTGGTGCGGAACGACGAGTCGGGGAAGGCGGGCCATGGCAGACGCTGCAAACCTGAAGAATGGGAGCGGACATTCTAATGCACTCCGTCCCCAATAAACACACGATGCCGAAATTGCATCGTTTATCCTGATTGTTCAGTTGGGCATAAAAAAACCGGCCAGATCGCTCCAGCCGGTCAAACCCCACGTTGAATTGTTCACATGTCCATCAAATCCGCTTAACCCGCGGTGGTTTCCTTTTCCTTGCCCTTGGTCAACACCAGGCTGGCGATGATGGAGATCACCAGGATGGCACCGACGATGGACAGCGAGACCAGCACCGGCACGTGGAACCAGTAGGACGCCAGCATCTTGAAGCCCACGAACAGCAGCACCAGGGCCAGGCCATACTTGAGCAGGTGGAAGCGCTCTGCCGAATCAGCCAGCAGGAAGTACAGCGCACGCAGGCCCATGATGGCGAACATGTTCGAGGTGAAGACGATGAACGGATCCTTGGTGATGGCGAAGATCGCCGGGATGCTGTCCACCGCGAAGATCACATCGGAAATTTCGATCAGCAGCAGCACCAGCATCAGCGGGGTGAAATAGCGCACACCATTGATGCGGGTGGTGAAGTTTTCGCCGTCATAGTTGTCACTGATCTTCATGTGACCACGCAGCCAGCGCAGCAGCGGGTTGTCACCCAGGTCGGCTTCCTTGTCGGCAAAGATCAGCATCTTCACGCCGGTAAAGACCAGGAAGGCGCCGAACACATACAGGATCCAGCTGAACTGCGCGATCATCCATGCACCCAGCAGGATCATCACGGCGCGCATGACGATGGCGCCGATGACCCCGTACAGCAGGACGCGGCGCTGCATTTCAGCCGGTACGGCGAAGTAGCTGAAGATCATCAGGAACACGAAGATGTTGTCGACCGACAGCGCCTTCTCGATCAGGTAGCCGGAGAGGAACTCGGCCCCCTTCTGGTTGGCGAACTCGCGGCCGACGTTGGCATCGAGGTACCACCACATCAGGCCGGCAAACAGGAAGGCCAGCGACACCCACACCACCGACCAGCCCAGGGCCTCCTTGGGCGACACCCGGTGGGCGTTGCGGCCACCCAGGGCAAACATGTCCACGGCCAGCATCCCCAGCACGAAGACAATGAAACCTATCCACATGGGCAGGCTTGCGAAACTCTCTACGCCATTCACGTCAGACCTCTCTCTTCTTGTTCAACCGCCGGCGGCGGGTTCGGTTATCGCTTATCGCTTATCGGTTCCTGGAATAAATCTTCAATCGAAGTCGAAGATCTCGCCCAGGAAGCCCTTTTTCTTGCGTTTGTAGTCATATCCATGGCCACCATGGCCGTAGCGGGGATCGTACCCTGCCTGCGGCGGCATCGGTGGCGTATGCGCCCGCGCCGCCTGCACCGGCACCGGTGCGCCCGCCTGGCTGGCGGCGGAACGTTCGATCAGCTTGTCCAGCTCGCCGCGATCCAGCCACACGCCACGGCATTGCGGGCAGTAATCAATCTCGATGCCCTGGCGTTCCGAGATCAGCAGGTTGTGAGATGTGCAGACAGGACATTTCATCAGGCTCTCCTCAAAGTCAGGTTTGGCAACGATGCCCGGCACGCTGGCAACCCAAGATCACTACCGGACAAGGCGTCACTTTAGGCGAAACCATGATGAATGAAAATTCGAATATTTTGAGATAATGCTTCGGAAAAACCGAAGTATTCAGACAAGGATGATTGCCATGGCCAGCCTCAACTACAAGCATCTCCATTATTTCTGGACGGTGGCCAAGACTGGCGGCGTGGCGCGCGCCAGCGAACGGCTGCACCTGACGGCCCAGACCATCAGCGGCCAGATCAGCCTGTTCGAGGAATCCCTGGGCTACAAGCTCTTCAAGCGTGTGGGACGGCGGCTGGAACTCAACGATGAAGGCCGCATGGTGTTCGACTATGCCGAACGCATCTTCAGCCTGGGCGAGGAACTGGAAGAAGCGCTGCGCCTGCGCCCCGGTGGACGCACGCTGCAGCTGCGCGTGGGCGTGGCCGATGCCGTGCCCAAGGCGATTGCCTACCTGCTGCTGGAGAGTGCACTGGCGATGCAGGACCCGATCCGCATCATCTGCCGCGAAGGCAAGCTGGACGTGCTGCTGGCCGACCTCGCCATCCACAAACTGGACATCATCATCGCCGACAGCCCCATGCCGCCCAATGTGGACGTGCGCGGCTACCACCACCAGCTGGGCGAATGCGATACCAGCTTTTTTGCCACGCCCGAATTGGCCAGGCGCTACCGCAAGGGGTTTCCGCAGAGCCTGGATGCCGCGCCCTTCCTGATGCCGGGCGAAGATGCAGCGGTACGTCCGCGCCTGTTGCGCTGGTTCGAGAGAGAAGGCATCCGCCCCCGCATCACCGGTGAATTCGACGACGGCGCCCTGCTGCTGGCCTTCGGCGACGCCGGTGCCGGGATTTTCGCCGCCCCTACGGCCATTGCCGCACAGATCCGCAAGCAATACGGCCTGGTGGAAATCGGCAAGACCGAGGCCATCCGCGAGCAGTTCTATGCCATTTCGGTCGAGCGCAGGCTCAGCCACCCTGCCGTCCTGGCGATCCAGACGGCGGCGCGCGGCAACCTCATCGTCGGCAGCGCAGCCCCGTCAACGCGTGCCAAGGGCGAACAATAAGTCACTCGCAGGGTTACCAACAGGCAATTCCATGAGCAACGGGTGTGATGTGAAAAACATCAAAATATATGCACCTTGGTACATATCTACTCATCATTCCACACGACCTGTGCTTTCATGCGGCAGCCTGTCGTAAATGACGGGAAAAGACAGCTGTGAAGTGGGAAGAAAGACGCAGAACAAAAGAAAAACCCCACGTCCCTTGCGAGCCGTGGGGTAAATCCCATTCTCGGGGGGGAGAATGGAGGGGGAACTTCAATATAGGGAAATACCCCACCCGTCGCAGCCGTTTTTACAAATGGTTACACCCTCTTCATATGCTGCAGCTGCGAACATATTTTGTGCAGAAGGATGCATATCAAAGCGATCCTGCATGAATCCAATATATCAAAGACTTGCCACAAGTAAAGAACGCAGCGCCAGCAGGGACGCCGAACTGCGTTCGCGCCGGCTGACCAAGTAAGTGGTGACCCGCCCATCGCGGCCCAGCGAATGGGTGGAAAAGCCGTGGGGTTCCATCTGCATGGCGATCACCGAGCGCGGCACCACCGCCACCCCTGCCCCGGCCGCCACGCAGGCGAGGATGGCGTGATAGGAAGCCAGCTCCAGTGTGCGCACCGGCACCCCGCCCCGTCCTGGACCGGCGAACCAGCTTTCGGCATGACGGCGATAAGCGCAGCCCTGCTCGAAGACGATCAAAGTATCGAGCTGCACATCCTCGGGCGAGCGCACCCGGCGATGGCTGCGCGGTGTCACCAGCATCAGTTCTTCCTTGTAGAGGGGCGTGGCCGACAGGGCCGCATCCTCGATGGGTCCGGCCACCAGCGCCGCATCGAGCTTGCCGGTGCGTACGCCGGCCATCAGCACATCGGTCGGGCCGGTCGAGAGTTCCAGCCGTACTTCCGACCAGCGCTGGTGGAATTCGGCCAGGGGTGCCGGCAGGCGGCTGGCGGCAGCGCTTTCCATGGAGCCGATGCGCAAGCGGCCGCGCGGATTCTGGGGCGACACCACCTCGCGCGCCTCCTGCACCAGGTCGAGGATGCGCTCGGCGTAATCCAGCAGGGCTTCGCCCGATGCAGTGAGCACCAGCCGCTTGCGGTCACGCACGAACAGCGGCACGCCCACGGACGCCTCCAGTTGCTTGATGCGCGTGGTGACATTGGACTGCACCCGGTTGAGCCGTTCGGCGGCGCGGGTTACACCGCCCTCGGCGACGACGGTGCGGAAGATTTCCAGTTCGGCCAGTTCCATGGCTGCTCCAGTCGATGTTCTCGAATCAAGATGAAGTCATCCCGATTATTCATTTTTTGGAATGACCGAAAGACGATAGCATAGACCCCTGTTTCCCTCACGCCTTTGCGCTCGCCCATGACCCACCCCGCCGCCACACCTCCCGGTGCCTCCCTTGACGCACTGGCCTGGAAAGTCTGTTTGTCCGGCATGATCGCCCTGTCGGTGGCGATGGGCATCGGCCGCTTCGCCTTCACGCCGCTGCTGCCGATGATGCTGCATGAGGGCAGCCTCTCCCTGCAGATGGGCGGCTGGCTGGCCACGGCCAATTACCTCGGCTACTTCGCCGGCGCCATGCTGTGCGCCTTCCATCGCAGCAAGCGCGGCGTGGCCATGCTGCGCGCCGGGCTGGTGGTGACCATCCTGCTCACGCTGGGCATGGGCGTGCTGCACCAGGACTGGATCTGGCTGTGGATGCGCTTTCTCTCGGGCGTGGCCAGCGCCTATGTCTTCGTCTACACCGCAGGCTGGTGCCTGCAGCAACTCACGCAGCTGGGCCGTCCGGAATTGGGCGGCGTGATCTTCTGTGGTCCCGGCCTGGGCATCGCGCTGACCGGCCTGCTCTCCGGCCCTATGATCGCGGCCGGCTGGCTGGCGGCCGGTGGCTGGATTGCCTTTGGCGTGATCGCGCTGGGGCTCACGGCATTGGTGTGGAAGTCGTTCAGCTTCGATGCCGGGCGCGGCCTCAATGTGCATCCGCACGACAGCGGTGCAGCCCAGGCCCCGGTACCGGAGTCGGCCAGCCAGAAGCGTGAGGTGCTGATCCAGGTGATCGCGTATGGCATCGCCGGATTCGGCTACATCATCACCGCCACCTTCCTGCCGGTGATCGCGCGCCAGGCGCTGCCGGGCTCGGTGTGGCCGGATTACTTCTGGCCCATCTTCGGCTTGTCGGTGGCCGCCGGCGCTTTCAGCGCCACGCGACTGTCGGTGTTGGGTGACCAGCGCCTGCTGCTGACCGGGGCTTACCTGATGCAGGCGGCGGGGGTACTGGTGTCCATCCTCTTCCCCACCGCGCCCGGCTTTGCGTTGAGCTGCCTGCTGCTGGGCCTGCCCTTTACCGCCATTACCCTGTTCGGCATGCGCGAAGCACGCCGCCTGCGCCGCGAACAGGCCAGCAGCCTCATGGCCCTGATGACCGCCGCCTACGGCATCGGCCAGATCGCCGGTCCGCCGCTGGCCACGGCCCTGGTGCATGGCAGCGGCTCCTTCACGCCATCGCTGTGCGTAGCGGCCGTGACGCTGGCAATCGGTGCTGCGCTTTACTACCGACTGACGATCACGCATCGCCTGCCGCGCTGACCCGCTTTTCGACGCCGCATGAAAAACGCCCGCGACATCGACTGTCGCGGGCGTTCGTCCTTGCGGCAACCAGCGATGTGGATCAGCGGAACGCCGGCTCCGCAAAGCTGCGCAGCTTGCGGCTGTGCACCTGCTCGATGCCATTGTTGCGCAACAGTTCCAGCGCGCGAATGCCGATCTGCAAGTGCTGCGCCACGCGCTGCTCATAGAAGGTATTGGCCATGCCGGGCAGCTTGATCTCGCCGTGCAGCGGCTTGTCGGAGACGCACAGCAGCGTGCCGTAGGGCACCCGGAAGCGGAAACCGTTGGCCGCCACCGTCGCGCTCTCCATGTCCAGCGCGATGGCACGGCTCTGCGAGAAACGCAGCAGCGGCATGCGATGGTCGCGCAGTTCCCAGTTGCGGTCATCGACCGAGGCCACGGTCCCGGTCCGCATGATGCGCTTCAATTCATAGCCGTCGAGCTGGGTGATGCTGGCCACCGCATCCTGCAAGGCCAGCTGCACTTCTGCCAGGGCCGGAATCGGCACCCACAGCGGCAGGTCATCATCGAGCACGTGATCGTCCCGTACATAGGCGTGCGCCAGCACGTAATCCCCCATGCGCTGCGAGGCCGACAGACCGGCGCAGTGGCCCAGCATCAGCCAGCCATGCGGACGCAAGACGGCCACGTGGTCGGTCACCGTCTTGGCATTGGACGGACCCACGCCGATGTTGACCAGGGTAATGCCGCTGCCGTCGGCGCGCTGCAGGTGATAGGCCGGCATCTGCGGCTGCCGTGCTGGTGCCACACCGGAAACTGGCCTGGTATCCGTACCGGTCTGGTTGGCACTCCAGGTGGTGACATTACCGGGCTCGACGAAAGCGGTGTACTGGCGGCGATAAGCCAGTTCGTCCGGGTCATCGGTCGGCTCCATCAGGTGCCGGCCCAGGCGCACGAATTCATCGACGTAGAAGGCATAGTTGGTGAAGAGCACATAGCGCTGGAACTGGTCCGGCGAGGTCGCCGTGTAGTGGCGCAGCCGATGCAGCGAGTAATCGATGCGCGGCCCGGTGAACAGCGCCAGCGGATGCGGCCCTTCGCGCCAGGCACCGTTGTCCACTTCATAGGTGCCGTTGGCGATGCGGTCATCCATGGTCGCCAGGTCGGGCAGGTCGAAGTAATCGGGCAGCGTGCGCAGGTGTTCCGGATCCAGGCTGCCTTCCACGTGGATGCCCTCGGGGAAGGCGAAGTGCACCGGGATCGGCAGCTCGCTCACGCCCACTTCCAGCGGCACTTCATGGTTCTGCAGTACCAGCTTGAATTGCGCCAGCAGGTATTGATGGAACAGCTTGGGGCGCGTGATCGTGGTCTCGTAGCAGCCGGGACCGGCCACGAAACCGAAGGATTGGCGGGTATCGGTGTGGGTGGATTTTTCGGTGGTGATGCGCACGAAGGGATAGCAGGCACGCACCCGCTGCGGCATCCCTTCGCCGCTGGAGAACTGGCGGAAAGCATCGCGCAGGATGGCCGTGTTGTGTTCGTAGATCTCCAGCACGCGCGCATAGGCAGCTTCGGGGTTGGTGAATTTTTCTGTGGCAAACATCGTGGTTCTCCATCATTGCCGCGCGCCGCACCGGTTTGACAGCCAATGCGCTGGGGCGGCGCGGCCGGTTGGACCGGTCATTCATCGAAAGAACTTGTGCGCGGCACCATCTTACCTGAGAGCGCCGATTTTCACGCGGCTGCGCCATGCCGCGATCAGACAGGACAATGCCGCGCTTGTCGCGCTTTGCTGCCTTCTGATTCAGTGATATCTTCCAAGTTCTTCCGCGCAATTTACTTATTTTTTGTTCGCGCCCTCTCCCTCGGCCAAGCCACCTCCATCAGGCCCGGCCGACGGCGTCAGCCCGTTGTCAGTGGCAAGTCACTTTTCCCCTTTCGATCACCCTGGCCCTGCCAAAACGCACCAAACGTGCACGCAACCCCGTCGCAAAGGCCCGCACCATGCGGCTTTCTCACCGGATAAAAAAACCTTTGATTGCCAGGCGAGCCGGTGCTATCGTGTCGGCGCTTTTGACGGGATGACATCACGCAGCAAGACGTGAACCATCTTCGCAGGGCACACATAAAACTAAGAAAATTTATCCACCACTTGTTCAGAGGCAAACATGTTCATCCGAAAAATCTTCCAGCAGATGCTGGTCCTGCTCTGCCTGGCTGCAGCGGCTGCCGCGCAAGCACAGAACCTCCCCAATGTCGTCATCCTGGCCACCGGCGGCACCATCGCCGGCACCGGCGCCACCAGCACCACCACGGTCGGCTACACCGCTGCCAAGGTTGGTGTGGATGCGCTGATCGCCGCCGTTCCTGAACTCAAGAAGGTCGCCAACGTGCGCGGCGAGCAGGTCATGCAGATCGCCAGCGAGAACATGAACAACGAGGCCTGGCTGAAGCTGGCCAAGCGCGTCAACACCCTGCTGGCGCAGAGTGACGTCGATGGCATCGTCATCACCCACGGTACCGACACCATCGAAGAAACCGCCTACTTCCTGGACCTGGTGGTCAAGAGCAAGAAGCCGGTGGTGATCGTGGGCGCGATGCGTCCCTCCACTGCCATCAGCGCCGACGGCCCGATCAACCTGTACAACGCCGTGCTGCTGGCCGGCTCCAAGGAAGCCGTCGGCAAGGGCGTGCTGGTGACCCTGAACGACCAGATCAACGCTGGCCGTGAAGTGACCAAGACCAACACCTCCACCATGGACACCTTCAAGACGCCGGAACTGGGCTTCCTGGGCTACATCCAGGGCAGCAAGCCTTACTTCTATCGCCAGTCCACCCGCAAGAACACGGCTGACACCCCGTTCGACATCATGAACCTGGACAAGCTGCCGCAAGTGGACATCGTCTATGGCTACGCCAACATGAACCCGATCGCGCTCAACGCCTTCGTGGCCGCTGGTGCGCAAGGCATCATCCACGCCGGCGTGGGTGACGGCAGCCTGAACAACACCGTGGTGCCGTCCCTGACCGAAGCCCGCAAGAAGGGCGTCGTGATCGTGCGTTCCAGCCGCGTCGGCCAGGGCATCGTGGCGCGCAACGGCGAAGCCGACGACGACAAGCTGGACTTCGTGGTCTCCGATACGCTGAACCCGCAGAAGGCCCGCATCCTCTTGATGCTGGCACTGACCAAGACTACCGACACCAAGGAAATCCAGAAGATGTTCTGGGAGTACTGATCCTGCGATCCGGCGGTCCCGACTGCCGGGCCCCGCATCAGTGCGCAAGCCCGCTGCCCGTGCAGCGGGCTTTTTTTACGCAGGAACCAAGCACGGCAGGCCTCACTCTGTAGAGTTCGTCTTGCCCGGAACACCTCACAGGAGAACACCGCATGCCCAGCCGCCGACATTTCCTCGCCGCCGCCAGTGCCGCTTCGGCATTGGCCGCCCTCGGCCTCGCGCCGCGTGCGCTGGCGGCCCAGGGCTTGCGCCTGGGCAGTGCGCAGCCGTTTTCCCTCGACAGCCTCATCGCGCGCGCCCGCGACATGGCCCGCACCCCCTACCAGGCGCCGCCCGCCGTGCCGGCCGAGGTGCTGGACAAGATCGACTACGAAGCCCACGGCAAGATCCGCTTCAAGACCGCCGATGCCCTCTTCGCCCAAGGGCCCGGCGCGTTTCCGGTGACCTTCTTCCACCTCGGCAAGTTCTTCCGTGTACCGGTACGGATGTTCATCCTTGCTGGTCAGGGCGATGGCACTGTACCGGTACAGTCGCGCGAAGTGTCTTACCGCGATGACTATTTCGACATGCCGGCCGACAGCCCCGCCCACCAGCTCCCGGCAGGCAGCGGCTTCGCCGGCTTCCGCTTCCAGGAAAGCCGCCTGGCCGACCAGAAGGCCAAGGACTGGCTTACCAATGACTGGGTGGCTTTCCTCGGGGCCTCCTATTTCCGTGCCATCGGCGACCTGTACCAATACGGCCTGTCGGCGCGCGGCATCGCCATCGACGTGGCCCAGGCCGACCGGCCTGAGGAATTTCCCGACTTCACGCAATTCTTCTTCGAACCCTCCGCCCCGGGCAGCGATACGGTGGTGGTGTATGCCCTGCTCGACGGGCCGAGCATCACCGGCGCCTACCGCTTCGCCATGCAGCGCAAGCAGGGCGGCGGCGTCAACATGGAGATAGACAAGTCGCTGTTCCTGCGCCGAGACGTGGCGCGCCTGGGCCTGGCCCCGGCCACCTCGATGTACTGGTTCTCGGAAACGGTGAAGGGCACCGGCGCGGACTGGCGGCCGGAGGTGCATGACTCGGACGGACTGGCGATCTGGAACGGTGCGGGCGAACACCTCTGGCGTCCGCTCAACAATCCGCCCCGCACCATGTCATCGGCCTTCAGCGACCAGCACCTGCGCGGCTTCGGCCTGCTGCAGCGGGATCGCGATTTCGATCACTACCTGGACGGCGTGCATTACGAGCGCCGCCCCAGCCTCTGGGTAGAACCCGTGGGTGACTGGGGCGAAGGCGAAGTGCAGCTCATCGAGCTGCGCACCGATGACGAGATCCACGACAACATCGTCGCCATGTGGGTGCCCAAGGCCCCGGCACGCGCGGGCAGTGCGTATCGCCTGCGCTACCGGCTCTACTGGCAGCAGGACGAGCCCTTCCCTTCCCCGATGGCACGCTGCGTGGCCACGCGCCTGGGACGTGGCGGCCAGCCGGGCCAGCCCAGGCCGCCGCAGGTGCGCAAGTTCATGGTGGAGTTCAAGGGAGAAGCGCTGGCGGGGCTGCCTTTCGGCGTAAAGCCGGAGGCGGTCATCACGGCCTCGCGCGGCAGCATTTCCTATGTCTATACCGAAGCGCTGCCCAACGGCGTGCCCGGCCACTGGCGCGCGCAGTTCGATCTCACGGCCAGCGGCGAGGAGCCGGTCGAGCTGCGCCTGTTCCTGCGCCATCAGGGCCAGGCACTGAGCGAGACCTGGCTGTTCCAGTACCATCCGTTTGCCGCCCGGGAAGTTTATTGAAATGCGGCGGAATGTTTTTTTTGAAGGGCTGCGAAAAAATGTTTGTACTTTTTTCAAAAGCTCCTTATAATCTCGTTCTTTCGCGGCTGTAGCTCAGCTGGATAGAGTACTTGGCTACGAACCAAGGGGTCGTGGGTTCGATTCCTGCCAGCCGCACCATATGTAGTAGAAAAAGGGTCCATCGCAAGATGGGCCCTTTTTTGTTTTCCGCTGCCGCCACCATGGCGCAGCTCATCCACACAATCCAAGGCTGGCCGACGCACGGTTGCGCCATCGTCCGACAGGCCCCCGCAGCTCGGCTGGGGATAATCAAGGCTCCCCGAATCTGATTCCATCGATTTCCCTCGATGCCCACAGGAGCCGCAATGAAAAAGATGTCCTTCCTCATGCTGGCCGCCGGTTCGCTGGCCATGCTGGCCGCCGCCAAGCCGGTACTGCGCCGCTATGACGACCTCAACCGCCGCCGTGCCGGCACAGCGCCCGCAGACAACGCCCCAGCCCAACCGGCCGTCATCGGCGAAGAAGACATGCAGCCCGTCGCCCAGGAAAGCAGCATGGTGGCTGACGGCACGCAGCAGCATGACCCGGCCAGTCCGCCTGCAGTGCAAGCTGCACCGGCGGGCATCCCTCCTCGCAAGGATGGCGATTTTGCACCGCCGGTCGGTGCGTGAAGCCGAGGCCTTGAACGCGCCGGCAATCCGCCGGACGCTGTCCGTCAGGGCGCCGACCGGCGCTCGATGATCTCGTGGGCGCGCAACATGCCGGCGATGCGGGCGTGTTCGAAATCGAGATACAGAGGACTGTCCTGCCGGTAGCGCACGATGCGCTTGCCGGCGTGGAAGATGCGCAGGCTCATCTCCCAGCCATGCTGCCCCTCAATTGCGATGACGCGGATATCGTAGTCGCGATACCGGGCGTGGTGGATCTGTTCGCGGTCGTTGAGGAGCCGGCGGCCATACAGCCGCAAATCACTGCGCGGACACATCATGCCTCCTGCACGCGCTGCGCGCCGCGTCGACGTCCCGCACCCAGCACCAAGACGAAGAACAAGGGGACGAACAGCACCGCCAGCACCGTGGCACTGACCATGCCGCCGAACACGCCCGTACCGATGGCGCGCTGCGTCTCCGCGCTTGCGCCCGAGGCCAGCATCAGCGGTACCACGCCCAGCGCAAAGGCCAGCGAAGTCATGAGGATGGGCCGCAGCCGCAGCACCGCCGCCTTGATGGAGGCCTCCACCAGGCCCGCCCCTTCAGCCCGCAACTGGCGCGCGAACTCGACGATGAGGATGGCGTTCTTGGCCGAGAGCCCGATGACGGTAATCATGCCGACCTTGAAAAACACGTCATTGGGCATGTCGCGCAGGATCACCGCTGCCACCGCGCCGGCCAAGCCCAATGGCACCACCAGCATGACTGCCAGCGGAATGCGCCAGCTCTCATACAAGGCCGCCAGCACCAGGAACACCACCAGCATCGACAAGACCATCAGCATCGGTGCCTGGGCCGCCGACAGGCGTTCCTGCAGCGACTGGCCGGTCCACGCCACGGCAAACCCGGGCGGCAGTTGCTGTGCCAGCTTCTCCATCTCGGCCATCGCATCGCCACTGGCCACGCCGGGCGCGGCACTGCCGGAGATGCGCACGGCCGGGAAGCCCTGGTAGCGCTGCAATTGGGTCGGCACCACCTGCCATTGGGCTTGCACCATTTCCGAGAGCGGCACCATGCCGCCGTTCTGGTTGCGGACATACAGCTTCATCAGATCGTCAACCTGCATGCGCGACTGCGCCTGCGCCTGAATGATGACCTGCTGCATGCGGCCCGCATTGGGGAAATCATTTACATAGAAGGAACCCATGGCCGCCGAGAGCGTATCGCTGATGCTGGCAAAAGAAACGCCCAGCGCGGCCGCCTTGTGGCGATCCACATTGAGTTGCAGGCTCGCACCCGGCGGCAGGCCGTCCGAATAGACGCCGGCCAGCTTGGGGCTGTGTGCGGCCAATGCCAGCAGCTGCGCTTCGGCCGCCTTGAGCGCGGCGTGGCCCTGGTTGGCGCGGTCCTGCAGCCGCATGGCAAAGCCGGAAGAATTGCCCAGCTCCTCGATGGCCGGCGGCAGCAGGCTCATCACCATCCCGTCCACGCCGTTCTCCATGGCCGCCTGCGCATGCTGGGCCTCGATGGCGGCGGTGGAACCCTTGCGCTCCTTCCAGTCTTTCAGTTCGGTGAAGGCCATTGCCGCATTGGGACCGGAACCGGAGAAACCGAAACCCAGCACCGACAGGTTGGCGCCGATATCCTCGCGCGTTTTCAGATAGCGCTCGAACTGATCCACTGCGCGCGCCGTGCGCTCGGTGGTGGCATCGGCGGGCAGCTGGAAGCTGGTCATGAAATAGCCCTGGTCTTCTTCCGGCAGGAAAGCCGAGGGCAGCGCCCGCCAACCCAGCACCAGCAACAGTGACAGCACCCCATAGAGCAGCATCATGCGCAGCCCGCGCGCGATCACCCGGCCCAGCAGCGATTCGTAGCGGCGCGTCAGGCGCGCAAAGGCACGATTGAAGGCACCGAAGAAGCCACGCTTGTCGTGATGGCCGGGAGCGACCGGTTTCAACAGCGTGGCGCAGAGGGCCGGTGTCAGGCTCAGCGCCAGGAACGCCGAGAACAGGATCGATACCGCCATGGCCAGCGAGAACTGCCGATAAATCACGCCCACCGATCCCCCGGCCAGCGCCATGGGGATGAAGACAGCGGTCAGCACCAGGGTGATGCCGATGATGGCACCGGTGATCTCCCCCATCGCCTTGATGGTGGCCTCGCGCGGCCCCAGGCCCTCTTCGGCCATGATGCGCTCGACGTTTTCCACCACCACGATGGCGTCATCGACGATGATGCCGATGGCCAGCACCATGCCGAACATGGTCAGCACGTTGACCGAGTACCCGGCCACCAGCATCACCGCCAGCGTGCCCAGCAGCGCGATGGGCGCGACGATGGCCGGGATGACGGTATAGCGCACGTTCTGCAGGAACAGGTACATCACCAGGAACACCAGCACCATGGCCTCGATGAGGGTCTGCACCACTTTCTGGATGGAGATCTTGACGAAGGGCGCGGTGTTGTAGGGCAGCGAGAACTGCATGCCCTGCGGCAGGCTGGGGCGCAGCTCTTCCATGCGCGCCTGGATCGCCGCAGCCGTGCGTACCGCGTTGGCGCCGGGCGAGAGCTGTACGGCGGCCACGCCCGCAGGCTTGCCGTCTTCACGGTTGGAGAAGGCATAGGATTGCGCACCCAGTTCGACCCGGGCTACATCGCCCAGCAGTACGCGCGAACCATCGGGCTTGGCCTTGAGCACGATGGAAGCGAACTGGTCCGGTGACTGCAACTGTCCTTGTACTGTCAGGGGAACGGCGATCTGCTGGCCCGGTACAGTTGGCGTATCGCCCAGGCGTCCGGGAGCGATCTGTGCGTTCTGCTGGCTGATCGCTGTACTGATATCTGTCACGGACAATCCGTAGGCATTGAGCTTGAAGGGATCGATCCAGATCCGCATTGCCTGCTCGGCACCGAACAGTTGCACGCGGCCTACGCCGTCGACGCGGCGCAGCTCTTCGACGATGTTGCGGGCCAGGTAATCGTTGAGGCGGATTTCATCATGGCTACCATCCACCGAGGTCAGGCTGACCATGAGCAGGAAGCCCAAGGCCGCCGACTCCACGGTCACCCCGTTCTGGCGCACCGTTTGCGGCAGGCGCGCTTCGATAGCCTTGAGCTTGTTCTGTACGTCGACCTGGGCCAGTTCCGGATCGGTACCAGGCTTGAAGGTCACGGTGATCTGGGCGCTGCCCGAGGTATCAGCCGAGGATTCGAAATAGAGCAGGTTCTTCACGCCCGACAGCTCGCGCTCGATCAGGCTGATGACGCCGTCGTTCATGGTCTGCGGCGTGGCGCCCGGATAGGTGGCATTGATCGTCACGCTGGGCGGGGCCACGGAGGGATAGCGGGCAATGGGCAACTGGCTCATGGCGATGACGCCGAAGAGCACGATGAACAGCGCGACCACCCAGGCAAAGATGGGGCGGTCGATAAAGAAGCGGGGCATGCAGAAACTCCATCGGGGGAAACACGCGAAGGACAGCACCTGTCGGTCACCCCCGGCATTTTTGCCGCGCGGGCTGCCCGACAGTACAATCGCGAGCGAAGGCGGAGTCTGGGCCATGCGCGTGAGGTTTGCGCGGTACAACGATGGAGTTTTGATGGAGAAGGCAAGAATGGCGGCAACCCAAGTGAAAGCCAGCGAGGCCGCACCGGCCACGGGCGCGCTGATCCTCATCGCCGAGGACGCCCCCGAGATCGCCGAGATCCTGGCCGCCTACCTGGCCCGCAGCGGCATGCGCAGCGTGCACGCGGCCGATGGCGCGCGGGCACTGGAGCTGCATCTCTCGCTCAAGCCGGACCTGGTGCTGCTCGATATCCAGATGCCGCAGGTCAATGGCTGGCAGGTGCTGGCGCAGATCCGCCAGCGCGACAACACGCCGGTCATCCTGCTCACCGCGCTGGACCAGGACGTGGACAAGCTCACGGGGCTGCGCATCGGTGCCGATGACTACGTGGTCAAACCGTTCAACCCGGCCGAAGTGGTCGCGCGCGTGGAAGCGGTACTGCGCCGCAGCCTGCCGCGCGAGGAGCGCGAGGACCGCCGCATCCTGCGCGTGCCGCCCTTGGTGATCGATTTCGAACAGCATGAGGCGGTTGCTGAGATCGATGGCGTGAGCCACACCCTGGTGCTGACCCTGACCGAATTCAAGCTGCTGGCGCAATTGGCGCGCTCACCGCGACGGGTGTTCAGCCGTGCCGAACTGCTGGCCACTTGCCTGCCCGAGGGCGACACCCTGGAACGTACCGTCGACAGCCACGTCAGCAAGCTGCGCAAGAAGCTGGAAGACCTCGGACTGGCCGGTATCCCGGTGAGCATCCGCGGGGTCGGCTACCGCTTCCAGCAGGGCGGCTGAGTGCGCCAACCCGGTATCTCCCAATGAAACCCGGCATCGATCTCCTGACCCTCTGGCGCGGCAAGGGACTGGCGCGCCAGATCATCAGCTCCGTCGCCATCCTGGCGCTGACCATCATGCTGATGGTGCTGCTGGGGTCCTACGCGTTTTATTCGACCCTCTTCATCTTCCTGCCCACGGCACTCTCCGCGCCGGACAGCTGGCTGCCCTCGCCCGCCGAATGGGGCTGGATCGTGGTGACCACGCTCATCGGCGTGGCCATCGCGGTGTGGGTCGCGATCCGGCTATCACGGCGCATCCTCACGCCCTTGAATTCGGTGGCCACCAGCCTGCGCCGCGTGGCGCAGGGCGACCTGGCCGCGCGCGCGGCGGCAGAGCGGCAGCCGCTGGATGAGGCCTCGCAACTCATCAGCGACTTCAATGCCATGGCTGAACGGCTGGAGCGGGTGCAGCAGGAACGCGTCTTCTGGAACGCCGCGATTGCCCACGAGCTGCGCACACCGGTGACCATCTTGCGCGGACGTTTGCAGGGCCTGGCCGATGGCGTGTTCCAGCCCGATCCGGCGCTCTTTGCCAGCCTGCTGGTGCAAGTGGAGGGATTGGGCCGCTTGATCGAGGACTTGCGCATCGTGGGACTGGCCGAGAGCGGCCACTTGCGCATCCAGTTGCAGCAGACCGATCTGCGCAAGGAGGTCATGACGGTACTCAAGGCCTGCGAATCGGCGCTGCAGGAAAAAGGCTTTACGGTGACCCTGGCACTGGCCGCGCAGGTCTCGGTGTGCGATCCGATCCGCATCCGCCAGGCCTTGCTGGCCCTGCTGGAAAACGCCCTGCAACACGCCACGCCCGGCCCCTTGCGCATCGCGACCATGCAGCGCGACGGCCAGCAGTGCCTGCGGGTGGAAGACAGCGGGCCCGGCCTGGCGGCGGCCGATGCGCAGCGCATCTTCGAGGCGTTCCAGCGCGGCCCGCATACCGGAGAGACGGCGGCCAAGGGCAGCGGGCTGGGATTGGCCGTGGTGCGGGCCATTGCCAGTGCGCATCATGGCACGGTCCAATGCCAGCCCTCGGGAATGGGCGGCAGCTGTTTCGAGTTGCGCTGGCCCGGTTGAAGCCGGATGTGCTATTTTCTTCATACTAGTGCTTGTTCCCATTCAATCTGCGAGTGCGATTGAATGGGAACAGGCCCTGGGGCCACATACAACATGACAAGGCCGGCAAGGCCAAAGGGGGGCAGGATGCGGCGACTCGATACAGCGATGGCGCTGGCCATCGCGTTCTTGCTGAACTTTCATACCTTATCGCACGCGGAAGAAACGCGGACCGTCACGCTGGGCCTGAGCGCCTGGATCACGCAGCCGATCGTGCAGAGTGCCTGGCATGGGGCCGAGCTGGCGGTGGAGGATGCCAACACCCTGGCCGCCAGGAAGAAATCTTCATGGCGTTTCCGCTTGCTGGCCCAGGATGACCAGGGGACGGCCAATTTCGGCGTCAATGTCGCCCGTTACTTCATCAAGGAAAAAGTCACTGGCGTGCTCGGCCCCTGGAGCAGTGATGCCGCCATGGCCACGGCCGAGCTGTACGAGGTGGCACGCATCCCGCAGATCAGCTTTACGGCCGGTACCAGCCAGTGGACCAGCCAGGGCAACCGCATGCCGTTCCGCGTCGTGGGTGGCACCACCGAAGTGGGAGCCACGATGGCCGAGGTGGTGACCAATACCTTGAAGGGCAAGCGCGTTTTCGTGGTCCACAATGATTCGGCCTACAGCAATGCCCTCACAGATGAACTGACCTCGCGCCTGGTCAACCGGCCCGGGCTGACGGCCACGCGCTACCTGGTCGGCCGGCGCAGCACCGACTTCAATGCCACGATCAAGGCAGCCAGCCAGTATCAGGCTGACGTGCTGGTGTTTCTGGCGCTGTTTCCCCAGGCGGCGGCCTTTGTGGAGGAAGTCCGACGCTCAGGACTGGACGCCAAAGTCTTGCTGGTTGGCGGAGCCAGCAGCCTGTCCTTCGGCCAGGCCGAGATGCCGCAGGCCTACGTGCTGGAATACGAACTGGCGCGTGAGCAGTGTCCTCGCTGGAAGGCCTTCACCCAAGCCTATGTGCGGCGCTACGACGCCCCGCCCAGTCCCTACTCCTACTACGCCTATGACGCGGCCAGCGTACTGATCGCCGCCATCCTGCAAAGCGACTCGACCGACGGCGAAAAGATTGCGGCCAGCTTGCGCCAGATACGCCATGCGGGGCTGAGCGGGCCGATCAGTTTTGCGGCCGGCGGCGCCAATGCGGCGCCGCGCTTCCGGCTGTATCAGTACCAGAACAAGGGGCAATGGCGGCCGGCGGGGGTGTTTCCACCAGGGGCGGGACAGAACGAGAAATGCCTGTGAAGCAGAGCAGCCTGATCGGGCTCACCTCAGCCACAGTGCGCGGACAGCCTTGGGCAAACCGTATTCCATGTACGCTTTGACGCGGGCATTGCGCGCCTCCGTCTTGGCATCGCCGCGGCAGCGATCAATGGCTTCGCCAAAGCTGATGTCGGGCACCCTGATCTTCTCCGCCCTGGCCATCTCCACGAAACGCCTTACCAGTGGCTGAGGCAGACTGCGCTCCTTGAGCTCGTCCTGGGTCAGGCTGATCTGCTGCTCCCAGAGCAATTGCAGATCTTCCTCGAAATCGGGCCACAAGAGCTGGCACGTCGCTGCCAGGCGCAACAGATCTGCACCTTCCCGAACCACCTGTTGCAAGGCCTTTTCATCGGGCACGGCGGCCACGGCCGGCAAGGCTTGCGCACCGGCCATCAGCAGCAAGGCGGCAGTCCAGGATGCGCGATATCGTCGCATGGTACTTTCTCCTGATTCGTCATCATTGTTCACTGGCGCGCGCATGTCAGCGCGGGCCCTTTCCCGTGGCTTGACGCAGGGCCGCGAGCAGGTCGGGAAAGATCAGCTTGTTGAAGTCCGCGAGCAACTTGCCGTTGTTGTTGCAATGCCCGATGACGTCGCGAAGACGGGCTTTCCTGTCTGGCTGCAAGCGCGCTTCATCGGCGGCCTCAATGAGGCGTTTCTTCGTGTTCTGGCTGAGCTGCAGCTCGGAAAGAAACTGCGCAGCCTCATCCAGCTGATCACTCCAGGCGTACGAGATGCTCGCGTCCATGCCTTCGGTCAGATAGGTGCAAGTGACCAAGGTGCGGTATTGGTCACGTACCCCCTCAAATACCTTGACGACCTTGGCTTCGTTCACGGATGCAGCCTGGGCCTTGACCGGGGTGATCGCAGCACAGGCAAGCAGCAAGCTGATGCGCGGCAGCAGGAAAACGCGGCTGGTGCGCGCCCTGCGTGGCGGGGCGGGTTGATCTTTCAATGAGGTCTACCGTTGTCGGATGAGGGTGGATAGGGATGGTGCAGCTGACCGAGCTCCTGCGTGGAGGACGGGCGTTGCCCTCTATGATCTCAGCCGATGCGAAAAGTTTGTTCATTTTCGCTGTGGGCCTCGTCATCGCCGTCGTCGGCCAGCGTGAACAGATATCGCGAGCAACAAAAAACCCTCGCTTCTTGACGAAGCGAGGGTTGGATGACTTGGGATGCGAGCGTACGGCGTTGGCTCAGAAGGGGATATCGTCGTCCATGTCCGAGAAGTTCGGTGCCGGACGCTGGGCCGGCTGCTGGCGCGGGGTGCCGCCACCTGCTGCGCCACCACCGGCGCTCTGGCGCGGGGCACCGCCGCCGTAGCTGCCGCCACCGCCGCCGCCACCGTAGCCGCCTTCATCCATGCCGCCGCCACCGCCGCCGGCGCCTTGGCGGCCGCCCAGCATCTGCATGGTGTCAGCGATGATTTCGGTGGTGTAGCGCTCCACACCTTCCTTGTCCTGCCACTTGCGGGTCTGCAGGCGACCTTCGACGTAGATCTGCGAACCTTTCTTCAGGTACTGGCCGGCGATTTCAGCGAGCTTGCGGTAGAAGGTGATGCGGTGCCATTCGGTGAGCTCCTTCTTTTCGCCGGTGTTCTTGTCCTTCCAGCTTTCGGTCGTGGCGACGGCGATGTTGGTGACGGCTTCGCCGTTGGGCATGTAGCGGGTTTCCGGATCGCGCCCGAGATTGCCGACGATGATGACTTTGTTGACCGATGCCATTGTTTCTCCTGAATACGTTTAGGCTGTTGCACCCGCCGCCTGCGCAGCGCGGCGCGGCAGGTTTTTCATGTTAGCCGCGATTATAAGCCAGGTCAGCGTGAGGGCGGCTGAGAGAAGGAATACGGCGGAATTCCCCACATTTTGTTTGAGCCAGCCCCCGAAGGCGCCGCCACAGGACAATCCCAGCGCCTGCAAGGTGTTGTAGACGCCCAGCGCCGCGCCCTTGGCGGCCGGCGGCGCAATGCGCGACACCAGCGAAGGCTGGGCCGCCTCCAGGATGTTGAAGGCGACGAAAAACAGGAACAGCAGCGCCACCAGCATCCACACCTGCGCCAGCGGATGCGAGAGCACCGCCCAGAAGCCCAGTTGCACCAGCAGCATGAGCCCGATGGCCCCGAGGAAGACCGGCTTCATGCGGCCATATTTCTCTGCCACGAAGATCGGCGGCAGCATCAGCACGAAGGACGCCAGAACCACCGGCAGGTAGATCTTCCAGTGCTCGCCCAGCGGGATGCCGGCCAGTTGCACCAGGGCCGCCGGCACCACCATGAACATGGCGACCTGGGTCAGGTGCAGCGTGAACACGCCAAAGTTGAGCCGCAGCAATTCAGCATGGCGCAACACCTCGGAGAGCGACACCCGGCGCGCCTGCACCATCGGTGCGGCCGGCACCACCCACACCACCACCGCGATGGCGATCAGCGACAGGATGCCCGTCAGGCCGAAGATGCCGCCCATGCCGATGGACTTGTAGAGCAGCGGCGAAGCCACCATCGAGACCGCAAAGGTCACCCCGATGGAGGCGCCGACCATGGCCATGGCCTTGGTGCGGTGTTCTTCCCGGGTGGAATCGGCGATGAAGGCCGTGATGGCCGCCGAAATCGCGCCCGAGCCCTGCAGTGCGCGTCCGATCAGCAGCCACAGCACGCTCTGGGCGCCGGCTGCCACGAAGGAACCCAGCGCAAACAACAGCAGCCCGATGACGATGATGCGCTTGCGTCCGTAGCGGTCGGAAGCGATGCCGTAGGGAATCTGGCCGCAGGCCTGCGCCAGGCCGTAGATGCCCAGGGCGATGCCGACCAGGGTGTCGCTGTCGCCGCCGGGCAGGCTGTGCGCATGGACTGCGAACACCGGCAAGACCAGGAACAGGCCCAGCATGCGCAGGGAAAAAATGGAGGCAAGGGAAACGCTGGCGCGCACCTCGGCGCGCGACATGCCGGATTTTTCAGGCTGTGCGGTGGAACGGGTGTTGTGGGACATACGGTTCGTGGCTGGCGTTGGCGGCTGCCCGGCCTCGCGGGAAACCCGGCCGGGGCAAAAGACGTATGGTAACAGGATAGTCCGGCCGACCGGCAGCGCCGGTCCACCCCGCACGGTCCCATCCTGCGGGATTGACGCACTTCCCTGTCCTGCGTCAACTTCCTTGCGCTGCTGGCCCGCCGCCGGCGTAGCGAGAATGACGCGATTCTTTACAACATTCCTGACAAACCTGTCATTTTGCACACACATTGTGCCAAAATATTGCATTGCTCATTTTTTCTGCAGTGCTCATAACAGCCGCCCAGCTTCCGTCCAAGGAAGAATTCCGTGAGGCAATAATTTCGCCAAGAAAAAGAAGGCAATCACGCGTCAGGGGGGAGAAGACCAGGACGCAGAGGATGGCGAAGAAGCCGGCCAGCACTGATCACGGTGCCAGCCGTTGACGCACGTGCATTCCCTGTCTTCCCGGTTTTCAGTTTTTTGTTTGTTGCGCGAGCAGCATGGATTGCTCGCATCCGGTTATTCACCATGTACTTATTCGATTCGCTCTCTGAAGGCAAGACGAGCACCCTCATTCCTGCGCACTCGCCAGCGACCCCGGGCAAGCGCGCGCTCTCGCCGCGCCTGGCCTGGCTGTTGCTGGTCCTGGTGGGGGCGGCATGGCTGCTGCCCGGCATCTTCGGCCACGGACCGTGGAAGCAGGACGAAACGTATTCCTTCGGCATGATCCATCACATGCTGGTGTCGGGCCAATACCTGGTGCCAACCAATGCCGGCCAACCCTTCATGGAAAAGCCGCCGCTGTACTACTGGACGGCGGTGATCACGGCCAAGCTGTTGCACCCGCTCTTGCCCTATCACGACGGGGCGCGCCTGGCCTCCGTGTTCTACAACCTGGTGACGCTGGTCTTCGTAGCCCGCATCGCCAAGATCATGTGGCAGCAGCACAGCCTCATGAGCCTGCCGGTACTGGCTACCCTGGCGCTGTTTGCCGGATCGCCGGGCATGGTCAAGCACGCCCACGACATGTTCACCGACGTGGCCCTGGTGGCCGGCGGCGCCATGGCGACCTACGGCCTGCTGCTCATCGCCTTGAATGAGGAACGCAATACGCCCTCCTGGAAGGCCGCCTTCTGGTTCGGGCTGGGGGTCGGCATCACGCTCATGAGCAAGGGACTTTTCGTACCGCTGACCTTCGCCGCCACCGCCCTGGCCGTCGGCATCCTGGTCCCGGCCTGCCGGCGGCGCTCCTACTGGAAGATGGTCGGCGCAGCCGTGCTGGTTTCGCTGCCCTTTTTCGTGATCTGGCCAGCGCTGCTGGCCCAGCATTCGATGCCGCTGTTCATGGAGTGGTTCTGGGATAACAACGTCGGCCGCTTCTTCGGCTTCTCCGTCCAGAAACTGGGGTCGGACAACGACCATACCGTGATCCTGCGCGCACTGGCCGGTTTCGCCCTGCCCGTTTCCCTCCTGGCGCTACTGGCGCTGAGCTCCGGCGACTGGCGCCAGGCCGGTACCTCGCGCGTGGCCGTACCGCTGGCCTTCGGCGCCATCAGCCTGGCGGTGCTGCAAAGCTCGGCCACCGCGCGCCAGCTCTACCTGCTGCCGGTCCTGCTGCCGCTGGCCATGCTGGGGGCGCGCGCCCTGCCCCGCCTGCCGCAGCGGCTCCACCTGGTATGGGACTGGTTGTCGCGCCTGCTCTTCGGCACCCTGGCCGTGGGGATCTGGGCCATCTACCTCGTTTCCACCAGCCCGGCCGACCAGCACCAGGCCATCGGCTTCATGGGCAAATGGCTGCCGCTGGACTTCGTCACCCCCGTCTACCCCTTGGCCTTGCTGGCGGCCGGCGCCATGAGCGCGCTGTGGATCGTCTCGCTGGGCCTGCTCAGTCGCGCGGGCCAGTGGCGCGGCGTCTTTTCCTGGTTCGGCGGCATGACCCTGATGTGGGGCCTGGCCTTCACCTTGCTGATGCCCTGGGCCGACTACGGCAAAAGCTATGAATATGTCTACACCGACCTCAACGCCAGGATAGCGCCGCTCTGGCAGGAGGGCGACTGCATGGCCAGCCAGGCGCTGGGCGAGTCTGAGGCGCCGATGCTGTTCTACTACACCGGGATCCTGCACCAGCCCGTGGCGGGACACGCCCGCACCCATTGCCGCTGGCTGATCCAGGAGATGCCCGAAGCCACCAGGCGTCCGCACGGCCACTGGGTCCTGTTCTGGGAGGGCCGCCGCGATGGCGACCAGGGGCAATTGTTCAAGGTCTACCAGCGCGCCCCCTGAAAACGGATTGCCAATCCATCAAGAACATCCATGCCGGCCGCGGGCCGGCTTTTTCTTGCCTGGTCGCGCCGGAAACTTCACTTCGGGATACCTGTACCGTCGATTTCCTGCGGCATTTGCGCTGCACCGGCAAGCCTTTTTCCACTGTCGCGCTTTCAATTCGCGCAGGCATGCCCACATGGGTGATCTGCCGCTGCAGCCCCGCCTGCCGGCCATTCGCAGTCCTGTTATAGTTACATGTTGTCCCCATCGCTGCTCCGCACAACGCGCTAACGCTTATCGGCTGATCGCACGCGGGGGCAGGCAACCCCTAGCTGAAGGCATCCATGGAAGAAATTCGCATTCGCGGCGCACGCACGCACAATCTCAAGAATATCAACCTAGACCTCCCCCGCAACAAGCTCATCGTCATCACTGGCCTGTCCGGTTCGGGCAAGTCGTCGCTGGCCTTCGATACCTTGTATGCCGAAGGCCAGCGCCGCTATGTGGAGTCGCTGTCGGCCTACGCACGCCAGTTCCTGCAGCTGATGGAAAAGCCCGATGTCGACATGATCGAGGGCCTGTCCCCTGCCATCTCGATCGAGCAGAAGGCGACGTCGCACAACCCGCGCTCCACCGTCGGTACCGTCACCGAGATCCACGACTACCTGCGCCTGCTGTACGCCCGCGTCGGTACGCCTTATTGCCCGGACCACCCCGAGCATCCCCTGGAGGCGCAATCGGTCTCGCAGATGGTCGATGCCGTGCTGGCGCTGCCGGAAGACACCAAGCTGATGATCATGGCGCCCGTGGTAGCCAACCGCAAGGGCGAACATGCCGACCTGTTCGAGGAGATGCAGGCCCAGGGCTTCGTGCGCTTCCGCATCCAGAGCGGCACCGGTACGGCCAAGGTGTATGAAGTCGATGAGCTGCCCAAGCTGAAGAAGACCGAGAAGCACACCATCGACGTCGTCATCGACCGCGTGAAGGTCAAGGCCGAGATCAAGCAGCGCCTGGCCGAGAGCTTCGAGACCGCGCTGCGCCTGGCCGATGGCCGCGCCATTGCGCTGGAAATGGACAGCGGCAAGGAACACCTGTATTCCAACAAGTTCGCCTGCCCCATCTGCGGCTATTCGCTGCAGGAACTGGAGCCGCGCCTGTTCTCCTTCAACAACCCGATGGGCGCCTGCCCGGAATGTGATGGCCTGGGCCATATCGAATTCTTCGATCCCAAGCGCATCGTCGCCTTCCCCAACCTGTCGCTGGCCTCGGGCGCGATCAAGGGCTGGGATCGCCGCAACCAGTTCTACTTCCAGATGTTGACCAGCATCGCCGCCTACTACGGCTTCGACCTCGATGTGCCCTTCGAGCAGCTCGACGACAAGGCCCAGCAAGCGGTGCTCTACGGCTCCGGCCGCCAGACCATTCCGTTTGCCTATGTCAACGAGCGTGGCCGCACGGTGGTCAAGGAGCACACCTTCGAAGGCGTGGTCAACAACCTGCAGCGCCGCTATCGCGAAACCGATTCGATGGCGGTCAAGGAAGAGCTGGCCAAGTTCATCAACGAAAAGCAGTGTCCGTCCTGCCACGGCGCCCGCCTGCGGGTGGAAGCGCGCTATGTGAAGGTCGGCAGCGGCAAGCAGCAGCGTGCCATCTACGAGGTCGCTGCCACGCCGCTGCGCGAGACCCTGTCCTTTTTCGAGACCTTGAAGCTGACCGGCGCCAAAAAGGAAATCGCTGACCGCATCATCAAGGAAATCGTCTCGCGCCTGACCTTCCTCAACAACGTCGGCCTGGACTATCTCTCGCTGGAACGCAGCGCCGATACGCTCTCGGGCGGCGAAGCCCAGCGCATCCGCCTGGCTTCGCAGATCGGCTCGGGCCTGACCGGCGTGATGTATGTGCTGGACGAACCCTCCATCGGCCTGCACCAGCGCGACAACGACCGCCTGATCGATACCCTCAAGCACCTGCGCGACATCGGCAACACCGTGCTGGTGGTGGAACACGATGAAGACGCCATCCGCACTGCCGACTACGTGGTCGACATGGGCATTGGCGCGGGCGTGCATGGCGGCGACGTGATCGCCCATGGTTCGTTGCCGGACATCCTCAAGAACAAGAAGTCGCTGACCGCCAAGTACTTGAACGGCTCGCTGGAAATCGCCGTGCCCAAGAAGCGCACGCCCTGCGATGAATCGCGCATGCTGACCATCACCGGCGCCACCGGCAACAACCTCAAGAATGTGGACCTGGAACTGCCGGTGGGCCTGCTGACCTGCGTGACCGGCGTCTCCGGTTCGGGCAAGTCGACCCTGGTCAACGACACGCTGTACCTGTCGGCGGCGCGCCACCTGTACGGTTCGCAAACCGAACCGGCCGAGCACGAAGCCATCGGCGGACTGGAACACTTCGACAAGGTGATCGCCGTGGACCAGGCACCGATCGGCCGCACGCCGCGCTCCAACCCGGCCACCTACACGGGCCTGTTCACGCCGATCCGTGACCTGTTCGCCACCGTGCCCATGGCCAAGGAACGCGGCTACAGCGCCGGGCGCTTCTCCTTCAACGTCAAGGGCGGCCGCTGCGAGGCCTGCCAGGGCGATGGCGTCATCAAGGTGGAAATGCACTTCCTGCCGGACGTGTATGTGCCTTGCGATGTCTGCCACGGCAAGCGCTACAACCGCGAAACGCTGGAGGTACAGTACAAGGGCAAGAACATCACCGAGATCCTGGACATGACGGTGGAAGACGCGCACGAGTTCTTCAAACCCGTGCCGCTGATCGCGCGCAAGCTGCAGACCCTGCTCGATGTGGGCCTGGGCTACATCAAGCTGGGCCAGAGCGCCACCACCCTCTCGGGCGGCGAGGCGCAGCGCGTGAAGCTGTCGCTGGAATTGTCCAAGCGCGATACCGGCCGCACGCTCTACATCCTCGATGAGCCGACCACCGGCCTGCACTTCCACGATATCGACCTGCTGCTCAAGGTGATCCATCGCCTGCGCGACCAGGGCAATACGGTGACCATCATCGAGCACAACCTGGACGTCATCAAGACTGCCGACTGGATCATCGACCTCGGTCCCGAAGGCGGTGCCGGCGGTGGCCGCATAGTCGCCGCAGGCACGCCTGAGGACGTGGCCAAGAATCCTGCCAGCGTCACCGGCAAGTACCTGGGTCCGCTGCTGAAGAAGAAGTCGAAGCAAGAAAAATAAGTCCGGACTTGCGCACGCGCAAACGATACAGAATTGCTGCCCATCTGTATCTTGCGCTGCGCCGGCCATGGCATACAGTCATGCACCTGGCCGCCATCCGGCGCACAATGAAGGCTCGCCCGTCCGCCATGGACGGGCTGCCGTGCAACCCCGAAAGTCCATCATGTCGAACCCGCTGTCACCCGCCCAGGTCGCTTTCTTCCGCGAACAGGGCTATCTCCTGCTCCCGGGCATGGTCCCTGACGCCCTGCGCGAACGCCTGCTCGCCGTTACCCAAGATCACCTGCAACGCGCGGTCGCGCCCCTGGAATACGAAGCCGAGGTAGGCTATGAAGGCGCTCCCGCTTCGCTGGAAGCCGAAGGAGGCCGCACGGCGCGGCGCCTGCGTGCAGCCTGGCAGCGCGATCCGGTGTATCGCGAATGGGCCGCCGATGCGCAACTGGTGGCCATGCTGCACCAGCTGTTCGAAGAACCGGTGTGCCTCACGCTGGCCCATCACAACTGCATCATGACCAAACACCCGGCCTTCGGCACGGCCACCGGCTGGCACCGCGACATCCGCTACTGGTCCTTCCCGCGCAATGAGCTGATTTCGGTGTGGCTGGCGCTGGGCG
Source organism: Herbaspirillum aquaticum (assembly GCF_002213425.1). Lineage (GTDB taxonomy): Bacteria > Pseudomonadota > Gammaproteobacteria > Burkholderiales > Burkholderiaceae_D > Herbaspirillum > Herbaspirillum aquaticum. The sequence continues at coordinate 29,481 of NZ_NJGV01000017.1, read as the reverse complement.
CGGAAACGCCGGAAAACGGCGCACTCAAGTTCATCCCCGGTTCGCACAAGCTCAAGCTGCAGCCGCAACAGATGGATGAACTGGATTTCCTGCGTCCGGACGTGCCCGCCAACCAGGCCCTGTTCGAGCAGGGCATTGCGCTGTCGCTGGCGCCGGGTGATGTGGTGCTGTTCCATAGCGGCCTGTTCCATGCCGCTGGCCGTAACGATAGTGACCAGGTGAAGTGTTCGGCAGTGTTCGCCTATCACGGCAAAAGCAACCCGCCCTTGCCGGGCACGCGGTCGGCGGCGTCGGAGGATGTGGCCTTGGACAGCTGAACCGACCGTACTGGTCGATCAACTAGCGGTGTACCGGTAAGGTTCAGGGCACTGGGCCGGAACAGTCGGGCGACTGTTCCGGTGAACTGTCCGCTGCAGCAAAGCCGTAGCGGACGGGCCGGGCCGGATCAGCGCAGCAGCAGGCTGCCCTTGGCCGGCAAGGAAGGAGTGGCAGGAGCGGCCATGCTCTGAGCGGCCGGTATCCCGGCCACGCTGCCACCACCGAGTCGGAAGACGCTGACCGCTTCCGACAGGCGCGCCGCCTGTTCCTGCATGGATTGCGCAGCGGCAGCGGCCTGCTCCACCAACGCGGCGTTCTGCTGCGTGGTTTCATCCATCTGCGTGATGGCGTTGTTGACTTCCTCGATGCCCTGGCTCTGCTCCTGCCCGGCCGCGCTGATGTCGGTGACCACTTCGCTTACGCGCTGCACGCTCCTGACCACTTCATCGATGGTTTGTCCGGCCTGTGCCACCAGGGCGCTGCCGGTCCCCACGCGGGTGACCGAGTCATCGATCAGGACCTTGATCTCCTTGGCCGCTGCCGCCGAACGCTGGGCCAGCGAACGCACCTCGGAGGCCACCACCGCAAACCCGCGCCCCTGCTCCCCGGCGCGCGCCGCTTCCACGGCGGCATTCAAGGCCAGGATATTGGTCTGGAAGGCGATGCCGTCGATGACGCTGATGATGTCGACGATCTTGCTGGAGGACTGGTTGATGGAACTCATGGTGTCGACCACCTGGCGCACCACATCGCCTCCACGCACCGCCACTTCGGAGGCGGAATGCGCCAGCTCCTTGGCCTGCTGCGCGCTGTCGGCGTTGTGGCGTACGGTGGAGGTCAGCTGTTCCATGGCGGAGGCGGTTTCTTCGAGCGCCCCGGCTTGCTGTTCGGTACGCGAGGAGAGATCGAGGTTGCCATGCGCGATCTCGCTGGAGGCCGTGGCAATGGTGTCCGTGCTCAGGCGCACCTGGCCGACGATGCCCTGCAGGTTTGCATTCATCTGCTGCAGCGCCTGCATCAGCTGGCCGGTTTCATCCTGGCTGTGCACGTCGATCTGCTGGGTGAGATCGCCGGCGGCCACCGCTTGCGCCACCGTCACGGCCCGCTGCAAGGGACGCGAGATCGCCCGCACCAGCAGCACACCCATCAACAATGCCACGAACAGGCCCGCCGCCATGGCCACGCCCATGACCACCAGCAAGGTCTGGTAACGCTGCTGCGCCTGCTCATGCAGCTCACGGCCGACATTGCGCTGCAAGTCCATCAGCTGGGCCAGCGTGGCATGGGCATCCGCATAGAGCTTGAGCATGACGCCGCCATACAGCTCGATGGCGCCCTGGAAGTCACGATTGCGCAGGGCTTCGGCCGCAGGCTTGATGCCCTCGGCGACAAACTTCTGGCGCTGCGGCACGAGCTTGTCCAGCAGCGCTCGCTCCTCGCTGGTGAGCTGGGTCTCCTGGTATTGCTTGAGGACGGCATCGTTGGCCTTGATGGCTTTTTCGATGCGGTCCATGTTGGCGTCGATGTCGCCGGAGTCTCCCACGATGGACGTGGAGATGCCATTGCGCGCGGCATCGAGCGCCGCCGACATGCGTTCGAGCTGGGAGAAGGCCACCAGGCGATCTTCATAGAGCGAGCGCATCTGCGCATTGGTCGAACGCAGGCCCACCAGTCCCAAGACACCTGAGGCGACCAGCAGCAACGCCAAAAAGCCGATGACGAAAATCAGGCGAGCCCTGATGGTTAATTTGCTGAACATGTTCCTCCCGGACTTCACTTTTGTTTTCTCTACAACGGATCCATTGTGTGGACCCGTAGTCCTGATGCGTCCGGCGCGCCGATGAGGCCACGCCGCTACCGCCCGGAAACACTAGCATTTCTCGTACCAGGGGAACAGGTGCGGGATGCGCCAAGTGAAGATTTATTTTTGGAGGCCTGGGATGATGAGCAGACGTGCTGAAGTTTGCTTCACGAGCCGCTGCGCATCGGCTGCCAGCGGCACGCTCCGTCTACTTGCTGAGCAAGCGCTTTTCGGCGCGCAGGATGCTCTCTGAACTTCCGCGCAGCACCACGATGTCGCCCGTCATCAGCACCGTATCTTGGGCCGATTCCAAGCGTTGCTTGCCGCGTCGCAACATGGTGACTTCAGCGCCACACTGCGTCGGCAGGTCGATTTCTGCCAGGGTGTGGCCAACCGCACTGGCACCGCCGATGAGGGTCACCGATTGCAGGCGCACGTTCATGCCCACGCCATCGGCCTCGGCGTCCGACATGCCGTGGAAATAACCGCGCAGCGAAGCGTAGCGTTCGTCGCGCGCGTCCTGCACGCGGTGCACCACCCGCCGCAGCGGTACACCCAACATCACCAGTGCGTGCGAAGCCAGCATGAGGCTGCCTTCCAGGGCTTCCGGCACGACCTCGGTAGCGCCGGCGGCCAGCAGTTTTTCCAGGTCGGCATCATCGTGGCTGCGCACGATGACGGGCAGCTCGGGTTCCAGTTCGTGCGCGTGATGCAGGACCTTCAGGGCCGAAGGCGTGCTGGCATAGGTCACCACCAGCGCCGCCGCGCGATGGATACCGGCGGCCACCAGGCTCTCGCGCCGCGCCGCATCGCCGTAGGACACGCTGGCGCCACCGTTGCGGGCGTCCTGCACCAGCTCCGGATCCATCTCCAGGGCGTGATAGGCGATGCCCTCCTCTTCCAACAGGCGCGCCAGGCTCTGGCCGCTGCGGCCGAAGCCGGCGATGATCACGTGCTTCTGCACACCCATGGTGCGCGTGGCCAGCTGCGTCAGGGCCAGCGACTGCAGCATCCACTCATTGGCGGAAAGCTTCATGACGATGGCATCGGACTTGGCCAGGATGAAGGGCGTGGCCAGCATCGACAACACCATCGCGGCCAGGATCACCTGGATCAGCATGGGATCGACCAGTTTGAGGCCACCGGCCTGGCTCAGCAGCACGAAGCCGAATTCCCCGGCCTGCGCCAGGCCCAGGCCCACGCGCAGCGCCACACCGGTGGTGGAGCCGAACAGGCGCGCCAGTCCGGCGATGAGGGCAAACTTGAGCAATACCGGCCCGGTCAGCAGGAGCAGTACCAGGAACCAGTGATCCACCAGCGTGCGCACATTGAGCAGCATGCCGATGGTGATGAAGAACAGGCCCAGCAGCACATCGCGGAAGGACTTGATGTCTTCTTCCACCTGGTGCTTGAACTCGGTCTCGGAAATGAGCATGCCGGCGATGAAGGCGCCCAGGGCCAGCGACAGCCCGGCCTTCTCGGTGATCCAGGCTGCACCCAGGGTGATGAGCAGCAGGTTCAGCATGAACAGTTCCTGCGAACGCCGCTTGACCACGATGCGGAACCAGCCGCGCATGAGCTTGCTGCCAAAGAACAGCAGCAGGGCCAGCACCACCAGCGCCTTGCCCACCGCCCAGCCCAGCGTGACCATGATGTTGCCCGACGGGTTGGCCAGCGCCGGTACCACGATCAGCAGCGGCACCAGCGCCAGGTCCTGGAACAGCAGCACGCCGAGAATGCGGCGGCCGTGTTCGGTCTCCAGCTCCAGCCGTTCGGTGAGCAGCTTGGAGACGATGGCCGTGGACGACATGGTGAGCGCCCCGCCCAGCGCGAAGGCGGCCTGCCAGGTCACGTTGACGAACTGCGGCAGCACCATGGCCGCGCCCCAGGCCACCAGCATGGTCGTGGCAATGGTGGCGGCCACCTGCGCCACGCCCAGGCCGAAGACGATGTGGCGCATGGCCGAGAGCTTGGAGAGCGAAAACTCCAGCCCGATGGAGAACATCAGGAAGACCACGCCGAATTCGGCCAGCGCATGGGTGGTTTCGTTGTCTTCGGCGAAGGCCAGGCCGTGCGGGCCGATGATGATGCCCACCACCAGGTAGCCCAGCATGGGCGGCAACTGCATCATGCGGAAGGCGACCACGCCGAGCACTGCGGCGGCCAGAAGGAAAAGGGTCAGTTCCAGTCCGGAAAACATTGCTGTCGAGTTTCTTGTCAAAAGCCGCCGGGCTCGGCGGGGTTCGATGTGAATGAATTGGCAACGCACCAGCAAGAGGCAGTTCATGCAGCCAGCATTGAACGTGAAGGAAAACCTCGGGCAGCGCCGGGCTTGATCGCCGTAGAATTCATACCTGTGGCGCAACAACAGCAGAGTTATTCACTACGATCGTGGGCTTTCCCCGTCTGTTGCGATGCCGCGCCCGACCTTGGTGCAGGCCGGAATCCCCCGTGGCTGCGGCGCTGCGGCGCGACGCAAAGCTGCACTTCACATCAAATCCGGCAGCATTCCCTTACATCTGGCAAGTTTTTTGCTTTGCTAATTCGTTTATACTTCGGTTATGAGTGTAACCGATGACAAAACCACGCCTGCATCTTTTTCGGCCGGGGCTGCCCGCCGTGCCATCGAACTGGCACGCCAGACCCTGCAGATCGAAGCTGATGCCATCCTGGCCCTGAAAAACCGCCTGCGCGACGACAGCGCCGACCCCCTGGCCCAGGCCGTAGAGGTCTTGCTGCAGTGCGAGGGGCGAGCGGTGGTTTCCGGGATCGGCAAATCCGGCCACATCGGCCGCAAGATGGCTGCAACCCTGGCCTCTACCGGCACCCCGTCGCTGTTCATGCATCCGGCCGAAGCCGCCCATGGCGACCTGGGCATGGTGACCGCGCGCGATGTCTTCATCGCCATTTCCAATTCCGGCGAAACGGCCGAGCTGCTGGCCATCGTCCCCATCATCAAGCGCATGGGCGCAGTGATCATTGCCATGACCGGCAATGACCAGTCCAGCCTGGCGCAGCTTGCGGCCGTGCACCTCAACGTGGGCGTGGCCCAGGAAGCCTGCACCCTCAACCTGGCGCCTACCGCCAGCACCACGGCCGCGCTGGCCATGGGCGATGCGCTGGCGGTGTCGCTGCTGGACGCACGCGGATTCGTCGAGGAAGATTTTGCCCGCTCGCATCCCGGGGGCGCCCTGGGCCGCCGCCTGCTGACCCACGTGCGCGATGTCATGCGCAGTGGCGAGGCCATTCCTGCCGTGCGTCCGGATGTGTCCCTGTCGGCCGCGCTCATGGAGATCACCCGCAAGGGCATGGCCATGACCGCCGTGGTGGATGAGCAATTCCGCCCGGTCGGCGTCTTTACCGATGGCGACCTGCGCCGCCTGCTGGAGCGTGGCCAGGACTTCGCCAAGTTCTGCATTGCAGACGTGATGCATGCCAATCCGCAGACCGTCAACCAGGACCAGCTGGCAGTGGATGCGGTGCAATTGATGGAACAATTCCGCATCAACCAGTTGCTGGTCACCGATGCGGCCGGCGTGCTCACCGGCGCGCTGCACATCCACGATCTCACGCGTGCCAAGGTGATCTGATGAATGCGCCAGCCTTCGCCAGCACCCTGCCCGCCGCCGCGCTCGCCAAGGCGGCGCAGGTGCGCCTGATGATCTTCGATGTGGACGGCGTGCTCACCGATGGCGGCCTGTTCTATGGTGATGAGGGTGAAGCCTTCAAGCGCTTCAACGCCCTCGATGGCCACGGCATCAAGATGATGCAGCAGTACGGTACGGCCGCCGCCATCATCACTGCGCGCCAGTCGCCCTACGTACTGCGCCGGGCGCGCGACCTGGGCATCGCCCATGTCTTCCAGGGTATCCACGACAAGCGCCAGGCTTTCGAGCAATTGCTGCAGCAGGTGCAGCTGGGTCCGCAGGATTGCGGCTATCTGGGGGATGACATCATCGACCTGCCGGTCCTGACCCGCGTGGCCTTCAAGGCCTGCGTGGCCAACGGCCATCGTGAAGTGAAGTCGCGCAGCGACTACGTCACCCAGGCCACCGGCGGCAATGGCGCTGTGCGCGAAATCTGCGACCTGGTCCTGGCCGCGCAAGGCAACTACGAGGCGGCGCTGGCGCCGTACCTGGCATGAGCGGGCACAGCGGGGCACGCAAGGCCGAGCGCATCCGCGTGGCGGTGATCCTGGCGATCCTGATCGGCGCAGCGCTGGGCAGTTTCTGGGTGATGCAGGCCATGCGCGCAGCGGGCGACAAGCAGCCGGTGCAGCGTCCGCGCGGCAAGCCCGACTACTACCTGGAAAACTTCAGCTACGTGAGGATGGGCCCCACCGGCCTGCCGCGCTATGACGTCTCGGGCAGGAAGATGGAGCACTTCCCCACGGATGATTCCTTCGAGATCACCAAGCCGGTCGTGCACAACCTGGACCAGGCCCAGGCGCCCATGGAGCTCTACTCCGATACCGCACGCGTGACGGACGACCAGACCCAGATCCACATGTACGGCAACGCCAACGCGATACGCGCGCCCTACAAGGGGCGCGAGCAGATGCACCTGGTATCGGAATACCTGCTGCTGTTGCCCGACGATGAAATCGTCAAGACCGACAAGCCGGTGGCCATGACCATGGGCACCACGCGCCTGAACGGCGTGGGCATGGTGGCCAACAACGCCACCCAGGTGGTGCAGCTGTTCGGCAATGTACGCGGCTATTACGAGCCGACCCCGAAGAAACGATAACCCGGTAGCGACCGGGACAAGAACGCCAAGAACCGACCAGACAGGAAACCAATGAAACGCTCACTCTTTCTGCCCATGCTGATGCTGGCTGCCGTGTGCGGCGTGGCCAACGCCGAGAAGGCGGACTCCACCAAGCCCACCAACATCGAGGCAGACCAGATGGTGTATGACGATGTGCGCCAGGTGAAGACCTTCACCGGCAACGTGGTCATGACGCGCGGTACGCTCATCATCAAGGCCGGCCGGGTGGTATTGACGACCGACCAGTACGGTTATGAAAACGCCGTGCTGTACGCGGCTCCCGGGTCGCTGGCCAACTTCCGCCAGAAGCGCGACGGCGGTCCCAACCTGTGGATCGAAGGCCAGGCCGAGCGGATCGAATATTCGGAACAGACCGAAGTCTCCAAACTGTTCCAGCGCGCGCACATCCAGCGCATGGATGGTGATCGCATCACCGATGAAGTCAACGGTGAATTCATCTCCTACGACAGCCGTGCGGAGTTCTACTCCGTGAACAATACCGCCAGCGGCGAGAGCAAGCCCGGCGCGGGCCGCATCACCGCCGTGATCCAGCCCAAGAATCCGCCGCCGGCTGGCAGCACGGCACCGGCCACCCCGGCGGCCCAGCCGTCCGGCAAGAACAACGCCGCGCAGCCTGCCCCGCGTCGCGACAACGGAAAGGGCCAATGACGATGGCAGCCAGCTCGCTGGTCGTTCGCGGCCTGAAGAAAAGTTATGGCGCGCGCCAGGTGGTGCGCGATGTCTCGATGGAAGTGCGCAGCGGCGAAGTGGTCGGCCTGCTTGGCCCCAATGGTGCCGGCAAGACCACCTCGTTCTACATGATCGTGGGCCTGGTGCCCTCCGATGGCGGCGAGATCGACCTGGATGGCGCATCCATTTCGCGCATGCCCATCCACAAGCGCGCCACCATGGGCTTGTCTTACCTGCCGCAGGAAGCCTCGGTGTTCCGCAAGCTGACGGTGGAAGACAATATCCGTGCCGTGCTCGAGCTGCGCCAGGAAGACGGCAAGCCGCTCTCGCGCGATGAAATCGAAGGCCGCCTCAACAACCTGCTGCACGAACTGCAGATCGAAAAGCTGCGCGATAGCCAGGCGCTGTCGCTCTCGGGCGGCGAGCGTCGCCGTGTCGAAATCGCCCGCGCACTGGCCACCGATCCGCGCTTCGTGCTGCTCGATGAACCCTTTGCCGGTATCGACCCGATTGCCGTGATCGAGATCCAGCGCATCGTGCGCTTCCTGAAGGAACGCGGCATCGGCGTGCTCATCACCGACCACAATGTGCGCGAGACGCTGGGCATCTGCGACCGCGCCTACATCATCAACCAGGGCACGGTGCTGGCCAGCGGCAATCCGGAAGAGATCATCGCCAACGAATCGGTGCGCCGCGTGTACCTGGGCGAACACTTCCGCATGTAAGCAGGCAACTTACTTTACGCAACGACAGGCAGTGCAACCAGCGGGCCACGCCGCTTCCAGAAAGACAGATGAAACAGTCGCTCCAGTTACGTACCTCGCAGCACCTCGCCTTGACGCCGCAACTGCAGCAGTCGATCAGGCTGCTGCAACTGTCGACGCTGGAACTGCACCAGGAACTGGAACAGATCCTCTCCGACAATCCCCTGCTGGAACGCCTGGACGATGCGCTCGACAATTCGGTGCGCCTGCTGGCCGATGGCGCCGTCTCCAGTTCGCCCTCCAGCGGTGTGGCCGAGGCGCCCGGGGAAGGCAGCGGCGAAGCCGCACCGGCGGCGGCAGATGGCGAGTCCAGTTTCGAGTACCAGGACAACAATCCCGACAACGGTGTGACCGGCGATGCTGACTGGAGCTTTGACGATGTCGCACGCAGCGGCAAGTCGCCGGACGACGACGATGCCCGTCCGCAACTCGAAGCCCACGAACTGACCCTGCGCGAACACCTGCTGGAACAGATCCGCGTGACCGCGCGCACCCTGCGCGATCGGGCGCTGCTGGAGCTGCTCACCGATGCGCTCGACGAAAGCGGCTATCTCGAAGAACCGCTGGAAGACATCCACGCGCGCCTGCCTGAAGAGTTGGGCATCGACATGGAAGAGCTGTCCATTTCGCTCAAGCTCCTGCAGAGCCTGGATCCCGCGGGGGTGGGTGCACGCAGTGCCGGTGAATGCCTGGCGCTGCAAATCCGCCGCCTGCCCAAGATCCCCTTTGTCACCCGCAAGCTGGCGCTGAGGATCGTTGAGGATTACCTGCCGCTGTTTGCCCAGCGCGATTTCAACAAGATCAAGAAGGCCCTGGATTGCGATGACGAAGACCTGCGTGAAGCCCAGGCCGTGATCCGCCAATGCCGTCCGCATCCGGGTGCCGAATTCGCGCGCGATGCCTCGGACTATGTGGTGCCGGATGTGATTGTCAAGCAGACAAAGACCGGCTGGCAGGTCATGCTCAACCATGAGGTCATGCCCAAGCTGCGCGTCAATGCGATGTATGCCAGTGCATTGAAGCAAGCCAAGGGCGAAGGTTCGCTGTCGTCGCAGTTGCAGGAAGCCAAGTGGCTCATCAAGAACATGCGGCAACGTTTCGATACAATTTTGCGCGTCGCGCAGGCTATTGTGGAACGTCAAAGAAACTTCTTTTCACATGGGGCAGTCGCCATGCGCCCCCTTGTGCTGCGTGAAATTGCTGATACACTGGGTCTACACGAGAGCACCATCTCTCGCGTGACGACTCAGAAATACATGCTCACTCCGCATGGAATGTTTGAGTTGAAATACTTCTTCGGTAGCCACGTCGCGACTGAAACCGGAGGCGAAGCTTCCTCCACCGCGATACGGGCGCTGATCAAACAGTTGATAGGAGCCGAGAACCCGCAGACCCCATTATCCGATAGCAAGATTGCGGATATGCTGGCAGAACAAGGCATGGTGGTCGCGCGACGCACAGTCGCCAAATACCGCGAAGTGTTGAAGATTCCGCCGGTCAATCTCCGCAAGTCCCTCTGAGTTTTTCCTCAGTTTTTCTGCAGTACCGTTGCTGTGTTCAGGCAAGCATCCGACTGATGCCCGCGCCATCCGACACGAAGACCGTGCCCGTGGTACAGCTGCAGCAGGATCGATTGCACGAACCTCCAGTGACTTCACGATAGGAGTCTTGTATGAATCTGACCATCAGTGGACACCACCTCGAACTGACCCCCGCCATCCGGGAATACGTGCAAAGCAAGCTCTCGCGTATCAAGCGCCATTTCGACAACGTGATCGACGTCAGCGTGATCCTGAGCGTAGATAAACTCACAGAAAAGGAAAAGCGCCAAAAAGCGGAAATCAACGTCCACATCAAGGGGAAGGATCTACATGCGGAAAGCATCGCACACGACCTCTACGCTGCCATTGACACGCTGATCGACAAGCTCGATCGCCAGGTCATCAAGCACAAGGACAAGTTGCAGGAACATCACTCCATGGCCAAGCGCCTGCCGGACGAAACGCCGGAGGACGCGGTGGCCGGAGCGGCATAAGCCAGGACACCCTCGGCAAGCCGCCTCGCAGCCCCAACGCTGCTGAGAAAGCCAGCCGAATTTCATGAGGAAGGGGCGCGCAAGCGCCCTTTTTCATTGATGGCCGCCGAACTGGCGCAAGCCTGTGGAAAAAATATAAATCATTGCGCAAGGCAACTTTTCCACAGCCGTCGCTGAACATGATGCAGGAGCCTGCTTGAATGTGTTCACGTTACCCTCATCTTCGATCCGAGAACTTGCATACGATATAAATCATTTCCGTGATGCAATTTCCTGCCCGGTCAGACGGCCGGGTGGACCTTACCCGTTTTCAACGCGCCGGCCGGCTTTTCCCTATAATGTCGGCAATCCCATTTTTAAAGGCATAGCCATGAGCGACGTCCAATCCTGGATCAAAGAAACCGTGACCCAAAACCCCGTGGTGCTGTTCATGAAGGGCACTGCACAGTTCCCGCAATGCGGCTTTTCCGGCAAGGCCATCCAGTTGCTCAAGGCCAGCGGCGCCGAGAACATCGTCACCGTCAACGTGCTGGAAAGCCCGGACGTGCGCCAGGGCATCAAGGAATACTCGAACTGGCCGACCATTCCCCAGCTGTACGTGAAGGGTGAATTCGTCGGCGGCTCCGACATCATGACCGAGATGTTCGAGTCGGGCGAACTGCAGACCCTGATCAAGGGCTGAGTTTTACTTGCCTCGCTGACGCATGAGCAGTTCTTCCAGCCAGCCACGCCAGCGCCTGATCGTGGCCATCACCGGCGCCACCGGGGCCATCTATGGCGTGCGGCTGCTGGAGCATCTGCGCAAGCACGGCCAGGTGGAAACGCACCTGATGGTGTCCGAAGCCGGCGTGCTCAACCTGCACCAGGAACTGGACATGCGGCGCAAGGATGTGGAAGCGCTGGCCGATGTGGTGCACAACGTGCGCGATGTCGGCGCATGCATCGCCAGCGGTTCCTTCGCCTCCACCGGCATGGTGGTGGCGCCCTGTTCGATGAAGACGCTGGCCGCCGTGGCGCATGGCCTGTCAGACAACCTCATCACCCGCGCAGCGGATGTGGTACTCAAGGAACGCCGGCGGCTGGTGTTGATGGTGCGCGAGACCCCCTTCAACCTTGCCCATTTGCGCAACATGACGTCCGTTACCGAAATGGGCGGCGTGATCTTCCCGCCCTTGCCCGGCTTCTACCAGCGCCCTGCTTCGATGGAAGAAATGGTGGATCACACACTGGGGCGCGTGCTGGACATGTTCGGGATTTCCATGCAGTTGACGCCGGAGTGGAAGGGCATGAAGGGCGGGACTGAGTGATGGACGAGAGGATGATGGACGACATCACCTCGCACTTTGCGGCCTTGTCGTCCCTCATCCCGCTACGGCCGATTCGTTCCGACGACGACTATGACCGCGCAGTCGCCACGCTGAATCAATTGCTCGATGCCGGTGCCAGCGATGAACGGCATCCCCTGGCCGACCTGGTCGACACGCTCGGCAGCCTCATTGCCGAATACGATGACAAGCACTTCCCGCTGCAGCAGGTTTCTCCGGTTGAAGTCCTGCAATTCCTGATGGAGCAGCATCAGCTGACGCAATCCGACCTCCCCGAGATCGGCTCACAAGGCGTGGTCTCCGAGATCCTGCGCGGCAAGCGCGATTTGAACCTGCGCCAGGTCAAGGCACTGGCCGAGCGCTTCGGCGTCGGTCCTGCCGTGTTCATCGGCTAGCGCATCTCGCTTTTCACCGCTTCAAAAAATGGCCGCAGTTCATCACTGCGGCCATTTCTTCATCTGGCGGATATAAGCCCGCTCAACCCCGCCCGATATACGGCATCTTGGTCGCCATCACCGTCATGAACTGCACATTGGCCTCCAGCGGCAGGCTGTCCATGTAGAGGATGGCACGGGCCACGTGTTCGGCATCCATGGTCGGCTCGACCTTGGTCGAGCCATCGGCCTGCAGCGTGCCCTTCTTCATGAGCGTGGTCATGTCGGTGGAGGCATTGCCGATGTCGATCTGTCCGCAGGCGATGTCATAGGCGCGGCCATCGAGCGAGGTGGCCTTGGTCAGTCCCGTGATGGCGTGCTTGGTCGCCGTATAGGAGGCCGAGAAGGGACGCGGCGCATGCGCCGAGATCGAACCATTGTTGATGATGCGCCCGCCCCGCGGCGACTGGTCCTTCATGATGCGGAAGGCTTCCTGGGTGCAGAGGAAAACACCGGTCAGGTTGATGTCCACCGCCGCCTTCCACTGCTCCACGCTCAGTTCTTCCAGCGACACCGGCGGCGCAAAGATACCGGCATTGTTGAAGAGCATGTCAAGGCGTCCGAAACGCTCGCGGGTCTTGGCGAAGAGCTGCTTCACCGAGGCCGGATCGGTCACGTCGGCCGCCACCACCAGCGCGTTGGCGCCGTGCTCGCCGGCCAGCTTGACGGTCTCTTCCAGCGCATCCTGGCGGCGTCCGGCCAGGGCCACGCCATAGCCTTCGCGCAGCAGCGCGAGCGTGATCTGCCGGCCGATGCCGGAGCCTGCGCCGGTCACCAGCGCGATACGTTTGGGTGCAGCCATCTTGTGTACTCCTCACTCACTGTAGGTCATGGACGATGCGCATCACGGAGCCATAAAAAAACCGCCCGTGATGCACGGGCGGTTTCACTATAGCAAACACGGCGTCGGGCCAGATGAGAGATTTTCAATCCGGCTGGCCACCGTTCATCTATCGCTCCACTTCATACCGAGGACGACAAGGGCTTGTTCGTATCGATACCCAATGTACGCGCTGCTTCTTCAAGCCGCGCGCGTTCATTCCCCCATACTTCACACAAAGCCGTATAGGCAATCCAGCGCGCATCGATCTCGAAGAAGTCCCGCAAATTCACCCGTGTATCACTGCGGCCGAACCCGTCCGTCCCCAGCGTCACATACGGTGCCGGCACGAAGCCGCGAATGCTCTCGGGCAAGGTGCGAATGTAATCGCTCACGGCGATCACCGGTGCCGCGCTATCCCGCAATTGCGCTGTCACGTAAGGCTCGCCATCGCTGCCCGACAAGCGCTGCGCGCGCTGTGCCGCCACCCCATCACGCGCCAGTTCGGTATAGCTGGTCACGCTCCATACCTCGGCCTCGACCTGCCAGTGCTGTTGCAGCAGCGCCGCCGCCGCCACGGCTTCCTTGAGGATGGGGCCGGAACCCAGCAGCCGTACTTGCGCCCCAGGCTTGCGGCCCAGGCAGTACATGCCGCGCAGGATGCCGTCTTGCACCCCGTCCGGCAGGCTGGGCTGGGCCTCGTTCTCATTGGTGACGGTGATGTAGTAGAAGACGTCATCGCCGCGCTCCATCATGCGGCGCATGCCCTCATCCAGGATCACCGCCAGCTCATAGGCATAAGCCGGGTCATACGACACGCAATTGGGAATCGATGCGGCCGTCACCAAACTGTTGCCGTCCTGGTGCTGCAGCCCCTCGCCGCCCAAAGTCGTGCGGCCCGAGGTGGCACCGATCAGGAAGCCGCGCGCACGCTGGTCTGCCGCCGCCCAGATCAGGTCGCCGATGCGCTGGAAACCGAACATCGAATAGTAGATGTAGAACGGCAGCATCGGCGTGCCATGCACCGAGTAGGCGGTAGCCGCTGCAGTCCACGAGGAAATCGCCCCTGCCTCGGTGATGCCCTCCTCCAGGATCTGGCCATCCTTGGCCTCGCGATAGTAGAGGATGGAACCGATATCCTCAGGCTCATACAGCTGACCCTGCGAGGAATAGATGCCGACCTGGCGGAACAGGTTGGCCATGCCGAAGGTGCGCGCCTCATCGGCCACGATGGGCACCACATACTGGCCGAAGTCCTTGTCCTTGAGCAGGTTGCCGAGCTGGCGCACCAGCGCCATGGTGGAAGACATTTCCTTGCCATCGGCTTGCAGCGCGAACTTGCTGTGTGCCTCCAGCGATGGCACGGTGCGCCGCGCCTCACCCGCATGGCGGCGCGGCAGGTAGCCGCCCAGTGCGGCACGGCGCGCGTGCAGGTGCTTCATCTCCGGGCTGTCATCGGCCGGCTTGTAGAAGGCCAGCTCACGGCATTGCTCATCGGTGAGCGGCAGCTTGAAGCGGTCACGGAATTGCAGCAGGCTTTCCTCATCGAGCTTCTTCTGCTGGTGCGTGGTCATCTTGCCCTCGCCCGCCGCCCCCATGCCGTAACCCTTCTTGGTCTGCGCCAGGATCACCGTGGGCTGGCCGCGATGCTTGGCTGCCGCCTGGTAGGCCGAGAAGATCTTCTTCATGTCATGGCCACCACGGCGCAGGCGATTGATTTCCTCATCGGTGAGGGTGGCGCCGATGGCACGCGTGCCCGGGGTCTGGCCAAAGAAATGCTGGCGATTGAACGCACCATCATTGGCGGCAAAGGTCTGTAATTGCCCGTCCACCGTGCGGTTCAAGGCATCGACCAGTTCGCCGTCCTTGTCGCGCGCAAACAGGCCATCCCAGTCCGAGCCCCACAGCAGTTTGATGACGTTCCAGCCGGCACCGGCAAAGAGGGTTTCCAGTTCATCGACGATGTGGCCATTGCCGCGCACCGGGCCATCGAGCCGCTGCAGGTTGCAATTGACCACGAAGATCAGGTTGTCCAGCTTCTCGCGCGAGGCCAGCGAGAGCGCGGCCAGCGATTCGGGCTCATCCATCTCGCCGTCGCCAAACACGCCCCACACCTTGCGCCCTTGATCCTGCAGCAGGCCGCGATGCTCCATGTAGCGCAGGAAGCGCGCCTGGTAGATGGCATTGATGGGACCGATGCCCATCGAGCCGGTCGGGAACTGCCAGAAATGCGGCATCAGCCAGGGATGCGGATAGGACGACAAACCCTGCCGCCCCACGCGCTTGGCTTCGATCTCGCGGCGATAGTAGGCCAGGTCCTCTTCGCTCAAGGCGCCTTCGAGAAATGCGCGCGCATAGATGCCAGGGGCGGAGTGCGGCTGGAAGTAGACGACGTCACCGGCAAACTGCGCATCGCGCGCACGGAAGAAGTGATTGAAGCCGACCTCGAAGAGGTCCGCCGCCGAGGCGAAGCTGGCGATGTGCCCGCCCAGCTCGCCGTAGGCGCGGTTGGCGCGCACCACCATGGCCAGTGCATTCCAGCGCATGATGCTGGCGATGCGTTCCTCGATGGCCTGGGCGTCGGAACCACCGGGAAAAGGCGGTTCCTGTTCAGGCCGGATGGTGTTGACGTAGGGCGTATTGCGCGCATCACGCCAGTTCACGCCCCATTGCTGGGCCGCCGCCGACAGCCGCGAGAGCAGGAAGCGCGCGCGTTCCGGGCCGGCTTCGGCCAGCACGCTCTGCAGCGCCTGCAGCCACTCCTGGGTTTCCTGGGCATCGAGGTCGATATCCTTCGGGATATCACTGTCACTGGGGCGGGACATGTCCACTTCCTGTTCTCCTGTCTGGGCGCGCCGGGCAACACGCAGCACCCGGCACAAAACGTGCCGGCACTGCAATCGCTGCTATGCAAAGAGACAAAAAGCCGGTAAAACACAGGCCGCGCCATCCGTCTCCCCGCGCCCGACGCCTTTTCGGTCTTGTTGTCGTTGAGGGCTAGCTTCTGTGATGGAACCACTGGACTACGATACGCCGGATACCCCGGCATGAGTCACTTAAAATTGGAAGTTGCCGTACAATATTCAGCATCCAGTGCTGCAAAACTGAAACTGACAGAATTAAATTTCGATAATGGAACTAGACACCACCGATTTGCGCATCCTGAATATCCTTCAGGAGAACAGTTCGATCAGCAATCTGGAGCTGGCCAGCCGCATCAACCTTTCGCCCTCGCCGACCCTGGCCCGTGTGAAGCGACTGGAGACCGAAGGCATCATCTCGCGCTATGTGGCGCTGGCCGATCCGCACCTGCTGGGCCTGAAGGTGAACGTGTTCGTCAAGGTGATCCTGGAGCGCCAGGGTGCCGAAGCACTGGCCCAGTTCGAGACGGCGGTCAGTGCCTTCGATGAAGTCATGGAAGTCTACCTGATGACCGGCGACGAAGATTACCTGCTGCGCATCGTGGTGCCGGACCTGCTGACGCTGGAGCACTTCATCGTCGATCACCTGACCAAGATCCCCGGCATCAAGAACATCCGCTCCAGCTTTGCGCTGAAGCAGATCAAGTACAAGACCGCCCTGCCCACGCCCAAGATCAAGACGCGGCGCTGAGCCGGGCTGAGCCGCACGGCATGCTGGCGAAAAAAAGGGCCTTGCGGCCCTTTGTTCGTTGTTGCGCCAACGCGCCGGATTCAGTGCGAACGCCTGCCGCGCGGCTGGCCATCCTCACGGCGTCGCTGCGGGTGCCCGGGCAAGTCGGCCAGTGCCTCGGCCATTACACCCTCGGCCAGGGGCGCTGCAGCCTCGCTGAGATCGCACCAGCGCTCCACCATCTCCACCACGCAACGCGCATAGTGTTCGCCATCGACCGGCTTGGGCAGGTATTCGGTGGCACCGGCGGCCAGCGCCTCGCGCTCGCCTTCGGTCTCGTAGGACGGAAACACCACCACCGGCGCGCAGCAGAGATGCTTGCTGGCGCGCAACTCGCGCAGCAGTTCCAGTCCCTCGCCGCATTCCATCTCGGACTCCAGCAGGATCAGGCTGGGCACGATGCCATCGGCCTGGCGGCGCCCCTGCAGCAGGCAGCGGCGCGCCGCGCTCAAGTCGCTGCACGCGCGGAAGTCGCAATGCAATCCCGCACGCCACAGGGCGAAGCGCGCCAACTCGGCGGCCTCCTGGCTGGGGTCAATCATGATGATGCTGGGGAAACTCATGCTGCGAGGAAATATCCGGTAAAAATGCACAAGCCGTTCAAGGCTACAGCAACCGTTTTACAGGACTCGCCGCCAGCCCGGCATCGGGAATTTCCTGAACGCAGCCAACCCGCAAGCTGACGCGCCGTCAGGATTTCCCCGATCGCCGGCACCGGGGAAGATGGCTACAGTGGCAACATCAATGCAGCGGTCCCCGGGATCGCCCGTCCCCGCACCCAAAGGAAGCCTCGCCGATGTCGCCATTCGCCAAAGTCCGCGTCCCTGTTCCCAGCGCCTTGCTGGGCATGGTCGAGTTGTATGTCAGCAGTTGCACCCGCATCGTCACCGGGCGCACTGATGCCATGCATGACTGGGCAAGCCTCAAGGCCAGTCCGCGCAAGGTGCTGGAATGGTTCGCCACGGCCGGTTTCGCAGCCAGCGGAGAAGCGCTGCCGCCGGCACCATTCCGGCCGTGCGCGCAGCGCCTGGCCAGCCTCGACCAGCTCAAGCACAGCGTGCGTCCCGCGCTGGCGGTGCCGCGCTTCTGGCTGCTCGAGGGCAGCAACTACGGCTTCGATGCCAGCCCGCACCTGCCCTATTGGCTCGCCGTGAACGATGCTTCCTTCGTGCCGCTGCTGGTGCCCGCACACCAGATGGCACACTTCTCGCGCACCCTGGTGGCGTGAGCTTTCTTCCCTTTTCCTGAGGGTCCCTATTTCAAGGGCAGGTAGATATCGGTGAGCAGCTCGCCCGGCGGCGTATCGGGCAGCAAGTTGAGATAGTGGAAGTACAGCGGAAAATCACGCAGCTCCTCGCCGCTCTGCGGCAGCCACTGGCGATACAGCGGATAGATGCTTTCGCCCAGCCGTTCATGCGCGCCGGCATGCCGCACGCGTGCGCAGCGTCCGCCGGGAATCAGGGTCGGCTCAACGCCTTGCACATTATCCGGCACCTCCCCATCGACCTCGCCGCAGATGCCGAAGCGAAATTGCTCCGGCGGCGTGGTATCGGGATTGTCCCAGGCCAAACCAAAGGTACGGCTGCGCCCCACGGGTGACAGGCCCGTGGCCTTGCGCCATTCGATGAAGCGCGCCACCGTGGCATTGAGCTGGTTGACGGGGCCGCGATGCGTGAGCATGGCGATGCGGATGGGTTCGACATTGACGATCTCGACTTGCACGTCCACTTTCCTTTCAGGGATGCGGAACACGAAACGCTCATTCCAAGAGGGCCAGTCGGGTGCGCGCCGGAACTGCGAAGGCGACTGGCCGAAAGCACTCCTAAAGGCGCGCGTAAAGGATTCCGGATTTTCGAAACCGGCTTCGAGGGCGATGTCGATGATGCGCCGCTGCGACTGGAAGGCCAGTTGCAAACTGGCGTGCTTCAAGCGCATCAGCAGGATGTAGCGCGCCACCCCGACGCCGGTGAAATCGGCAAATTGCCGCTGGAAATGGAACCGGGAGAAATGCGCGACGGCGGCCAG
The DNA here is from genome assembly GCF_002213425.1 of Herbaspirillum aquaticum. Taxonomy (GTDB): domain Bacteria; phylum Pseudomonadota; class Gammaproteobacteria; order Burkholderiales; family Burkholderiaceae_D; genus Herbaspirillum; species Herbaspirillum aquaticum. The sequence continues at coordinate 10,848 of NZ_NJGV01000017.1, read as the reverse complement.
CTGTTCCATCTCCAAGGGCGCATGGAGATGGGCTTCGATATGGTCGAGCACGCGCTCGAATCGGGCTTGATAGCGGGCCTGGCTGCTGCTTTTACGGTCGTCGTTCATCGGGTCCTCGGTTCACGGGACGTACTGTGCAAGAAATGACGGCACAAATCCTGACCAAAACTGCGCATCGTACGATGGCCCAGGGTGGCCGCCATCACGTCCGCCATGTTAAAACACCGCCTTTGCCGCCATTCAATGAATCTCTCGACCATGTCTGCACCGCTGCTCCTGATGCTGGCCATCTGCACCGTCTGGTTCCCTTCCCCGTCCCGCTGGCCATCAGGCGGTCGCCTGGCGCTTGCGCCCTGGGCCCCCTTGCTGGCGCTGGCTGTCCTGGCGGGCATGCTTGCCGGACAGGTCGACGCCATCGGTGCCGCAGGCCTGGCCTTGCTGGCGGCGGCCGCATGGGGAACGACCCATGCGCCCCGCGCATGGCAACGTGCCAGTCTGCTGGTGCTCACCCTGTTGCTCGCGCTGCTGCTGGCCTTGCATCGCTGGCCTGGTTTCCACAATGTGCTGGTGGTCCCGTCAGCGGCCATCACGGCCGATGCGCGGCCTTTCATGCTCTATGCCAACCTGGACAAAGGGGCCGCCGGACTGCTGCTGCTGGCCCTGCTCGCTCCGCGCATCCATGCGTGCAGGGAATGGCGCGCGACGATTGGCGCGACGCTGCTGCCGGGTGCCGTCACGATCGTCCTGGTGATGGGATTGGGCGCGCTGGCAGGCCTGGTCAGGCCCGCGTTGAAATGGCCTGATTTCACGCTGCAGTTCCTGGCCATCAACCTGTTCCTGACGGTGGTGGCCGAAGAAGCGTTCTTCCATGGCGTGATCCAGCACCGCTTGCAGGCTGCCTTGCAGGCAGTGCGTGGTGGAACCGGGCTGGCGCTGGTGCTCTCGGCCCTGCTGTTCGGTGCGGCACACCTGGGCGGCGGGCTGGCCTATGCCGCGCTGGCCACGGTGGCCGGGGCCGGCTATGGCTGGGTGTTCCAGCGCAGCGGGCGCATCGAAGCGGCGATCCTGCTGCACTTCATGCTCAATGCGGTGCACTTCCTCGGATTCACCTATCCGGCGCTGGCCTGAGCAGGCGCGCCGTCAAGGCGCGATCCACTGCCCCTGCCATTGATCCTGCAGGCGCTCGAAGCGGGCGCGGCGATGCTGGTTTGGCGTCAGGTCCAGCCATTCGATGCGTTCCAGCCGCACTTCCACCAGCGCAAAATTCTCGACGCCATCACCGCTGGCCTGCGGTGGCACGTGGCCATCCTCGGGCTGTGCGATGGGGGTGCCTGGCGCATGCGGCGTCTTGTACAGGATCAGCGTATGCGGCCTGGCGCCGGTCCACATGGCACGAATGCGCGCGGCATCCTGCACCACCCGTGCCACGCCGTTCAGGCGCAGTTGCAGATGGCGATCCAGGTCCACCGCGAGCATCGCCACGCGGCCGTCCGCGCCTATCTCGGCCAGCTTGGGGGAGCGCAAGTCGGTATGAAAACCCAAGCGTCCGCTTGACGCATCGGCCTCGCGCAAGACGATGGAACGCAGCTGCGGCGCACCGTCCAGGGCGAGCGTGGCCAGTTGCCAGATGGTAAAAGGCGAACGCGTGGGACTGGCACCGCGCTGCAGTTCGTCCCAGATCAGGGTATGGAGTTCAGGCAAGTTCATGCCGGCATTGTAGAGCCTGGCGCAGGCAGCCGAGGCCCTGCTGCAGCCAATCCCGCGTCAATCGCGCGACGACATGTTCATGTCAGGCCAGCGTCAGTGCATTGTCAGAGCGATGTGCAAACATGATGAACACGCATTGCCCATCGAAGTCCAGACCGCAGCACCTTGCCCTCCCCGCGCCACGGCGGGAAAACATGGAGCCTGGCATGAAACGCAACTGGTCCCTCAACCACTTTCCCGCACACACCGCCCTTGGCCGCGCATCACGCATGGCGCGCTGGCAGGCCATCTCCCTGCGCTGGCACCGGCATGGCCAGGCCGGGATCACGCTCGTGTCCTGCGCGCTGCTCTCGGCCCTGGGACGCTCCCTGGGCCTGGCCCATCCTGCAGGCCTGGTGACGGCCTGCGCGGTCGCGCAATGCTATTGCCAGGTCTACCTCTACCTTGCCCGACGCCGCTGCCGGCGGCTGTTCATGCGCAAGGGCAATGATCACGCGCAGGGCACGGACGTGACGGTCGTGCAATGAAAACGCCCGCTTGCGCGGGCGTTGGTGATTGCATCCAGGCAAAGGCTCAGAATGCGCCGACGTAATTCTCCGCCAGCGCGGTCGAGAGGGCGCGCGAGTTGACCACGTTCTCCAGTTCGGCGCGCTGGATCTGGCGCTGGAAGGGAGAAGCATCGTCGAAGGTATGCATCATGCTGGTCATCCACCAGGAGAAATACTCGGCGCGCCAGATGCGCTTCAAGGCTTGCTCGGTGTAGGTCGAGAGACCTTCCTCGCTGGCGCTGCGATAGAACTCCTCGATGCCCTGGGCCAGCCGTTTCACATCGCCCACGGCCAGGTTCAAGCCCTTCGCGCCGGTCGGCGGCACGATGTGGGCGGCGTCACCGGCCAGGAACAGGCGGCCGTGCTGCATGGGCGTAGAGACGAAGCTGCGCATGCCGATGATGCCCTTCTGGAAGATCTTGCCTTCCTTGACGCGCCAGCCGTCGACATTTTCCAGGCGGGTATGGAATTCATTCCAGATGCGGTCATCGCTCCAGTTGTCCACGCTGTCCTTGGGGTCGCACTGGAAATACATGCGCTGCACCGTCGGCGAACGGGTGCTGATGAGCACGAAGCCGCGATCATGCTGGGCATAGATCAGTTCATCCGACGACGGCGGCGCCTCCACCAGCACGCCGAACCAGCCGAAGGGATAGATGCGCTGGTAATCCTGGCGGTGGCTTTCCGGAATGGCCGGGCGCGAGACGCCATGGAAACCATCGCAACCGGCGATGAAATCCGCCTCCAGCGTATGCTGCTCGCCCTCGTGCAGGAAGCGCACGCGCGGCTTGCTGGTCTCGATGCCTTCGATGGTGGTACCGCTCACGCCAAACAGCAACTGTCCTTGCGCGGCCAGGCGTGCGGCCACCAGGTCCTTGATGACTTCGTGCTGGGCATAGACGGTGATGGCCTTGCCGGTCAGTTCGGTGAGGTCGATGCGATGGCGGCGGCCACCGAAGGCCAGCTCGATGCCGTGATGCAGCGCGCCTTCGCGCTTCATGCGCTCGCCCACGCCGGTTTCGGTGAGGATGTCCATGGTGCCTTGTTCCAGCACGCCGGCACGGATGGTGGATTCGATTTCTTCGCGGGTGCGGGTTTCCAGCACGACCGATTCGATGCCCTTCAGGTGCAGCAGGTGGGACAGCAACAAACCGGCCGGGCCGGCGCCGATGATGGCGACTTGGGTACGCATGGTGGAGGTCTCCGTGTAAAGGTCAGGCACCGTTTTCGTTCCCGGCGCGCAATGGCGCGAGCCCGAAGCGGGTAGCAGGTGATCTGTTCTTGTTCTTGGTGTGGGAAGAATCTTAGACGGCGGTGGCTGAATAAAAAATGGATGATCCCGCCAATTGCTTGTACTATTTTTACAGAGCACAAACATGCCGCCCAATCACAATACCCAGGATGGAGACACCATGCCCTTGCCGCGCAGCAAACCCCGTACCAGCGAAGTACCGCAATTCTCCTTGTATGGAGAGGCTTCCCGGCCGGAGGATGCGGAGTCGGTCCACATCGAACTGATCGAGACACGCAGCCGCGTGCATGACTGGCATATTGCACCGCACACTCATGCCGGACTTTTTCAGGTACTTTTTTTAATGTCCGGGCACGTCAGTGCCTTGATGGAAGAAGAAGTCTGGGAAGTCGATGGACCGGTCGTCATCACCATCCATCCCTCGCTGGTGCATGGTTTCGATTTCTCGGAACAGGCCGTGGGATTCGTCCTGACGGTCGATCCCCACGTGGTGTTTTCGGCAGGCGGCAGCGACGGGCATGGCGAATTGTTCTCGCCCTTGTTCCTGCGGCCGATGGCCATCGAACTGGGCCGCGTACCGGAATTGCGCGAGCGCATGGAGACGCTGCTGCGCCTGTTGATCGCCGAATCGGCTGCGCCCCGCAACGGCCACACGCTCATGCTCGAATGGCTGGCGCGCAGCGTCATGCTGTTGCTGGTGCGGCTGGAGGCGGATCATCGCTCGGCGGAATTGTCCGGACGCGGCGACTTCGAATTGTTCAGCCGCTTTCGCGCACTGGTAGAGCAGCATTTCAAGGAGCAGTGGCAGGTGGCGGTGTATGCGGACAAGCTGCGCATCACTCCCAGCCGGCTCAATCGCCTGTGCCTGAAGCTGGCCGGGCATTCGGCCTTCGACCTGGCGCAGCAGCGATTGATCCTGGAGGCCTGCCGCAAGCTGACCTATGTGCCGTCAGGCATCTCGACCATTGCCTATGAACTGGGCTTCCAGGATCCGGCGTATTTCAGCCGGCTCTTCAAGCGGCACCTGGGTGTGACGCCCAAGGAATACCGGCGCACGCACGTGGAGGAATAAGCAGTTCGCCGGCCGTTTCCGGCAATGGCGCAAAAACGAAGACCGGGGCACTTTCTTCGACATTCAGCCAAGCCTCACAGCAGCGCTCCCAGCTCCACCTGGATCTTCAACATGGCCGGCAGGCAGCGCTCCACCATGTCTTCCAGTTTCATGCGGGCCGCATGCACGCTGATGTTCATCGCTGCCACCACCTCGCCACGGAAGTTGCGCACCGGCACGGCCATGGTGCGCAGGCCCAGCTCCAGTTCCTGGTCCACCAGCGCATAACCCTGTGCGCGGGCACGGGCGATTTCCAGCCCCAATCGTTCGACATCGGTGATGGTATGGGCGGTGATGGCCTCCGGCTGGGCCCGTGCGAGGATGGCATCGAGCTGCGCCGGCGGCAGGTTGGCCAGCAGGATGCGGCCATTGGCGGTGCAGTAGGCTGGCACCCGCGTGCCGGGCTGCAGGGTGGTCGAGACCAGTTGCCCTGCGCTGACCGCCGCCACGCACACCAGCTGGTCGTGATCGAGCACCCCGCAGGAAGCCGCCTCCCCCAGCGAATACGCCAGCCGGTACAGCAGCGGCTGCACGATGCGCGGCAGCCGCGCCGAATGCAGGTAGGACTGGCCCAGCCGCAGCACCATCGGGGTGAGCGAGAAGGTCTTGTTGTCGTGCCGCATGTAGCCCAGGTGCGTGAGCGTGATGAGATAGCGGCGCGCGGCCGCACGGGTCAGGCCCGTCAGCTGCGCCACTTCGGCGATGGTCAGGCGCGAGCGCTCCTGGTCAAACGCTTCGATGACCTGCAAGCCCTTTTCCAGACCGGCGACCAGGTCGCGCTTGAGGGGGCCGTTATCTCCGTCTGCGCCCTCTCCGCCTTCTCCGACTTCCTCGATATCTTCTGGCTGCATGCTTCCCTGCCCTGTGGATAAAACAAGCTGATACGCACCGTTTCCCGTTCGCTGCAGAAAATCGGCCATTTGTGCGATTCTCGCACAAAGCGGGCGCAGGGCGGATATGCTGCACTGCGTTGGCCTTGAGAGCGGGGAGCGGCTTGCCTACTATCTGTCCACACCCAAGCACGGCGCGCCATTCGCCCATTCCGGCAGGCAAGGAATCCGAAGACGACGCCGCATCCATCCCGTCGACCTGAGGAGACCTCATGCAATTCGATGCCATCGAACCCGGTGTCTATCCGGAACTGATCTATCCCCCGTACAAGTCCACCGCCAAGCGCGGCCCTACGCAGGCGCCGCTGCGCGTACGCGACGAGACCGCCACCGGCACCAACCTGTTCGCCTCGCCCAAGCTGATCCTGCCGCACGACATGGATCTCACCAAGCAGGGCAAGGGCGAGCCGCTGGGCGAGAAGATCGTCGTTACCGGCCGCGTGCTCGATGAAGACGGCAAACCGGTGCGCAACTCGCTGCTGGAAGTCTGGCAATGCAATGCCGCCGGCCGCTACTTCCACAAGAAGGACCAGCACGATGCCCCGCTGGATCCCAACTTCACCGGCTTCGGCAAGATGCTCACCGATGATGATGGCCGCTATCGCTTCGTCTCCATCAAACCGGGCCCGTATCCCTGGGGCAATCACCACAAGGCCTGGCGTCCGGCGCACATCCACTTCTCGCTGTTCGGCAATGTCTATGCGCAGCGCCTGGTGACGCAGATGTATTTCCCCAATGATCCGCTGTTCGCCTATGACCCGATCTTCCAGAGCATCCCCGACGAAGCCGCACGCCAGCGCCTGATCTCGCGCTTCTCGCTGGAGGAGACGGTGGACGACAAGATGCTGGGCTATGAATTCGACATCGTCCTGCGCGGCCGCAACGCCACGCCCATGGGCATCTGAACACAAGGCAGGAGACCACATGAGCAACATCACCACTTCGCAAACCATCGGCCCCTTCCCGCACGAAGCCTGGGCCTGGGCCGTGGAACTGACTTCGCGCGTGGAGAGCAGCGCGCCGCAGGTCAAGATCAAGGGCGCCATCATCGACGGCGACGGCGTCCCCATCAATGACGCCTGGGCCGAAGCCTGGCTGCCGGGCAGCGCCGCGGCGGAAACTTCACATGCCATTCCCGGATATCGCCGGGTGCCCACCAATGAAGAGGGCGGGTTCACTTTTTCGATTTCGCAGCCACAGGCGCCGGCCGGCAAGCCGGTGGCTTACGTGACCGTGTTTGCGCGCGGGCTGGTCAAGCACCAGTTCACGGCGGTCTTCCTGGAAGATGATCCGGCGCTGGCGCAATCGGCGCTGCTGGAGCAGGTCCCGGCTGACCGCCGCCACACCCTGATCGCCCGCAAGCAAGCCGATGGCAGTTACCTGTGGAATATCCACATGCAGGGCGCGAGCGAAACGGTATTCTTCGACTACACCTGAACGCCTGTTGCGGCGTGACGACCCAGGGGATCCGCAGGCTTTGGCCTGCCGGATCCCGTTTGCGTTGGATCGTGCCGCAACGGCAAGCAATGGAGACTTCATGAGCGTTTCGATCTTCGACAGCTTCCTCACCACATCCGACATGATTGCGGTGTTCGACGACCAGGCGGTGGTGCAAGCCATGCTGCGTTTCGAGCAAGTCCTGGCCGAGGCCGAAGCCGCCGAGGGCATCATCCCCGAGGCCGCTGCGCGCGCCATCGCCAGCGTCTGCCGCGCCCCGCTCTATGACATCAATGCGCTGATCGTCGCCGGCCGCCGCGCTGGTGCGCTGGCCATTCCGCTGGTCAAGGAATTGCAGCGCACGGTTGCCCTCTACAGCGAGGAGGCTGCCACCCATGTGCACTGGGGCAGCACCAGCCAGGACGTGCTGGATACGGCCATGGTGCTGGTCACGCGCGAGGCGCTGCGGCTGGTCGATGGCGAACTGGACCAGCTGGCGCGCCGCCTGCTGGACTTGTCGCAATCCCATCTGGATACGCCGGTGCTGGCGCGCACGCTGATGCAACCGGCGCAGGTGACCAGCCTGGGCTTGAAGTTCTGCAACTGGGCGGCGCCCCTGTTGCGCTCGCGCGCGCAACTGCAGGCACTGGCCGAACGCGCCTTGCAGCTGCAGCTGGGCGGCGCAGTAGGCACGCTGGCCGTGCTGGGCGAGAAGGGCCCGGCGGTGGCTGCGCGCATGGCAGCGGCCCTCGACTTGAAGACACCCGATGCCGCCTGGCATACCCAGCGTGACGAATGGATACGCCTGGGCAGCGAGATGGCCGTGCTGGCCGGCAGCCTGGGCAAGATCGCAACCGACCTGTCGTTGATGGCGCAGGGCGAAATTGCCGAACTGGCCGAGCCTTCCGGCAATGGCCGTGGTGGATCGTCGGCGATGCCGCACAAGCGCAACCCGGTGTCGTCCATGATCGCCCTGGCAGCCGCCACCCGTGCGCCTCACCAGGCCGCTGCGTTGCTGGGAGCGATGTCGCAGCAGCACGAACGCGGGCTGGGCAACTGGCAGGCCGAACTGGCCGAATGGCCGGGCTTGTTCCTGGGCGTGCATGGTGCCTTGCGTGCGCTCAATGATGCGTTTGCCGCACTGGTCATCGATGAGGCCCGCATGCTGCGCAATATCGATGCGCTGCAGGGACTGGTATTTGCCGAATCCGCATCGATTGCGCTGGCGGGCGTGATCGGCCGTCCGCGGGCACACGGCCTGCTGGAGCAGCTCACGCGCAAGGCCGTGGCCGATGGCGCGCAGCTGGTCGATGTGCTGGTCGATGCCGTGCAGGCCGATGCGCAGCTGGGCAAGGAAATCGACCTGGCCATGTTGCGCGGGCTGTTCGATCCGGTGCAGGCGACGCGACCTGCGCGCCGCATTGCTGAAGGGCAGCTTGAACACTTGCGCGCGATGCTGGCGCGCTGAATTATTGATTTCTCCACCTCACTCCACATCACGAGACAAAAGAGAACACCTCATGAGCTACGATCCGCTGGACCATGATTTCGAGCGCGGCATGCGCAATCGCCGCAGTGTGCTGGGCGACGCATGGGTTGACCGTTCGGTGGCCAACGCCACCAACTTCAATGCCGATTTCCAGAACCTGATCACGCGCTTTGCGTGGAATGAAATCTGGGGCCGTCCCGGGCTGGACCACAAGACCCGGCGCATCATCGTGCTGGCCATCACCATTGCGCTGGGGCGCTGGGAAGAATTTGAACTGCATGTGCGCGCAGGGCTGACGGCTGATCCGGCTACGCGATTGACGCCGGATGAGATGAAGGAAGTGATGATCCAGGCGTCGGTCTATGCAGGTGTGCCGGCGGGCAATACGGCCTTTACGCATGCGCAGAAGATCCTGCGTGAAGTGGGTGAGCAGATCGGCTATGCGGTGGTGCCGCAGGCGCCTGCTGCCAGCGTGCATCCTGGAGTCGGGCGTGAGGGACGGACTGCTTCGTCACCGGCGCTGCATTACACGGTACGGGAGCCGCGCAATGGCAAGGCGCCGCGGCATACGGTGGTGTTGTCGCATGCGCTGGGGACCGACCTGATGATGTGGGACGGACTGGCCAACCTGCTGGCAGCTGATTGCCGGGTGATCGCTTACGATCATCGCGGGCATGGCAGTTCGGAGAAGCTCGACGGGCTCTACAGCATGGGGGATCTGGCCGATGATGCGGCGCGGCTGTTGCGGGAGCTCGATACCGGGCCGGTGGTGTGGGTGGGCTTGTCCATGGGCGGCATGGTGGGGCAGGAGCTGGCCTTGCGGCATCCGGCACTGGTGCGTGCACTGGTGCTGGCCAACACCACCTCTGCCTATCCTGAGGCGGCGCGCGAGGTTTGGCAGCAGCGGATTGCTACCGTGCGGTCTGACGGGATTGAGGTCATTGCGGATGCGGTGATGGGGCGGTATTTCCATGAGGGGTTCCGTGCTGCTCAGGCGGCTACCGTGGCGCGCTATCGTCATCGGCTGGTCACTACCGATGCGGTGGGGTATGTGGGGTGCTGTCATGCTGTTGGGACGGTCGATACTTCTGCCCGGTTGGGGGCCATTCGCGTGCCCTGCCTGGTGATCGCAGGGGAGCTGGATCAGGGGACGCCGGTTGCCATGGCTCAGACCCTTGTTGACGGTCTTGCTGATGCTCGCTTGGAGATCATTGCGGAGGCTTCCCACGTTAGTGCTGTGGAGCAGCCTGTGGTCTTTGCTGAGCTTGTTGCTGGATTTATTGGCGAGCTTTGATGGTTTTAGGTTTGGGGCGTAGTCTGCACGGAATTCTGTCCTGCGCTCTAGCTTAATTATCTTCTCTCTCCGGTCGGAAGAACGCGCCGGGAGCGGCCCGGCAGCCGCTCACTTTTCTTGTCTCGCCAAGAAAAGTAAGCAAAAGAAGGCGACCGCAACTGCGCCGCCCTCCTTCGGAGGGTCCCCGCTTCAGTACCCAATAAAACGGGAAAAATAAAGTCGCTTCGCTCCGGTTATTTTTCTGATCCGTTTTATTGGGTACTGAAGCGGCGGCGCAGATGCGGACGGCCGAGACGGCTCGCCTCCGGCATCGCTGCGGACACTACTCGCCTTCGGCTTCGGGTTGATCGGGTTCTTGCTGCGGTTTCTTCATACACTGGCCTCAATCGCCCTTTCCAAATTCTTTCTCGCAGTTGCCTCATATCTTTCGAAAAATGTCTTTGTCCTGTATATCCTCGGGCGATTCAGGAAACCTTGCAGAATCTTCTTCCGCTCTTGCCTGAACAACGCTAGCGGAACATAGTCGTATTCCGCACGAATCTGCCGTTCATATTCTTCGAAACGATTCGGTGGCGCGGCCAAGATCGACAAGTCGACATCCACCAATAACGACGCGTCACCCTCGACGCCGGGCTGATGGTGCCGAGTTGCCATCACCAGTGCATGCACGCGCTGTGCCATCTCTTCCGATGCGCCGGCATCCACTAGACAACGCCGCGCCCACTCTGCGCTCTTCTCTTCGTTGTCATGACGTTTGACGTCGTAGATGACGTCATGAAACCAGAGTGCCAGTTCAACTTCGCCAGGATAGGAGGATTCGGCGCGCAACTCGTCCCACTTTGCGAAGCACTCTTCGAGGTGTTGAAGGGTGTGATAGTGGCGATGGGGTTCACGGTAGTGTGAGAGGACCGATTCAAGCAAGCGCGGATCGGGGCAAACCAGACCCAATTGTTTCCAGGTGAGATCCCAGCGTTGGGTGGTCGGGGTCATGATCGGGTCTTTCGAAGAGAGGGGAGGAAAGATTATCTGTCGATATTCATCTCAATGCGAGAAGCGTACCACCCCGACCAGAGCCGAAGGCGAGTCGGAGACGCGGCGAGGCCGAAGGCGAGCCCGTGGG
>NZ_NJGV01000016.1 GCF_002213425.1 Herbaspirillum aquaticum | reverse complement strand
CGAAAAGTGGATCAGAAGGATAGTCGGAGCGAAGCGACTCTATCCTTCCCACTTTTCGCTTCGCTGCGACGGGGACCCTCCGAAGGAGGGCTGGCTCTTTGGGGTCGCCTTCTTTTGCTTACTTTTCTTGGCGAGACAAGAAAAGTGAGCGGCTGCCGGGCCGCCCCCGGCGCGTCCTTGCGACCGGAGAGAGAAAGCAATTAGGCTAGAGCGCAGGAAAGAATTCCGTGCAGACTACCCCAAACAGCAACCCCCCCCCGTAGCAAAACAGAACACAAGAAGGCAAAAAATCAAAAGCAATCAAACCCCAGTATCCCGCACCTTCTCCACCTGATCAAATTCCACGTTATAAAACTCCGACCCGCGCAATTCAGCCTTGCGCATATAGACGGTCTGCACGATATCGCGGGTAGCAGCATCGATGGAAACCGGCCCGCGCACACTCTCCCAGCTCATCCCCTTCATGGCAGCCAGCAGCTTCTCGCCATCCGCATCCCCGCCGGTCTTCTTGAGCGATTCGTAGAGCAGATGCATCCCGTCATAGGCTCCGACGGAATGAAAGTTGGCGCGCATCCCCTTGTTGGCCTTGGCCATGGCGTCCACATATTCCTTGTTGGCAGCAGAGGGATGCGCCGCCGAATAATGATGACTGCTCACCACATCCTTGGCCGCCGCACCGATACCCGCCATCAAATCATCATCGAGCACATCACCCGTACAGATGAGGCGAATCCCGGCAGCCGCCAATCCCCGCTCGGTAAACTGCTTCAGCACGGCAGCACCTTCCCCGGAAGGTACAAAAACGAACAAAGCCTGCGGCTTGGCGTCCTTCACCCGCTGCAGGAAGGGTGCATAGTCCGGATTGCGCAAAGGTACGCGCACGCTCTCCATGACCTTGCCACCTGCCTCGGAAAAAGTCTTCACGAACACTTTCTCAGCATCCAGCCCCGGCCCATAATCGGAAACAAAGGTCACTACACTCTTGATCCCGTTCTTCGCAGCCCAGGAAGCCAGCGGCGAAGTCACCTGCGCCAGCGTAAAGCCGGTCCGCACGATATAAGGCGAACGCTGCGGAATGATCGAAGTCGCCGCCGCCGTCACGATCATCGGCACCTTGGCCTGCGTCGCAATGGGCGCGGCCGCCAGCGCCAGGGGCGTCAAACCGAAACCCATCAATACCTGCGCCTTGTCCCGCGACACCAGCTCCTGCGCCAGCCGCTTGGTCACATCCGGCGAAACGCCGCCATCGTCCTTCAACAGGATCTCCACCTTGCGCCCGGCCACGCTGTCGCCGAACTTCTGCTGATACAACTTCACCGCCGCCTCGATCTGCCGTCCGGTCGAAGCAAACGGCCCCGACATCGGCACGATCAACCCGACCTTCAATGCATCAGCAGCCCGCGCGACCAGTGGCGCACCCATCGCGGCCAGTGCAGTTCCGGCCAGCACCAGGTGGCGGCGCCGGGTATCGATCATCTCGCTCATCATGTCTCCTCATGTTTTGATTTGTATAAATGATTTACGGCGTAGGCACTACTGCTTCAGAACATTACAAATCCAGCACCAGCAAAGCACTCCGGGCCCGCGAACAGCAAGGCGTGAACTGGTCATTGGCCGCCCTTTCCTCATCGGTCAGGTACTGATCGCGATGATCCGGCTCGCCCTCCAGCACCCGCGTGAGACAGGTCCCGCAGATGCCCTGTTCGCAGGACACCGGCACATCCACACCGTGTTCGCACAAGACCTGGATCACCGTCCGGTCTGGCGGAATCGTGTAGACCTGTCCGCTGCTGGCCAGCTTCACGTCAAACGGGCCATTGCCATCGGCCTGGACCGGCGCAGCACCAAAGTATTCGAAATGAACTTGCGATTCCGGCCATCCGCGCGCACGCGCAGTCTCCACCACATGCGCGATGAATCCCGCCGGGCCACAGACGTAAAGATGGGTGGCCACATCAGCCTTTGACAGCAACGCATCCAGATCGAGCTTCTGCGCAGCATCGCCATCGTCATAGTGATGCACCACGCGCTCGGCGAATCCCGATCCGGCAATGCGCTCACGAAATGCCTGGCGTGCAGGCGAACGAGCACAGTAATGCATCTCGAAGGACGCCCCCGAGGCAGCCAACGCCTCGGCCATGCACAGGATGGGCGTCACCCCGATGCCGCCCGCCAACAGCAGGCTGTGCTGCGCCGGCACCAGTGCGAACTGGTTGCGCGGCACGCCGATGGTGAGCAGATCACCGACCTTCAGCGCCTCATGCACCGCCACCGAACCACCGCGCGAATTGGCATCGCGCAATACACCGATCTGGTAGCGATGCTGCTCATGCGGGGCATTGCACAGCGAATACTGGCGCAGCAAACCGCCCGGCAGATGCACGTCGATATGCGCACCGGCAGTAAAGCCCGGCAAGGGCGCACCATCCACCGAGACCAGCTCCAACCCGACGATGCCGTCGGCTTCCTCGCGGCGCGCCGCGACCTTGACCTGCAATGTCGTCATCGTCACTCCTCAGGCCGCTGCAGCCTTGCCGGATTCGGCTTCGCGCGCCAGCCACTTGTCCAGCACCTTGCGCGACTGCACGCCGCCAGCGTCGATGTTGAGCGCCAGCAGGCGGCGCTCGGGATACTTCAGCAGGTTGGCCTGCTGCAGCTCCAGCATCTCGCGGTCCTCGCCGAAGATCTTGCCCTGCCCTTCGCGGATGGTGTTGGTCAGCTCCTTGTCCTCAGGACGGAAGTGACGCGCCATGCCCCAGAAATACCAGTGCGACGTTTCGGTCTCGGGTGTGATGAAATCCACCACGATGGAGGAAGCCTTGTGCTCCGGCCCGGCCTCGTAGCCCCCCTTGCCGGCATGCGCCACGCCCACTTCGATCATCACGTGGCTGGGCGGCGAAAAGCGGCAGATCTGCCAGCGATCCACCGGCACCTCATCGGCCAATCCATTGCCTCGCAAGGCCATGCGCCAGAACGGCGGCGGCATGATGTTCTCCATGAAGCGGCTGGTAATGACCTGCTCGCCCTCCACCCGCGTATTGACCGGGGCTTCATCGATCTCCTTCTGGCCGATGCTGGAGGCATGCACATAAGTTTCGTGCGTGAGGTCCATGAGGTTGTCGATCATCAGGCGATAGTCGCAATTGATGTGATACAAGCCACCACCATAGGCCCACTCGGGATTGTCCGCCCATTCCAGATGATGGATCTGCGCCGGATCGGCCTGCTCCTTGTCACCCGGCCATACCCAGATGAAACCGTAGCGCTCCACCACCGGGAAACTGCGGATGCAAGGGAAGCCCCGTACGCGCTGGCCCGGCATGCTGCGCGTATGCCCGTCGCAGCCCATCTCCAGGCCGTGATAGCCGCACACCAGCTGCCCTTCACGCACGAAACCCAGCGACAAAGGCGCGCCGCGATGCGGACAGAAATCCTCGACCGCGGCCACCTTGCCTTCGGCACCACGATAGAACACGATCTTCTCGCCGCAGATCTGGCGGCCCAGGGGCTTGCTTTCGATTTCGTCGGGCGTGCAGGCGACGTACCAGGCATTCTTGGGGAACATGACGGTCTCCTTGGGTGAATTCCTCAACCGGCACCGGCCTTGCATGGCCAGTACCCTTCTTGATGGACTGCTCCAGCTTGTTCTTTTCCGCAGGTGGCTTGATCCAGATCCTGTCGGGTCTCGCATTTTTCTGTTTTAATATTCAGTACACTGAATGTTAGAAAAGTATCCGTCAATCCGCAGCGCAAGTAAACGCGCTGGCGGACTTTTTTCGTTGCGCGTTGCATCAATTGATTGAGGGAAAACCGCGCGGACCTTACACTGCCGCATCGCTGCCTTCACCTTGCAGCTCATCCATTGCCCGATTGCATCCGACCCTATCCGCCATGCCAGAGACCACGCCGCCCAAGGACGAAAGCCAGCTCATCGATCTCTACGAGCATCCCGGCCACCTGCTGCGCCGCGCGCAACAGATTTCGGTGTCGATCTTCCATGACGAAACCGGCGGCATCATTACCCCGGTGCAATACGCGATTCTGCGCATGCTGTCGAATCATCCCGGCATCGACCAGGTGAGCTTGTCGGGACTGGTCGCCATCGACACCTCCACCGGCGCCACGGTCTGTGCCCGCCTCGAAGAAAAGGGCTTGCTGGTGCGGGAAGTCATTCCGCACAACCGCCGCCAGCGCGCATTGCGCATCACGCAGGCAGGCGAAGCCCTGCTGGAAGAACTGATTCCCGGCCTGCAGCGCCTGCGCAAGCGCATCCTGGCGCCGCTTGATGAGGCCGAGCAGGAGCAGTTCATGCGACTGCTGGACAAGCTGGTGCACGAGAACAATCCACAAAGCCGCGCACCGCTCGCACGCTTGCGCGACCAGGATTGCCAGGAGGACTGAGCCTCAGGCTACCGCTACCAGTCGATCCAGTGTTTCGCCATCGTCCAGCAGGCTTTGGCTATCCGAGGCATGCACGATGCGGCCACGATCGAGCACGATGGCCCGTTGCGTCAGCGACAGCGCCATGCGGGCATGCTGCTCCACCACGATCACCGACATCCCTTCCTCACTGACCAGGCGGCGGATTACCTTCAGCAGCTCCTGCACTATGATGGGCGCCAGCCCTTCCATCGGCTCATCCAGCAAGAGGAGGCTGGGGCTGACCATCAGCGCGCGCGCAATGGCCAGCATCTGCTGCTCGCCCCCGGAGAGCTGGTTGCCCATGTTGTGGCGGCGCTCATGCAGGCGGGGAAAAATCGAATAGATCTTCTGCAAGTTCCATTTGCCGCCACGCTCGACCACCGTCAGGTGTTCCTCCACCGACAGCGAAGGAAACATGAACCGCTCCTGCGGCACCCAGCCCAGCCCGGCATGCGCGCGCTTGTGGGTCGGCACGCGTGCGATGTTGCTGCCGCGCCAGTGGATGCTGCCGCCATGCAGGCGGGTCAGTCCCATGAGCGTGATCAACAAGCTGGTCTTGCCCACGCCATTACGCCCCAGCAGGGCCAGGCTCTCGCCCTCCTGCATCGAGAAGGACAGCTCCTCCAGGACGATGGAATCGCCATAACCGGCGCTCACCTTGTCCAATGCCAGCAGCTCAGGCATGTTCAGCCTCCCCCAGGTAGACTTCCTTGACGCGTTGGTCAGCCGCGATCTCGGCCGGTGTACCTTCGACCAGCACCTTGCCGCCGACCAGCACCGTGATGCGCTCGGCGAAGCGAAATACCAGCCCCATGTCATGTTCGATGAAGACGATGGTCACCTCGCGTGGCAATTGCGCAATCACTTCGAAGAGTTCACGGCTTTCCGCCGAGGGAATGCCGGCGGCCGGTTCGTCCAGCAACAGTACCTTCGGCTGAGTCGCCAGTGCCAAGGCAATCTCCACCAGCCGCTGCTTGCCATAGGCCAGGCTGCGCGTGATGCTGTTGGCTTCCTGCGCCAGCTTGAGTGAATCCAGCAAGGCCATGGCTTCGTCCACCACCTCGGTCTGGCTGGCCACGGTCTGGTACCACTTGTATTGCAGGCCACGCCGCTCCTGGATCGCCAGGATCACCGACTCCAGCACCGTGAGGCCGGCAAAGAGCGTATTGATCTGGAAGGTACGCGTCATGCCGCGCTTGACGCGCTCATGCTGGGCCAGCGCGGTAATGTCCTCGCCACCAAACCACACCTTGCCCGCGCTGGGCGCAAAGCCGCCCGTGAGCAGATTGATGAAGGTCGTCTTGCCCGCGCCATTGGGGCCGATCAAGGCGTGGCGCGCACCGGGTGCGAAGCTCAGCGAGATGTCGCTGTTGGCCACGAAGCTGCCCCAGCGTTTGCTTAGCCCTTCGGTACGCAAGGTGGTATCGGCAGGATGCGGATGCAGGCTCATGCGCGGCCTCCCTTGAAGAGCTTGTCACGCAGCACGGCCAGCCCGCCGAGCAGGCCACCGCGCGCAAAGAGAACGATGACGATCAGCAGCAGGCCGATCCAGAATTGCCAGTAGGCCGGATTGAGGCCGGACAGATAATCCTGCGCCAGCATGTAGACCAGTGCACCGACCAGTCCGCCATAGAGGCGACCGGTGCCGCCCAGCACCAGGATGATGAGCAACTCGGCCGACCGCGGGAAACCCAGCACATCCAGCCCGACGAACTGCGTGGTCTGCGCCAGCAGAGCACCGGCCACACCGGCCACCGCAGCGGCCACGGTAAAGATCACCACCAGCCGGCGATTGACGTCCGCACCGATGGCCGGCATGCGACGGCCACCTTCGCGGATGCCGCGCAGGCCCAAGCCGAAGGGTGAATTCACCATCCGCCGCAGCACCACGAACAGCAGCAACAGCACCGCGAAGCTGTAGCCATAAGCCACCCGCCCGTTGAGATCGAACTCGAAGACACCGAAGATCTTGCCCATCACCATGCCCGACAAACCATCCACGCCACCGGTAATGAAGGCCGCCTTGTTGGCCGCCTCGAACAGCATCAGGCCGATGCCCAGCGTCACCATCAGCCGCGTGAGATCTGCTCCGCGCACCACCAGGAAGCTCACCAGGAAACCGGCAATGGCCGCCACCATGCCCGCCAGCAGGAGCCCCGTGATCGGCTCGCCCCAGCCATGGACGGCCAGCAGACCGGCCGTATAGGCGCCCAGGCCGAAGAAGGCGGCATGCCCCAGCGAAACGATGCCCGCATAGCCCAGGATCAGGTCCAGCGAGACGGCGAAAAGACCTACGATCATGATCTGGCTGATCAGCACCAGGTAATCGGGGAAGACGAAATACGCCGCCACCGGCATCAGCCAGAAGACGATTTCCAATGGAGTCCAGCGATCATTGGGCAGGCGCAGTACCGGCCGTGCGGCCGATCGGGTTGAAGTGCTTGCGCTGTTCATCCGCGCCTCCGCATCAGTCCGGCCGGGAACAGGATCAGCAACACCACCATCAGGCCGTAGATGACGAA
The DNA here is from genome assembly GCF_002213425.1 of Herbaspirillum aquaticum. Classification (GTDB taxonomy): domain Bacteria; phylum Pseudomonadota; class Gammaproteobacteria; order Burkholderiales; family Burkholderiaceae_D; genus Herbaspirillum; species Herbaspirillum aquaticum. Next base: position 52,625 of record NZ_NJGV01000016.1, on the reverse strand, counting down.
GGCGCCGATCTCCGGCACATAATATTTTCCGGCGACATCGAACACGCCCAGGATCAGCGCGGCCAGCAGCGGCCCCTTGATGGTACCGGCCCCGCCCACGGCCACCACCAGCAGGAAGTAGACCATGTACTTGACCGGGAAGGTCGGGTCCAGCCCGAGCACGTCAATGCCCAGGCCGCCACCGAGGCCGGCGAGGCCCGATCCGAGCGCAAAGGTCAGGCTGAACACGCGGCTGACATTGATGCCCAGCCCTGCCGCCGCCACCTGGTTGTCGACCGAAGCGCGGATCTGCGCACCGAAACGCGTGCGCTCGATCAAGAGCCCCAGCGCCACCGTGACGATCACCACCACGCCGATCAGGAAGACGCGGTACGCCCCGACATCCAGCCCCAGCAACGAGACCTGTCCGCGCAGCCAATCCGGCAGCACGACAGGCTGCTGGGTCGGCCCCCATTGCCAGGTGGCCCCGGCCACGGCCATGAAGGTCAGGCCGATGGAAAACAGCACCTGGTCCAGGTGGCTGGCCTTGTAGAGACGGCGATAGAGGGAACGTTCAAGGATCAGGCCGACTAAGGCGGCCGCGATGAAAGCCAGCGGCAGGGTCGCCAGGAAGGGAACGCCGATGCGATTGAGCAGCGTCACGCAGACATAGCCGCCCAGCATGGCGAAGGCACCGTGGGCGAGGTTGATGAAGTTCATCATTCCCATCGTCACCGACAGGCCCACGCTGATGAGGAACAGGAGGCTGCCATAGGCAATGCCATCGAAGAGCACGCCAAGGAAGTTGCCTAGCATGGCACACCTCCCCGGCAAGGACGGGCGGGCGCAGCCGAACGCGGCGCGCAGTCATGATGCGGATGCATGATGCGGTTTGTCTCCTTCTGTCCTGCAGCTCTGTTTTTTTGGCTGCTCCGGAATCGATATAAATTATTTTTCTATTGTGCTGCGCCTGCCTCAATTCATGCTTGATCAATTTTCACGAAGACCCTTGCGATCTTCACGGATGGCGCGGCATGGCTACCCGGCCGCGCCATCCCGAACGCATCACACGCGCTCGATCACCATCGCGATGCCCTGCCCCACGCCGATGCACATGGTGCACAGCGCATAGCGGCCACCGGTGCGCTCCAGCTGGTAGGTGGCGGTGGTCACCAGGCGCGCACCGCTCATGCCCAGCGGATGGCCCAGGGCGATGGCGCCGCCGTTCGGATTGACGCGTGCGTCATCATCGGCCACGCCCAGTTCGCGCAGCACGGCCAGGCCTTGCGAGGCGAAGGCCTCGTTGAGTTCGATCACGTCCATCTGGTCAATCGTCATGCCCAGTTGCGCCAGCACTTTCTTGCTGGCCGGGGCCGGACCCATGCCCATGATGCGCGGTGCGACACCGGCAGTGGCCATGCCCAGGATGCGGGCGCGCGGCTTGAGCTGGTATTTCTCCACGGCGTCGGCACTGGCCAGCAGCAAGGCGCAGGCACCGTCGTTGACGCCGGAGGCATTGCCGGCAGTGACGGTGCCATCCGGCTTGACCACGCCCTTCAGGCGGGCCAGGGCTTCCATGCTGGTCGCACGCGGATGTTCATCCTGGGTCACGGTGATCGGATCGCCCTTCTTCTGCGGGATCACCACCGGTACGATTTCCTGGGCCAGGTTGCCATTGGCCTGCGCAGCGGCAGCCTTGGCCTGGCTGCGCACGGCGAACTGGTCCTGGTCTTCGCGGCTGACCTTGAAATCGACGGCGACATTCTCGGCCGTCTCGGGCATGGCATCCACACCATACTTCTGCTTCATCAGCGCGTTGACGAAACGCCAGCCGATGGTAGTGTCCTGGATCGCCGCCTGGCGCGAGAAGGCGCTATCGGCCTTGCCCATCACGAAGGGCGCACGGGTCATCGACTCGACGCCACCGGCGATCATCAACTGCGTTTCACCGGACTTGATGGCGCGCGCGGCCGTGCCCAGCGCATCCATGCCGGAGCCGCACAGGCGGTTGATGGTGCTGCCCGGCACTTCCTGCGGCAGGCCCGCGAGCAGCAGCGACATGCGCGCGACGTTGCGGTTGTCTTCGCCGGCCTGGTTGGCGCAGCCAAAGATCACGTCATCGACGGCCTTCCAGTCCACCTGCGGGTTGCGCTCCATGAGCGCGCGCAGCGGCACGGCGCCCAGGTCGTCGGCGCGCACGTCCTTGAGCGCACCGCCGTAGCGGCCGATGGGAGTACGGATGGCGTCACAGATAAATACGTCTTTCATGCATTCCTCACAGCGAAAACGAGATGGGTCACGGAATCAGGCCGCCGGGCGCAGCGGTGCGCCGGTCAGTTCCTGCAGTTGCGCAAAGGACAGGCCCTCGACGATCTCGCGCACCTGCAGGCCTTGCGGGGTCACGTCGATGACGGCCAGGTCGGTGTAGATGCGGTTGACGCAGCCGATGCCGGTGAGCGGATAGGAGCAGGCCTCCACCAGCTTGCTTTCGCCGGTCTTGGTCTGGTGGTCCATCATCACGAACACCTGCTTGGCGCCGATGGCCAGGTCCATCGCGCCGCCCACGGCGGGGATGGCGTCCGGCGCACCGGTGTGCCAGTTGGCCAGGTCGCCCTTGGCCGAGACCTGGAAGGCGCCCAGCACGCAGATGTCCAGGTGGCCGCCACGCATCATCGAGAACGAATCCGCGTGGTGGAAGTAGGAACCGCCGGTCAGGAGCGTCACCGGCTGCTTGCCGGCATTGATGAGGTCTTCGTCTTCTTCGCCGGGGGCCGGGGCCGGGCCCATGCCCAGCACGCCGTTTTCGCTGTGCAGGAAGATTTCCTTGTCAGCCGGCAGGTAGTTGGCCACCTTGGTCGGCAAGCCGATGCCCAGGTTCACGTAGGCGCCCTCGGGGATGTCCTGCGCCACGCGGGCGGCGATCTCTTCACGGGTAAAGCGCTTCATTGCTGTGCCTCCTTGGTTTGCACGATCCGCTGCACGAAGATGCCGGGCGTGATGATGTTTTCCGGATCGAGCTGGCCCAGTTCCACCACCTCGGTGACTTGCGCGATGGTGACCTTGGCGGCCATGGCCATGATGGGACCGAAGTTGCGCGCCGTCTTGCGATACACCAGGTTGCCCCAGCGGTCGCCGCGCAGCGCCTTGATGAGCGCGAAGTCGGCATGGATGGGCGACTCCAGTACGTAGTGCTTGCCGTCGATGAGGCGCGTCTCCTTGCCTTCGGCCAGCATGGTGCCGTAGCCGGTCGGGCTGAAGAAACCGCCGATGCCGGCACCTGCGGCACGGATGCGCTCGGCCAGGTTGCCTTGCGGGGTCAGTTCCAGCTCGATTTCGCCGGCGCGGTAGAGCGCATCGAAGACGTGGGAATCGGTCTGGCGCGGGAAGGAACAGATGATCTTCTTGACGCGCTTGGTCTTGAGCAGCGCGGCCAGGCCCGTATCGCCGTTGCCGGCGTTGTTGTTGACGATGGTCAGGTCGCGCGCGCCCTGGGCGATGAGCGCATCGATCAGGGCCGAGGGCATGCCGGCATTGCCGAAGCCACCGATCATGATGGTGGCGCCATCATGGATGTCAGCGACCGCCTGCTCCAAAGAGTCAGAAATTTTATTGATCACGTTGCTCTCACTGTAGATGCGGCGCTTCCAGCTGCGCCTGCGGGATGCCTCGCTGAGCTTGCACTCTCTGCCGTTCAGCCAGGCGGTTGGGACTCGTCTCTGCCGGTGTGGACGGGCATTCCGGCGGCATTTGCAGCGTGACGTTTCCTGCACCAGAATGTTCGATCACCGAACTAATGTTTGATTTTCGCACAAAAAGAGTTTAGCGATCCGGCTTGACGGCCGTCAAGAAAAACCCGCAGGATGTGTTCGCTTGCCGCACAAAACGTTAAAATCCTGACGCATTCAAGGCAGGCCGGAAAATCCGAGCCGCGCCGCCGATGCATCGTCCTGAACCACCCGACCAGAGAGTCCATTCGCGCCCATGTCCACCGCCCCTGCTGCCAAGCCCCGCAAGACCGCCGCCAAGAGCACTCCTGCCGTCAAGGACGCCAAGTCGCTCAAATCGGCCCCGGCCACCACCCGGCGCAGCAAGGCGCGCGACCAGGAACCGGCCGCCGACGCGCCCGGAGCGGAACGCGAGCTGACCATCGCCGAAGAAATCGATGCCCTCACCGACCCCAGCTTCATGACTTCGCTGGCCCGGGGCCTGGCGGTGATCCGCGCCTTCAGCGATTCGCGCCGCAGCCTGACCATCGCCCAGATCAGCCAGAAGACCGGTATCCCGCGCGCGGCCGTGCGGCGTTGCCTGCATACCTTGAAGCAACTCGGCTATGCCGACTCCGACGTCAACAATTTCTCGCTGCGGCCCAAGATCCTGACGCTGGGCTACTCCTATCTCTCGTCGACCCCGCTGACCGTTTCTGCACAGCCCTACCTGAACAACATCAGCCGCACGCTCGGCGAGTCCTGCTCGCTGGCCGTGCTGGACGACAACGAAGTGCTCTACGTGGCACGCTCGGCCACCTCGCGCGTGATGTCGGTGGCACTCAATACCGGCAGCCGCCTGCCGGCCTACTGCACCTCCCTGGGCCGCGCCATGCTGGCGCACCTGCCGGATGAACAGCTCAAAGCCTACTTCGAGAAGGTCAAGCTGCGCGCCCTCACCGACAAGACCGTGGTATCGCAGAAGCGCCTGCGCGACATCCTGGCCGGTGTGCGTGAACAGGGCTATGCGGTCATCGATGAAGAACTGGAAGTCGGCTTGCGCTCCATCGCCGTGCCGGTGCGTGGTGCTTCCGGCAATGTGCTGGCCGCACTGAACGTCGGCGCGCAGGCCGCGCGCGTATCGGTGGCGCAGATGGAAGAAGAGATCCTGCCGGTGCTGCTGCGTGGCGCACAGGACCTGTCGGTGCTGCTGCCCTGAAAACAGGTCCGCGCTCCCCATCGGGGAGGCGGACCGAAGACAAAAGCAGACCCTGCCTTTGCCATGCTGCGGATGTCGGCGCACCCCTCGAGAATCCTGGTGCGCCATCCTCCTCAAGACTGCTTTTCCATCACCGATCAGAATCAGAAGGTGTGACGGATGCCGGACATCACGCCCAGCTGGTTCTTGCCCGCCCCCACCGACCCACCAGCGTCGACAGCCACGGCCGACGTGCCGCCATTCTTGATGTAGCCCAGCGACGTATAGAGCGCCGTGCGCTTGGACAGGTTGTAGGTCAGGCGGGCCACCGACAGCGTCACGTCATTGGGGCTGTTCTTCACATTCAGGCGCGAGACCTGCGCATCTAGTACCAGGGTGGTGGTCAGCGGATAGCTCACACCCAGGTAGTAGAGATCGGAATCGGTATTGGTGTTGGCCGCAGCACGGGTGCGACGATCCACCACGCCGCCGCCGATCTTGACGTCACCGATCATGAAATAGCCGTTGAGCGTGATGCGCTGGTCGCTGTTGCTGCTGCTGGTCAGGCCACCGGCCGCGCCGGTGTTGCCGTACAGGATGTCATAGGACGAAGTCACGCCCCAGCCTTTGCCGTCATAGCCCAACAGGCCCGTGACCTGGCGGCAGGCCTTGCTGTTGCCGGCCACTTCGCCGGCACAGTTGGTGGCGGCCGGACCGCCCGTGGCCGAGGTATCGCGTCCGAAGCTGTAGGTCGCACCCAGCGTGAAGCCGCTGAAGCTGCCGAGGTAGCCGATGGAGTTGTCGCTGCGTGCATTGGGCAGGTACGGGTCGATGCTGCCGATGGCGAAGATGTTGGGGCCCATCACGTCCGTCTTGAGCTGAGAGAGGTAGGTCATGTTGATGTGGCGGCCCAGCGTGACCTGGCCCCAGTCGCTCTTCAAGCCCACATACGACTGGCGCCCGAAGATGCGGTTGCCCTGGCCCATGGCGCCGGTGTCGGGCGCAAAGCCGCTTTCCAGCACGAAAATCGCCTGCAGTCCGCCGCCCAGGTCTTCCGTACCACGGAAGCCGATGCGCGACGGGAAGCTGCCCGTCAGCGACGGCATCTTGAAGACCGAATTGCCGTTGGCATTGGCGTTGGTGGTATAGACCACGCCGGTATCGATGATGCCGTAAATGGTCACGGAACTCTGCGCCATGGCCGAGCCCGCCGCGCCCGCGGTCATTGCACATGCGGCAGCGGCCAGGGCTACTGCACGCAGGGTGGTTGTTCTTGTCATTGCCATCTCCTCCTGATTTCATTGAATGGTGAATGGCCGGTGCGCTGCCGGCGCGCGCCCTCCTCCAGGCGTACGCCAACGATTCGCCGCTCGCCGGCCGGGTGACTTCCAGTAATGTCACTCCCTCTGGGTGTACTGCGACTGCCTGTTGCGAATTCCTGCTGCCGTCACGCAATGTCCCGGAACGCGGGCCTAAAAAGCCCCCTGCCCCATGGTCAGCGCCATCGGCATGCTTGCCTGCGACGCCTGCGGCGTCAGTTTCAAAATGCGAGTTGGTCGATGCCTCCAGGCGGGCACCGCAGTGTGAAGCGTCTCGTTTCTGGCTTGTTTCTTATTTTTTATAACTTTTATTGGCCGTTCGGTAAGCGAACATCGGTTTGTTTACCGAACGGATGGTGCGATACTATTGTTGGCACCGACGCTTTGTCAACAAGGCGAGCCAAGGAAGGGAAAGCGATACGTCGTCCGTCCGCAACAGTCGGACTGGCGATGCGACAATCAGGACGGCAGCAGAACCGCCCGCGCATCGCCGCTCATCACAATCACAAAGGAGACAAAAAAATGACACTGAAAAAACGCGCAATGCTGGCCGCGATGGCGGCCTCCGCCAGCTTGCTGACATCGCTGGCATACGGTCAGGAAACCATCAAGGTCGGCCTGATCGCCGCCTTCTCCGGCCCCTTCGCCGATTACGGCAAGCAGATGGAAGGCGGCATCAAGGCCTACATGGCACAGCACGGCGACACGGTCGCGGGCAAGAAAATCCAGGTCATCATCAAGGACACCACGGGTCCTTCGCCTGAGATCGCCAAGCGCCTGGCACAGGAACTGGTGGTGCGCGACAAGGTGGATTTCCTGGCCGGCTTCGGCCTCACGCCCGAAGCGCTGGCGGTCGCGCCCATCGCTGAACAAGCGAAGAAGCCGATGATCGTCATGAATGCAGCCAGCTCCGTCATCACCACCAAGTCCAGCTACATCGCGCGCTTTTCGATGACGCTGCCACAGGTCTCGGGCCCCATGGCGACCTGGGCGATCAAGAACGGCATCAAACGCGTGGTCACCCTGGTGGCCGATTACGGACCGGGCATCGATGCCGAGACCGCTTTCAAGACCAACCTCCTGGGCGGTGGCGGCCAGGTGCTGGAATCGATCCGGGTGCCGCTGCGCAATCCTGAATTCGCGCCCTACATCCAGCGCATCAAGGACGCCAAGCCGGAGGCCGTGTTCATCTTCGTGCCGGCAGGCGAGCAGGGCATTGCCTTCATGAAGGGCTATCGCGAACGCGGACTGGCCGAGGCCGGCATCAAGGTCATCGCCACCGGTGACCTGACCGACGACCACGTGCTGCCCGCCATGGGCGACTCCACGCTGGGCGTGATTACCAGCTTCCACTATTCGGCCGCGCATGACTCGCCAGAGAACAAGGCCTTCCTCAAAAGTTTTGCCGCCGCCAATCCCGGCGCGGGCCGCCCCAACTTCATGGCCGTGGCCGCATACGACGGCATGAACGCCATCTACGAGGTGAGCAAGAAACTCAACGGCAAGATCGATGGCGACCGTGCCATGGCCCTCCTCAAGAACATGAAATTCACCAGCCCGCGCGGCCCGATTGCCATCGACCCGGCCACACGCGACATCGTGCAGACGGTCTACGTACGCAAGGTGGAGAAGGTCGGCAACGAGGTCTACAACGTCGAATTCGACAAGTTCGACAACATGAAGGACACCGGCAAGTAATCGCCTGCCGATACGCCATGGAAACGCCGGTGATGCAGTGCACACCGGCGTTTTTCTTTGGCGTGCGGGCAGCCGCGCTGGCTGGTGCGCCATCGGTCACGACGACGTCATTTTTTCGACGCGCCGCAGCAATTACCGTACTGCTGCATCACGCATTTTTTGTTCGTTTATCGCCCGCTTTTACTTTGTTCGCACAAACCGGAATGCGGATGGGGCTTGCGTTTACATCCACTTTACTTATACTGAATACACGTTATAACTTATAACTAATTCAAACACCGACCACGGCATGACCAGAGACAGCATGAACCATCACAGCGACCTCCTCGACATCCAAGTTCACGGCGCGATCGCCGAGATCGCGCTCAACCGCGCCGCCAAACGCAATGCCCTCAACGATCCGCTGGTGCGTGCCATCCGCGACTGTTTCGAAGACCTGCCCGAAGGTGTGAAGGTCGCCATCATCCATGGCATCGGCGAACATTTCTGCGCCGGTCTCGACCTCTCCGAACTGCGCGAACGCGACACCACCGAATCCCTGCATCACTCGCGCATGTGGCATGCGGCCTTCGAGCAGATCGCCTTCGGCCGCGTGCCGGTGATTGCGGTACTGCATGGCGCAGTCATCGGCGGCGGCCTGGAACTGGCTTCCGCTGCACACATCCGCGTGGCCGAACCGAGCGCCTTCTACGGCCTACCGGAAGGACAGCGCGGCCTCTACGTGGGTGGCGGCGGTTCGGTACGCATCTCGCGCCTGATCGGCGTGGCCCGCATGGCCGACATGATGCTGACCGGCCGCGTGCTGACAGCTGAAGAAGGGCACCAGGCCGGCATCTCGCAGTACAGCGTGGCCGCCGGCACCGGGCTGGACAAGGCGCGCGAGCTGGCCGAACGCATCGCCCGCAATGCGCCCATGACCAATTACGGAATCATGCACGTGCTGCCGCGCATCCATGACCAGTCGATCCAGGATGGGTTGATGACCGAGTCGCTCATGGCGGCGGTAGCGGGCAGTGATCCCGATACCAAGGGCCGACTGGCGGCCTTCCTCGATCACAAGCAGAACAAGGTCAAGCCGGCCTGATCACGGCCGCAAAACCGTACAAAGCATCGCAGAAGAATCGGCCCACCATGGCCGGACAAGAGCCACCACAGCGGCCAGCAAGTCAGCAAGTCAGTAATACAGCGCAAGACCACAACAACACACCTGCCCGGCCACGACCGGACGGGTGACACAACAGAGACATGTATGAACACTCCTCCTCGCTATCGCAGCTTCAGGTTCGGCATCGGCGGCGTTGACGTCGTGCCGGGTGCCGGGGGCATCTCCATCGTCAAGACCCGGCAGCCGCTGGGCGACTATCCTCCACGCCTGACCGACAAGCTCATCCACTGGGCTACCGTTGATCCCGAGCGCACCTACATGGCCCGCCGCGACAAGGATGGCCAATGGCGCCGCATCAGTTATGGAGAGGCCCTGCAAAGCGCGCGCCGCATCGGCCAGGCGCTGCTGCAGCGCGGCCTGTCGGCCGAGCGCCCGCTGCTGATCCTGTCCGAAAACGACCTCGAACATGCCATGCTGGTGCTGGGATGTCACTATGCGGGCGTGCCGTATGCGCCGGTCTCGTCGGCCTATTCGCTACTCTCCAAGGACTACGCCAAGCTGCGCCACGCGGTGCAGTTGCTCACGCCCGGCCTGATCTTTGCCGCGCATGGCGAGAAGTTTGCCGCGGCCGTCAATGCGGTGGCACCCGATATCGAATTCGTCGTCACCGAAGCCCCGCCTGCCGGGCGCGAATGCACGCTGTATGCGGAACTGGAAGCCACCCGCGCGGGCGACGAAGTCGAGCGCGCCTATGCCGCCACCGGTCCGGACACCATCGTCAAGTTCCTCTTCACCTCGGGCTCGACCAAGATGCCCAAGGCGGTCATCAACACCCAGCGCATGATGTGCAGCAACCTGCAGATGATCGTGCAGACCTTCCCCTTCCTGGCCGAAGAGCCGCCCATCCTGATCGACTGGCTGCCCTGGAACCACACCTTCGGCGCCAACCACAACGTGGGCATCGTGATCTACAACGGCGGCACCATGTACATCGACGAAGGCAAACCCACACCACAAGGCCTGGCCACCACCCTGGCCAACCTGCACGAGATTTCGCCGACCGTGTATTTCAACGTGCCGGTCGGCTGGGAAGGCATCGCCCACGCGCTGGAGAAGGACCAGGCCCTGCGCGAAAAATTCTACAGCCGGCTGCGCATGCAGTTCTATGCCGGTGCCGCACTGGCGCAACCGGTGTGGGACAAGCTGCATGCCACCGCCGAAGCCACCTGCGGCGAGCGCATCGTGATGTGCTGCGGCCTGGGCATGACCGAGACCTCGCCTTCGGCCCTCTTCGTGGCCGACCTGGAAGTGCAGGCCGGGCAAATCGGTATCCCGACGCCGGGCATGGAAATCAAGCTGGTCCCCAATGGCGACAAGATCGAGATCCGCTATCGCGGCCCCAACGTCACACCGGGTTACTGGCGTGCACCGGAACAGACGGCCGAAGCTTTCGATGAAGAGGGTTACTTCCGTTCGGGCGATGCGGTGCGCTGGCTGGACCCGGCCCATCCGGATCGCGGCTTCATGTTCGATGGCCGCGTGGCCGAAGACTTCAAGCTCTACACCGGCACCTGGGTCAGCGTCGGCCCGCTGCGCGCGCTGATTGCGCACGAGGGTGCGCCCTACCTGCAGGATGCCGTCATCACCGGCCAGGACCGCAATGAAGTCGGCATGCTGATCGTGCCCAACATCGAGCGCTGCCGCCAGCTGGCGCAGCTGCCTGCCGATGCATCGCGCGCCGAGGTGCTGCATGCGGCGCCGGTGCGCGACTTCTTCCAGGGCATGCTGGAACGCCTGCAAACCCATGCCACCGGCAGCTCCAACCGGGTGACGCGGGCGCTGGTGCTGATCGATCCGCCCTCGTTTGACCGGGGCGAAATCACCGACAAGGGGTCCATCAATCAACGCGCCGTGCTGACCCATCGCGCAGCCCTCGTAGAGGCGCTCTACGCCGGCACCGATCCGGCCCTGCTGACCGCGCAGCCCGCGCTCTCGCCCGCTCACTGAGGAAGCAACAGACATGGCACAAGCAGCTTTCTATTCCAGCTTCAAGGACATCTGGCTCGTCGGCGGCGTACGTACGCCGATGGTGGATTACTGCACCAGCTTCAGCCAGCTCTCGCCCACCGACATGGGCATCAAGGTGGCGCGCGAAGTACTGGCCCGCACCGGCGTCGCCGCGACCGACATCGGCTCGGTGGTGGCCGGCAACATGGCGCCGGGCGATGCCTACCAGTACATGCTGCCGCGCCACATCGGCCTGTACGCCGGCGTCCCCATCACCACGCCGGCCATCATGGTCCAGCGCATCTGCGGTACCGGCTTCGAACTGATCCGTCAGGCAGGGGACCAGATCGAACGTGGCTACACCGAGACGGCGCTGATCGTGGGCAGCGAATCGATGACGCGCAATCCCATTGCGGCCTTCGGCCATCGCACCGGTTTCAAGCTGGGCGCACCGGTGGAATTCCAGGACTACATGTGGGAAGCGCTGGTCGATCCGGCCCCCGGCATCACCATGCCGCAGACCGCCGAGAACCTGGCGAAAAAATATGGCATCACCCGCGCCGAGGTCGACGAATACGCCGCGTATTCCTTCGAGCGCGCGCTCAAGTCGCAGGCGGCCGGCTTCCACGCAGGCGAGATCGTCCCGGTCGTCAACGAGACCTTCCGCCTGGATGGCTACAACGACCGCCACATCAAGCTGCAAGGCAAGGTCAGCGAAGCGGCCACCGATACCCATCCGCGCCCCTCACCGGTGGAGGTGCTGGCCAAGCTGCGCACGCTCTATCCGGACGGGGTGCAGACCGGGGGAAACTCCTCGGCGCTGGTCGATGCGGCGGCCGCCACCATCGTCGCCTCGGGCGATTACGTGCGCCGCAACGACAAGCAGCCGCTGGCCCGCGTGGTCGCGGCTGCTGTGGCCGGTGTGCCACCGGAGATCATGGGCATCGGCCCGGTGCCGGCCATCCGCACCCTGCTGGAACGCAATGGCCTGACGGTGGCCGACATCGGCTGCTTCGAGATCAACGAAGCGCAAGGCGCGCAGATCGTGGCGGTGGAACGTGAGCTGGGGATCGACCGCGACAAGCTCAACGTCAACGGCGGCGCCATCGCCCTGGGCCATCCCCTGGCCGCAACCGGCGTGCGCCTGTCGATCACGGCCGCGCGCGAAATGCATCGCCGGGGTGCGCGCTACTGCGTGGCGTCAGCCTGCATTGGCGGCGGCCAGGGCATTGCCCTGCTGCTGGAAAATCCTGCGGCCTCCCACTGAGCCGCTCATTCGACAAGGACACACTTCATGCAACTGCAAGGACAAGCCGCCCTGGTGACGGGCGGCGCCTCCGGACTCGGTTCCGAGACCGTGCGCCAGCTGGTCCAGGCCGGTGCCCGGGTTTCCATCCTGGACGTCAACATGGAAGCCGCCCAGGCCCTGGCCGATGAACTGCGCTGCCACGCCGTGCGCTGCGATATCACCGACAGCGCATCGGTAACCGCAGCCCTCGATTCGGCACAAGAAACCAACGGCGCACCGCGCATCCTCATCAACTGTGCCGGCATCGGTGGCGCCAAGCGTATGGTCGGCAAGGATGGCAGCCCGATGCCGCTGGAGGATTTCAGCCGCATCGTCAACGTCAACCTGATCGGCACATTCAACGTGATCCGCCTGGCGGCCGCCCGCATGGCTGCCGCCGAGCCGCTGGCCGAGGGCGAACGCGGCGTGATCGTGGCGACCGCCTCGGTAGCGGCCTTCGACGGTCAAGTCGGGCAAGCCGGCTATGCGGCCTCCAAAGGAGGCATCACCTCCATGACCCTGCCGCTGGCACGCGACCTGGCGCAACACGGCATCCGCGTGGTGACCATCGCGCCGGGCCTGTTCCTCACGCCCCTGCTCTACAAGCTGCCGGAAGAAGTGCAGCAGTCGCTGGCCTCGTCCATTCCCTTCCCGAAACGCCTGGGCAAGGCCGAGGAATATGCGCAGCTGGCCTTGCATATCGCCACCAATCTATCGCTGAACGGCGAAGTGATCCGGCTCGATGGCGCATTGCGCCTGGCACCGCGTTGAGTACCGAGGAGAATCCATGAGCAAGACCATCATTCATCCGGTGCGCGTGGAATTCGGCGATTGCGATCCGGCCGGCATCGTGTATTTCCCCAACTTCTTCCGCTGGTATGACGCCGCCTCGCGCAACTTCTTCCATGAATGCGGCGTGCCCCCCTGGCGCGATACCGAAAAGACGCGCGGCATCATCGGCACACCGGTGGTGGACATCAGCTCGCGCTTCGTGCGTCCGGCCACCTATGGCGACCGCATCGAAGTGCATTCCACCATCGTCGAATGGAACGACAAGACCTTCGTGATGAAGCACGAGATCAAGCGCGACGGCGAGCTGCTGTGCGAAGGCCGCGACGTGCGTGTCTTCGCCATCCGCCATCCGGAAGATCCGGCGCGCATCAAGGCCATTCCGATTCCGGAAGACATCAGGGAGATGTGCAGTTAAGCAATACGGCAGCAGGCGAGAGGCGGCGACAAGCGGCAGCAAGCCGTATCCGCCCACATCGAGCATTCGAACGAAAATTACAAAGGAGACGGAGATGAAAACGAAATTGGCAATCAAGGCAGGCGTACTGGCCACCATGCTGGCCTGTGCAGGGGCCGCACAGGCCGAACTGACCATCGGCGTGGTGATGTCGCTGACCGGCCCCGGCTCGGGCCTGGGCATTCCGGCCAAGAACGGCTTCGCGCTGTGGCCCGAGACTATCGGCGGCGAGAAGGTCAAGATGATCATCCTGGACGATGCCACCGATCCCACCCAGGCCAGCAAGAATGCGCGCCGCCTGGTGGCCGAGGACAAGGTCGACCTGCTCATCGGTTCGGCCGCCGTGCCGCCCACGCTGGCCGTAGCCGACGTGGCACTGGAATCACAGACGGTGCAGCTGGCCATCTCCCCGATCGAGACCGCTGAAGGAAAAGACGCCTGGACCTTCCGCCTGCCGCAATCCACGGCCGTCATGGCCGGTGGCGTGGTGGACCAGATGAAGAAGATGGGCGTGAAGACCATCGGCTTCCTCGGCTACTCCGACTCCTATGGTGAAAACTGGCTCAAGGAAGTACAGCGCCTGGCCACCGCCGCCGGCATGAAGATGGGCACGGTGGAACGTTTCTCGCGGGCCGACACCAGCGTGACCGCCCAAGCACTGCGCGTGGTCAGCGCCAATCCGGATGCAGTCCTGGTGGTGGCCTCGGGCAGCGGCGCGGCCATGCCGCACAAGGCGCTCATCGAGCGCGGCTACAAGGGCAAAATCTTCCAGACCCACAGCGCCGCCTCGCGCGACCTGATCCGCCTGGGCGGCAAGGATGTGGAAGGTTCCTACGTCATCTCCGGCCCGGCCGTGGTGCCGGAAGCCCTGCCGGACAGCAATCCCTCCAAGAAGCTGGCCATGGATTTCGTCACGCGTTACGAGAAGCAGTTTGGCGCAGGCACGCGCAACCTCTTCGCGGCCCATACCTACGATGCGCAACTGGTGCTGCAGAAGGTAGTCCCGGAGGCGCTGAAGAAAGCCAAACCCGGCACTCCCGCCTTCCGGGCCGCCTTGAAGGAAGCGCTGGAGACCGCCGGCCCGATCCAGATCTCGCAGGGAACGCTGAACTACTCGGCCAAGGATCACTTCGGCCTGGGTGACGATGCGCGCATCATGCTGACCATCCAGAACGGCAACTGGAAGGCGGTCAATCCGTAATCCGCCCTCCTGTCCGCGCGGCGGCGCGAGGTCTCCAGCTTGCGCCGCCGTTTTCCAGCCTGACGTTTTCTGCACCACACCCGAAACATGGACTCCTCCATTGCCGCCATCCTGACCCTGGATGGCCTGACCAACGGCATCGTCTATGGCTTGATCGCCATTGCACTGGTGCTGGTTTTCACGGTCACCCGCATCCTCTTCATTCCCCAGGGGGAATTCGTCGCCTATGGCGCGCTCACCCTGGCCATGCTGCAACAAGGCCAGCGCCCCGGCCCACTGTGGCTGCTGCTGGTACTGGCCGTGTGCGCGGCCGGCATGCAGGCCGCACAGCTCTTGCGCGCGGGCCAGGCCGCGCTGTTGCCGCGTACCCTGCTGGGCACGCTGGGCGTGCCATTGGCCATCGCCGCACTGGTCTGGTGGGCCGCGCCGCAGCAGTTCGCGCTGCCGGTGCAGGTACTGCTGACCCTGCTGCTCATTACCGCACTCGGGCCGCTGATGTACCAGGTGGTCTATGAATCGATGGCCGATGCCAGCGTGCTGCAGCTGCTGATCGTCTCGGTCGGCATCCACCTGGCCATGACCGGACTGGGGCTGGTGTTCTTCGGGGCCGAGGGCTTCCGTACCCCGGCCTTCTGGGATGAACGCTGGAACCTCGCCGCGCTCACCTTGAGCGCCCAGACCGTGGTGGTGGTGGTCGCGGCTGCCGCGCTGCTGGTGGCACTGTGGCTGTTCTCCGGGCGCACGCTGTATGGCAAGGCGCTGCGCGCCACGGCGGTCAATCGCCTGGGCGCACGGCTGATGGGAATCTCCACGACGCTGGCGGGCAAATTGTCGTTTGCCGTCGCAGCGTTTATCGGTGCTCTGTCGGGGGTATTGATCGGCCCGATGAGCACCATTTTTTATGACTCGGGTTTCCTGATCGGCCTGAAGGGATTCGTCGCCGCCACCATCGGTGCGCTGGCGAGTTTCCCGGCAGCCGCAGGGGGCGCGCTGCTGGTGGGCTTGCTGGAATCCTTCAGTTCCTTCTGGGCCAGCGACTTCAAGGAGGTGATCGTGTTCCTGGCGCTGTTGCCGATCCTGCTGTGGCGCTCGCTGGTCACACCCGCGCATGACGAGGATGAGGAATGATGATGAACAAACGACTCCCTCTCTACGCGCTGCTGGTCGTGCTGGCGCTGTTCCCCATCCTGCCCACGCCGCAGTTCTGGGTGATCCAGGCCAACTACATCGGCCTGTATGCGCTGGTGGCCATCGGCCTGGTGCTGCTGACCGGCATCGGCGGCATGACCTCGTTCGGACAGGCGGCCTTCGTCGGCATGGGGGCCTACACCACCTCCTACCTGACCACCGTGCACGGCGTGTCGCCGTGGCTGACGCTGCCGGTAGGCCTTCTCATCACCGGTGTCTCGGCCTATGTACTGGGCCGCATCACGCTGCGCATGTCCGGCCACTACCTGCCGCTGGCCACCATCGCCTGGGGTATCAGCCTGTACTTCCTGTTCGGCAAGGTGGACTTCCTCGGCAAATATGACGGCATCTCCGGCATCCCCGCGCTGCAACTGGCGGGGTTGGACCTGGCCAAGGAACGCCACCTGTATTACCTGATCTGGGCCATCGTGCTGGCCGCCGCCTGGGTCTCGCTGAACCTGCTGGATTCGCGCGCGGGCCGCGCCATCCGCGCCCTCAAGGGTGGACGTTCGATGGCCGAGGCCATGGGCGTGGATACGGGACGCTACAAGATCCTCATCTTCGTCTTTGCCGCGCTGCTGGCATCGGTGTCGGGATGGCTGTTTGCGCACATGCAGCGCACCGTCAATCCCTCGCCCTTCAGCCTGGCGATGGGCATCGAATATCTCTTCATCGTGGTGGTCGGCGGCATTGCCCATATCTGGGGTGCGCTGCTGGGCGCGGGGGTACTGAAACTGCTGTCGGACCAGTTGCAGGTGCTGCTGCCGGCGCTGCTGGGCGATGGCGGCAGTTATGAAAGCATCGTCTTCGGCCTGATCCTGATCCTGTTGCTCAAATACGCACGCGGCGGCCTCTGGCCCTGGGTACGCGCGCTGTGGCTGCGTGCCTTCCCGGCCGCGCCGGCACCACTGCGGGTGGCCACGGCCGCGCCGATGGACAAGCGCAACGGCCCGGCACGCGGTGCGCCGCTGCTGGAGGTGGACCAGATCAACAAGCGCTTCGGTGGACTGGTGGCGGTCAATGACGTCTCCTTCAAGGTCAAGGCCGGCGAGATCGTCGGGCTGATCGGTCCCAATGGCGCGGGCAAATCGACCACCTTCAATCTGGTCACGGGCCTGCTGCATGCCAGCGGCGGACGCGTCAGCTTCAACGGTCGCGACATCGCCGGACTGCCGGCGCGCGCCATCGCACGGCTGGGCATCGCCCGCACCTTCCAGCACGTGCGGCTGCTGCCGGGCATGACGGTGCTGGAGAACGTGGCCCTGGGCGCGCACATGCGCAGCCAGCAAGGCTTCCTCAGCAATACGGTCAACGCCATGCTGCATCTGGAACGCGCCGAAGAGCAGGCGCTGCTCGATGAAGCCGCACGCGCCCTGCATCGCGTCGGCCTGCAGCACCTGATGCATGAGCAGGCTGGCAACCTGGCACTGGGCCAGCAACGCATCCTGGAGATCGCCCGCGCCCTGTGCTGCGATCCGCTGCTGCTGTTGCTCGATGAACCGGCCGCAGGGCTGCGCCACCTGGAAAAGCAGGCCCTCTCCAAGGTGCTGCAGGAGTTGCGCGCCGATGGCATGAGCATCCTGCTGGTGGAACATGACATGGAATTCGTCATGGAACTGACCGACCACATCGTGGTGATGGAATTCGGCACCAAGATCGCCGAAGGCACACCGCAAGAAATCCAGCGGCATCCCGCCGTGATCGAAGCCTACCTGGGTGGAATCGAATGAGTGAACTGGTCCTCGACGTCGCGCAACTGCGCGCAAGCTATGGCAAGGTGCAGGCGCTGCACGACATCAACCTGAAGCTGGAACGCGGCAGCATCGCCACCGTGATCGGGCCCAATGGCGCGGGCAAGTCCACGCTGCTCAATGCCATCATGGGCGTGCTGCCGGCGCAGGGCACGGTGCGTTATCAAGGCAAGCCGGTGGAACGCTGGAGCCTGGAACAGCGCGTGATGGCGGGCATCGCCCTGGTACCGGAGCGGCGTGAACTGTTTTCCACCATGAGCGTGGAAGACAACCTGCTCCTGGGGGGATTTCGCCGCCTGCGCTTGCGGCAGGCACAGCCGCTGGATCAGCTGGCCACCGTCTTCGAGCTGTTCCCGCGCTTGAAGGAGCGCCGCGCCCAGCAGGCCGGTACGCTCTCCGGCGGCGAGCGCCAGATGCTGGCCATCGGCCGCGCCATGATGGCCAAGCCGGAACTGCTGATGCTGGACGAACCCAGCCTGGGTCTGGCACCACGCATCGTCAAGGAAATCCTGCATATCGTTTCCGAACTGCGCACGGCCGGCATCTCGGTGCTGCTGGTGGAGCAGAATGCGCGCGCGGCCTTGCAGACGGCCGATTATGGCTATGTACTGGAACTGGGCAAGGTCACCATGCAGGGCGAGTCCGCCAGGCTGGCGGGAGATCCGCAGGTGATCCAGGCCTACCTGGGATTTGGCAAGAAGCTGGAAGCCGAGGTGGTGGCGGCTTCCTGAGGCTTGACGTTTTCTGCACCACGGTATGTCAAAAACACATAGAACGAGGAGACCGACATGAAAAAGCTTTTCCTGCTGCTGGCTGCCCTGACGCTGTCCTTCCAGGTGCATGCGGCCAGTGATGCCGACAACACCACCCTGGTGCCGCCGCAACCCAAGCTGGCCTTCCTGGCCCGCTTCTCGGTAGACCTGGTGGCGCCGATCTGGGAGCTGGGCAAGACCTCCGACCTGGGCCGCCGCCGCATCATCCCGATCACCGGCGGCAGTTTCAAGGGACCGCTCATCAATGGCGAGATCCTCAACAACGGTGCCGACTGGCAGACCGTGACGGCCGATGGCCTGGCCATCATCGACACCCGCTACCTGCTCAAACTCGATGACGGCGAGCTGGTCTACCTGCAAACCCGTGGCGTGCGCTACGGTCCGCCGGAGGTGATGGCCGAGGTCGCCAAGGGCAAGCCGGTCGATCCTTCGCGCTATACCTTCCGCCTGTTCATGAACTTCGAGACCGCGTCCAAGAAGTACGACTGGCTCAACCGCGCCATGGGCGTGGGCTACGCCATGCGCCTCGGCAATGCGGTGGTGTATGACGCCTACCTGCTCAACTGAGATGGATGGAGTCGATGACGATGCATTACACGCCCCCGCTGCGCGACTTCGCCTTCGTCCTCGATGAGGTACTGCAGGCTCCGCAGGTCTTGCGCGCCTTGCCTGCGCACGCCGAGATCGATGGCGAACTGATGATGCAGGTGCTGGAAGAAGCCGGCCGCTTCGCCGCTGACGTGGTCGCGCCCCTGAACGGTATCGGCGACCGCGAGGGTTGCCGTCTCGAAAATGGAACGGTCACCACGCCGCCCGGCTTCGCGCGCGCCTATGCGCAATTCTGCGCAGGCGGCTGGCCAGCCCTGGCCTGCGCCCCCGAGCACGGCGGCCAGGGCTTGCCGCATGTGCTGGACTGCGCGCTCTTTGAAATGCTGAGCGCGGCCAATCATGGCTGGACCATGTATCCCGGCTTGCTGCACGGGGCCTATGCCTGCCTGGCGGCGCACGGCTCGCCTGGGCTGCAGGCACGCTATCTGGAGAAGATCGCCAGTGGCCAATGGCTGGCCACCATGTGCCTGACGGAAGCGCAGGCCGGCAGCGACCTGGGGCAGTTGCGCACACGTGCGGTGCCGCAGGAGGATGGCAGCTATCGCCTCACCGGCGACAAGATCTTCATCTCCGGGGGCGAACACGACCTGACGCCCAACATCGTTCACCTGGTACTGGCGCGCTTGCCGGATGCGCTACCGGGCAGCAAGGGGCTGTCGCTGTTCCTGGCCCCGCGCGTGCTGGACGATGGCAGCCGCAATGGCGTGCACTGCACCGGCATCGAGCACAAGATGGGCATTCATGGCAGCGCCACGTGCAGCCTGCATTTCGAGCAGGCGCAGGCGTGGCTGGTGGGTGAAGCGGGACGCGGCCTGGCAGCGATGTTCGTGATGATGAATGCCGCGCGCCTGCATGTGGGCGCGCAGGGACTGGGGCTGGCCGAAGCAGCCTGGCAGCGCGCCAGCGCCTATGCGCGTGAACGTCGCCAGTCGCGCGCACCGGGTTCATCGGGCAATGACCTGATCGTGCGCCACCCTGCCGTGCAGAAACTGCTGATGGAGCAGCGCTGCCGCATCGAGGGCGCGCGCCTGCTGACTTGCTGGGCAGGCCTCTTGCTGGACCTGGCCGCGCATGATCCCGATGCTACCCAGCGCCGCCGCCATCATGAACGGCTGGAATTCATCACGCCGGTCATCAAGGCCTTCCTCACCGACCAGGGATTCCAGTGCGCCAGCCGTGCGTTGCAGGTCTTTGGTGGACATGGCTATGTGGTCGAGACGGGGATCGAGCAATTCATGCGCGACGCCCGCATCACCATGATCTATGAGGGGACCAACGAGATCCAGGCGATCGATTTCCTGATGCGCAAGGTGCTGGGCGATGAGGGGAGGCGGCTGGATGATTTCCTCGCGCTGGTGCGCGCGGACATCGAGGAGGGAGCCCTGCTTGGTGACCAGGCCCGATTGCTGGCCAACGCTGTGGATAAATTAAGTGGGCTCGCCAAGCGTATTGCCACGGCGGCGGTGCAAACGCCCTCCCTGCCCTACTTTGTTGCCGATGAAATGCTGCGCCTGACCGGCCACGTGGCGCTGGGCTGGATGTGGCTGCGCGCGGGCCGCAGGGCGCTTTCGGCCATGGCCTCGGACCCGGCCTGGTACGGCGGCAAGCGGGATGCCGCGTGCTATCATTTCGCCTTTGTGTTTGCGGAAGTCCACCAGTTGTCCAGCGTGATCGAAGGCTGCCTGGCGACCGGGCTGCCGCCCCTTCCTACCGACCTGGACCACCATGCTGCCCAAGAAGCCGGCTGATTTCGATTCCGACGACGATGCAGCGCCGAGCGCGGCGCTGGACCAGCAGTTGCTGCTGAGCCTGGTCGGCTACAACTGCCGCCGCGCCTACATCACCATCATGCCGTTGTTCGAAAAGCGGATGGCGAAGTTCGAGCTGCGGCCAGTCGACTTCACGGTGCTCAGCCTGCTGAAGGCCAATCCCAACATCAACCAGAAGCGCCTGTCCAAGGCCATCAACGTCTCCCCGCCCAACCTGGCGACCTTGCTGGACAAGCTGGAACAGCGCGGCCTGGTAGTACGCCAGCGCAATCCGCAGGATCGCCGTTCACAGGTCCTGGCGCTGACCCCTGCCGGCATGCGCATGTGCACCAAGGCTGAACAGACCGCCATCGAACTGGAGCTCAAGGCCACCGAGATGCTCTCGGACGCCGAACGCGCCCAGCTCATCGGCTTGTTGCAGAAGATGTTCCTGCCGCAGTAAGCGGCATTTTTCATTCCATCCTCAACGCAGGAAAACCAGCTCGGCGTAGCTGGGGTTCGCGTGCGCGCGCTGGTATTGCTTGAGGTCTTCGATGACCTGGGCGCGGGTCAGGCCTGGCTGTTGCGGCTGCTCGGCAGCGGCGGTGCGCGTTTGCTGCGCCGGGATGCTGATGGTCGAGGCCGGCTCGGCCTTGGCGGGTTCGGCTGCATAGGCTGCCTGCGCTGCGATGCCGGCTACGGCAAGCGTGGCGGCCAGGGCGAGTTGGCGTGTGAAGATCTTGTTCATGTTCTGCTCCCTGGAATGCAAGCGGATGCTGCACGGTGCGTATCGCTTATGAATGCTTGATTCCCATGCAGACATTTTATTGTTTCCATTCCGGTGGAAAAACCGGTGATCCGGCAACGCTCTTTTGCGGAAGGCGAAAGAATGCTCCCAGGCATCTTGTCGATTTGCCAGCACTGGTATGACAAATGATGAGCTGCAAGGCTTTTACCCGCCTCCATCGGGCTTTCCCCACGACCAGCCACCCTCAGAATTGGTAAATCTTATAAATAATTTTCAGGGAACAGGCATGAAAATCGGCACCCGTCTTGGCGGCTCCTTCCTGCTGGTCACGTTGCTGGCTTGCGTACTCATTACCGCGTCCCTGCTCACGCTGACCCGGATCGGCCAGCACTGGGGTGATTTTTCCGGCACCGTGCTGACCAAGCAGGACTACGCCACCCAGGGCTACATCAAGTTGGGCGACGGCGTACAGAACTTCAAGAACTACGTGGTGCGCGGCAAGGACTATGACAAGCATTTCCTGGCCGACATGGACGCCATCGCCCGCCTGATGAGCGAGTACCGCAAGCTGGGCGTGGACAACCCCAAGGAAGAAGAGCTGCTGCAGAAGATCAGCACGGGCGAACGCAATTACCGTGAAGCCGTGGCCAAGGCACAGGCGATGAAGGCCGCCGGGGCAGCGGTCAACGAGATCGATGCTTCCATCAGCGGCGCCGACAAGGTGCTGGGCGCAGGTTTTGCGGGCCTGTTGGCGATTGCGCGTGAGAACGCCAATGGCACCGGCCAGGAAATCTCCAGCGCCATCCGCAACGGCGAGCTCGTCGAGCTGGGCGTGGGCGCCGTGGTAGTGCTGCTGGCCGCACTGCTGGCGCTGCTTGCCACCCGCTCGATTACGCGCCCCATTGCCGAGGCGGTCACCATCGCCAAGACGGTGGCGGCAGGCGACCTGGGCAGCCGTATCGAGGTCAAGCGCAAGGATGAGACCGGTGAACTGCTGCAGGCCTTGAAGGAGATGAACAGCAGCCTGCAGCGCGTGGTCGGCGGCGTGCGCACCGGCAGCGATACCATCGTGACGGCCTCGACCCAGATCGCCGGTGGCAATCTCGACCTGTCGGCGCGCACGGAACAGCAGGCCAGTTCGCTGGAAGAGACGGCGGCGGCGATGGAGCAGATCACCTCCACCGTGAGGCGCAATGCCGATCATGCGCGCCAGGCCAATGCGATGGCGGGCTCGGTGTCGGAAGTAGCCTCGCGCAGCGGGCTGGTGGTAACGGATGTGGTGAGCACCATGGACGAGATCCAGGCGTCGGCGCGCGAGATTGCGGACATCATCAGCGTGATCGATGGCATCGCCTTCCAGACCAATATCCTGGCGCTCAATGCGGCAGTGGAGGCCGCGCGCGCCGGTGAACAGGGGCGCGGCTTTGCGGTGGTGGCCTCTGAGGTGCGCAGCCTGGCCCAGCGCGCGGCGACAGCGGCCAAGGAAATCAAGACCCTCATCGGAACCTCCGTGGAGAAAGTGGAAGCCGGTAGCCAGCTGGTCAGGAATGCGGGTACGACCATCGAGGAACTGGTGGTGAGCGTGCGCAGCGTGACGCAGATCATGAGCGAGATCTCGGCCGCCAGCGGCGAACAGGAAGCCGGCATCGAACAGGTCAACCAGGCCATTGCACAGATGGATACGGTGACGCAGCAGAATGCGGCGCTGGTCGAGGAGGCTGCGGCAGCCACGGAAGCGCTCAAGGAACAGGCGCGCAGGCTGGCGGAGTCGGTGAGCGTGTTTCGGCTGGGGGTGGGGAGGATGGCTTGAAGGGGGGAAAGATGCAGCGTGCAACTATCGGTGGTGACTTGGCGAGGAATCAGGGCATGGCGCGACGTTTGACCGAAGCTGCAATCTCGCGGGCCAGTTTGAAAAATTCTTCTTTATCGATGGGCTTCATTCCGCGCTTGTCGGCATTCTTGGCGTCACGAATCACGTAAAACATCAGCTCAGGCTTTTCATTCCTGGCGTCGGGGTCGCCTTGGGTCACGATTGAATAGCCATAATCTTCCGTCACCTTGTCCTTGCGGATCAGGCTCACCATGGACTCCACACCTTTCTGTCCGGCGAAATCAATGGTGTTGTGGCCGCGCATCGTCAATAGATTCTTGATCGATTCGTAGCTTCGGTAATCCTGGGTCCAGAAGAAATTGGACTTGTAGAGTGCCGTCAATTTCGCCGGATCCTGCGATTCCAACGGGCGCTTTGCACTGGCGTCTTCCAGCATTACGGTCACGTCTGGATGGTTCTTGAGCCGATAGGTCGTCGCAATTGTGCGACCGTACCTGTCCGGGCCGTCAATCGGAATGAACAAGTGCGGCATACAAAGTCCGAAGCCTGACGGCACCGTCATGTCCTCACGAAGTGCAATTGTGCTTAGCAGCTTGCTCATGAACTGAACGAACTCTGAAATGCGATCATCTGGCGCATTCATCCCCCACTTGAACGCATGGCGATTCATGGTCTTGGCTGCATAGAGATATCTGAACCGCCGTATTGCAACCCCATCACCCTTCGGCAGATTGAATTCCTGGTATGCCGCTTCGGGCATATTGGCATCATTTTTTTTATAACTTTCAGCATCCGCTTGATACTGCGCGCGAGTCCTTTTAGCCTCGGCCAAGAAACGCTGGATCTTCTCTTCCGAAAGGGCATGCGTGACCTGCATGGCGCCTACATAGTGGTACTTGCTGTATGGAGCAACTTGACCATCTTCGAATTCGCTATATACGGTCCGGGCAGGATGGAGAAGTTGGGAGAAGGCTGTCGCGGCTACGTCAGCCTTATCCGGCAACGAAATTTCCAGATAGCCCACACAATCTTTAGTCCATAAACGCGCATCGGATGCGATGGCACTGCAATTAAAAAGAGGCAAGACAGCCAGACATGCGACAACCAAGCGATGAAATTTCATATCAACTCTCGAATGGCATGTGTAAATGAGGGCTTTTCCTACGCACGGCAATTCCAACCAAATTACGATCTGCAATCAATGTAAGGAACGTAGCTTGACCGAAGCCGCAATCTCTCGGGCCAGTTTGAAAAACTCATCCTTTCCGATCGGTTTCATACCGCGCTTCTCAGCGTTCTTGGCGTCGCGAATCACGTACAGCATCAGTTCGGGCTTCTGATTTCCGGCGTTTGGATCGCCGTCGGTGACAACCAGATATCCATAGTCCTCTGTTGCTTTGTCCTTGCGAATCATGCTCACCATGGACTCCACACCTTTCTGCCCGGCGAACTCAACCGTGTTGTGACGGCGCAAGGTCAGCAGATTCTTGATTGAGTCATAGCTTCGGTAGTCCTGGGTCCAGAAGAAATTGGACTTGTAGACTGCCGTCAGTTTCGCGGGGTCTTGTGATGGGTAAGGGCGTCTGGCGCTGGTATCTTCCAGCAACACGGTGACGTCGGGATGTCTCTTCAGGCGATACGTAGTGGCAATTGAATGACCATAAATCTCGGCACCATCAATGGGAATGAACACGTGAGGCATGCAAAGTCCGGGAGCTGACGGCACGGTGAAATTATCACGCAATTCGACCGCGTTGATCAGTTTGTTCATGAATTGAACGAACTCGGGAATACGGTCGTCGGGCGAAGTCAAGTCCCAACTTACCGCATGAAGGCCCATGCTTTTGGCAGCATAAAGGTATCTAAAACGTCGCATTCCAAGCCCATCCCCCGCATGGAGCTTGTGCTCCTCGTACTCGGCTTCCGGCGCATCTGCATTCAACTTCCTGTAGCCTTCAGCATCCTCCTTAAGTCGCATGCTGGTTTTACGTATATCGGACAAGAAACGCCTGTTCTCGTCGGCAGACAGACGACGCGTCACTTCCATCGTGCCTGCATATTCATACTTGCTATATGCTGCAACTTGGCCGTCTTCAAATTCACTATACAGCGTACGTCTTGCCTGAAACAGCTGCTCAAATGCGGTCGCAGCAACATCGGCCTTTTCCGGCAAGGAAATTTCCAGATGGCCAACGCAATCCCTGCTCCACGGAGTTTCAGCAGAAGCAAGGGCGGCCCAATGACACATCATGAAGACCGTCACACTTAAAACAGAAAACAGGCAAATTCGCATAGAAAACCTGAAAGAGCCTGAGCGAGGCAGGCGGCCTTCCTCCGGCCTCAGCATTTCCAGCGCCAGGATCACTATCATGAAACGCGCCTGCACCAGACCGCGCTGGCGCTCAATCCGTATTGCTGGGGCGTGTCATCGCTGCAGGTGGATCGCGATGCGCTGAATAACAATACGCTACGCATCCTGGAACTGTCGGCCATCTTCCAGGACGGCGAGATCTACAAGGCGCCCGATGGCGACGACCTGCCCGATCCCATCGAACTGACCGAGATCCCGCTCTCGCAGCAATCCGTCACCTTCTATGCCGCCCTGCCGGCACTGAAGAGCTTCGGCAGCAATTTCGCTTCCGGCGGTACCAATCATCAGTCGAGCCGTTACATTCAAGACAATGTCGAGACGCCCGATTTGTTCACCGATGCGGCCAAGGCGGAGATGAGCTACCTGAAGAAAGCAGTCAGGCTGGTGTCGGAGAATGAGCCGCGCGACTCGCTCGTGTGCATTCCGATCGTGCGACTGCGACGGGCAAGCTCATCAGGATTCGAGCTCGATCCTGATTTCGTCGCGCCCAGCCTGTCGGTACATGCGGCGCCGCTGTTGTTCCTGCGCCTGCGGCGCTTGCTCGATGCCTTGCAGGCCAAAGTCAGCGCACTCTACGGACATCATCGTGAGCCGAGCAAGAGCGTGGTGGAATTTCGTTCCGGCGACATCACCTCCTTCTGGCTGCTGCATACGGCCAGCACCGCTTATGCCAGCCTCTCGCATTACCTGAACAACCCGCAGCTGCATCCCGAGCGACTGTATGAACAATTGCTCGGACTGGCCGGCTCGCTGATGACGTTCTCGCGCAGCCTGGCGCTGGCGGACCTGCCGCCTTATGATCATCGCGACCCGGGCCCGCCGTTTGCGCGGCTCGACGGCATCATCCGCGAGCTGCTCGACACTGTCATCTCCTCGCGCTACTTCGCCATCGCCCTCCACGAGAGCAAACCCTCCTACCATCTGGGCATGCTGGACTCCGGCAAGATCGACGAGAAGACCAGCTTCTACCTCGCCGTCAATGCCGACCTGCCGGCCATCGAACTGGTGGATGTGGTACCCCTGCGCTTCAAGATCGGCGCACCCGACGATGTGGAAAAATTCGTGCTGGCGGCATTGCCAGGCGTGAAGCTGGTGCACTCGCCGCAAGTGCCGGCCGCCCTGCCCGTGCGCCCTGATACCTATTACTTCACGCTGGAAAGCAAGGGCGCCATGTACGAGCGCATGCTGCAGGCGCAATCGATCTGCATTTATGTACCTTCCGGCATCCGTGACCTCAAACTCGAACTCCTGGCGGTGACGCAATGAACATGACCTCGGCCCCTTCCCTGCTCGATCAAGACCATCTGCCCCCGGCCCAGATGGCGGCCGCGCCGGTCAATGCGCGCTCGCTGCTGGATCTGATGTATGACGGTTTCTACGCGCTCTTCATGCTCAAGAACGGCAGCGCGCCCTTGGATGAAGCTTCCTTCGCGGTGAAGATGCAGAAGTTTCTGGGGGATGTGGAGCGCAATGCCAAGAAGCTCGATGTCTCTCCCGAAGATGTCTATGCCGCCAAGTATGCTTTTTGCGCCTCGGTCGATGAAATCATCCTGCGCTCCAGCTTTGGCATCCGCGATGCGTGGGAGCGCCGGCCGCTGCAGCTGACCATGTTCGGCGATCAGCTGGCGGGTGAAAATTTCTTCAAGCAGCTGGAATATCTGCGGGTGCGTGGCAATGCGCACATCCAGGCGCTGGAAGTGTTTCACATGTGCCTGTTGTTGGGATTTCAGGGGAAGTACGCGCTGGAAGGTCCGGAAAAACTGAATTACCTGACCGCGCGACTGGGTGATGAAATAGCCCATCTCAAAGGCAAGAGCGCGGGCTTCGCGCCACACTGGGCGCGGCCTGACGCCATCGTCAACAAGCTGCGCAATGACGTGCCGCTGTGGGTGGTGGCTTCACTGTTTGCCTTCATTGCCCTGTTTGCCTACCTGGGCTTGAACTGGATGCTGACCAGCGGCACCGAAAATGGACTGGCAGGCTATTCCGATATCGTCAAACTGGCGCCGCGCACGGCCAACCTGACCATTACCCTGCCGTGAGGGCAATCGCGCCCCAGATGTTTATCGAACGAAGGCCGCACGGACGAATCTGCCGTTCCCGATTCGCTATCCGGCGTCGTCTAGGGGCACTTCGTCCCCAGCCTGTCCAAGGCGCTCGCCATCACGCTCAACAGCACAACAGGGGTTGGCTTCACGCATTTCATCTGCCTGACACAAAAAAGCATACCGCCGTGCTTTACAATCTTTCGTCTTTCGAAAGTCGGAAACGTCTTCTGGCAGCACTTCGCCGTTCGATGCAATTCATCACTCCAAACAAGCGCATTTCTGCACAAAATTGATGATTCAGGCGAGAAAATATGGTAAAAACGTCAATTATTGCCCAGCAGTCCTTGGGCCCAAACGCGCCGGGTCACTGACCAGTAAAAATCATCTTCGCACCCGCAGCAGCAGGACCAGTGCGCGCCTGTTTCTTTTTTGCTTCACTTGCTTCTCAGCGCAAATCTTTCATCTCAGCAAAAATATCTGGAGTACTCATGGTTCAATGCAGTGTCATTTTCGGTGGATCGGGTTTCATCGGAACACATCTAACGCGCAGACTGGTCGCAGAGGGCCAGCGAGTGATCTCCGTGGATATCAAACCGCCGCGCGAACGACTCAGCGGCGTGGACTACCTGACCGAAGATGTGCGTGACCTCAGCCAGATGAAAGTGCCCGGGACGGTAGACCGGATTTACAACCTGGCGGCCGTCCACACCACACCAGGTCATCCGACCCATGAGTACTACGAAACCAATATTCTCGGCGCAACGGAAATCACCGCTTGGGCACGTCGCAACAACATTGGTGAAATCGTGTTCACCAGCTCCATTTCGGTTTACGGTCCTTCCGAGGAAGCCAAATCGGAAACCACCAAACCCACGCCAGAATCGGCGTACGGATGGTCCAAATTTCTGGCAGAACGCATCCAGAAAAACTGGATGGAAGAAGACGACAGCAGAAAACTGGTCATTTGCCGTCCGGCAGTTATTTTCGGACACGGGGAAGGCGGCAACTTCACGCGCATGGCAAAGTTGCTGAAAAGGGGTTTCTTTATCTTTCCGGGCCGCAAAGATACGATCAAGGCCTGCTTCTATGTGGGGGACCTGCTCGACGCCATCGAGTTTGCTGCCAGTAATAACCAGCGATTTACCCTGCTCAATGGCTGCTACCCGGACCGTTACACCTTGGAGCAAATTGTCGACACCTTCCGTCAACATCACTTCCCCAAGGCCAAAACATATCTGGTACCCAAGGTCATCGTCTACACGGCAGCCCAGTTGTTGCGCCCGTTTTCTGCACTGGGACTTGGCATTCACCCGGACCGGGTCATGAAACTGGTGCGCTCCACCGACATCATTCCGTCCTGGCTGACTGAGCAGAGCCAGCAGAAAGAATCGGCACTGAGCAATGCGTTGAACCAATGGGGCAAGGAAAGCCAAGGACGATTCGACTGAATCAGCAACTTCCAGGAATTACTGGCTCATTGGCCTGAAATCAAGACACAAGAAAACCTATACACATGTCCGATTCCGTATTGATTGTCATCCCCACGCTCAATGAGAGCAAACACATCGTCTCCGTCCTGGACAGCATTTCGTCTGACCTTCCGGCCGGCTGCACGATTGTGGTGGCAGATGGTGGCAGCAGTGACGATACCGCTCAAAAAGTTCTGGACTATGGCCGCCAGCATGCCTGCGTCAAACTGATCCACAATCCGCAGAAGATTCAAAGTGCCGCGGTAAATCTCGCGGTCGAGACTCTCGGCGGCGAAACCAAGTATGTGGTTCGCTGCGATGCCCATGCCGTCTATCCCTCCAATTTCATCAGGACGCTGATTGCGGCAATCAAGCAACACGACGCAGACTCGGTGGTCGTTCCCATGGATTCACGCGGCGAGACCTGCTTCCAGAACGCAGTGGCCTGGGTTTCGGACAGCCTGATCGGCTCTGGCGGATCGGCACATCGGGGCGGCAATTTCAGCGGATATGTCGACCATGGGCATCATGCCATTTTCAAGACGGAGTCTTTCCTGCGAAACCAGGGCTACGACGCCACCTTTACCCATAACGAAGATGCAGAATTTGACTGCAGACTACGCGCTCGCGGCATGAAGATATATCTGGACGGCAGCATCCGTCTGATTTACCATCCGCGCGCCAATTTCAAAAGCCTGTTCAAGCAGTATTTCAACTATGGCAAGGGTCGTTCGCGCACGGTCAGGAAACACCCTGGTTCGCTACGCCTGCGCCAGTTCGCGGTCCCCGCCTGCATTGGCAGCAGCTTGCTGGCACTGCCGCTGGCACTCATCACGCCTTACAGTCTCATCATCCCGGCCGGCTATCTTGGGCTGCTACTTGCAGGTACCGCCTCCGTGGTAGCCAAACACAAGAAGCCCTGTGCCTTGCTGGCAGGCGTAGCGGCCTTTGCGATGCATAGCGGCTGGGCACTTGGCTTTGCCTACGGCATGCTCAAGTTGCGCGAGCAAAAATGGCAGGGTGCGACATGACAGCTCTGAGCCGGGTGCGTCAGCGGCAGGTCGGATAAAGGGCAAACTGTCTGGACGGCTTCATCCACTTCGATAGCGACCATTGCTTTTCGTAATTGAAAACGGCTCGTTCGGATATTCGAACAAGCCGTCATCGTCACACAGCGGAGAGCTGCTTCACTGAAGCAGCAGCCTGCGCGGTTTTCGTACGCGCCTTGTGCAGCTTGCGATAACTATCGAGCAAGCGCTGATGGCGATCCAGGCCTTCGAGCTTCATGCTGGTCGGCGTCAATCCGAAGAAGCGCACGCTGCCTTTCACCGAACCGATGGCCGCATCCATGCGCGCGTCGCCGAACATGCGGCGGAAGTTGGTCTCATAGTCCGACAGCTCCAGCTCATCATCCAGCTCCACTTCCAGCACGACATTCAACGCCTGGTAGAACAGACCGCGCTCCACTGAGTTGTCGTTGTACTGCAGGAAGGCACCGACCAGGTCATGCGCTTCTTCAAACTGCCGCAGGGCCAGGTTGATCAAGAGCTTCAGTTCAAGGACGGTCAACTGCCCCCATTCTGTGTTCTCATCGAAGTCGATACCGATCAGGGTGGCGATGTCGGAGTAGTCATCAAGCTCATTGTTTTCCAGGCGGTCCAGCAAGGCAGCCAGGGCCTTGTCGTCCAGACGATGCAGGTTCAGGATATCCTCGCGGAACAGCAGCGCCTTGTTGGTGTTGTCCCAGATCAGGTCCTCGACCGGATACACCTCGGAATAGCCAGGCACCAGGATGCGGCACGCGGTCGCCCCGAGCTGGTCGTAGACAGCCACATAGGCCTCCTTGCCCATCTCCTCCAGAATGCCGAACAGCGTAGCCGCTTCCTGCGCGTTGGAATTCTCGCCTTGGCCGGAAAAATCCCATTCCACGAATTCGTAATCCGCCTTGGCGCTGAAGAAGCGCCACGACACGATGCCGGAAGAATCGATGAAGTGTTCGACGAAATTGTTGGGTTCAGTAACGGCATTGCTCTCGAAAGTCGGCTGCGGCAAATCGTTGAGCCCTTCGAAGCTGCGCCCTTGCAGCAGTTCCGTCAGGCTGCGCTCCAGCGCCACCTCAAAGCTCGGGTGAGCGCCGAAGGAAGCAAACACGCCGCCAGTACGGGGGTTCATCAAGGTCACGCATATCACCGGATAGACGCCGCCCAGCGAAGCATCCTTGACCAGTACAGGGAAACCCTGCTCTTCAAGTCCGCGGATACCAGCCACGATGCCGGGATACTTTGCCAGCACGTCCTGGGGGACATCAGGCAGGCAGATCTCGCCTTCGAGGATTTCACGCTTGACGGCCCGCTCGAAGATCTCCGACAGGCACTGCACCTGCGCTTCAGGCAAGGTATTGCCGGCGCTCATGCCGTTGCTGACGAACAGATTCTCGACCAGGTTGGAAGGGAAATATACCACTTCGCCATCCGACTGCCGCACGTAAGGCAGCGAGCAAATGCCGCGCTTTGCGTTGCCGGAATTGGTATCGACCAGATGCGAAGCGCGCAGCTCGCCATCCGGGTTGTAGATGTCCAGGCAATACGCATCGAGGATTTCCTTGGGCAATTTATCGCCGCGGCCGGGCTTGAACCAGCGCTCGTTGGGGTAATGCACGAACTCGGCATTGGCGATCTCCTCGCCCCAGTAGGAACCAGCATAGAAGTGGTTGTTGCTGATGCGCTCGATGTACTCGCCCAGGGCCGAGGCCAGCGCACTTTCCTTGGTCGCACCCTTGCCGTTGGTGAAGCACATGGGCGAGTGAGCGTCGCGGATGTGCAGCGACCACACATTGGGAATGATATTGCGCCACGAAGCGATCTCGATCTTGATACCCAGTTCGGCCAGCAAGCCGGACATGTTGGCGATGGTCTGCTCCAGCGGCAGATCCTTGCCCAGGATGTGCGTGCTCATGCCAGCCTCGGGCTTGAGTGTCAGCAAGGACTGCGCGTCAGCGTCCAGGCTCTCCACTTCCTCGATGATGAACTCCGGCCCCTGCTGCACCACCTTCTTGACGGTACAGCGCTCGATGGAACGCAGGATGCCGCGACGATCTGCCTCTTCGATGTCGGGTGGCAGTTCGACCTGGATCTTGAATGTCTGCTGGTAGCGGTTTTCCGGGTCGACGATGTTGTTCTGTGACAGGCGGATGTTCTCGGTGGAGATGTTGCGCGTATTGCAGTACAGCTTCACGAAATACGCTGCGCACAGGGCCGATGACGCCAGGAAGTAATCGAAGGGACCTGGCGCGGAGCCGTCTCCCTTGTAGCGGATGGGCTGGTCGGCGATGACGGTGAAGTCGTCGAACTTGGCTTCGAGACGCAGCTTGTCGAGGAAGTTGACTTTGATTTCCATGGCGAGATTCCGAGAATGAACCGAAGGGATGGCGGCAAGGCGTGTGCGCGACAGCGGCCCACGAGTTTGTCGAGACGATGGCGTTGTCCGAGGAGCGGATCTGGCGGTCGTCGCACAAAAGAGCTTCGATGATAGCTTAGTGCGGTTGCACCAGCGTTGCCGGCCCATGTCGAGCACGCAGCTAGCGCCGGATTACGACGCACCGGCGAGATTGCAGAGCAAAGAAAAACGGCTCACATTGCTGTGAGCCGCTTCGGTATTGGTGCTGGCTGCAGGACTTGAACCCGCCACCCCCTGATTACAAGTCCGGCGCGAATCTCAATTATATCAAAGACTTAGATCATTTTTTGCTTCGCAATCAAGAAATTTTGCGCCCCGGAAGCCCTTATTGGGCCTCGGTCGTTTGACAATTGCGAAGCGGAATTTTGATATGCGGACGCGAATGTTCCCGGTTTAGCGGGACCGAAAAATTGGTTCCGCATCAACTCGGCTAAATTAGCACTGACGGCCATGACATCCCGCCGGACGGGAGCGACATGCTATATTGACAAGGGGGCTAGCCGACGGGCTTAGCGGAAATTTGTACTTATGAGGGTAAGGGAAATGGCCAAGGAGAGAGCGCAGACAAATAATTCGGTGTCGAAAAAGTCGACGACGACAGCCCAGGTGAAGAAGCCAAAAGACACAATCATTAGAAAAGTATTCGAAGGTTGTGGATTTCGCCACATTCAATCCGACAATATCCACTTCCAAATCAATAGCAGGGAAGGCGAAATTGACCATATTTTTGTATATGAAAATGTGGTCGTGCTTTGCGAAGAGACGGTTCAGCAAGACGTCTCCAGTCATTTTGGAAATAAAAAGTTTTTCCATGAGTTAATCGCACAATCTCGCCCTGAATTCCTGAAAATTTATCGAAAGCTCAATCAGGCTTTTGCCAGTTACCTCGAACAGTCTGACTTCCTAGATGAAGAATACGAATTCCGCCATATCTACTTCTCAGGCAATAAGGAGGCGGATGATGGCCTCACGCTGAACAGCAACATTTTGCGGATCATGCAGATCCAAGACGCAAATTACTTTGACCAGCTCGGCAAGATCATCGGATCTTCAGCCCGGTATGAAATGCTCAAGTATTTGAAGATTGGTCTAAAGGACATCGGAGACCGCAGAAAGAGGGGTGGTTCGGGAACGCCCTTTACTGATTTCAGTGCGTTCGTGCTTCCCTCATCGCAAACAAACTATCCGCCAGGATTCGGCATTGTTTCTTTTTATGCTGACCCAGCATCACTCATTCGTCGGGCCTACGTGATGAGAAAAGATGGGTGGACTCAGCCGGAGGTTTCGTATCAGCGTTTTCTCAAAAGAACAAAAATCACAAGCATGAGAAACTATCTCTCGAAAAATAAGCGTGTGTATATCAATAACCTCATCGTCACGCTTCCATCAGAATCTGAGATTCGTGACTCGAACACCAAAACCACCATCTCTCTAGCTGGCATAAATAAAATTTGCGACGCGAAGATTTCGATCCCGGATGAACTCGGGACGATTGGCGTAATTGATGGGCAGCACCGAATTTTCTCGTATCACGAGGGGCATGACGGCTACGAGTCAACTATCAAACAGTACAGAGAGAGGCAAAACCTACTTGTAACCGGCCTCATCTTTCCTACAAATTACGACGACACCCAGCGCGCAAAATTTGAGGCGGAGTTATTCTTGGCCATTAATGATACGCAAGCGAGCGTTAGATCGGATCTGAAGCAAGAAATTGAAGCTATCGTTAATCCGCTTTCTCCGATCGCCTTGGCTAAAAGTATCGTCGCTGGATTATCGAAAGAAGGGCCACTCGCTGGCAAACTGCAACGAAATCTATACGATGGTAGTGCCCGCATGAAGACCGGTTCAATTGTGCGCTATGTGCTTGTGCCGATGATGAGGACACCGCGCTCCTCCACACGCAGGGACACTTTAATTGCTGTATGGGGAGCGAAGCCGCAGCATTGCTATTCTCCGGTGAGCTGGGTATCCCTACAATTCCCGTCGGTATCCTGTAGGTTTAATTCACAGTACAGCGGATGTGAATCGAAAGCCCGCTTTTATGTGGGCTTTTCACCTTTTGCCCTCTGGAATCCGCGAGTACGTTAGACCTCATTTGAGGTAATGAACTTGCAGGAGTGCTGCCCTAGCCGCCTACAAAAAACAACGCGTCACCACGGCACCTACTTATCGGCCTTATCGCGATTACCTTGCCTGAAGAGTCTCTCGGAGGCCGACTTTCTCTCTTCCTTGCAATATTCTTTCTGCTCAGTGCCAGCGGTCATGCCAGCCGGGTAATTCCTGGTAACCAGTCTTGCTAGCACCATCTTCTCAGGTAGCAAATGAGCTGGATCCTGAATAGGAATAACTTCCATCAAAGAATTATCTATGCGTCGCATTTTGAACGTGAACAACGTAACCCGTTCTCCCGCGAGGTAATCCCAGCCGATACCACGAAATTTACCGAAACTGAGCGAGCCCTCAAGCATCACAAAGTTAAAAAAAGGAAATCGCGCGCAAAGTTGTTTTGTCGATATTTCTCCACCAATTTCTCCATGTTCTGCCGATAGTCGGATTTGCGCCGTTGTGCCCGTCAGCGGATTCTCGCCGATGATTCCTTCCACCTCATCGGACCAAGCGCCAGTCCAGCCCTGATCATCGTAATACCATGCAAGGACCTGGTTTTTGAGGCCGCTAGCAAGGTCCGGAAATTCTCGCAAATTGGTCATGACCGCTGTACTGTTTGTCAGCATCCAGCCCAATGCCACGGCTAGAGACGTGAGGTACTACCAATGTCGCGCAAAAAAACCGGGCTGCTTGGATTGTTCTCTTTTTTCCCGGATTCGCTTCAATCCCGGAATCCCCTTCTTTCTCATTATTTGGCCCGCTATAGAGTTGTTTCGATGATTTCTGCACAAGTATAGTCCAGCATTAAAAATGCCCTCTAGGTGCGTCAAAATGCGTCAGATTTGATGGTGGTCGGATGGGGTGCCGAACCAGGCTGGGCAGCCCTCGGCTCCTGACGCGAATTTGAGTCAAAACCAACCTGTTTAGCGGGCAGGCGCGGGGTGGGGGCAACTGCGCGCGCCGACTCCGATACGCTTTAAAGTTGTTGTTTTAATAATCTTTCCCGCATGTACGGGCTGCGATGACCTGGTGAGCCACAGATCTGGCCTGGGCCAGCATCGACGAGTTTGTCGCATTTGAGAGGCTGGTCCGTTACGCGTCAGAGAAAAAATACATGGACACCCGAAGGCGGTGAAGAACAAGTCGAAGCCGCTTTCTGCTGGCTTTCATTGCCGGGTCAGTGGGACAAGCATACCTTCACACCGTAGCCACCAGCCGATGCTCACCTGGTGTGACGGGCACTCGCAATGCGCCACCATCGCAGGTGAGTGGCATGCCGTCCAGTTCAGCTGCCGAGATACCGACGCAGCGCATCCCCGGCGATTCGACCTGGATGATGTAGCGTGCCGCACCCAAGACGATTTTTGCCTCAAAGCCAGGCCATCCGGCTGGAATACACGGATCGAGGATTAACACCTCGCCTTCCCGGCGAATGCCTAGAATCCCCTCCATACCCGCACGGTGCATCCAGCCGGCGGCACCGGTGTACCAGGTCCAGCCGCCCCGGCCCTCGTGCGGCGATACCGAATACACATCCGCAGCCACCACGTACGGTTCCACGCGGTAGCGCGCCGTCTGAGCAGGTGTCCGAGCATGGTTGATAGGATTGACCAAAGCGAACAGGGCATGGGCGTGCTCGCCCGCCTGCGGGTCGCCGCGTAACTGCGTGAACGCTAGGATGGCCCACATGGCCGCGTGGCTGTATTGACCTCCATTCTCACGTAAGCCCGGCGGGTAACCCAAGATGTAGCCAGGGTCGCTCTGTGTGTGGTCAAAAGGTGGGGTAAAGAGCAACGCCAGCCCCGCCTCTGGCAGCACCAGGTGCGAGCGCAGCGAGTCCATCGCCATCTGTGCGTGGCCAGGATCGGCGACTCCTGACAGTACGGCCCAGGATTGGGCGATCGAATCGATGCGGCATTCCTCGCTGTGGCGGCTGCCCAGCCACGTGCCATCGTCGAATATGGCGCGCCGATACCAGGCGCCGTCCCAGGCCTCGCGCTCCAGCGAGGCCGTCACAGACTGGACATGGCTCCGCCAGCGCGCGGCACGAGTGGGGTCGCGTTCCTCTGCCAGAGGAGCGAATAGGATCAGTGTGCGTACCTGCAGCCAGCCGAGCCAAACGCTCTGCCCCCGGCCTTCCTGGCCCACACGATTCATGCCATCGTTCCAATCGCCGGTCCCCATCAGCGGCAGCCCTAATTCGCCAGTGAGGTCGATACTCTGGTCCAATGCGCGCGCGCAGTGCTCAAACAGCGTTGTAGAGATGCCTGCAGGCATCGGCTGGAAAAAGGCATCATGTTCGCCTACCTGCAGCGCGGGGCCGTCCAGGAAGGCGATGGATTCGTCAAGTACCGCTGTATCGCCCGAGACGATCACATAGCTGGCCGCGGCGAAAGCCAGCCAGATGCGGTCGTCCGAGATTCGCGTGCGCACGCCTTGGCCCGAATGCGGCAGCCACCAATGTTGCACGTCACCTTCGAGGAACTGACGGCCTGCCGCGCGCAGCAAGTGTTGACGCGTTTCTTCAGGACGCGCGAATGTGAGCGCCATGCCATCCTGCAGTTGGTCTCGAAAGCCGTAGGCACCGCTGGCCTGATAGAACGCCGAGCGGGCCCAGATGCGGCAGGCCAGCGTCTGGTAGAGAAGCCAACCGTTGAGCAGGATGTCCATCGCGCGGTCTGGCGTGCGCACTTGCACGGCACCGAGCAGCCCTTCCCAATGGTCACGCACCCGCTGCAGTTCGGCCTCCAGATCAGTCTCACGCCAGCGCGCCGCTAGTTCCAAACTTTCCTGCGCGCTGCCGCATTGCCCGAGTAGAGCGATGATGTCTACCGACTCGCCGGGCCGCAGCACTAGGCTGCACTGCAGCACAGCGCAGGGATCCAGGCCCGCACCCACCGTACCGGATAGGGACGCCTGGCTCTGCAATGCAGCGGGTGCCGCCAGACTGCCGCGATGGCCAAGGAATTCCTTACGGTCAGCGGTCCAAGCGGTCTGCCGGCCCCCGAGATCGGCGAAAGCGACTCTACCCGGAAAGGCTGTGCTCCAGGGATTGCGCGCCAGCAGCACGCCGCTGGCTGCATCGATCTCGGTAAGGATGAAGGGTGCGCAAACCGCACGCGAGGCGCCCAACACCCATTCTGCATAGGCCGTGACGGATAGGCGCCGCGTCTGTGGGCTGAGATTGCGTAAGGTGAGGCGCGACACCTTAATTGGGTCGTCCAGTGGCACGAACTGCAGCAGTTCAAGCGCGATACCGTGCGCCTCGTGCGTGAAGCGGCTATAGCCATGACCGTGGCGTGCAACGTAGGTACCGCCGTCGCGGATTGGCTGCGCTGTAGGGCTCCAGAGCTCGCCGCTCGACTCGTCTCGTACGAAGAACGCCTCGCCGGTCGGATCGATCACTGGATCGTTGGACCATGGGGTAAGTTGATTCTCACGGCTGTTACCAGCCCAAGTACTTGCACTGCCATCGGCCGAGACCTGGAAGCCGAAGGCAGGGTTGGCGATGACGTTGATCCAGGGGGCGGGGGTGGTCTGTCCGTCGGTGAGTACGGTGACGTATTCGCGACCGTCCTGATCGAAGCCACCGAGTCCGTTGAAGAACTCCAGCCGCACCGTGTCTGTGCTCTGCCCCTGCCTCGTCAGGTTGGAAGATTGGGTATAGGTAGCTAATTCGAGCGCTGCACTCGCGTAGTGCACCGTCTCCGGCAGAAGACCGATTTGCCGAGCGATGTCGCCCCGACGCGCTAGCAGCAGCACGCGAGCTGCTGAATGCAGTAAGGCCCTGGCTGACACATCCATCAGATCTGCGCGCAGTGTATGGACCACCCCCTGGGCTATCGTCTCGCCGTGTGGTCGAAGGGGCGACTGGCTCCGGCGCACGGCCGTTTCGATAGCGGACTGCAGATCCTGCACATAAGAGGAAGCTCGCTCATTAACGATCACCAGATCGACGCTCAGCCCCTTCATTCGCCAGTACTCGTGCGCACGAAGTAGTTGGCGCACCTGAGCAATATCCTCGATGTCATCGATTCGCAACACCACGATTGGCAAGTCGCCGGAGACCGAGTGCCGCCACAAGCCCGACTGCGGGCCTGCACCACGAGCGATCTCCTCGGCCGGTGGGCGGAAGCGTGTATCCGCATAGAGGATAGGTGCCGCCAGCCGCTGGAAGTCTGCGGCTTCGTCGGCTTCGACGCCGATGTGTCGCAACTGTACCTGGGCCTGCGTCCAGGCCAAGGTCCGAGCACGCTCGAAGGCGCTACGGTCATGGTGCTGGTCCACCAATTCCAGTAGCGCTTCGCGAGTAGGCGCCACCAGCGTCCAGAAGGCGAGGCGCGCCATACGACCGGGCGCGATACGCACGCGGTGTCGCACCGAGAAAACCGGATCGAGTACCGTACCGGCCGTACCAGACAGCATGGCTCCGTCCGCCATGGCTTGCGCCGTGGCGGATGTACGACCTCGGCCCAGGAACCGTGCCCGGTCGGATTCGTACTGCACGGGTGCCGTGACGATGCCTTCGACCACGGCGAAGTGTGCGGCCCAGATCCGCTGCTCGTGCGGCCCGCGAGGGCGTCGCGTAGCGATTAGGGCACCGAACTCTGGGAGATATTCAGTCTGCACGAACATCTTGGAGAAGGCCGGATGGGCATCATCACCCGCGGGCGACGCCAACACCACCTCAGAGTAGGAGGTGAGTTCGATTTCACGAGTCTTGCGGCCTGTATTGACGACTGTGACGCGGCGTACCTCGCCGTCAACTTCGGCGGACACCAGCACCTCCATTGTGGTCGTCAGGCTGCCGTCGTGCCGCGTAAAGGCGGCGTGGTCCTCGGCGAAGACTACCTCGTAGCTGTCGGGTGACATGGCCAGCGGCTGCGCCGCAGCGGACCATATCTGACCGGTATCCGTGTCACGTAGATAGACGTAGGCGCCCCAGTCGTCGCGGGTCGCGTCTTCGCGCCAGCGCGTCACAGCCAACTCACGCCAGCGGCTATAGCCAGCACCCGCTGCGGTGAGCATGACGGCATAACGCCCGTTGGACAGCAGGTGCGTAGCAGGGGCCGCCGTAACAGACGGGTCTATGTGCCGTACCGCATGTAAGTCACCATGTGGATTGGTTGCGCCAGACAGCACCTCTTCAGCGCGCGCACGCGCCACAGAGACGAGGCGCGGCATACGCTCGTGCAACAGCAATTCGCAGGCCTGGATCATCGGTTCACGATGGAAGCGTTCCCGCATGCGAGCGCCCTGGAGCGTATTGGCGATTGCGACAAGTGTCATGCCCTGGTGATGCGCCATAAAGCTGCGTACGATGGCGACCTGCGACCCGCCGGGCAGGCGGGCACGGGTGAAGTCCAGCGCCTCGTAAAAGCCATAGCGCCCGAGCGCACCAAGCGTCTGCAGGTACTCAAAGTTGCGTTGTGCGAGCGGTGCATCGACCATGGTAGCGAGACCGGTCGCGTAAGGCGCGATCACCAGATCCTGAGCCAGCCCCCGTTTTAGGCCCAGGCCTGGCACGCCAAAGTTGGAGTACTGGTAAGTGAATTCCAGGTCGCGAGCGTTGTACGCCGACTCGGAGATGCCCCACGGCACGCTCATCCGCCGACCGTAGGCCATCTGGTGCTGCACGATCAGGCGATTGGTCTGCTCCAGTAGGCTACCTGCCGGTGCGCGCATCACCAGCGAGGGCATCAGATACTCGAACATCGACCCTGACCAAGATACCAGGGCCGATCCACGTCCTACGGGGATGGCTGTCCGATCCAAGCGGAACCAGTGGCGCGTGGATACGTCGCCCTTGGCGATTGAGAAGAGGCTGGCTAGTCGCGCCTCAGAGGCTAATAGGTCATAGCAGTTGGGATCGAGCACGTTCTCCACTGCGGCATAACCTATGGAAAGCAGTTTGCGTTCAGGATCCAACAAGAAGGCGAAGTCCATCCCTAGCGCTAGCGCACGCGCCTGTTGCGCCAACGCCTGCCAGCGGGCATCGATAGCATTCGCCGCGACGCCGAATGACTTAGCGTCGCGTGCCTGTTGCTCGATCCGCCCTTGCAGCGCATTGGTCCAGAATAGCAGGTCGTCACCTTCCGCTTGTATTGCTGGGACCAGCGCCTGCGCTTCTTCTGCCGCCTTATCGGCCAGGCGCTGAAATACCGGAAGTGACATGCTGGCAGGATCGTGGAACCCTGCCTCGATCTCGGCAAGGACGCTCAGCAGTCGCTGTCCCTGTGCCCCTTGGGTCGAAGGTTTAGCAGACGCCGACTCCCGGGCTAGCGCGAGTGCGTCGCTCGCACCCTCCGTCCAATCCGTCGACAGCGACGCACCCATCCATTCTTCGCAGGCATTAGCCAGTACGATCAAGTGGCCGGCGAGGTTACCGCTGTCCACAGACGACACATAGGCCGGTGCAAGCACCTGGTTCGTGCGCGTGTCATACCAGTTGTAGAAATGGCCTCGGAACCTTTCCAATGTCTGCAAGCTGACGAAAGCCGCTTCCAGGCGCTCGCAAGTCTGCAGGGCACCAGCCCAGCCAAAATCGCGGGCCGCCACCGTCGACAGCAAGTACAAGCCTATGTTGGTAGGCGAGGTGCGGTGAGCGATCACTGGCTTCGGATCTTCCTGAAAATTGTCCGGTGGAAGCATGTGCTCAGCCGGCGTCACGAAGGTTTCGAAAAAACGCCAAGTGCGACGTGCAGTAAGCCGTAGGGCCAAGGTATCTGTGAGTTCGGGCGCACCGGATGTCACGATCGGCGGACGGCGGCTGACGCGCCAGGCCAAGACCGGCGCTGCGACCCAGAGCGCCGACAGCGGCAACGCAATTGCGCATGCTGCAGGAAAGAACACGCTAACGCCCATGGCGAATACTAGGGCCAACAGCACGCCACCGGCCATCTGGCCATAGAAGCCAGTTATACCGGGGCGCGGGCGAGCGGCGGACTGGGCTGCGGTTGTCCATTCCAGCAGATGCCGATGCGTCGCGTAGAGTCTGATCAGGGTACGCGTAATAGCATCCATCGTGCGCCAGGTCTGATCCGGAAGCAGAGCTAGCGTCCAGAGTGTCTGCATTACGGCTAACCGAAGATCGCTGGCCAACCGGCGTAGTTGGCTACTCAGCCCGATGCCCGCGCGCGTTGGCGCTAGTCCGGAGATGTGGGGCAGAAAGAACGGCACTGCCAGTGCCAGTACCAGCATCCCCATGGCTTGTAATGATTGAGGCCAGGGCAACCAAGCGCACAGCGCTAGAGCCAGTAGGCTCGTGGGCGCCAGCAGGGAGCGCCGCAAGTTGTCGATCATTTTCCAGCGGCCCACTGGCGGTAGGGTCGCACCTGAATGGCGTCGCCCGAGTATCCAGGGCAGGAGTTGCCAGTCGCCGCGCGTCCAGCGGTGTTGGCGCCTGGCAGCGACGTCGTAGCGGGCAGGGAATTCTTCGACCACTTCGACGTCCGAGGCAAGCCCCGCGCGAGCGAACACGCCTTCGAACAGGTCGTGGCTAAGCATCGTATTCTCAGGAATACGCCCAGCAAGCGCTGCCTCGAAGGCATCGACGTCGTAGATGCCTTTACCGGTGTAGGATCCCTCACCGAAAAGGTCCTGGTAAACGTCAGACACGGCGGACGCGTAGGGGTCCATGCCACCCGAACCGGCCGAAATGCACTGATAGAGCGATCCCTCGCGGCCCAATGGCAGTGTTGGTGTCACGCGTGGTTGCAAGATGGCGTAACCGCCCACTACACGCTGTTCAGCATTGTTCCAGCGCACACAGTTCAAGGGGTGAGCCATCTTGCCGATCAGGCGCAGCGCTGCGTCACGGGGCAGTCGGGTGTCGGCGTCCAACGTAATGACGTAGCGCACTCTGGCAAGGATCTCGGGTTGATGAGCTTTGTCGGCAGCACCACCCAGCGACATAAAACTGGTGTCAGTTGCGCCGCGCAATAATCGATTGAGTTCATGGAGCTTTCCACGCTTACGCTCCCATCCCATCCATCGGTTTTCGCTTGCGTTGAATCGGCGCTGCCGGTGCAACAGGTAAAAGCGCTTACCACCTGGTGCTGGTCCATACCGTTGGTTAAGTGCGTCGATGGCATCCTGCGCAATGCCGATCAGGTAGGCGTCGCCGTCTAGCACTTCCGAATCTGCATCAAGGCCGTCCGATAGCAGAGCAAAAGATAGGTCACCACCGGCACCAGACAGATGGTGAACTTCAAGGCTCTCGATATGCCGGCGCAGTTCCGCCTCGCCGGAGAGCAGCGTGGGCACGACAACTAGTGTGCGCAAATGGGTTGGAACCCCGTCGGCCAGCGCCAAAGCCGGGAGCGTCACTGCGCCAGCGCGGGACGCAATTGCGCGCTGGACCAGCGCTGTGGCTACCTCCGTCGCGGGAATGAATGCGGCCATTGCGAGCACCGCCAGCAGCCCTGTGGGAGCTATCGTCAAGCTGCCGATGCCAAACATGGCCCAGAACGCGAGACCCAGCAGCACGGCCGCAAGCGCGAGGATGGCGGTCACGTATCCGCTAAGCCCCACGCGGACGCTAAAACGGTCGATGCGAAGAACCAGTGGCGGCCGAAATCCGATGGCATGCTCTAATTCGCTGCGTCCCTCGGCGATCAGGTAATGACCGGGATCTATCCTGCTGGAGTTCTGGACGAGAAGCTCGGGCGACTTCGGCGAAGCCGCCTGCGCCAGCGCCAACGCTCGCTCAACAATAGCGAGTTCGGATAACGGTGATCCCCGAGCCAGTTGCTCGATCGCCGTACGGTAGCGATTGCGTGTGGGGAAATCCATCTCCGCGAAGGTGCTGCTAGCGCGCAGACGCGTGTCCACTAAGCTAGTGCTCTCGAACATATCTGCCCAGTCGAAATCAGACATCAAGCGCATGCTGGTGATGACGTTGCGCACCGAGACGTTGGAGGCACCCTGACGCTGCTGTGCATGCAGGATAGCCTGGTCAGCATCCGTGCCCTGGTCACGCAGCCGCTCATCCAGCCACTGTAGGGCAGGCGTGACGCGCGGGTCCTGGTCGCGCAGACGCTTGGCGAGCTGTGCCGCGAAAAGTTCGGACACAGGGCTGCTCGCGCGCGTGGCGATATCCTGGTTCAACGCGGCATAGGCTGCGCCCGGTTCCAGCAAGCGGTCAGCGAGCCTTTGGGCATCGGCGCGTGCCGCGCGTCCGACAGTGATCTGATCGGCCAATCGGCGCAAGTTCTCCACCAGCACGATACGTAGGGTGATCGCCACAGCCCATAGTTCGCTGATGTCCAGTGGTTGGACCTCCTGGTAGGCTGCAATAAAGCGGCGGAGGACGGCAGGATCGAAGTGGCTGTCGGTGTGGGCGACGAATGCCCACGCAATTCCGAAGACGCGTGGATAGCCCGCCAACGGACCATCTGCCAGCTTGGGCAACTGCCTATAGTAGCCGGGCGGTAGGTCAGTGCGAATCTCGCGCACCTGCGCTTCAACAACGTGATAGTTATCCAGCAGCCATTCAGCGGCCGGGACTACACGGCGTCCAGCAGCCACTTCTGCGGCACCTGCGCGATAGGCCAGTAGCAGATCAACGGCGTTTTCGCGCAACCGATTGTGC
The DNA here is from genome assembly GCF_002213425.1 of Herbaspirillum aquaticum. Lineage (GTDB taxonomy): Bacteria > Pseudomonadota > Gammaproteobacteria > Burkholderiales > Burkholderiaceae_D > Herbaspirillum > Herbaspirillum aquaticum. Next base: position 8,187 of record NZ_NJGV01000016.1, on the reverse strand, counting down.
AACGACCGAACCCGAGGTGAATGGATGCTAACTAACTGAGCCGTCGCGAGGCTGCGCGCATGCTGCTCTAGGCGCTCGATGCCGAACAGTTCCTCGCGCACAGGTGCGGTATCGGCCCACAGATCTGGGGCGGAGCGTTGGGACGCAAATTGAAAAAATCGGCGCATGTTGGCCTTTCAGGGCACCGCGGGGAGAGACGCCCCGCGATAAACCCGCCGTGAAGAAGATAGGCCGTATAGCCCCGGGGGCAAAGGCTAGGCGATGTGGCCCAGCGGTTGTCAGGATTTTTATGATTAAGAACCGTTTTCACTACAGTCCTTGATGAGCGCGCTGCACCGGGACTGCTGGCACTGGTTTTTTCTTAGGTTTTTTCGGCTCTCGGTTGCCGCGCTTTTGCTCTTTTTCTGCCATGGGAAACTCCTACTATTGGGATATCGGCCCGTTATCACGGGCAAGGTGCACAACCATTCAACAAAAATTGCTGGCGTGTGCGTCAGGAAAGGGCCTGGATCAGCGATTCACTTACACATCGAGATGATCATCCAGCGGGGTTATCGCAAACAATTGTCCTTTCCACGGCTCAATCGATTCATCGAAAATTGAAATCGACATTTCCTTTGAGCCCGTAGATTCACGAATAAATTGAGCTATTGCTTTTCGACAGACGATAATCTGACCTTCTAGATTGATAGGTACGTTTCGAATTTGAAACTCTGTTCGTGTGCGGCTGCTTCCTAAACCACTAGTTACTTCAATAACCTCGATCTTCCCAATCCGCAGCCATACGAAGCCAGCCTCATGGCCTCTATCTTCGAAATGAAATCGCATGTCAATCTCCTCATTTAAAAAGGCCGCAACTGCGGCCCCTTTAATAAATTGGACTGCCTGCCCACATACAACATTACCGCGAGCGATCAGCCTTCTCGGTCTCTCTCATGTAGTTCCTTCGATAGATGTCACCCCCTTCATAGCGGCGTGGGCCAGCGTCACTTTGCTGATCAGCTTGCTCTTGCTTTCTCTTCTCGCCATCGCGTGAAGAATAGCGACCATCGTTAGATCTCGACGTCTTCTCCTTATGGGGAGTAAATCCTTGCTGCTCCAGTCGATGAGAGCCTTGGGTCTTATTGAAGTTTGACACGATCATTCCTTCGTATCGCGGTCAGGTTAAGGATTCAATGGAACAGGCCGCGATGTCCGTTGTCGCGATATTTGATCGCGAAAATCATTCAATTAAAATGCTGTCCATCCATATTAATGAATGAAAAATGACGTGAAATACAAGGGCAACAATTGAGGCTCTCTGTCCGACGGATAACGGACGAGATCTAGTCCTCTTGAATCGCTAGTCCTTCCGACTCAGCTGCTAAGATTGCTTGTTGATCTCGAACAGCGTCGGCTCCGGAGATTTGGCTGGCAGCCAATTTCTCATCATTTCTCGTCGACAAGTCCGCCTCAATACCTTTTTCTGGTGAGGAAACAGTCTTTATGAAAGAAAACTCACGCCACCGGTTTACCTTGCTCATAACTTCTCCTACTCATAGGGAGATCGCACTGGACTCAGGCAATACCATCAAAGGTTACAAAGGCGAGTACAACTACTATGCATGCAAAATCGGCTTCAGATTAAAACGTGTAATTACCGCTTCGCACATGTTGACGCCCTGCTCAAGCAATACCGCTTCCGCGCGGTAAACTCCTGCGAGATTCTTCTTTGAAAAAATCTGATGATCGCGTCGTTGAATCGAAATGCTATTCATTTGCCACCCATCTGAGTGGTGCGAATATCTGAGCTCGTAGGAAAAGTTTCCGGAGCTGTCTACATTTTGAAAAATGGACATAAGAATCCTGAGTTAGGGTGGCATTTCTGGCGACTTGGTCGGCTACCTGGGGTAGTATTTTTATTCGAATTCGCCCTGGAAGTTCGCAAGCCGATATTCGGCATCGATCAATTTCTCTCCATACCTAACCTTTACTTAGTCCACGGATGCTTCACAGCCAGCCGTTGCAAGATCAGTCGCGGGAAACTGTTTTTTTCACCAATGTAAGGTGGTCTTTATTAGGCTTTTCATATAGCCCTTTAGCGGCTTCTTGCTGCTGAGATTGGGAGCCATTACGTTCGACATCGCTAGCCGGTTTACGAATGCGATCCTCGCCCCCCCCTACTTGCTCTTGGTTCGGTTTATGCCCTTGATGCTGCTGCGGATGTCCGCGTGGCGAAAAATGTTCTCGGCCTTCGTTTCTTTGATCCACAGGTAGTTTGGTATCTGACATGTTCGTCCTTTGTGTATTGTCTATGTATAAGAGTTTCAGGTCTGGGAATATCCTCCGCATGGGCTGCCCATCGGTTCGGCGGCACCCAAAAATAGGCGTCACAATCCGAGATTTCATTTCAATTTCTCAGCTATTTTTTAATCTTTACCGACGTGACCCGTCGAAAGCTGTTCGGACTCATCGGCCACCCTAACTTCTTTTCACGAAAGCTCTGCGCCTTTGCACTAAGAGTTGTGGAGTCTTTGATCTCGTTATTTTCAAAATAACAGTCGCCGTGTTCTCGTCGATGCTTATCTATTGCTTCCACAATTTCGTCGCTGTTAAAGCGGCCATTAGAGTAATTTCGCATTTCTTCCTCCAGGCAGGAACAGGTGAATGAAGCAAGACGATCGATTCCTTCGCTCAACTTCAAGAAAGTTTTGGCGAGAGCCAAACTTCTGGCCCCAAGCAAGGTGGCGGCACCAAATTCGGAATACTAAAACCGGTTTGCGGACGATGTATATGCGCACTTTCGCGCTCTAGTCCTCAGACGAAATGGGAGGCCTTGGGTTACAAAGGTCGTTTGTCTTTCCACGACTACGCGCGAGGTCCTCAAGAACTTGCTGAATGCATTCGATATCCGCAAGCTGCCCCGAATAGTCTACGTAGAGGGCACTTCCCGCAACCAGAAAATTTTGGTAATCGGGAACTGGCTCCGTCATTCGAAAGCGATTCATCTTGTTCATATGATTCTCCAATTGGAAAGATAGCAAAGCATCTCAACGGAGGGACTCAATGAACTGAAGAGGCGGCAGAGTCGGGATGGGGAAAACGAATGAAGCGAGCTTTTTACCTAGCCTTGATTCGCAAAGGGATGCACAGACCTTACTCCCATTACTTCTCTAAAACGGAAATGCACCTCATTTATTTTTCTATCGGTGGGATCATAGTGATAGCGTCGAGACATGCTCCTGTCCAATTATTTTCCCGACGCAGTAAAGGGCGCAGAAATCGTGTTCAAATGGCACCTCTCAATAGGAGATCTAATGAAGAAGCGATTTAACGAAAGCACTGCCAGCCTCAAAGAGCTAACAACAACTATGCCGATGAGCTCAACGGTTCACGCAGAAATTTTACGAAGGAGGGTTGTTATTAGACGGCTCGTCGAAGATGCAAGAGAAGAAACGAAGCTAAGACGAAGTGATCTCGCGTAATTTTTAGGGCCGATCTTCGATTTTTTACGGTCGGGCCCATCGCGTGAAGCACCCGAGGACCTACGCAACGATAACAGAAACTAAAAGTGAGCTATATAGAATCCCTTCTACTGAACAGCTTTAACGGTCGAGACCACTTCAGCGAAGAGACAGGGTTTTACAAGCAACGCGTCAAAAACCTCCAATGCTCTCCAAGAGTTTTTCAAAGGGGTCTCACTCTGGAGAACAATCGGAATGGAAGAAAATCGCGGGTTATTTTTGAGTAAGGTCGCCAACTCGAACCCATCCATGATCGGCATTCGCAAATCTGTCAAAACAACGTTCACAGAATCATCAGACCCCATCATTAGGTCATAGGCTTCTCGACCGTTTGTAGCTTCCATAACGCGGTAACCCTCATTTTTAAACACCTCTGAAAAGATGGTCCGAACATCGACATTGTCCTCGACAAGTAATATTGTGCGCCCTCGAAACAATCCGTCCATGCCCCCCTCCCAAATAGTGGCCATGGGTCCAGAGTCGGATATCAGAGGGCTACTAATAGTATGAGAAAAAATCTGCCTTATGAACATCAGGCAATTCGCTAAAACGGAGAATCTATCTCCGACAGACACGTAGGATTAATGGATGAAGCTCTGTGGGGAGCGCATCAAATAGCAATAACCTAGAAATGATGTCCCGTTAAAGGCGTGCGCAGAAGTAGTTGCACTTTCGCAGGCCTAGAGGATTATCAGTTGCTACAAGCTGAAAAGGATCGGAGCCACACGTAGTAATTCATCGCGACAGCGTAAGAGCTCCCGGGCTTAGGCTATCGGCGTATGTCCGACTCACTAGCCTGAGCGATTCTCGATTGCGACGGCTCAGACAGCTCATAACCGGCTGCGACTTTTCCCGCCACATTAGCATCTGGTGACCGCGCCCAATTGCCCCTTGTTCGAGTGTTCTTCATTCTCGCCCGCTGCGTTTTCCTGGACGCGCTCCTTGGTAGTGATCGTTATGTGCCATTTTTCTGCACTCATATGGCGGGCTCCGTCAGATGCTTTACTGTCTATGTAGCGCCCATTTCCAACAAGCAAAATAGTCACGAATACACAGCCAATAATCGATAATGTGAGGCAAACATTAAGCAAACGATATCTACCTCCAGACATCGTTTGGTAGTCAAAAAACGGCCAGTCAGGTAAAAAATAGGACATGGGGGAATCCGCCTTGGATTACCCATAGCGGCTTGGCATCGGAAGCTACGGCTTATCGCCCAGAAGCGGGCTATGTGACGAGGATATTAGATGAGCGCGAAATACATCAAACAAGAAATGGAGAGACAACTTGAGTCTGCACGAGATGCTGTGGTGGATGAAGTGAGTTTCATCAATTTTCTGAATGTACTCTCCGCAGACTGGTTCGCAGAAACTGAATTACACGCGGCTTTACTTCCATCACCATACTCTTCGGGTGTATTGGGCTGGAAGAACGGCAATATCGGTGCATTTCTAAATGCCTCCGTTCGTTGGGTGGAGAATTCAAGAAATGGTCCCCATTTCTATGAAGTTTCAATAAATCCCTGGCGTAAGGTTGCCGATATCCTGTTAATGGGGAAGACTTACGAATAGGATGGAATATCTTCTCCCAGCCAAGAGTAGGCATTCTGCAATGGTGAAACGCCAGCTACAATTTTTCTTGGCTCATACGCTTTTCCAAATCTGCCGCAGCTTCCCTCCGTTCGCTGTAGCGGTCGGTCAGATACGGTGAGACATCTCTAGTCAGCAGGGTGAACTTGAAAAGCTCCTCCATTACATCGACGACCCGCTCATAGTAGGGCGAAGCCTTCATCCTGCCGGCATCGTCGAATTCTTGGTATGCCTTGGCGACCGACGACTGGTTTGGAATCGTCAGCATCCGCATCCAGCGTCCGAGCACGCGCATCTGATTGACCGCATTGAATGACTGGGAGCCACCCGATACTTCCATTACGGCGAGCGTTTTACCCTGGGTCGGCCGAATCGCCCCTTGCGACAACGGAATCCAGTCGATCTGTGCTTTCATGATGCCGGTCATGGCGCCGTGGCGTTCGGGTGAGCACCAGACCATTCCCTCGGACCAGTTGGCCAGGTCGCGCAGCTCTACAACTTTCGGGTGCGTATCCGGCTCGCCGTCGGGCAAGGGCAGGCCGCGCGGATCGAAAATCCTGGCCTCGCCGCCAAATGCCTCCAGCAGACGTGCCGCTTCCATCGTCAACAGCCGGCTGTATGAGCGCTCCCTGATGGAGCCGTAAAGCAATAGGAAGCGCGGCCGATGGCTAGATGCGCCGACTTCTTTAAAGCCGTCAATCGCCGGGACCTGGAACTCGCCTGCCGTGATGTTCGGCAGGTCACTGAGCCGGTGCGACACGTTGTCCCTCCGCGTTGACCACGACTTCACCGTCCTCTTTGGTAAATGGCCCCTGCTGCGGATTGGGCAGGATATCCAGCACCAGCTCCGACGGGCGGCACAGGCGAGTGCCGTTGGTTGTCACCACAAACGGCCGGTTGATCAGGATGGGGTGCGCCAGCATGGCATCCAGCAGCTTGTCGTCCGTAACATCGAGCTTATCCAGTCCCAGCTCCGCGTAGGGCGTGCCCTTTTGGCGAATCGCCCCGCGTACGCTCAGCCCGGCATCTTTGATCATCTTTGCCAGTTGCTCCCGGCTTGGCGGATGCTGCAGATATTCAATGATAGTTGGCTCTTCCCCGCTATTGCGGATCATGGCCAGAGTGTTACGGGATGTACCGCAAGCAGGATTGTGATAGATGGTGGTCATGACGTTTCCAGGGTGATGTGTTAGGTTCTATTGGAGGCGGATCGCCAGCGCTGCGAGCGTGACAAGCAGCACTGGCATCGTGAGTACAGCACCGACGCGGAAGTAGTATCTCCACGAGATATGCAGTTTCTTCTGGTCAAGCACGTGTAGCCAAAGCAAGGTCGCCAAGCTGCCGATTGGCGTGATCTTCGGCCCGAGGTCGCAGCCAATCACGTTGGCGTAGACCATGGCTTCGCGTACCACGCCATGCGCCGTTGTGGCGTCGATGGATAGTGCACCGACCAGCACGGTCGGCATGTTGTTCATGATGGAAGACAAGATTGCCGTCACGAAGCCGGTTCCCAGCGTTGCGGTCCAGAGCCCTTGTTCCGCCAGACCATTCAGTACCTGTGTCAGCAGATTCGTCAGTCCCGCGTTACGCAGGCCATAAACCACCAGGTACATGCCGAGGGAGAAGAAGACGATCTGCCACGGTGCCCCCTTGATCACCTCTCGCGTCGCGATCACATGTCCCCGCGCGGCTACCGCAAGAAGAATCAACGCACCGGCGGCGGCTACCGCACTGATGGGAACACCCAAGCCTTCCAGCCAGAAGAATCCCAGCAGGAGCAGCCCAAGCACCCACCAGCCAGCTATAAAGGTGGCTTTGTCACGTATTGCCGCAGCCGGGGCTTCTAGCTGCGAAAGGTCGTAATTCTTTGGAATGTCCTTCCGGAAGAAGACAACGAGCGCCAAAAGCGTAGCGACTAGCGCGGCCAGGTCGACCGGGACCATGACGCCGGCATACTGCGCAAAACCGAGCTTGAAGTAGTCCGCCGAAACAATGTTGACTAGGTTCGATACCACCAACGGCAAGCTGGCTGTGTCAGCGATGAAGCCCGCCGCCATGACGAACGCTAGGGTCGCTTGCGGCGAGAACCGCAGCGCCTGAAGCATGGCAATGACGATGGGCGTCAGGATCAGTGCGGCACCGTCGTTGGCAAAGATCGCCGATACAGTGGCGCCCAGCAGGACCAACAATACGAACAGGCGCTGGCCGTTACCTCTTCCCCAGCGAGCCACATGAAGCGCCGCCCATTCAAAAAAACCAGCCTTGTCCAGCAGCAGACTGATGATGATGATGGAAATGAAGGTCGCAGTAGCATTCCAGACGATGTGCCACACCGTTGGAATATCAGCCCAATGGATTACGCCCAAGGACAACGCCACGACTGCACCTCCGCAAGCGCTCCAACCGATGCCCAGACCCCGGGGCTGCCAAATGACCAGCACCAATGTAATCAGGAAAATGAAAAACGCTACCAGCATGCTTACTCCGCATCAAGTAGTAGCAGCTGATGGTGGACAGCATGCACTAACTGGAGAGCAGGGATTGCCACCGCAGCAGTTCTCGGTGAGAAAGCCGAGAACCTCGTTCATGACGTCGTAATTGGCCGCATAGATGACGAAACGCCCCTCCTGCCGCGACGTCACCAGGCCTGCGTGTGACAGCTCCTTCATGTGAAAGGACAGCGAAGATGGTGCGATGTCAAGCGCCTCGCCAATCTTGCTCGCTGCACAGCCGTCCGGCCCGACCTGAACCAGATGGCGAAAGATGCCCAGACGGGACTCTTGGGCCAACGCGCTAAGCGCGGCGATAACGGATTTTGTTTCCATGGCCTGCCTCATTAATTCGATATTTCAATCATTATTGAAATGACAGGCCTGTGCAATAAAATTTTCCGCACCAAACCAATATGCGCTGCTGTAAAAATCTGCCACTCAGGCCTGTGGAAGACGCACGCGGAGATCAAACGCTGCTTGTTTACCTTCGTGACAATGCCCGAGATTATTAAAGTGGACCCCGAATTTGAGACACTGATTTAAGCTGTCGTCCTGGAAGGGATGACGAGAATGAGTGAAGCAAAGAAGAAGCGAAATAGCTAC
>NZ_NJGV01000015.1 GCF_002213425.1 Herbaspirillum aquaticum | reverse complement strand
GCAGGATCAGGGCAGCGCTGTTCTGCTGCAAGTGAAGTCATGGATGCAGCTTAAATTCTGGCAAACGCTGTCTTGACGGATGGGTCCACTTTAACTGAAATGAAAATCCGCTTACTTATCCTTGCTATCCTATTGATTTGTCAGTTCGCTCATGCGCGTGACGAGAGTTTGCTTACGCCGGAGTTCAAGCGTTGCGAAGCGAAAGCTAATGGAGTGACTTTTGATACCTTGGACTGCGTAGACAAAGAATTCACGCGCCAGGACAAACGCCTTAATAGAGCCTATCAAGCACTTATTGCCGCACTCACCAAGCAAAAGCAGGATGAGCTGCGTAAAGCGCAAAAAGCGTGGCTTGACTACACCGAGAAGGATTGCGCATTCCTTTACGATGGCCATGAATTTAATGGCCAGGATGATCGGCTGAATGCTGCATATTGTTCGCTAGATGAACGGGCAGAGCGAGCGACGGTGCTGGAGCAAATTTTTAAGCGGATACAGTAGGTTCTTCTGCTATCCGCCAAAAGCAGACTGATTTAGAGGTACCTTATGTTATTTAATGAGCCTACACGCCAAGCTATATAGTTAGCTAACTTTACAGGAAATTCAGATGCCAGCAATGACTTACGTTATCAAGTATACACAAGGATCAGGCCCAATCTCGGTCACATTGAGGGGCTACGCCTCTGAGGCGGCGGCATTAGCCTATTTTTGGGGCCAGTCGCACATCAAGCAAAATCCGAAAGTTAAAGTAGTAGAAGTACTTTCCTATCCCAGCTAAAACCGTCAGATAGACGCTACTCGGCCTCGGTGACGGCAAATAACGGACTTCCTACGCTTCGTTCTGTCCAGGTAGCCGCCGCACTGTCCAGTTCGTTCCGGTTTAGGGGCCCAACCCAAACCGAACTGAGTGTCCACGAGCCTTCGAAATATGCTGTGCGACATCTCGCCTTTGTTCGCAGACCGATACAACGGGCGCAGATAAACTACCGAGGAACTGTCCCTGCATACCATCTAGAAAAATGGCATGCCACCGTGCGGACCAAGTTCCTGCGGCAGTATGCAATTACTGTTTCTCGGTCTTTTTCCCACTACGCTTAGAGACCGGTGCGTTAGCACTACGCATCGAATCTCCATTGAGCTCGAGCACGTATGAACTGTGCACGACGCGATCCATGGTTGCGTCAGCGATCGTCTTATCATTGAAAGCAGCATGCCACGAACTCATTGGGAATTGGCTGGTAAACAGGATAGAACGATTATCTAGGCGTTTAACAATGAGTTCCAGCAAGTCATTCTGTGCGCGCTTATTGAACGCATCAATGCCCCAATCATCGATGACGAGAAGATCGTACTTATTCAGCCCCTCAAGACGGTTCCCAAATGACCCCGTCGCGCGGGCGGTCACCATACTATCAACGAGTGCAGTCACACGAATGAAGTAACTGGCCAGTCCATCTCGGCATGCTTGGTGTGCCAATGCACATGCCAACCATGACTTCCCTGTGCCAGTCGGCCCTGTAATGACGACGTTGTGTCGGTTACGAATCCAATCAAGCGATCCTAAGCTCAGAAACAAGGATTTATCCAGTCCGCGCGGAGTCCGGTAGTCGACGTCCTCAAGCGAGGCGTTCAAGGGCAGCGATGCCCGGCGGAGTAGCATCTGCAGTTTTCGTGATTTCCGGACCGTGATTTCGTGATCCACGATACTGCGCATCCGTTGCTCGAACGGAAGATCACTTGCCGTCGGCGTTGTGATTTGACGTTCAAACTCCGCAGCCATGCCAGGCAGACGAAGCTGGTGAAGTTTTTCGATGGTCAGATTATTCATCATTGCTATTCTCTCCATGTGCTTGCAGCAAAGTTTGGTAGTACTCAGATCCACGGATGTTGCCGTGCTCGATGGTGGGAGGCTGATCCTCTTGTTCATCGCCTGCCATGAGCAAGTCCAGCCTTTTATTCAGTAGATCGCGTAGCTCTCTGGTGCCGATGATGTGATTGGCCGAGGCGTAGGTGCAGACCTGCTCCAAACGAGTATGGCCGTACCGTTTTGCCAAATCTCGCATCGCCTGCGTAGTCCGGTATCCGGAATGCCGCCCTCGGTTGCGATCGAGCAAGGCTTCCAAGTAGGTAGCGGTCATCGGTCCGACTTCCTTGGCCCACAGCATTGCGCGCTCCTTTGTCCACCCCTGAACTGCGTCATGTGATGCAGGTCGATGCTCTGGCAATACGGTAAAGCCGTCTTTCTCGGTGCTACGCATGTGGGTTGCGACCAGCTGATTGAACTGCAGCAGCTCAATAGAAGTGCCGGTGGCGCGATAGTCGAACTCTTGGCCACGCTTGTCATGAGGAACGCTATACGAGTGGCCGTCGATCCTGACCAGATAATCAGGGCCTGCACGAACGACACCCCATTCGGCCACTTCATAGCGTTGCGCCGGCAGTGGTGCCAGCGCGGGCTGTTCGTGCTCAACCCAGCGAGAAAAGCGATTGCCCGAGATCTTCTGGAAACTCTTCCGGTTCAACTCCTCAAGAAGATCTCGAACGGCCTGATTGGCTTCTGCCAAGGTGAAGAAACTGCGTTTTCGGAGCCGAAACAGGATCCAGCGCTGACAAAGGAGAACTGCCGCCTCGGCCCGTGGCTTATCCTTCGGCTTGCGCGCTCGCGCAGGAATCGGCGCCGTACCGTAGTGGCGGCACAGCTGCAGATAGGATTCGTTGATCTGCGGGTCATAGCGATAGGCTTTTGTGACCGCCGATTTGAGATTGTCCGGCACCACCGTCTCTGGGACACCACCAAAAAAATCAAACATCCGTATGTGGGAAGCAAGCCAGTCCGGAAGACGTTGCGTCCAGGTCAGTTCTGCAAACGTGTAGTTCGACCCGCCAAGTACACCGACAAACAACTGGGCCTGTCGGATCTCGCCGGTGGTCTTGTCCTTGATTCCCACCGTCTTGCCTGAGTAGTCCACGAAGGCGGCTTCGCCATATCGAATTTCGCCGCGCATGGATAGGCGCTGAGCCTTCTTCCAGGTCGTGTATTTCTTGCAGAAAGTGGCGTATTGATAGCGGTGCTTGTCGGGATCCTGCGTTACCCATTCCTGATGAAGGATTGCAAGAGTGGCTCCTGCCTTCTTCATTTCAAGATCAATATGGGCGAAATCGATCGTTCCGTAGGCGGATCGGTCTCGCCTTTTCGGGTAGATCAGTCCATCAAGCTTCTTATCGTCAATGTCGGCAGGCATTGGCCAGCTCAGACCTTGCTTGTCGAACTGTTTCAGAATGCGGTCGATTGCCTTCCTACTCAAGCCAGTCATGGTGGCAATCCGCCGCTGAGAATAGTTCATGTCGAACGTATATCTCAGGACGTCACGTACGATGCGCACGTTGGTTCTCCTTTTAACCATAGTCATATCCAGCGCGGCAATGCGCGCAGAAAAGAGGCTTCAGGCGCGGGGAGATGTACGGGCGTACAACTTCCCCTCGGCCAAAGCAAGGTGTTGACACGGATGGTATGAAAGGGGGATACTGGGCGCGGAGAAACCAATTTTCCAGCGCTGTTGAAAAGGCTAGTGACTGCAATCACTGGCCTTTTTTGTGTCCCCTTTGCATGTCGAATGAACTAGCTCATGGGACGGCTCCTTTCTCGGTTTCACTCTTCTGTGCGGCCTTCGTCCGCTCCTGAACCAACCAGCGCGCAACGTCGATGGTTAGTGCGAATTTTCCTCTTCTGTTTTCGATCTCGAATACAAGCACCGGCAAGGTCTTGCGTGCCATCGCCTGACGGTAGGCTTCTTTAGTCGAATATCCCAACACTACTCTCAAGCGATCACCGGATAGCAGTGGGCCATATTGGCGCGTGAGTTCGCGAGCCATCAGGACGTCTAGATCCATGTCGGTTTCAGAGGGCTCGAATTCGTTTGTCACAGCTAGTTACTCATTCAAAGGGGGTATATGCGTATCTCGCGAGAATAGCGACGGCTGTGCCTACTGACTACCCGACAGAATAGGCGGGAAATCCGAGTTTTCTCGAAACACCGTTCGCCGGCAACGGTAATTCCAGACGTACTTTGAGTACGCTCGGCTTTGCGACCGTACTGGTTAAAATGTCTGGTTCTTCTAAAGCAATATTTCCCGAAGAAATTGCGCCAAACGCAATTTGGACGGTCTTTTTCGTTGAAAATGAGATATGACGGCAGAACGGCAACCGCGCAAAGACATCGAGGTTGATCGCATTCGATCAATTTCCTGGTTCTATTTGATCGCTGACGCAGTCGGCTCAGACAAGGCTACGGAAGTGCGCAAGGCACTTGAGCCCCACAAGAACACCGTTAATCGCCTCGGGCAAGACGATAAAAATGAGAAATTTGCGCACTACCGCAGCGGCAAGCGGATGCCCAATGCTACTTTGATCGAGTACGCAAACAGACGAGTGCCTGGGACGCAGGCCTACGTTGAACACACCGTGTGGCGAGTGTTACGTTATCGCGGGCCTATTCAAAGTGAGGCGATAGTTTGGATAGGATCACTCTCCAGCCGCGCTCAGAACTTGATGCTGTCAAGCAAAAGGGAAGTTGTTGCGTCCGCACCGCCCCTCCAGCTAGAAGCCCTGATAAAGGACAGAACGCTCGATGGCTTGGCCGCGCTCACGATTCTTCTCAGGTTGGCGCTGGATCGCGATGACGGAATCGTGGCATGGAAATGCGCAATCGCTATCTTCCAGGCACTGGTGTTGATGAGGAATGAGTTAGTGGCATTGAATGTGGGGCAACTGCTCTATGAGCTATACGCCCGTCGATACCTATCAAGTGCCTCAAAATACAGTTACGTAAGAGCGTGGGATGCGTTCCGATTTGACCTTGGGTCTGAGGTCATCCATCTCTACGCGGAATTGTCTCGAAAAAAGATCAATGGACGAATGCGCCATCCTGATTTTTACCTTATCCAAGCCATGAGTGAATCTGAGCCGCGGCATCAAGATGAATTTTTACCAATGCTCATTCCTGATCTTGAAGTTGGCCCTCCTACCGAAGTAGGTTGCCAGATGCTCCAAGAACGCTCTGAACTGAGGCTGCGTCTCGGTATGGCATCGTCTGGTGCCTCTTAAGAATATTGGGTGGTGCTACTTAGAGATAATGGCTGGCCTCGATGGCGAGATGGCACTTGCACCATTTGGAGAGATCGGCTGGTCCGTCTAATTGATATCGGGTGGTGCCAACTAATGCCGCCAGATGGCTCCCGTCGTGGATAGTGCCTGGTTCCTATTAAATCGGCGAGGTGGTGCTTTGACGGAGAATACTCAGTCGGCCGCGCGAAAGCTCAGGTTGACCTGGGTCGACAAGCCCGTGGCGATGTTGAGGGTGGCGGTTTCCCCGCTTTTGAGGGCCGCTTCCCTGCTGGTCAGGCTGCCATTGAGCAGCGCATAGCCAAACAGTGCGCTGCCGAGGATGGCCAGCACCAGCGAAGTGATCCTGACCTTGTTGTTGAGACGTTTGAGGGGCATGGCTTACTCCGGGCTGACTTCTGGTGAGTCATGTCAATCTGGAATCAAATTAATCAAATTCACCATTTGTATTTTACTGCAGATGTATTTTGATTTCCTTTTTTGCAATACAAATTGATCCGGAAAGCATGTGAAGTTTGATGTACGTTAAGCCCGGTGTTGCTTTTGGGGGAAGTCCGGCTTGTTGCTTTGCACCAGTATTTTCCCTGCGGAACGGGGTTTTCCGCGCGTCAATCCTCACCGTTGATCACGCTTGAATAATCGGCTTGGCAACTCTGCCGTGAAAAAGCCACGAAAAATCGCCCTAAAAACATTTTTGTCGAATCCGTTAAATAAATCGTTTATAGTCAACTCGTTTCGGTGCCGACAGGCGTGCCGGGACCAGGGGTTTCTTGGGATGGCTCAGGTGTAAAACGATCAAGGGGGTAGTATGAAAATTTCGGATATCAAGATCAGTGTTCGGCTCGGCGCGGCCTTTGCTGGACTCATCGTGGTGATGTGCGTGATCGGGTTTGTGGCGGTGAAGAATCTGTGGGCGGTCAGCGCCATCACCGACGAAATCGTCAATGACCGCTACGTCAAGGTGGCGCTGGTGAACCAGATCAACGACAAGGTCAATACGGCCGCTCGCGCCTTGCGCAACGCCATCATCGCCCCTGACCAGGCAAACGTGGATAAATATGTGGAGCGCGCATTGAACAATACGCGCGAGGTCAGCGAACACATGGCGGAGCTGGAGAAGCGCCTCAATACGCCGCGCGGCAAGGAGCTGTTCGCCAAGCTCAGGGATGTGCGTGCCGAGTATGCAAAACCGCGTGACCGGATGCTTGAATTGCTGCGCCAGCAAAAGAAAGCCGAGGCGGGAGATTTCCTCTTCAAGGAATTGATCCCGGCGCAGGATAAATACTTGGCCGCACTGAAGGAATTGATCGCCTTCCAGGTGTCGATCATGGATCAGAGCGTGGTCAAGGGTGTGGATGTCTCGTCCAATGCCGTCAATACGGTGATCGTGTTGTCTGCTGTAGCGATCTTTATCTCGGTGCTGTGCGCTGTAATGATCACGCGCTCCATCACCCGTCCGCTCAACGAGGCGGTGCACGTAGCCACGGCGGTGGCCGCCGGCGACTTGACGGTGCAGATCAACGATACCGCCAAGGATGAAACCGGCGCACTGCTGGCGGCGCTCAAGGCCATGAATGACAACCTGCATCGCATCGTGACCGAAGTGCGCCAGGGCAGCGATACCATCAACACGGCCTCCGCCGAAATCGCCACCGGCAACCTGGACCTGTCTTCGCGTACCGAGCAGCAGGCCGGCGCCCTGGAAGAGACCGCCTCGGCCATGGAGGAACTTACCTCCACCGTCAAGCAGAATGCCGACAATGCCCGTCAAGCCAATACCCTGGCCGCGACCGCTTCGCAGGTCGCGATGCAAGGTGGCAGCGTGGTCGGTGAAGTGGTGCAGACGATGGGCCAGATCAATGATGCCTCGCGCAAGATCGTGGACATCATCAGCGTCATCGACGGCATCGCCTTCCAGACCAATATCCTGGCCCTCAATGCGGCCGTGGAAGCGGCACGGGCCGGCGAGCAGGGTCGCGGCTTTGCGGTGGTGGCTTCCGAAGTGCGCACGCTGGCCCAGCGCAGCGCGGCCGCAGCCAAGGAAATCAAGTCCCTGATCGATGCGTCGGTGGAGCGCGTCGATAGCGGCAGCCGGCTGGTCGAGCAGGCCGGCACGACCATGGATGAAGTGGTGGCCAGCGTCAAGCGCGTCACCGATGTGGTGGCCGAGATCACCGCCGCCAGCAGCGAGCAGAGCGATGGCATCGAACAGATCAACCAGGCCATCGTGCAAATGGATGAAGTGACCCAGCAGAATGCCGCGCTGGTGGAAGAGGCGGCAGCGGCGGCGCAATCGCTGCAGGAACAGTCCGGCCGCCTGGTGCAAACGGTCAGCATCTTCAAGCTGAGCAGCCATGAAGGGCATCGTGCGGCACCCGTGAGTGCGCCGCGCACGGTGGATGTCACGCCGCGTGCGGCGGCCTTGCCGCGCAAACCTGCACCCAAGGCGAGTGCCCCCGCCAAGGTCTTGCCGGCGGCGCAACCGGCCTTGAAGCCGGCGGCAGCGGAGGGAGATTGGGAGCAGTTCTGAGCTTGCGCTAGCCCGGTAGCACAGTGTGAACAAGCAGCGCGTCCATTGGGCGCGCTGTTTTTTTACGTCTTCGCGGCCCAATGGTGGCCGGCATCAAGGCCAGGATTCAGGCGTGAATTGAGCGCAGAATTCGGGGCCGAATTCAGGTGTCAATTAGCGCGTCTGTTCGGACCGGAATTGGGGACGTGATTTCTTCGACGCCTCTTTCCGCATTCCTGCCTAGCCCAGTGCAATCCCCTTGAAGCGGACCAGCTTCTGCAAGGCATCTTCCAGGGGCAGCCGCGCGCGTCCGGCGGCGATGCGCAGTTCGCGGTGCAGTTCGGCTTCTTCTGCGGTGTCATCCTCGCATTGCCGGCTGTAGCGCTCGAAGCCGGCCAATGCCGTCAGCAGTTCCGCCAGATGGCGCGGACATTCGCATTGCATGCGATCGGACTGCTCCGACACAGAGGCCAGGGTGCTCTCGCTGAAGCGCGGCTCCGGCAAGGCGTCCTCCTCGCCCCCGGCGTGGCCGGTGGCCGGCTCCATGCGTCGGATCATCTCGCACAGCCATTCCACATCGATTCCTTCCACGGCCTTGCGCACGACCCGATGCCCGGCCTCGGTCAGGCGCGTCACCATGTCTGGCGAGCCAAAACGATACAGGATCAGCATGGGCAGCTTGACGGAGTCGCTGTAGAGGCGCTCAAGACGCAGGTCGAGATCGCTGTCGAGGACCGTGCTTTCCAGCACGAGCAGCTCGGCGTCGACCTGTGCAAGGTCGAGTTCATCAAGACTTTCGACGGCAGCCGCTACGCGCAGTTGCCGATGCTCCAGTGCCTGCGCCACCGCCTTGACGGCCATCCACGGGCCGACCAGCACCAGCCGCGTGGGCGGGTGCGAAGGGTGCTCGCCATGACCTGCGCCTGCCGTCGCGTAAGCCTCTGCGGGCAGGGCCTGTGCCAGCGCCTGCAGGTCTTGCGGGGCCAGGGTGGCCAGCTTGCCGATGCGATGGCCGGCATCCACCAGGGCCTTGATCCACACCAGGCGTTGCAGGTCTTCCTGCGAATACAGGCGCTGCCCCCCGCCGCTGTGCTGCGATGAGGTGATGCCGTAACGATGTTCCCAGGCGCGCAGGGTCTCGACAGACATGCCCAGCTGGCGCGCTACCGCGCCAGGGCGCAGCAGCGGCAGGTCGGACAGCTCCATCGTCTCGGCGGCTGCCGGGGGAGGAGAGGGGGCTTGTTTGTTCGTCATTGTCATGTTTTTAACGAAAATATTTTCAAAATGTACGGATATTTTTTAAATATATCTGTTCAGAGTCGTTGCAAAGCAAATTTGTTGCAAGAGATTGGTAAATATTTCTGTTTGTTTTTGTGATTTTTGCCAGTATGTCACGCTTTTGCTTGGATGTGAAACATCGTGATCAACAACAAGAATCGGCCCGCTCCCCGTGGACACGTGTCGATCCATTCGAGAAACCTTGCAGTCCCCCTGAAAGAACCATCATGAAACTATCGGACCTGAAAATCGGCACCCGCCTTCATATCGGCTTCGGCATGATTTCCGCCATCCTGGTCATCCTGGTCAGTGTGGCGTATGCCAATTTCGCGCGGCTGGGTGCAGCCAATGACTGGAACGTGCATACCTATGACGTGCGCGACCAGCTGCAGGGCATGATCGAGAGCCTCATCAACATCGAGACCGGCCAGCGTGGATTTTCGCTCACCGGCAATGAGGCCTCGCTGGAGCCGTACCAGCTGGGCAACGCCAACTTCAAGAAATACCTGGAAAGAGCCCGTGAGCTGACCGCCGACAATCCGGCCCAGCAGCAGCGACTGCAGCTGATCACGGAGGCCGAACAGCGCTGGCTCAATACCGCCATCGAGCCGGCCATCACCCTGCGCCGTGCGGTGCGTGAGGGGCGCGAGCAGATGGCGGCCGTGAGCACGCTGGAGCAGGCCGGAAAGGGCAAGACCGAGATGGACAACATGCGCCGCCTGTTGGGCGAGATGGACAATGCCGAGTCCTCGCTGATGGCAGCCCGCGCTGAGGAAGCCGCCGCCCTCAAATCGGTGACCGGCAATACGCTCATCATCGGCGGCATCATTTCGGTGGCGCTGGCCATGCTGCTGGCCTGGTGGCTGGCCAACAACATCACCCGTCCGCTGGCGCTGGCCGTACGCCTGGCCCGCCAGGTGGCCGGCGGTGACCTGACCGCGCGCATCGAGGTGCGTTCGCGTGATGAGACCGGTGAACTCCTGGGCGCCCTCAAGGACATGAATGCCAGCCTGGTGCATATCGTTTCCGGCGTGCGCCGTGGCACCGACATGATTGCCACTGCCTCTTCGCAGATCGCCAGCGGCAACCTGGACCTGTCCTCGCGTACCGAGCAGCAGGCCAGCTCCCTGGAGGAAACCGCCTCCTCGATGGAAGAGCTGACCTCCACCGTGCAGCAGAACAGCGCCAATGCCCGTGAAGCCAACCGCATGGCGCAGGCCGCTTCCGACATCGCCAGCAGCGGTGGCGGCGTGGTCAGCCGCGTGGTGGAAACGATGGAAGAAATCAATGCGTCCTCGCGCAAGATCGTGGACATCATCAGCGTCATCGACGGCATTGCTTTCCAGACCAACATCCTGGCGTTGAATGCCGCCGTGGAAGCGGCGCGCGCCGGCGAGCAGGGCCGTGGCTTTGCGGTGGTGGCCACCGAAGTGCGCAGCCTGGCGCAGCGCTCGGCGGCCGCTGCCAAGGAAATCAAGTCCCTCATCAGCGACTCCGTGGCCAAAGTGGAGTCCGGCAGCGTGCTGGTCAACGAAGCCGGCGACACCATGCGCGAGATCGTCGAGAGCGTGCAGCGTGTGACCGGCATGATCAACGAGATCAGTGCTGCAGGCGAAGAGCAGCGTTCCGGCATCGAACAGGTCAGCCAGGCGGTGGGGCAGATGGACCAGGTCACGCAGCAGAACGCAGCCCTGGTGGAAGAAGCCGCTGCCGCCTCGCAAGCGCTGCAGGAACAGGCACAGGAACTGGCGCAGGCCGTCAGTGTGTTCCGCCTGGATGGCCATGCTGAGCAGGACCTCGCCGTGGATGCGGTCGCTGCTGCACCAGCGCCGGCCAGCGTGCCCGCCAAGCCGGCTGCGCTTGCCGTGACCCCGCGTGCACCGGTGCGGGAGCCGCGCCTGGGCAAGCCGCTGGCACCCGTCCTGGCGAGCCGCCACGCGGCCGGCGCCTCTGACGAATGGGTCACTTTCTGAACAGGGCGACCACATGCACGCAGACCTCCTCCGCCTGTCGCCCGCGCTGACGGCGACCCTCCAGCAGGACGCGCCAACGCCGCATGAGCAGCAGCGCCTTGCGGTACTGGATAGCTACTGTGTGCTGGACACGCAGCCCGATGTGCTCTGCGATCTTGTGACGGAACTGGCTTGTTCGCTCTTCGGGACCGAGATTGCGCTGGTCTCGCTGGTGGCCGAGCAGCGTCAGTGGTTCAAGTCCCGGCGCGGCCTGGAGGCACCCGGCACGCCGCGCTCGCAATCCTTTTGCAGCCACGCCATCGAGCAGGACGAAGTGATGGTGGTGCCGGATGCCTGCCAGGATGCGCGATTTGCCGCCAATCCGCTGGTGACCGGTGCACCTGGCATCCGCTTCTATGCCGGTGCCCCGCTGCAGACGGCCGACGGCGTCAGGCTGGGTACGCTGTGCGTGATCAGCACCTCCCCGCGTACGGAATTCACCCGGGCCGAGCGGCTGACGCTGCGGCAGCTGGCGGCCGTGGTGATGGCTCGCCTGGATACGCTGCGGGCAGCCAGCTACATGGATAGCCTGACTGCGCTGCCCAACCGCAGCCGCCTGGATGCGGACCTGCAGGAGCTGGCCGCGTTCGGGCCGGAAGGCGGGAGGCAGTCGGGCAAGCTCACGGCGGTGGCGGTCGACATCTGTGACCGGATCTACCTGCGCGACATGATCAAGGCGCTTGGCTGGGACTATGTCGAGGGCTTCCTGATCCAGGCCATGGACCAACTGCGGCAGGCGCTCGGGGAGGTTGCGCTCTATCGCATCGGCACCACCACCTTCGCCTACCTGGAGCGCAGGGATCGCTGGCAGCCCCAGGTCGAGCGTGTAGAGCGCGCCTTTGCCGGCACGGTGGAGCACCAGGGCATTCCGCATCGGCTGCAGATTTCAGTCGGGATCGTGCCCCTGGCCCAGTGCGGTGAAGTCGGTGAACTGGTGCCTTCCCTGCTGACGGCCGCCGACATGGCCCGCGAGTCCGGCGTGCTGCACTGCAGTTACGAGCAGCCGCTGGGACGCCAGCAGAAACATTCCTTCGAATTGCTCTCGGCCATTCCGGGAGCATTGCTGTCGGCAGACCAGCTGTGGCTGGAATTCCAGCCCAAGATTGCGCTGTCCTCGGGCCAGTGCGCCGGGGTGGAAGCGCTGCTGCGCTGGCGCCATCCTGTACATGGCGTGGTCTCGCCGGCGCTCTTCATTCCACTGGCCGAGAAGACCGCGCTGATTCGCCAGGTCACCTTGTGGGTGCTGCAGCATGGCATCGAACAGGCCGCGGCCTGGGCTCGCCAGGGGCGGGCCATTCCAGTGGCCATCAACGTCTCGGCGCGCGACTTCGACAACGATGACCTGGTGCAGACGCTGGCAGTGCAGTTGCGTCGCCATCGCATTCCGGCTGGCCTGATCGAGATCGAGTTCACCGAAAGCGCGATGAGCAAGAACCCGGAGAAACTCTACGGCCGCATCCAGGAGATCAAGCGCCTGGGCGTAAAGGTAGCCATCGATGACTTCGGTGCCGGATTCAGCAACCTCAGTTATCTCAAGAACATTCCTGCGGATTACCTGAAGATCGACCAGTCCTTCATTCGCAGCATGGAAAGCAATTATTCGGACCAGCAGATCGTGCCCTCGATGATCCACCTGGGCCAGAAGCTCGGGTTTGCGGTGGTGGCCGAAGGCGTGGAGACCGAGAAATGCCGCCGCATCCTCCATCATCTCGGTTGCGAATTCGGTCAGGGCTATGGCATCGCGCGCCCGATGACGGCGGCCGATACCTGGGACTGGATCGCGGCCCGGGATTGAGCGCCTGGGCCTCCCTCCCGCGGTGACGGGCCCGCTGAGCGCCAGCAGCGCCGGAACAGAGACTTGCAGTGAGTATTTGTGAGGGGTATATTGCCGGATAGAAATATAAATTTGGAGACTATCCGTGACAATCCAACCGGCCCCCCTCCCGTTGGCGTCGATCGCCGTCCTGGTCCTGGCTGTGTTGCTGCCCTTGACGCTGGGGGCATGCAGCCGTTCGCCCAAGGAGCAACTGGCCTTCCAGCATGCCGAGGAGCAGTACCAGATCAACCAGCGCAATGCGGAACTGGCGCGCAGCCGTCCCGAGGGCGAATCATCGCGGATGGATGAACGCAGCCGGGAGCGGGATTGATTTTCCGCCCGGGTCTTGTCAGCGATAGAGCGCGAGTGCTTGTGCCGCCCAAGCGTTCAGGCTCATGCCGCGTGCCTCCGCCATCGTGGCTGCGTGCGCGTGGATTTCAGGTGTGACGCGCACCATGAACTTTCCCGAAAACGGTTTCTGCGGGGCCCTGCCCACCTTGGCGCAGGCTTCCAGATAATCGTCGACCGCCTCTTCGAACGCCGCCTTCAATGTGACAACAGAGTCACCGTGGAATCCGACGACATCCTGAATTCCGGCGATACGGCCGATGAAACTTTCGTCTTCATCGCTGTATTCGATTCGGGCCGCGTAGCCCTTGTAGATCATTGTTCCCATTCCCTCATTCCTTTCTCCGGGTCGAATCCTGCGTTGCGCAGGAAGGTACGGGCATCTCGGATCTGGTAAGGCTTTGCATCCTTGGCCGGATGTGGACGGTGAAATGTCCCCATGGCGTCACCGAGCATGAAGCGCACGCGCGATCCGCGTCCCTCTACCAGCTGCGCACCGATGGCCAGGAAAAGCATTTCGATCTGGCGCCACTGGAGCGAACGTGCCATCGGATCGCTGAAGATGGCCAGAAGAGTTCGTCGATGGATGCTTTTCATGGCTTGGGTTGATATCAAAAAATGATATCATATTTGTTCTTCAGGGATAAGCCCTGCGATCCCCGCAATTCATCATCCAATCTTCATTTTTTTCGATCAAGTTACTTTGCTGTCCCATTGGCGGACTGCCCCGGCAGTATCTGGATGGGCGTTAGCGGCCATCGCATCGCGCTCCCCTCATTCATCGACGGATTGCACCGGCTGATCCGTCTGGCACAGCGCCTCCAGCGTGCTCAGGTCCGCATCCATGACCAGTTGCCGCGCCATGGTCACAAAACCCGTCCAGACCGGGTTCCTTCGTTGCAGCGTATCGCACCAGTCCAGCAAATCCGACACCGCCCCCATCTCGATGAGCGCCAGCGCCTCCTGCAGGTCGGCCGGAGCGGGGCGCTGCAAGGGCGGGGCGGTACCGTCCTCGCAGAAGGGCTCCTGTTTCTGCAGGCCCAGCAGCCGGCCGATGGTCTCCTGCAGTTCCAGGAAATTGACCGGCTTGAGCAGGCAGGCATCGAACTGTCCACCGTCCTCCTGGCCGCGTTCGGGCTGCAGCGTGGCTGACAGCAGCAGGACCGGTATGCCGGGCAGCAGTCGCCGCGCCGCCTCCAGCACGGCATCGCCATGCAGGCCCGGCAACTGGAAATCGGTCATCACCAGCGCCACGGCGGGCGCATCGGGCGCGGCCATGCGGGCGATGGCGCGCTCGGCATCGGCATACAGCTCCACCGCGAAGCCGACGCTGCCAAGCTGGTCGCCCAGCAACTGGGCGATGTCGGCATGGTCTTCCACCACCAGCACCAGGCGCCCCTCGCCATCGATCAGGAGGCGGCCGCTGGCGTCTTCCGGGGCGTCATGGCGGGCCACGTCGTGCTCGCTGCCGATGGCCGCCGGCAGGCGCAGCGTCATCGTGGTGCCTTCGCCGGGCCGGCTCGACAGTGCCACCTGCCCGCCCATCTGCTGGATCCACTGGCGCACGATGGCCAGGCCCATGCCGATGCCCGGCTGCGAGCGGTCCGCATGGGCGCGTTCGAAGGGTTCGAACACCCGTTTCTGGAAATGCAGCGGAATGCCGCAGCCGGTGTCGCGCACCTGCATTTCCATGACCCCCATGCCGGATTGCGCCGAGGCAGGATGCCATTGCACCTGCAGCACGATGCGGCCATCGCGGGTGTACTTGGCGGCGTTGTCCAGCAGGTTGCCGAGGATACGCCGCACGCGGCGCGCATCGAGCGTGAGTACCGGCGGTAGCGTCGGCGCCACCTGCAGGCGGAAGGCGTTGTGCTGGCGCTGGGCCAGCAGGCTGGCTTCCTGGCCGATCTCCTGCAGCAGGGCGTGGACGTAGACCGGGGCCGGGTGCGGCAGGTCGGGCCGGTCGCCGCGTGCATAGTCGATCAGGTCATTGACCATGGCCAGCATGTGCCGCGCGCTGCGCACGATGATGCGGCCGTGGCGCGCGCGCTCGTCGCCGCCGGTCTGCAGCATGTCGGCAAAGCCCAGGATCGAAGTCAGCGGCGTGCGCAGGTCATGGCTGATGCGGGTGAGGAAGCCGGTCTTGGCGCGGTTGGCCTGGTCGGCCGCCTCCAGCGCTTCGCGCAGTTCGCGGGTGCGCGCGGCCACGGCTTGTTCCAGCTTCAGTTGCTCACGTACCCGCAGGTAGAGCATCGCCCATTGCATCTGGTCATGCTTGCGGTGCAGTTCCAGCGCGCGGCCGATGATCACCAGGGCCGTCATGCACAACAGTCCGATCTGGAACAGCGCCGCGAAATGCCAGTCCGGCAGCAGGCTGCGATCAACCAGCCCGTTCAGTTCCAGCAGCTTGACCGACATGCCCAGCCAGGCCAGGGCGAAGGACAGCGTCAATACCCGGGCATGGGGCAGGCCAGCGCGCCAGGCGTGCAGCAGCGAGGCCAGCCACATCACATAGGCTAGTGCAGCGGTGGCGTTGGCCAGCGGGGCGGTGACGCGATAGTTGCCCAGTGCGGTTGCGCCGATCACCGCGATCAGCAGCGCCTGGATGACGGCATAGACGCTGTTCCAGGGGCGCAGGCGCTGCAGCCCGACCAGCACATAGCTCATGCGCACGTACAGCAGTGTGGCCAGGCAGCCCAGGGTGGCCGGTGTGCGCACCAGCCAGGCGCCGCCTTGCGGAAACAGATACAGCTGCAGATACCCCTGGAAGGTCCAGATGTACGCCAGCGCCGTCACGATCCACGCGGCCATGAGCACGAAGCCGCGGTCGTGCCAGGCCATGCCCTGGATCAGCGCATAGGTCACCAGCAACACCGACACGCCCAGCACGAAGGCCTGGATGGACAGTTCGCGTCCTTCATCCTGCCGGAACGCGGCGCTTTCCCAGAGCGCCACATTGAGATCGATGGCTGAATCGCCGGCCACCCGCAGCACCCACTGGCGTTCTTCACCCGGGGCCAGCGTCAGCGGGAACAGGGGAGTGCGGCTGGCGATTTCACGCCGGGCGATCGGATGCAGGGTACCGGCGTAGCGCGGGATGAGCTCATCGACCGTGTTCGCGGACGATGAGGGTAGAGCGGGCAGCCAGTACAGCCGCACGTCCTGCAAGCGTGCCGACCCCATCGCCAGCCAGCGCGTGACATGCTCGCTGCTGTCGTTGCGGACCTGTCCGCGCAGCCAGAAGGCGCCGGTGCTGTAGCCCTCCTGCAGCATGGGTATGTGGATGGCTTCCCATGGACCGCTGGCCAGCGCGGTCGAGAGCAGCTCGCTGGCGCGGGCGTCGCGCAGCACCTGCAATTGCGGCGTGATGACCTGGTGGGTGGCGATGCTGGCCAGCTCGATGGAGGGCGGTGCGGGTGAGGCCAGCACCAGGGGCGACAGCAGGCTGCACAGCAGCAGCCAAGACCACAGCAGTGCTGCGCGCAAGCGTGACATCGTCCTCTCGTCAGCGCCGGAACTGGCTGGGCGGCATGCCGAAGCGTTCGCGGAAGGCCGTGGAAAAGTTGGCCGTGTTGCTGTAGCCCAGCGCCAGCGCAATGGCGCCGATGTCGAGGGTACTTTCAGAGAGCAGGCGGCGGGCTTCCTTCATCCGCTCTTCGCGCAGGAAGTCGAAGACGGTCACTCCGGCACAATGCTTGAAGGCGCTCGACAGCCGCCGCGCATTGGTGCCCACCGCCGCCGCCAGGGCATTGAGGCCCAGCGGCTGGTCGAGCTTGTCCATCATGAGGCGGCGCGCTGCCTGGAACAGCACCATGTCGAAGGTACTGGAGCCGCCTTGTGGCGCCGGACCGACGGGCGTCTGGGTGACCGGTGGCAGGTCCACATGCACGGGTGAGCGCAGGTGCACGCATAGCCGCAGCCGCACTTCCTCGAAATCGAAGGGTTTGGTGATGTAGTCCACGGCACCGACGCTCAGGCCATTGACCTTTTCCTCGGTGGCCGCAGCCGCCGAGAGGAAGATCAGCGGAATGTTGCGCGTGGAGGAATTGGCCTTGAGCAGGCGCGCGCTGGTGAGTCCGTCATAGACCGGCATGCGGATGTCCATCAGGATCAGGTCCGGCCGCACCGTCTGCGCCTTGCGATAGCCATCCTGTCCATCGCGTGCCACGTACAGCCGCGCACCATGGCGCAGCAGGAAGTCGGAGAGCAGCATGCGATCTTCCTCGGCGTCGTCGACGACCAGGATGCGCTGCCCCGCCAAAGGCCCGGCGTACACCGGGTGTATCGATTTGTAGACCATGTTCGCCTCATCTTGAATGAGCGGGAAGTTACCGCGAAATGTTCGAGACACGAAGCGAAAATGGCCTGGCAGGAAATATTTTTCCTGCGATCAAAACTATGCGGTCGATGGGCAAAACATCGTCGAGGAAATTGTCGAAAAAATTCGATATCGATGAACTGCCATCTTGTGATTTTCAGGCAGTGGCCGGCTCAGCAGATGCTAGGGCCTGTTCACATTAAATCTGCGCACTCGCAGATTTAATGTGAACAGGCCCTAATTGGTACTGCCAAATATTCTTCCCTGAAGCAAACCCAGTCGGCGACCCCGCAAAAACCTGGAGAGAAAATCACGGGCTTCTTGCGCTAGATTGCCTCTCCGTGGTGAGCATGGCATCGCTGCCGCTGCCGGGACCGATCCCTGCAACTGCGATGGCGTCCCTTCTCACCATCAGAACGGACCGGTGTCCAAGGTCCGCCATCGAACATGCGTCGCTATGAGATCAGGGAGAGACAAATGGCCAGCATATTGTTGGTAGAAGATATTTTGATGAACTATCGCAACCGCAATCTTTGCACTTTTCTGGAAGAGCAGGGGCACAGTGTTAGCCGGGTACGCGCCGAGGGTGAGCAGTTGCTGATGCCGATACGCAAGAGCGATATCGCCATCATCCACGTCGGATGCGCCAGCGCGGCGGGCTACCAGCTCACGCAGCAATTGCGCAGCGCCGATGCCCGCATGGGCATCCTGCTGCTGGCAGCCACGCATGAGAGTGCGACGGTGCGCATCACGGGACTTGAGCGCGGTGCCGACTTCTGCGAAGTGTTGCCGCACCGGCTCGAACTGCTCAACGCCTACCTCGATGCCATGCTGCGGCGGGTCATGCCGCAGGCGTGGCAACTGGATGTGGGCGCACGCACGCTGCGCGCGCCACGGCATGACGCGGTGGGCATCAATTCGCGTGAAGTGGCGTTGTTGAAGGCCTTGGCCGAGAGCTCCCGGCATGCTGCCGACCGCTGCGCCATCGCGCATGCCTTCGGGATGGAGTGGGTCAGCTTCGACGAGCGCATCCTGGAAAAGACCGTCAGCCGGCTGCGCCGCAAATGGCGCGACAGCACCATGTGTGACCTGCCGCTGCGCACCCTGCATGGCGTGGGCTACTGCTTCACCGAAGCGATCCAGGCCTGCTGAGGCTGCTGCCCGACTCCTCAGTCCTGGCGTGCCTGGAGCTGGTTGCCGGCCACCACGAACTTGCCCGCGCCCAGGTGGTGCAGGGTGTGGAGGTCGGCGTTGTCTTCGGTGAAGTTCCAGTGGCCGTTCTCGAAGATGCGCACATCGGCAGCGGCACTGACGACTTCACCGAACAGGGTGTCGTAGGCATCTTCGGTCTGGCCCTGCGGCAGCCAGCGGCATTCCAGCCAGGCCGCACAGCCTTGTTCCAGGACCGGCATGCCCAGCACCGGGCCGGTGCGGGCAGCAATCTGGTGGCGGGCGAACTTGTCTTCGTCGCGTCCGCTGGCGCTGCCGACCGCGTAGGTCAGGTCCATCCGGGCCGCACCGGGAACGATGATGCCGAAGCTGCCTGACTGCTTGACCAGTTCACGCGTCCACGTGCTCTTGTCGATCACCACGGCGATGCGCGGGGGAGTGAATTCGACCGGCATCGACCAGGCGGCTGCCATGATGTTGCGATGCGCGCCATGGGCGCTGCTGATGAGCACCGTCGGGCCGTGGTTGATGAGGCGGCTGGCGTGTTCCAGGGCGACCGGACGGAAGTGCTCGGAAGCGGTAGCGGCAAGGGGCTGCGACATGAATTTTCCTCTGCAGGGATAAAGGGCAAGCATGCCACAGAACCGCCTGCTGCGTGCTTGCCCGCCCTGTTGCAAGTTGTCCTGCGCGGGCTGCATTCATTGCCACGCGGCGAGTTCGCGGGCGGCTTGGCGGTGCGCCTCATTGGCGGGATCAAACCTGTCCGTATCCACCGCCAGGACCAGCGTTCCCAGCCGGCTGCCATCGGCCGCATGAACCGCATGCAGGCGGTTGCTGCCAGGGACTTCAGACGCATCGATCACCCGCGGAAGATAGCGCATCCAGATCGCACCGAGGGGATCATCGAGGAGGGCATTCTCATCGTGCCCCGCGTCCTCTTCTTGCGGACTGCTGATGCCGATCTCCACCCGGGACGCCGGCCACCATTGCACCAGGGCGCTGACCAGGGCGAGCAGCGTATCCTGCTGTTCCAGTTGCGGGAGGAACTGGCTTTGCAACAGCAGGTGGCATGGCTCGCCGTAGCGCTGCGTGCCCAGGGTATGCAGCAGGAAGGCACCGGCGCCGTCTTCTTCACCGCTCCACAAGGCCAGCGGGCGCAAACGGTCGTCGTCCCGCATCGCGTCCTCATCATGCAGGACCGCGATGGCGGCGGCTGTGGGCGCATGTCCGGCGAAGGCGGGCGGGCAGGCCGGGTATTCCGGCGAGCCGGCTTCCGCGGCCGGCGCATACCAGTTTTCCACGGCGAGTCCTTGCAGTGCCAGCCAGTCAAGCAGCGGCAGCAACTGGCGCAGATGATCGGCCACGCCGGGTAGCGTGGCATGCGGCGAGGGGTAGCTCAATTCGAGATCCATGGTCTTCACAGGGGAGCAGTTCAGGAAATCCGGAGGCAAGCCAGGAGAGGGCGTCCGGTGTGAAGGCGCGATGATGGGGGAGAGGACGGCCGTTGTTGGAAATGACGGCAATGTTTTGGGGAAACTACAAACTATTTTGATGCACGTGAAGTCTTTGCACCCATGTGGCCGCCCAATGAACAACGGGAGCCGCAGCTCCCGTTGTTCATGATGCAGATCGCCTCCTGCGCATGGCAGGCGTGAGCGCTCTTACTTGCCCCAGCTCAGGACCATCGGGTCCAGGCGGCGCGCCACGCGCAGCAGGCCTTCGCGCACCTTGGGATGCATCGGGGCTTGCGGATGGCGCAGCATGTCGGACTTGATCACGCCGCCTTCAAGCATGAGCGCCTTGCACGCCGCCAGGCCGCATTGGCGGTTCTCGTAGTTGATCAGCGGCAGCCACTGCATGTACAGCTCGGCGGCCTTCTCGGTGTCGCCCGCGAAATACGCGTCGACGATCTTGCGGATGCCGTCCGGATAGCCGCCACCGGTCATGGCACCGGTCGCACCGCCATCCAGGTCGGGGATCAGGGTGATGGCTTCTTCGCCATCCCACGGGCCGACCACGGCGTCGCCGCCCAGCTCGATCAGTTCGCGCAGCTTGGAGGCGGCACCGGCGGTCTCGATCTTGAAGTAGGAGACGTTCTCGATCTCCTTGGCCATGCGGGCCAGGAACGGCGCCGACAGGGGCGTACCGGCCACCGGCGCATCCTGGATCATGATGGGGATGTCGATGGCGTCGGAGACGCGGCCAAAGAACTCGTAAATCTGTTTTTCCGACACGCGGAAGGTGGCGCCATGATACGGCGGCATCACCATCACCATGGCCGCACCGGCATCTTGCGCCGCACGGCTGCGCTCGGCACAGATCTGGCTGCCGAAGTGGGTGGTGGTGACGATCACGGGGATGCGGCCGGCCACGTGCTTCAAGACCGTGTCCTGCACCAGCACGCGCTCTTCGTCGGAGAGCACGAACTGCTCCGAGAAGTTGGCCAGGATGCAGATGCCGTTGGAGCCGGCATCGATCATGAAGTCGATGGCGCGCTTCTGGCCTTCCAGGTCCAGCTTGCCGTTTTCGTCAAAGATGGTCGGGGCGACCGGGAATACGCCGCGGTAAATGGGGGTGCTCATGGAGTCTCCGTCTTGGTTGTCGTGGGCCATCACAGCGATGGCGGTGTGCGATGGCGTTGAATATACGTGGGGCCCGATGGACTGTATAGTGAAGACTTTCCATCATGTGATCGCTTTTTGGAATCACCCATGAAACCCGCGCCCAGCCAGCAAAGCCTCCACAGTCTCCTGTCCCGCCTGCGCATGAAGCAGCTGCAGTTGCTCATCGCCCTGGATGATCACCAGTCCCTGCACAAGGCCTCCAGCGCCCTGGCCATGACGCAGTCGGCGGCCAGCAAGTCGCTGGCCGAGCTCGAATCGATGCTGGATGCGCAATTGTTCGAGCGCACCAAATCCGGCCTGATCCCCAACCAGTTCGGCCACTGCGTGATCCGCTACGCGCGGCTGATGGCCACCGATCTCGGGTCGCTCTGCGAAGAAATGGCGCAGATCCGCTCCGGACGCGGCGGACGCCTGGCCATCGGGGCGGTCATGGGGGCCTTGCCGGAGCTGGTGGTGCCGGCCGTGGATGCCTTGCAGCGACGCCATCCCGAGCTTTCCATCGATATCGTGGAAGAGACCAGCGTGCAGCTGCTGAGCCTCCTGGACGAAGGCCATCTCGATTTGCTGGTGGCGCGTGCCAGCGTCTCGGACAATCCTGGCAAGTATCACTACCAGCCCTTGTCGGAAGAGCCGCTCTCGGTGGTGGTCTCGGGCGAACATCCCCGAGTGCGCGGCAAGCAGATGAGCCTGGCGGCGCTGGCAGGCTATCGCTGGGTCACCTATCCCAGCCACATGCCGCTGCATGCGGTGCTGGAGCGCGAGATGGACCTGGCCGGGGTGAGCATGCCCGGCAATGCGATTTCCACCGCCTCCACCTTCGTGACGGTGGCCCTGCTGCAGCAGGGCACTGACATGGTCTCCATCCTGCCCACGGCGGTGGCCGAGATGTTCGTCAAGCGCGGCATGCTGCGCATCCTGCCGGTGACGCTGCGGTCGATGTCGCAGACCATCGGCATCGTTACGCGCAAGGGTGGGCAGTTGTCCAGGGCGGGGGAGGCCTTCGTGGGCTTGCTGCGCCAGGGCGCCAAGGCTGCCTGAACCTGTCCGGGTGCCCGGCCGTCGCTGCACGTAGCGGCCAGGGAGGGGTGGTCTCCATCCGGCCCCGTATTTCTCTGTCCTCTCGCTGAGGCGCAGTGCTTCACCTGCGCCGTCCAGGCGGCCGTTGCCGGCCGCGCTCGTTCGCCCTTGTCCCATGCCCTGTTCGAATACTGCCACGTCGCAAACCGCCGTGCGACGGCAGATGCAGGGCGAGGTGAAAGGATATTCACCTCATCCATGCAAATAATTCGGGTAGCCTGTTCTAGTGTAATGGTATAGTGATTATACCAGTTGGGCTTCTCAGAGTTGATCTGTGTGTTGCCTTCTGGAAAAACAAAGAAATAACAAAGAAGCAACCAAGGCAGCCAGGCGACCGCGAGGCGCACAGCCCCCGCTTTTCCTGGCCTCACCCGCAGAGGTTGTCGTTGAACAGGCACAGCCTCTCAACCCGACAGGAGACAAGACAACAATGGAGACGCCCCAAAGCGCCGTCGAAAGATCGGCCATCCGCAAGGTCGCAATGCGGCTCGTGCCCTTCGTGGGCCTGATGTTTTTCATCAACTTCCTGGATCGCACGGCGATCTCGTTCGCCGGCCCCAATGGCATGAGCCGTGACCTGGCCCTGACCGCCGCCCAGTTCGGGTTTGCGGCCGGGGTCTTCTTCATCGGCTACGTGCTGCTGGAGATCCCCAGCAACCTGGCCCTGCACAAATACGGCGCGCGCCGCTGGCTGGCCCGCATCATGGTGACCTGGGGCATCGTGGCGTTGCTCTTTACCTGGGTCAGCAGCGTGGAGGGCCTGTACGTGCTGCGCTTCCTGCTGGGCGTGGCCGAGGCCGGCTTCTTCCCCGGTGCCATCCTCTACCTGAGCCTGTGGGTCCCTGCACGACACCGCAGCCATATCCTGGCCCTGTTCTACCTGGCCCAGCCGCTGACCATCGTCATCGGGGCACCGGTGGCGGCCCTGCTGATCGAGGCACACGGCCTGTTCGGCCTGGAAGGCTGGCGCGTGATGTTTGCCGGGGTGGCGCTGCCGGCCATCGTGGTGGGCGTGATCGCCTGGTTCTACCTGGCTGACCGCCCGGCCGACGCCAAATGGCTGGAGCCGGCCGAGCGCCAATGGTTGACCGCCGCCCTGCAAGCCGAACAGAGCAGCAAGCGCGTCGAGCACGTGGCCCATGCCGGGGCGGCGCTGATGAATCCGCGCGTGTGGCTGCTGGCACTGGTGTATTTCGGGCTGATCTATGGCCTCTATGCCCTGGCCTTCTTCCTGCCGACCATCATCGGCGGCTTCGAGGCGCAGTTCGGCAGCAAATTCAATGTCTTCCAGAAGGGCCTGATCACGGCCATCCCCTACCTGCCGGCCGCTGTCGCGCTGTTCCTGTGGAGCCGCGACGCCACCCGGCGCGGGGTGCGCAGCTGGCACGTCGGCCTGCCCGCCTTGATGGGCGCCATCAGCATCCCGGCCGCACTCTACATGGAAAGCCCGGCCACGACCGTGCTGGCCATTACCGTGACCGCCTGCGCCATCTTCTCGGCCTTGCCGGCCTTCTGGTCGATTCCGGCGCGCTTCCTCTCGGGGGCAGCTGCGGCGGCGGGCATTGCGCTGATCAACACCGTGGGCAACGCCGCCGGCTTCATGGCGCCCTTCATCACCGGCGCCATCAAGGATGCCACCGGCAACTACCAGGCGCCGATGTTCGTGGTAGGTGCGCTCATGGCGGTATCGGCCCTGGTGATCTTCGCCATCGGTGCCGGGGCAAGGCAAGAGGCCAGCGAGTTGCAGGGACGCGTGATCGCCGAGTGAGATCGGTACGTGGAAACAATCGGCCCGCTCAACGAAGGAGCGGGCCGCCAACGATGACAGGAGAAATGATATGAAGGAAAAAATTGCACTCTTCGGCGCAGGCGGCAAGATGGGCGTGCGCCTGGCGAAGAACCTGAAGAAATCCGACTACCGCGTGGCCCATGTGGAAGTCAGCGCGGCCGGCCAGCAGCGCCTGCGCGATGAAGTCGGCGTGGAGTGCGTCGGCATCGACGCCGCGCTGGACAATGTGGACGTGGTCATCCTGGCCGTGCCCGATACCCTGATCGGCAGGATCGCCGCCGAGATCTCGCCCAAGCTGCGTGCCGGCGTGATGGTGATGACGCTGGACGCCGCCGCGCCCTTCGCCGGCCACCTGCCGGACCGGCCGGACCTGGTCTACTTCGTGGCGCACCCATGCCATCCACCCATCTTCAACGATGAAACCACGGCCGAAGGCCGACGCGATTTCTTCGGCGGTGGTGCGGCCCGGCAATCGATCACCAGCGCCCTGATGCAGGGGCCGGAGTCGGCCTTCGATCTCGGGGAAGACGTGGCCAAGGTCATCTACCAGCCCATCCTGCGCAGCTATCGCCTGACCGTGGAGCAGATGGCCATCCTCGAACCGGGGTTGTCGGAGACGGTCTGCGCCACGCTGCTCTACGCGATGAAGCAGGCCATGGACGAGACCGTGCGCCGCGGTGTGCCGGAAGAGGCGGCACGCGACTTCCTGCTGGGCCACATGAATATCCTGGGCGCGGTGATCTTCAAGGAGATCCCGGGCGCGTTTTCGGATGCCTGCAACAAGGCCATACAGAACGGCTTGCCACGTCTCTTGCGCGATGACTGGCTCAAGGTCTTCGACCACGACGAGATCGCGGAGAGCATCCGCCGCATCACCTGACCGGGAGCGCGCATGGAACGCATCTACGCCAGCTACTGGCTGGAAACGGGTGATGATCCGGCCCGCGCGGCCGAGGTCATCGCCGGCGAACAATCCAGCGGCACCTTCGTGGCCCTGGCCACCGAAACGCCCGCCCTGAAGGAGCGCTCCGGGGCGCGGGTGGAAAAGCTGGAGATCCTCGGCCACAGCACCACGCCCAGCCTGCCGGGCGGCATGCCCGCTGCGCGCTATACGCAATGCCGGCTGGAACTGTCATGGCCCCTGGAAAACACCGGCGCCTCGCTGCCCAACCTGATGTCCACGGTGGCCGGCAACCTGTTCGAATTGCGCCAGGTCTCGGGCCTGCGGCTGACCGGGCTACGCTTGCCGCGCGCCTTCGTGGAGGCCTATCCCGGCCCCGCCTTCGGCATCGCCGGCACCCGCAAGCTGACCGGCGTGACCCACGGCCCGCTGATCGGCACCATCATCAAGCCCAGCATCGGCTTGTCGGTCGAGGAGACGGTTGAGCAGGTGCGTGAACTGGTGGCCGGTGGCATCGACTTCATCAAGGACGATGAATTGCAGGCCGATGGTGGCCGCTGTCCCTTCGATGAACGGGTGCGTGCGGTGATGCGGGTGGTCAACGAGCACGCCGAGCGTACCGGAAAGAAGGTGATGGTGGCCTTCAACCTGACCGGCGACCTCGACCAGATGCGCCGTCGCCACGACCTGGTGCTGGCCGAAGGCGGTACCTGCGTGATGGCGGTCCTGAATTCCATCGGCCTGGTCGGCTTGCAGGAATTGCGTCGCCATGCGCAGTTGCCGATCCACGCGCACCGCGCCGGCTGGGGCTATCTCACGCGCAGCCCGCAACTGGGCTGGGACTACGCGCCCTGGCAGCAGCTGTGGCGACTGGCCGGGGCTGACCACATGCATGTCAATGGCTTGCGCAACAAATTCAGCGAACCGGACGACAGCGTGATCACCGCGGCGCGTTCGGTACTGCAGCCAGTGGTCCCCGGTGTCGAGATGGTCAGTACCATGCCGGTGTTCAGCTCGGGCCAGACCGGGCTGCAGGCCGCTGATACTTACGCGGCCATCGGCTGCGCCGACCTAATCCACACGGCTGGCGGCGGCATCTTCGGCCATCCGCAAGGCGTGGCCGCCGGTGTGCAGGCCCTGCGCGAGGCTTGGGTGGCGGCCATCGAAGGCGTGCCGCTGCAGCAGCATGCGGGCAAGCATCCGGCCCTGCAGGCAGCACTGGAGTTCTGGAAATGAGTCTGCTGACCGATCCTGACGGCCTGCCACCGGGTTTGCTGCTGGCGTATTACGGTGACGACTTCACCGGCTCCACCGATGCCATGGAGGTGATGAGCGCGGCCGGCTTGTCGAGCGTACTGTTTTTGCGTACGCCCGATGCGGCACTGCTGGCGCGGTTCCCCGAGGCGCGCTGCATCGGCATCGCGGGTGCCTCGCGCGGACGTTCGCCACAGTGGATGGATGAACACCTGGGCGCGCCCTTTGCCGCGCTGGCCTCGCTGCGTGCTCCGCTGATGCAGTACAAGGTGTGCTCCACCTTTGACTCTTCGCCCGCCATCGGCTCCATCGGTCGTGCCATCGACCTGGGTGTGCGCCACATGCCCGGCGACTTCTCCCCCATGATCGTGGGGGCGCCACGGCTGAAGCGCTATCAGGTCTTCGGCCATCTCTTTGCGGCCGTCGACGGTGAAGGCTACCGGCTTGATCGCCACCCCACCATGGCCCGTCATCCCGTCACGCCCATGGACGAGTCCGATCTGCGCCGCCACCTGCGGCGCCAGACGGCGCGCCGCATCGAACTGGTAAACATGTTGCAGTTGCGCGAGGGCGCGGAGGCTGCGCATGCCCGCTTGCCATCCTTGCGTGGCAAGGATGTACCGGTGGTGATGATCGACGTGCTCGATGAGGAGACCCTGCGCGAAGCCGGGCGGCTGGTCTGGGAAGGGCGCGGGGCGGGCGTCTTCACGGCCTCTTCATCGGGGTTGCAATATGCGCTCACGGCCTATTGGCGTGCCCGTGGCTGGATCTCGCCCGAGTCCGGGTTGCCGCAGGCTGGCCCGGTGCCGGTGATCGCGGCCGTCAGCGGCAGTTGTTCGCCGGTCACAGCAGGGCAGATCGGCTGGGCGCGCGAGCATGGCTTCGTCTGCTTGCGCATGGACCTGCCGGCGGTCTTGTCCGAGGCCACGCGCGAGACCGAACTGGCGCGGCTGGTCTCGGCCGCCGTGGCGGCACTGCGGGAAGGCCGCAGTCCGTTGGTGTTTTCAGCGGAAGGGCCGGATGACCCGCAGGTGACCGGCTTTGATGCGATGGCCGCTGCTGCCGGGCTGGCGCGCCAGGAGGCAGCGCAGAAGGTAGGCTTGGCACTGGCCGCCACGATGCGCCGGCTGCTCGATGCGAAGCCCTTGCAGCGCATCGCCATTGCCGGCGGCGACAGCTCGGGCGAGGTGGCCAGTGCGCTGGACATTGCGGCGCTGTCGGTCTGCGCCGGGCTGGCACCCGGGGCGCCCTTGTGCCGGGCGTGCTCGGACCATCCGGGGCGTGATGGCCTGCAGCTGGTGCTCAAGGGCGGGCAGGTCGGTGCACGCAGCTTCTTCGGCGATGTACTGGAGGGACGGCGCAGCTGAAACAAGAGGATCGACGGGCGGCCGCAATCACAGTCCTGGCGCGGGATTGTGATAGAGTGCGCGTCCAACGAAACCTACAATTGAGACAGTGCTGCCATGCCGGAACCGATACAGCGACGCAAGCTATACCAGGAAGTCCTGGAGCGCCTGATGGCGCGCATTCATCAAGGGGAATTTCCGCCGGGGTCCCAATTGCCTTCCGAACGCGACCTCATGGAC
Organism: Herbaspirillum aquaticum; assembly: GCF_002213425.1. GTDB lineage: Bacteria > Pseudomonadota > Gammaproteobacteria > Burkholderiales > Burkholderiaceae_D > Herbaspirillum > Herbaspirillum aquaticum. Next base: position 31,836 of record NZ_NJGV01000015.1, on the reverse strand, counting down.
CAGTACGGCGTCGGCCGCCCGGCCGTGCGTGAAGCGCTGCAGGCCATGGAGCGCTCGGGTTTCGTGGAGATTGCCCATGGTGAACGGGCGCGTGTGGTCGACCCCACGGCCGACCGCCTGATCGCCCAGATCGCGGCTGGTGCGCAGCATCTCTTGCGCACCAAGCCGGACATGCTCAGGCATATGAAGGAAGCGCGCGTGTTCCTGGAAACCAGCACCGCCCGCATGGCGGCCGAACGCGCCACCGAAGAGCAGGTCGCACGCCTGCGCGAGGCCATCGCCGCGCACCGCGCTTCGATGGTCAACCTGGAAGAATTCATTGAACGCGACATGGCGTTTCACCGCGAGATCGCCGACGTCAGCGGCAATCCGATCTTTCCCTCGGTGGTGGAATCGATGTTCCGCTGGGCCAGCGAGTTCTACACCACCCTGGTGCGCGCGCCCGGCGCCGAGGAACTGACCCTGGCCGAGCACCAGCGCATCGTCGACGCCATCGCCGCGCATGACGGCGATGCCGCCGCCGAAGCCATGCGCGCGCACCTGATGCGGGCCAATGACCTGTACCGGGAACTGGGCCAGCAGTAAAGCAGCGCAGTGAACAGGCGCTAGCGCAACATGCCGTGCCAGGTCGGCTGTTTTTCTTCGTGATAATAAGGGCGGGTCAGCGGTGCCGACATCACCGCCGCATCGGCCAGCACCGTGACCGTGAACAGGCCGGGCGGACCGTCATAGCGGCGGCAGGCCTGGGCTGAATTGCGGTTGTTGTGCATGTCCACCACCAGCAGGCGTTTCTCCTGTTCGCTCATGCCAGGCAGGGGCGGCGGCGCCATGCGCTTGGGCGGGATCACCAGGGCGTCGCCCGGTTCCACCCACAGGTCGGCCAGGCTGATTTCATTGACGTAAGGACGCCAGCGCGCCACCGTGATCACCAGCGGCTCGGGTCCGCGCGAAAAGAAGATGTGCGCGAAATCGTGATACTCCAGGTCGGTGGCGTTCCAGGTCAGCAGCTCGCGGCTGCGGCCATCGCCCAGGTAGGGCGATTCATAACCGGCCCACTTGCCGTAGGTGTATTCGGCCATGACCAGGCCCTCGTAGGGAAAGTACAGGCACTGGCCGTCGCGCAGCAGGGTCGCGCCGAAAGCCTGGGCGTTCTCCGGGGTCGCGGGCAGCGGCTCGTAGCGCACCTCGGGAACACGGAAATCGAATTCGGTAATCTCGTAAGGGGGCCAGTCCTTGGGCGTGACGGTGCGCTGCCAATGGGCGATGTCGCGGTAGGTCGCACCGCGTTCCAGGTCCGGCGCTTCCGGTGCCAGCGTGATGGGCACGCCGACAGGGGTCTCGATCTGGCTGCCCACGCCCCTGTCATTGAGCATGTAAGGATATTGCTTGGGATCGCGCAAGGGCGTTGACGGCCCATCCTTGATGAAGAGAACGGGATCGAAATCACTCTGGTCTGGCGGCATGGCTTCCCCTGGCGGTGGTGCGTTGGTGCGGTGGCGTGGTGACGATGGCCGTCCGGCCTCCCCCGAGGCGGTGCGGCGAGCGCGATCTTCGCACATTTCCGGCCGTGCCGGCAGTCCCCCGCTCAACGTGCGGGCAAGCGCCGGATGCGATAAACGCAGCGCCTGCCCCCTGCGGGCAGGTGTTCCTCGCGGGTGATGGCGAACTCCTTGCCCAGCACCTCGCCAAAGAGCTGCAACTCCGAACGGCAAAACCCCTGGCAAGTGCTGGCGGCGGCGCAGATGGGGCAGTGGTCTTCGACCAGCAACCAATCCCTTCCATCCTTTTCCACCCTTGCCATGTAGCCCTCGGCGGTGCGCAGCTCGGCCAGTCGCTGCAGGCGCTTGGCGGGCGCCGTGATCCCGTCGCACTGCAGCAGGTAGTCCGCGCGCATGTCCTGCTCGCGCTGGTCGATCAGCTTGTTCAGGCCGGGCTCGCCAAAGAGCTGGCGGATCGAGCCGATCAATTGCACCGTCAGCTGGGCGTGGGTGTCCGGGAAGCGGCGATGGCCGGCACCGGTCAACTCCCAATCCTGGCGCGGCCTTCCGGCTCGCACCGTGGTCTGGACCTGGCGCGGACAGATCAGGCCTTCGGCCGCCAGCTTCTGCAATTGCTGGCGCGCCGCCTCGGGCGTGACCTGCAGCTCGCCTGCCAGTTCGGCGGTGGATGCCGGCCCACGTGTCTTCAGGCGCAGCAGGAGACGTTCGGCCGTGCTGGGGCCGGTGTCGGCAGCAGAGCTTTCTTCGCGCATGTTATTTTCCAAGTGTTTACTTGTTTAATTAAAAAAATGCTCTTACCATCTGGGGTAATTAAGCAAGGAATGGCTTGCATAATATCCCGGTGCCTCGTCCTTGTCGATGCGGTCCCGGGCCACGCATCGTGTTTGCTGCATAAAGAAAGGTTTGTTGCCATGACCCGTTCTTCCACCTCGTCCCTTTCCCCAGGCGCCGCAACGGCTGCGGCCGGCTGGGGTGAACTGCTGGGGCCGCACCGCTGGCGCGCCGTCGCGCTGACCGGCGGGGTCGCCCTGTATGCGATCAACGTGCACATCGTCACCACCATCCTGCCTTCGGTGGTAAGGGATATCGGTGGCCTGGCTTACTACGCCTGGAACGTGACGCTCTTCGTGGCCGCCTCCATCGCCGGTTCTGCCTTGACCGGCAAGCTCATGGGCGCAATCGGCGCACGCGCCACCTATTTGCTGGCACTGGCACTGTTCGGCTGCGGTGCCTTGCTGTGTGGCAGCGCTGCCAGCATGGCATGGATGCTGGCCGGGCGGGCGGTGCAGGGTGTGGGCGGCGGTCTGCTGGCAGCGTTGGCGTATGCCCTGATCCCGCTGGTATTCGAGCCGCGTTTTTGGCCGCGTGCCATCGCGCTGGTGTCCGGCATGTGGGGTGTCTCGACCTTGCTGGGCCCCGCCGTCGGTGGCCTGTTTGCCGCTGGCGGCCATTGGCGGGTGGCGTTCTTTGCCTTGTTGCCCTTGCTGGCCGCACAGGCCTGGCTGGTGTGGCGGCAATTGGGACCGGCGACGGTACGCAGCGTGAGCGGCCCGGCACAGGCCGTACCGCTGGGACGCATCGCCCTGCTGGCCGCATCGGTCTTGCTGGTGGCGCTGGCCGCACAGACCGAAGACGACTGGCTGGCCGCCGCCTGCGTCCTGGCGGGGCTGCTGCTGGCCGGGTGGATGGCCCGCATTGACCTGCGTCATCGTGTGAACCTGTTGCCGCACGCGGCTTACCGGCCGAACACAATCATGGGTGGCGTGATGGCCTGCATCGGCTTGCTGGTCATTGGCACGTGTGTGGAAATCTTCCTGCCGTATTTCCTGCAGAATTTGCATGGCTACGATCCGCTGGGCGCCGGGTATGCGACGGCGGCCATGGCAGCGGGCTGGAGCCTGGGCTCGCTGGGCGGCTCGGGGCTGGGCGGACGGGCGGCATTGCGCATGATCCGTCTCGGGCCTTGGGTGATGACGCTGGGCATGGCCCTGCTGGCGCTGCTGATGCCAGCGCAGTGGCTGCCCGCAGGCCTGCTGGCCGATGGCCTGGTCGTGCTGGCGCTGGCGGCCACGGGCCTGGGCATCGGCATGGGCTGGCCGCATCTGGTGGCACGTGCGCTGCATGCGGCGCAGCCTGGCGAAGAGAACCTGACCTCTTCAGCCATCACGACCGTGCAATTGTTTGCCATGGCGCTGGGGGCGGCACTGGCCGGGCTGGTCGCCAATCAGGCAGGGCTGGGGGAGGGCGGCACGCAGGCGACGGCGCATGCCGCGCGAGTCCTGCTGGCGCTGTTCACGCTGGCGCCGGCATGGGCCATCGTGGTGGCGCGCAGTGTGGCGCGGGACCGGTGAGGCGGGCATGAAGGCTTCAACACCGTTGACCGAAATCGACTACCACCTGCTGGTGGCCGAGTTCGACATGCTGTGGGCGCGGCCACCGGAGGCGGCCCTGCGCGCGCGGATGGATCAGATGATGCGCTTGATCTCGGCGTTCGAAGAGAGCCGGCGGATCGCTTCTTCAGCCTGTGACAGCGCCGCTTCGGGCAGGCGCAGGTGAAGATGGGCCAGGGTGTCGTGGCGGCTGTCCAGCAATTCGTATTTCTGCTGGGCCAGCCAGTGGCGCAGCTGCGGTTCGGCCGAATAGACCACGCCGATCTCGATCTCGGCCTGGGGCACGCGTTCGGTACGCTCGCTGCTCTTGAGTGCGGTGGCAATCGCATCGGTATAGGCGCGCACCAGGCCGCCGGCGCCGAGTTTGACGCCACCGTAGTAACGCACCACCATGGCCAGCACGCCATCGAGTTCGTGATGGCGCAGCACTTCCAGCATCGGGCGTCCGGCCGTCCCTGAGGGTTCGCCGTCATCGGACATGCCGGACTGGCCACCGGCCATCAATGCCCAGCAGACGTGGGTGGCGCTGCGATGGGTGTCGCGCATGCGGGCGATTTCCTGCATGGCAGCCTCGCGGCCGGGGACCGGCATGACGATGCCGATGAAGCGGCTCTTGCGGATCTCCAGTTCGATCTCGGCGCGCTGGGCGATGGTGAAGGTGGCCATGCGGGAGGGCGCTTCAGTCTTGCGGGGCAGTGCCGCCCTTGAGCAGGGCCAGCTCGGCGCGCAGGCCCTGGTTCTCTTCCGACAGGCGGCTCACGCGCGCCTGCAGCGAGGCAATTTCACGGCGCAGGGTGGCGGTGAGTTCGTTTTCCTGGCCGTCCACCAGCGGGATGGCGTTTTCCGTCATCGCCTCATCGGCCTTGGGCGCGCGCGGGGTGCGGGTGGCGGCTTTCTGCTCGCGCACCTTCTTGGCGGCTTCGCGCAATTCCTTCTTGCCCCCGGCCACGGCACTGACCTGCGCCTCGCTGGGCAGGGTCGCCACGGCGGCTGCGGCGTTGATGGAAATGGCACCGCTGCGTACGGCTTCCACCAGTTCAGGGGCGGCAGTCTTGCGGATGCGGTCGATCTGGCCGATGGTGGCACTGCTGATGCCGGCGGCGCGGGCGATGTCTTCGCGGGTCTTGATGCGACCGGTGTTGTCGTCGGCGTGCCAGGGATCGTCGCTGGCCGCAGGCGCATCGCTGGCAGCCATGCCTGCGCCTTCGCTCTCTTCCGTGGCGGTGCTTTTGGCCGGCGTGGCCTCGGCCTTGGTGCGGGCGGCGATGATGTCGCGCTTGCGCAGGGCCAGCATGCCGCGCTGGAAGTCGGAGACGCTGCGGCGGCCGAGCTGGTTGTCGATCATCCAGAGCAGCACGTCTTCCAGCGAGCCGAAGCTGTCGTTCTGGATGGTCTTGAAGGGCAGGTCGTACTTGCTGCAGATTTCGTAACGGTTGTGACCATCGATGAGCACATCGCCCCACAGCACCAGCGCATCGCGGCAGCCTTCGGCCAGGAGGCTGCGTTCCAGCGCCGCGTATTCGTTGGGGGTGAGGGGATCGATGTACTGTTTCAGTTCTTCGTTGATGACGATATTCATGTGCCTGTGCTGCCTGGGATGCCTGTGATGCCTGGATGGGCTGGAGCGGATCGTAAAGCCAGGGGCCGCATTCTACACCACCGCCTCCCGCACCCGCCGGACGGGCAGGGCGCTTGCAGTACAATGTCGGGCTTCGTCACTGCTTTTCCTCGCGTCATGCGCCTCTCCTCTCGCTTGATGGCTGCGGCCATCGCTTCGGTGTTCCTTCTTTCTGCCTGTGGTACCACCTCATTGCTGCCGGGCGGCGCTTCGTCCAAGCCGGTCGAGGCCAGCGCTTCCACGCCTGCCGTCACGCCCATCGCGCCCAGCGCCACGGCCGCGCCCACCCCGCGCAAGATCAAGATCGGCCTGGCATTGGGCGGCGGCGCAGCACGCGGCTTTGCCCACATCGGCGTGATCAAGGCGCTGGAAGCCCAGGGCATCACCGTCGATGTGGTGGCCGGTACCAGTGCCGGCAGCCTGGTCGGGGCGCTTTATGCGGCCGGCAATGATGGCTTCGCGCTGCAGAAGCTGGCGCTGGCCATGGACGAGGCGGCCATCTCGGACTGGTCGGTGCCGCTGTTCTCCAAGGTCAGCGGCGTGCTCAAGGGTGAAGGCGTGCAGAACTACGTCAACAAGGCCGTGCACAACGTCCCCATCGAGAAATTCAAGATTCCCTTCGGGGCGGTGGCCACCGACCTGCGTACCGGCCAGCCCATCCTGTTCCAGCGCGGCAATGCCGGCACGGCCGTACGGGCGTCGTCGGCCGTGCCGGGCGTGTTCCAGTCGGTCAGGATCGGCGACCACACCTATGTGGATGGCGGGCTGGTGTCGCCGGTGCCGGTACGCTTTGCGCGGCAGATGGGGGCGGACTTCGTGATTGCGGTCAACATCTCGGCCAATCCCGAGGCGCAGGCGGCCTCCAGCAGCTCCATCGACGTGCTGCTGCAGACCTTTGCCATCATGGGCCAGACCATCAACCAGTATGAGTTGAAGAATGCTGACATCGTCCTCCAGCCGGGCTTGGGTTCGATGAAGGGTAGCGACTTCGCCAGCCGCAACGTGGCCATCCTGGCCGGCGAACAGGCTGCCACGGCCGCCATGCCGGACATCAAGCGCAAGCTCAAGTTGATGGCGACTGGCGGCAATTGAGGGCTCGGCCGTTGTTGGCCGTGATATGAACGAAAAAAAAGGCCGCTGTCTCCAGCGGCCTTTTGCCATGCGGTCTGCACCGCGATGGTGATCATTTCTGTTCGTCTTCGCCTGCGATGATGCGGCGTGCACCATTGAAGCGCTTCTTCCAGTAGGACTCGTCCATGCTCTCGATACGCACCTGGCCACCGGCCGAGGGGGAGTGGATGAACTTGCCGTCGCCCAGGTAGATGCCCACGTGCGAGAAACCACGGCGCAGGGTGTTGTAGAACACCAGGTCACCCGGCTGCAGGTTATCGCTGCCGATCTTCTCGCCCACGCGGCTGATTTCCAGCGAGGTGCGCGGCAGGTCGGTGCCCCATGCTTCCTTGAAGACGTAGCGCACCAGTCCGCTGCAATCCAGGCCGGTATCGGGCGAATTGCCGCCGTAGCGGTAATTGATGCCCAGCATGGCCAGGGCCTGGGTAGCCAGTTCGGAGGCGCGGTTGGTGATGTCTTGCAGGCGGGCGATCGCGAGATTGGTCTTGCTGATCAGCTGCTGGGCTTGCGGGGAGGTGGCTTGGGGAGGGGGAAGATCCTGCGCTGCCAGGGAAAGGTCAGCGGAATAGGCCGATGCACTGATCCAGATGCCGGCTGCGAGCGCGCACGCACGAGCGGTTTGTCGTCGGATTCGTTCAGATCGGCGTAGGGTCATCGGGATCCTCTCAGAATAGGATTGCGGGACTGTAAGGTAAATCTTACGGCTTGTCAAAAGCTGGATTCGTGCCAGCTTGTCAAATTGAAATCAATTACGGGGCAAAAGCGGCGATTTTGCTGCCTTCTCCCAGTCAGTGTTTTTCCTACACGGGGTAGGAAAATATTTCGGCTAAATGATTTACGTTTTTGCGGAAAGTTTCCTCGATGCATGAGAAAAGAGATTGGCAGGGCCGGGATGATGCAAAAATCTTCATCTAACGGACAAGGATGAGTTGGCCGCGCGGGATGTCAAAAAAGATATTCTGGCCGTACAATCAGCGTTCAATTTTTTCTGCCTATCGGAGCAAACATGCAAACCAAACCGTTCCTGTCGCTGGACGACGTCAAGAAGATCGCTGCCGGCGCTGAAGCCGAAGCCCGTGCCAACAACTGGAACGTGGCCATCTCGGTGGTCGATGACGGCGGCCACCTGCTGTGGCTGCAGCGCATGGACGGCGCCGCCCCGATCTCCTCGCAGATCGCCCCGGCCAAGGCGCGCACCGCTGCCCTGGGTCGCCGCGAAAGCAAGATCTATGAAGACATGATCAACAACGGCCGCGTCTCCTTCCTGAGCGCTCCTGGCCTGGACGGCCTGCTCGAAGGCGGCGTGCCGGTGGTGGTCGATGGCCATTACGTGGGCGCCGTCGGCGTCTCGGGCGTGAAGTCCTCGGAAGACGTGCAGATCGCCAAGGCCGGTATCGCTGCCCTGGGCCTGTAATTCCCCTCGACGCCGGCGGCCTTGGCGGCCGGCGTTCCCGCCTTGCTTGCACCCCGTTTCGGTCCCAATTCGGTGCGGTGCCGGTGCTATTGGCGCCAACTTTCGGCAATCTACGATTTGCCGGAGGGAGGCTTTTGCGCTATAATCGAGCGGTTTAGCCAATTTTATCCGCCGTAGCGCATACCCATTCCTCTTCCTCGTTCCCAACAGGCCCAGCCACGCTTCCGTACCGAATGAGTCGGGGTGTTCGCGCCGGTCAGTTTGGCGCGCAAAGGTCTACCGGTCATCCAGCCGCGGCGGTAACAATCTCAGGAGTTACCCTTGCTGCCTCTTCTTTCCGGTCCCGCGATTCCGGCCGTCCTCGCGCTCGCAGACGGGTCTGTCTTCCAAGGTTTTTCCATCGGCGCCGCAGGCAACACCACCGGTGAGGTCGTGTTCAATACCGCGATGACCGGCTACCAGGAAATCCTGACCGACCCCAGCTACAGCCGCCAGATCGTCACCCTTACCTATCCGCACATCGGCAACACGGGCGTGAACCGTGAAGACGTCGAAGCGTCGCAGATCCACGCCGCCGGCCTCATCATCAAGGACCTGCCGCGCCTGCTGTCGAACTTCCGCAGCCAGCAATCGCTGTCGGATTACCTGAAAGAAGGCAACATCGTCTCCATCGCCGGCATCGACACCCGCAAGCTGACCCGCATCCTGCGCGAGAAGGGTGCCCAGAACGGCGCCATCGTCGCCGGTGAAGCCGACATCGCGGCCGCCACCGCCAAGGCACTGGAACTGGCGCGCGCCTTCCCCGGCCTGGCCGGCATGGATCTGGCCAAGGTGGTCTCCACCAAGAAGGCCTACAACTGGACCGAGACCGAATGGCGCCTGGGCCGCGGCTATGGCCAGCAGATCACCCCGAAATTCCACGTGGTCGCCTTCGACTACGGCGTCAAGTACAACATCTTGCGCATGCTGGCCGAGCGCGGCTGCAAGGTCACCGTGCTGCCGGCGCAAGCCACTGCGGCCGAAGCGTTGGCCCTGAACCCGGACGGCATCTTCCTCTCCAACGGTCCTGGCGATCCGGAACCCTGTGATTACGCCATTGCCGCTTCCAAGGAGCTGATCGAGCGCGGTATCCCGACTTTCGGCATCTGCCTGGGTCACCAGATCATGGCCCTGGCTTCCGGTGCCAAGACCTTGAAGATGAAGTTCGGCCACCACGGTGCCAACCACCCGGTGCAGGACCTGGATTCCAAGCAGGTGATGATCACCTCGCAGAACCACGGTTTCGCCGTGGACCAGGCGACCCTGCCGGCCAATTGCCGCGTGACCCACGTGTCGCTCTTCGACGGTTCGCTGCAAGGCTTCGAGCGTACCGACAAACCTGCTTTCTGCTTCCAGGGCCACCCCGAAGCATCCCCTGGACCGCATGACATCGCTCCCCTGTTCGACAAGTTCGTGGCGATGATGGAGAAGAAACAAAATGCCTAAGCGTACTGACATCAAAAGCATCCTGATCATTGGCGCTGGCCCGATCATCATCGGCCAGGCCTGCGAATTCGACTATTCCGGCGCCCAGGCCTGCAAGGCCCTGCGTGAAGAAGGTTTCAAGGTCATCCTGGTCAACAGCAACCCGGCCACCATCATGACCGACCCGGAAATGGCTGATGCCACCTACATCGAGCCGATCACCTGGCAAGCTGTCGAGCGCATCATCGCCAAGGAAAAGCCGGACGCCATCCTGCCGACCATGGGCGGCCAGACCGCGCTGAACTGCGCGCTGGACCTGCATCGCAATGGCGTGCTGGAGAAGTACAAGGTCGAGCTGATCGGCGCGACCCCGGAAGCCATCGACAAGGCCGAAGACCGCTCCAAGTTCAAGCAGGCCATGACCAAGATCGGCCTGGGTTCGGCCCGTTCGGGCGTGTCGCACACGATGGAAGAATCGTGGGCGGTGCAGAAGACCATCGGCTTCCCGGTCATCATCCGTCCGTCCTTCACCATGGGCGGCACCGGCGGCGGTATCGCCTACAACGCCGAGGAATTCGAAACCATCTGCAAGCGCGGCCTGGAGGCTTCGCCGACGTCCGAACTGCTGATCGAAGAATCGCTGATCGGCTGGAAGGAATACGAAATGGAAGTGGTCCGCGACAAGGCGGACAACTGCATCATTGTCTGTTCCATCGAAAACCTGGACCCGATGGGCGTGCACACCGGCGACTCCATCACCGTGGCGCCGGCCCAGACGCTGACCGACAAGGAATACCAGATCATGCGTAACGCCTCGCTGGCGGTGCTGCGTGAAATCGGCGTGGATACCGGCGGCTCCAACGTGCAGTTCTCGGTCAACCCGGCCGATGGCCGCATGATCGTCATCGAAATGAACCCGCGCGTCTCGCGTTCCTCGGCACTGGCCTCCAAGGCCACCGGCTTCCCGATCGCCAAGATCGCCGCCAAGCTGGCCGTGGGCTTCACGCTCGATGAACTGCGCAACGAGATCACCGGCGGCGCGACCCCGGCGTCCTTCGAGCCGTCCATCGACTACGTCGTGACCAAGATCCCGCGCTTCACCTTCGAGAAATTCCCGCAGGCCGACAAGCACCTGACCACCCAGATGAAGTCCGTGGGTGAAGTGATGGCCATCGGTCGTAACTTCCAGGAGTCCTTCCAGAAAGCCCTGCGCGGCCTGGAAGTGGGCGTGGACGGCATGAACGAAAAGACCACCGACCGCGAACTGATCGAGAAGGAACTGGGCGAACCCGGTCCGGACCGCATCTGGTACGTGGGCGACGCCTTCGCGCAAGGCTTCTCGCTGGAAGAAGTGCATGGCCTGACCCACATCGACCCGTGGTTCCTGTCGCAGATCAAGGAGATCGTCGACATCGAACTGTGGCTGGAAAAGGATGTGGCGCTGGAGTCGCTGGACAAGGCGACCCTGTTCCAGCTGAAGCAGAAGGGCTTCTCGGATCGCCGCCTGGCCAAGCTGTTGAAGACCACCGACACCGCCGTGCGCGAGCAGCGCAAGAAGCTTAACGTGCGCCCGGTCTTCAAGCGCGTCGATACCTGCGCGGGCGAGTTCTCGACCGATACCGCCTACATGTATTCGACCTATGACGAAGAGTGCGAATCCAACCCGACCGACAAGAAGAAGATCATGGTGCTGGGCGGTGGCCCGAACCGTATCGGCCAGGGCATCGAGTTCGACTACTGCTGCGTGCACGCGGCCCTGGCGATGCGCGATGACGGTTACGAAACCATCATGGTCAACTGCAACCCGGAAACCGTCTCGACCGACTACGACACTTCCGATCGCCTGTACTTCGAGCCGGTGACGCTGGAAGACGTGCTGGAAATCGTCGACAAGGAAAAGCCGGTTGGCGTGATCGTCCAGTACGGCGGCCAGACCCCGCTGAAGCTGGCGCTGGACCTGGAAGCCAATGGCGTGCCCATCGTCGGCACCTCGCCTGACATGATCGACGCCGCTGAAGACCGCGAGCGCTTCCAGAAGCTGCTGCAGGACCTCGGCCTGCGCCAGCCGCCCAACCGTACCGCCCGTACCGAAGCCGACGCGCTGCAACTGGCGCAGGAAATCGGTTATCCGCTGGTGGTGCGCCCGTCCTACGTGCTGGGTGGCCGCGCCATGGAAATCGTCCACGAGCAGCGTGACCTGGAGCGCTACATGCGCGAAGCCGTCAAGGTTTCGCATGATTCGCCGGTGCTGCTGGACCGCTTCCTGAACGACGCCATCGAAGTGGACGTGGATTGCCTCTCCGACGGTGAACGTACCTTCATCGGCGGCGTGATGGAGCACATCGAACAGGCTGGCGTGCACTCGGGCGACTCGGCTTGCTCGCTGCCGCCGTATTCTCTGTCCAAGGAAACGATTGAAGAACTGAAGCGCCAGACCGCACTGATGGCCAAGGGCCTGAACGTGGTCGGCCTGATGAACGTGCAGTTCGCCATCCAGCAAAGTGAAGTCGATGGCAAGACCGTCGATACCGTCTTCGTGCTGGAAGTGAACCCGCGTGCATCGCGTACCGTGCCCTTCGTCTCCAAGGCGACCGGCCTGCAGCTGGCCAAGATCGCTGCACGCTGCATGGTCGGCCAGTCGCTGGACAGCCAGGGCATCAAGAACGAAGTCGTGCCGCCTTACTACAGCGTCAAGGAAGCCGTGTTCCCGTTCGTCAAGTTCCCGGGCGTGGACACCATCCTCGGCCCTGAAATGAAGTCCACCGGCGAAGTCATGGGCGTGGGCAAGACCTTCGGTGAAGCCTTCGTGAAGTCGCAGATGGGTGCTGGCGTGAAGCTGCCGAAGTCCGGCAAGGTCTTCCTGTCGGTGAAGAACAGCGACAAGCCCCGTGCCGTGCAAGTGGCGCGCGACCTGGTCGCCCTGGGCTTCTCGATTGTGGCCACCAAGGGTACGGCCGCTGCCATCAGCGCTGCCGGCATCCCCGTGGCGACCGTCAACAAGGTGGTGGAAGGCCGTCCGCACATCGTGGACATGGTCAAGAACAACGAGATCACCCTGGTGGTGAACACCGTTGAAGAAAAGCGCAACGCCATTGCCGACTCCGGAGCGATCCGTACTTCGGCGCTGGCCGCCCGCGTGACCACCTTCACCACCATCGCCGGTGCCGAAGCGGCAGTGGAAGGCATGCGCCATCTGGACGCGCTGGACGTCTACGATTTACAAGGCCTGCATAAAGCTATACACTAAACCCACAACACGTTACTTTTGCCGGCTTTAGCTTGATTGACGCCGGCAGGCAAAGAGGGCATCTGAGCAATCGATGCCCTCTCTGACTTTTGGACGACACCCTGCGGCCACAACATGTTCAATGTTGCAGGGCAGATCCGTCCGGGGACGCTAAGGACATGACGCCATCGGGCCACATGCATGTGGATTTGCGCGTGGCGTCATGTCCTTAGCGGCTCTGAGTCAGAGCGCGTGTTGTTGAAGAGCTGACGGAATCCTGCAGCAACGGTCCGTTCACCAGCCAGACTGTTCCCGTAAAAACAAGGCTTGTCCGCCAGGTTGGCGGCGCGGCTCTCTTTTTGCGTATTCAGCGGCCGGCGGACCTTGGATGCGTCTTCCGTGTAACCCTAACCTTGAGCAAGAGACTTATGAGCACAGTTCCCCTTACCAAGCGTGGCGCCGAACTTCTGAAGGAAGAATTGCACCGTTTGAAAACCAAAGACCGTCCGGAAGTCATCAATGCGATCGCCGAAGCGCGCGCGCAGGGCGACTTGTCCGAAAACGCCGAATACGAGTCCGCCAAGGAGCGCCAGGCCTTCATCGAAGGCCGTATCGCTGACCTGGAAGGCAAGCTGGGCGCGGCCCAGATCGTGGACCCGGCGGAACTGAACGCCGAAGGCCGCGTGGTCTTCGCCTCCACCGTGGACCTGGAAAACCTGGACAGCGGCGAGAAGGTGACCTACCAGATCGTAGGCCTGGACGAAGCCGACATCAAGGAATCGAAGGTCTCGGTGACTTCGCCCATCGCCCGTGCTCTGATCGGCAAGAGCGCCGGTGACGTGGTGGCCGTGGAGGCCCCCTCGGGCCTGAAGGAATACGAAATCCTGGAAGTGCGCTACGTCTGACGTAGCCTGCCGCATCCGTCTCGCTCAAGCCTGGCGGATGCGGCATTGATCCTGCCGCAATACCGACGCCGGAAATGAAAAATGCCCGCATCAGCGGGCATTCTGTTTTGTGGGCAGCAGCAAGCTGCAGCCCGGTGCGTCCAGCGACCGAAGGATCAGCCGAGCGACTTCTTGGTGCTGCGCTGGCGCGGCTTGGCTTTCTTGACCAGGCCACCGGCGGTGATGCGTTCATTGCCCTTGAGCATGACCTTGCTCACCGAAGGACGCTTGGTGGCGTGCGACTTGACGATGGTCACTTCGCGCAGGCCGCCCTTGGCACCGGCAGCGGCTTTCTTGCCTTCGTCCTTTTGCGGGCGATACAGCACCAGCAGCTTGCCGATGTGTTGTACCGGGGCCGCCTTGAGCTCGGCGCAGATGGTTTCGTAGATCGCGATGCGGGCTTCACGGTCGTCGCCGAAGACACGGACCTTGATGAGGCCGTGGGCGTTCAGGCTCTTGTCGATTTCCTTCATGACGGATTCGGTCAGGCCACTTTCGCCTACCATCACGACGGGGTTCAAGCCATGGGCCTGGGCGCGCAGTTCGCTGCGCTCGGCGGGAGTCAGATTCAACATGGGAGTGCAGGTTCGGGACGAGGTCTCGGCGATGCCAAGTTGTCCCTCAATGAGATAAAACCAGTATTCTACGCGAATGGCAAAGAACAAACTGAACAAAAACTGGTTACACGACCATATCAACGACCCTTATGTGAAGTTGGCACAGAAGGAAGGCTATCGCGCGCGTGCCGCCTACAAGCTCAAGGAAATCGATGAGGAAGAACGTCTCATCAAGCCCGGGCAGGTGATCGTCGACCTTGGCTGCACCCCGGGCAGCTGGTGCCAGTACGCCCGCAACAAGCTGGCCGGCGCTGAAGGCGGCGGCATCCATGGGACCATCATCGGTCTGGACATCCTGCCCATGGACCCGATTGCCGACGTGCACTACATCCAGGGCGATTTCCGCGAAGACGAGCCGGTACGCCAGCTCGAAGCCGTCCTGGCCGGCCGCAAGGCCGACCTGGTGCTGTCGGACATGGCGCCCAACCTGTCGGGCGTGGCCATCGCCGATGCCGCGCGGGTGGAGTACCTGATCGACCTGGCCATCGATTTTGCGCAGCTGCACATGAAACCTGGCGGCTCATTGCTGGTCAAGTGTTTCAACGGGACCGGCTACAACGAACTGGTGCACAAATTCAGGGCCGAATTCAAGACAGTGATGTCCAAGAAGCCCAAGGCCAGCCGCGACAAGTCTTCCGAAATCTTTCTGCTAGGGAAAATCCTTAAAAATCCTCGCAGCTAAATCGGTTAAAGTTGACACAGAGCGGTTCCGTTTTCTGCAATCTGGCGCAAAATCTGCTGGAAACCCGGCAATTTAGTGAATTTTCCTGCCTTGTTTTGCCTGATTTCAGCCTTATATCGATTTTTGTAAATCGTTAGTCTGGCTGAATCGCAGGCAAACGCTGGCAAGGATGTCTCCCCGCCAATCGCAATGATCATGTTCGAATGGCAAGCAATTGGCGGCTGCCGCCGTGCGTGACGCGTGTTTGTGCGTTGCGTGGTGGCACAGCGGGGCAGGGCGAGGCCAGGCGGACGGCGGTTTTCCGTGTAAGGGTGGTTGAATCCGGGTAAAATCGGACGATACAAAGGCAACGTGGCGCGCAGGCGTCGGAGGAGTTCCAGTGAACAATATGTTTTCCAAGGCTGCCATCTGGGTAGTCATCGCGCTCGTGCTGTTTATGGTCTTTAAACAGTTCGACAACCGCAGCCTGGCGACCAACGCCAAGTCGATCGCGTATTCGGACTTCATCTCCGAGGTCAAGGCCGGACACATCAAGGATGCGACCATCGAGGATCGCACCATCGTGGCGACCACCCAGGACGGCACCAAGGTCAAGACCGCGACCACCATCCTGGACCGCGGCCTGGTCGGCGACCTGCTCAACAATGGCGTGAAGTTCGACGTGCGCCAGCCGGAAGAGCAGTCCTTCCTGTCGCAAATCTTCATTTCCTGGTTCCCGATGCTGCTGTTGATCGGCGTCTGGATCTTCTTCATGCGCCAGATGCAGGGCGGCGGCAAGGGCGGCGCGTTCTCCTTCGGCAAGTCCAAGGCGCGCATGCTGGATGAAAACAGCAACTCGGTCACCTTCGCCGACGTCGCCGGTTGCGACGAAGCCAAGGAAGAAGTCCAGGAGCTGGTCGAATTCCTGCGTGACCCGACCAAGTTCCAGAAGCTGGGCGGCCGCATCCCCCACGGTGTGTTGATGGTCGGTCCCCCGGGTACCGGTAAAACCCTGCTGGCCCGTGCCATCGCTGGCGAAGCCAAGGTGCCGTTCTTCACCATTTCGGGTTCGGACTTCGTGGAAATGTTCGTCGGTGTCGGTGCCTCCCGTGTGCGCGACATGTTCGAGAACGCCAAGAAGCACGCTCCCTGCATCATCTTCATCGACGAAATCGACGCCGTCGGCCGCCATCGTGGTGCCGGCATGGGCGGCGGCAACGACGAACGCGAACAGACCCTGAACCAGATGCTGGTGGAGATGGACGGTTTCGAAGCCAACTCCGGCGTCATCGTCATCGCCGCTACCAACCGCGCCGACGTGCTGGACAAGGCGCTGCTGCGTCCGGGCCGTTTCGACCGCCAGGTGATGGTCGGCCTGCCCGACATCCGTGGCCGCGAACAGATCCTCTACGTCCACATGCGCAAGGTGCCCATCGCCCCGGACGTCAAGGCCGACATCCTGGCCCGTGGCACCCCAGGCTTCTCCGGTGCTGACCTGGCCAACCTGGTCAACGAAGCGGCCCTGTTCGCTGCGCGCCGCAACAAGCGCCTGGTGGAAATGCAGGACTTCGAGGATGCCAAGGACAAGATCGTCATGGGCCCGGAACGCAAGTCGGCCGTGATGCGCGAAGAAGAACGCCGCAACACCGCCTACCACGAGTCCGGCCACGCCGTGGTCGCCAAGCTGCTGCCCAAGGCCGATCCGGTCCACAAGGTCACCATCATGCCGCGTGGCTATGCCCTGGGCCTGACCTGGCAGCTGCCGGAACATGACCGCGTGAACATGTACAAGGACAAGATGCTGGAAGAGATCTCGATCCTCTTCGGTGGCCGTATCGCTGAAGAAATCTTCATGCACCAGATGTCCACCGGCGCCTCCAACGACTTCGAGCGCGCGACCAAGCTGGCTCGCGCCATGGTCACCCGCTACGGCATGTCCGTGACCCTGGGCACCATGGTGTATGAAGATTCGGAGCAGGATGCCTACTTCGGCCGCATGTCCTCCAAGACCGTCTCCGAAGCCACCCAGCAAAAGGTGGACGCTGAAATCCGCAGCATCCTGGACGAGCAATACGCCCTGGCTCGCCGCCTGCTGGAAGAGAACCGCGAGAAGGTCGACGTCATGGCCAAGGCCCTGCTGGAATGGGAAACGCTGGACGCCGACCAGGTCAACGACATCATGAATGGCGACGAACCGCGTCCGCCGCGCAATGGTGTTCCGGCCAAGAAGTCGTCCTCGGACAACAACCGCTCCGGCGACGTGTCGCCCAACGCCACGGCCCCGGCCTGAAGCGCGCAGCGTGAGGCGCAAGGCGTGAATGCCTGAAGCCGCAGTCCCGATGAAGGTGAGGAGAAATCCTCACCTTTTTTATTTGGCCAATGAATTTGGCAGGTGAAAAACGGTACAGCCGATGACGTCCTTGCCGGACAAAAGTGTAAAGGCGGTCCATCGGCGGTGTATCATGCTGCCGCACAGCGATGGTGCGCGGCGCAGCAGGCACATGGCCGCCCCTCGGGCAATTCATCCGCATCACCCACCACAACGATGACGCAAGCTTTCCTCAAATGCGGCAGGTTCCGCCTGCCGGTCCAGTACGGCCGCCGGCCGCTGGTCATGGGCATCCTCAACGTGACGCCCGACTCCTTCTCCGATGGTGGCCGCCATCATTCGCTGGAACTGGCCCTGACCCATGCCGAGCAGATGATTGCCGACGGTGTCGACATCATCGACATCGGTGGTGAATCCACCCGCCCGGGCATTGCACCGCTGTCGCTGCAGGAAGAGCTGGAGCGCGTCATGCCCGTGATCTACGCCCTGCGCGACTGCGGCAAGCCGCTGTCCCTGGATACCTACAAACCGGCCGTCATGCGCGAAGCGCTGGCCGCCGAGGTGGACATGATCAACGACATCAATGGTTTTCGCGCCGAGGGTGCCATCGATGCCGTCAAGGACAGCGAAGCCGGCCTGTGCGTGATGCACATGCAAGGCCAGCCCCAGACCATGCAGCAAGAACCCCGATATGACGATGTGGTCACGGAGGTGGAGCAATTCCTGCAGACCCAGGTCGACCTGATGAAGGCGGCCGGTATCGGACGTGAACGAATCTGCATCGACCCCGGTTTTGGTTTCGGCAAGACTGTAGAGCATAATCTGGCTTTGCTCAGGAATACGCGGCGACTCATCGATTCGCTGGACCTGCCGCTGTTGGCAGGCATGTCGCGCAAGTCCATGATCGGCGCGGTTACCGGCAAGCCGCTGGAGCGCCGCATGGCCGGCAGCATCGGCGCGGCGCTGGCGGCGGCACAGCAGGGCGCGATGATCATCCGCGTGCACGATGTGGCCGAAACGGTCGACGCGCTGGCCATGTGGCAGGCTGGACGCGGCGACCTGTAATGCGGGGCGCCGTACGCGTGCGAACGTGACCAAAACTTAAGCACGACAACAGATTTCATGAGAAGCAGGCCGGTATGCTCGCCGGCCCGCAAGACATCAACAAGCAACAAGCGATAAGCGATAAGCGATAAGCGATAAGGGACCAACATGGCAGGGAAATATTTCGGCACCGATGGCGTGCGCGGTCGCGTGGGCGTGGCGCCCATCACTCCTGATTTCGTCATGCGCCTGGGCTATGCTGCCGGCAAGGTGCTGGCCAAGTCCAAGGACGGCGTGGCTCGACCCACGGTACTCATCGGCAAGGACACCCGCATCTCCGGCTACATGCTCGAAGCCGCGCTGGAAGCCGGATTCGCCGCCGCCGGCGTGGACGTCTGGCTGGCCGGTCCGCTGCCCACGCCGGCCGTGGCCTACCTGACCCGCGCCCAACGCCTCTCGGCTGGTGTGGTGATTTCGGCGTCGCACAATCCCTACCACGACAACGGCATCAAGTTCTTCTCGGCCAGGGGCAACAAGCTGCCTGACCAGGTCGAGGCCGACATCGAAGCAGCGCTGGAGCAGCCCATGGAGTGCGTTCCCTCCGAGAAGCTGGGCAAGGCGCGCCGCCTGTCGGACGCGGCTGGCCGCTACATCGAATTCTGCAAGAGCACCTTCCCCAGCGCCATGGACCTGCGCGGCATGCGCCTGGTGGTGGACTGCGCCAACGGCGCGGCCTACAACATCGCACCGCATGTGTTCCACGAGCTGGGTGCGGAAGTCATCACCATCGGCAACCAGCCCGATGGCCTGAACATCAACGAGGATTGCGGCGCTACGGCCCCCAAGTCGCTGGTGGCGTCGGTGCGCGAATACCGCGCCGACCTCGGCATTGCCCTGGACGGCGATGCCGACCGTCTCATCATGGTCGATGGCAGCGGCCGCATCTACAACGGTGATGAGCTGCTCTACCTGATGGTCAAGGATCGCCTGGCCACCGGCCCGGTCGATGGCGCGGTCGGCACCCTCATGACCAACATGGCCCTGGAAGTGGCCTTCAAGAAAATGGGAGTGCCCTTCGCGCGCGCCAAAGTGGGCGACCGCTACGTGCTCGAAGTGCTGCAGGAAAAGGGCTGGCTGCTCGGCGGCGAAGGCTCCGGCCACCTGCTGGCGCTGGACAAGCACACCACCGGTGACGGCATCGTTTCGGCCCTGCAGGTGCTGTGTGCCTTGAAGCGCGCCGGCCAGACCCTGGCCCAGATGACCGGCGACATCACCCTGTATCCGCAGTCGCTGATCAATGTGAAGATTCCTGCCGGCTATGACTGGAAGTCCAATACCGCCCTGCAAGCCGAGCAGGCTGCCGTTGAAGCAGAACTGGGCGAGCGCGGCCGCGTTCTGCTGCGTCCTTCCGGCACCGAACCGCTGATTCGCGTGATGGTGGAGGCGCAGGAAGCCGAGCTGGCGCGCAGCATGGCCCAGCGCATCGCGGCCAAGGTGCTCTGAGTCAGTTGTTGCGGATCCAAGGACGATGTCAAAAGAGCTCCCTCACATCCTGATGGTCGAAGACGAACCCAGCATCGCGGAGCTGTTGCGCTTCACGATGCAGGGGGCGGGCTTTGCCACCACTATCGCCACCGACGTGGCCCAGGCACGCAAGCTGATTGCCGAGTCGCTGCCGCACGTGGTGCTGCTGGACTGGATGCTGCCCGACAGCTCCGGCCTGGTGCTGCTCTCGGAGCTGCGGCGCGACCAGCGCACGGCGGCGCTGCCGGTCATCATGCTGACCGCCAAGGGCATGGAAGAAGACAAGGTCAAGGGCTTGAATGAAGGTGCGGATGACTACGTCACCAAGCCGTTCTCGCCCAAGGAACTGGTGGCGCGCGTGCAGGCCCTGCTGCGCCGCAAGGCACCGGAAATCGGCAGCCAGGCGCTCAAATATCGCGACATCAGCATCGACGTCGAACGCCGCCAGGTGGAGGTGGCCGGCCGGCAGGTCGCGCTGGACCAGGCCGAATTCAAGCTGCTGCGTTACCTGGTGGCGCATCCGGAGCGCATCTTCTCGCGCGCCCAGTTGCTCGACAAGGTCTGGGGTGACCACACCTTCATCGAGGAACGTACCGTGGATGTGCACATCATGCGCTTGCGCAAGTCGCTGGGCGATCTGGCGCATTATGTCCAGACCGTACGCGGGATGGGTTACAAGCTCAGCGCCGAGCAGTGAGGCAGGCGGCAATTGGGCTGGACCATGAATGAAAAAGGCGATCTTCGGATCGCCTTTTTTGCGCCTGTTCAGTCCAGCGGTACGCTGCGATACCGGTTCACGTCTGATGCCGAGACGAAGCCCCCTTGGTTGCCCCAGCTGTTGCGCACATAGGAGACCAATGCCGCCACTTCCTGGTCACTCAATTGCGGACCGAAGGGCGGCATGCCGAAGGGATAGGGATTGCCTGTCGTCGAGGGCGGGAAGCCGCCATTGAGTACCGCGCGGATGGCATTGACCGGCTGCGGTCCGCCGATGGCGTGATTGCCCGCCAGCGGCGGATAGTCCGGGGCACTGCCTTGTCCCTTGCCGCCGTGGCAGTCCACGCACAACTCCCCATAGAGCTTCTTGCCCTGCTTGAGGATGCGTTCGGCCTCGGCGGGTTCCGGCTGCGCAGCGGCGCTGGCGCCCGGCAGGGGCTGCGCCGGCAGCGACTTCAGGTAGACCGCCATGGCATTGATGTCCTCATCGTCCAGATACTGCAGGCTGCGCCCGACGATTTCCGACATCGGCCCCAGCGAGGTGCCGCGCGGCGAGACGCCAGTCCTGAGCAGGGCGGTGATGTCAGCCTCGCTCCAGCTGCCCAGGCCGTGTTCGCCGCCATGCAGGGGCGGGGCATACCAGTCCAGCGCCGGGATCATGCCGCCGGCCAGGTCCAGCGGTGCGATGCTGGCCGCCACCAGGTTGCGGGCGCTGTGGCAGGCGCTGCAATGGCCGGCGCCGCGCACCAGATAGGCACCGCGATTCCATTGGGCGGAGCGCGCCGGATCAGGCTGGTAAACAGCTGGTGTGAAGAAAAATGCGCGCCATAGACCCAGCAGCGGACGCTGGTCGTAAGGGAAGCGCAACTCATGTGAACGATTGGCCTGATTCACGGGGGGCAGCGTGCGCAGCCATGCGAACAAGGCGTCACTGTCCTCGCGGCTGAGCTGGGTGAAGCTGGTGTAGGGGAAAGCCGGAAAGAGGAACCGGCCATCGCGTCCTCGTCCATGATGCAGGGCGCGCCAGAAATCGTCGGCGCTCCAGTCGCCGATGCCGGTGACTCGATCGGGCGTGATGTTGTTGGTGTAGATCGTGCCGAAGGGCGTCGCAAGGGCGCGTCCACCGGCATAGGCCGCGCCGCCGCGCGCTGTGTGGCAGGCCATGCAGTTGCCGGCCCGCGCCAGGTATTGGCCTTTGGCCAGCTGTGCCTGGCGGTCGGTCACCGGGACGATCACGCCAGGATCTTCGCTGCGCAGGCTTTGCCAGGCGATCACGCCGCCGGCCAGCGCTACCACGGCCAGCACGCTGCCCAGCAGGATGCCGACTCCCAGGCGCAAGGTCCGGTTCATCGTGTCGCTCCCGGGCTGGCAGAGGAACCCGGCATGCTGCCGCAGGCCACCGGCAGGGGCTTGGGCAGCACGCCTTGAGGTGCATAGTCGGCCGGGACCGGCTGGGAGGACAACCAGCTGCTGGCCGCATTGATTTCTTCCGGGCTCAACGCCTTGGCGATCTCGCCCATGCAATCCGGGGCCCGGGCGGTGCGTTCGCCATTGCGCCAGGCACCCAGTTGCGCATTGATGTAGTCGCGCGGCAGGCCCAGCAAGCCCGGAATGGCCGGCTGCACGCCGGTCAATCCGGCCCCGTGGCAACTGGCGCAGGCCGGGATGCCTTGGGCGGGCTTGCCCTGGCTGACCAGCAGGCGTCCGCGCTCCAGTACCGTAGCGCCCACATCGGCCGGCACCGGGGGCGGGTAGGGTGGATGCTGGTCGGCGAAGAAGAGGGCGATCTGCTGCAGGTAATCGTCAGAAAGATGGCCCAGCAGATAATTCATCATCGGATAGCGGCGCCGGCCATCGCGGAAACTCTGCAGCTGGTTCAGCAGATAGCCCTCCGGCTTGCCGGCAATGCGTGGATAGTAGCCATCGGCCGTGGCACGCCCTTCCTTGCCGTGGCAGGCGATGCAGGCGGCCATGCGTTCGGCCATGCCCGGCACGGCGCGCGGTTTCTCCGCGGGCGTCTGGGCCATGGCAGCGCCGCCCGTGATCAGTGTCCCCACGACGGCGGCTACAAGCTTCTTCATATTTTTTGTGGGCGAGCGCATCGGCCTATTGTAGTCCATGCGGGCAGCACGCTTGCGGCTTTGCAAGGCCGGGCGCAGCGGATACAATAGCGGCCTTGTTTGCCCCCGTAGCTCAGTGGATAGAGCGATCCCCTCCTAAGTCAAATTGGGCAGCGGATGCCGAAAGGCGCCGCCTGAATGGAGTCAAAGTCGGTGAACCCTGACAGCGCATGCATGGTTGTGCAGCGGCTGCTGGCAATACCGAGCCAAGCCGGTTTCTTCGGAAGCCGGAAGGTGTAGAGACTAGACGGCTCCGGCCTTCCGACCCGCCCTCCCGGGCAGGGTCCATGGCCAAGGTATAGTCCGGACTACAAACATCCGGTTACACGACGTTCATGTATCTGATGGTGGCGAAAGCCATAGTGGTATGAAGGGATAGGTCACACGTTCGATCCGTGTCGGGGGCGCCAGACAAAAGGAAACGGGCACTTCTTCGGAAGTGCCCGTTTTTTTTGTGCTGCTGCTGGCGTGGCCTCAATGTCCCTGGTTGGTATTGTCCAGGAAGCGTCGGGCGTTCTCATTTTGCGGCCGGTTTGCAGCGCCGCCAGGCGCTGCCCCCGGCGTCCCCTGCGACGTGCCCGGTACGTTCGGCGCCGCTGGCGTACTGCCCGGTGCGGCCGGGGACTGGCTGGGTGTCCAGCCGAAGAAGTTCGAGATCGCATCCACTACGGTCACGCCCACATTGGTCACCAGGCCGTTGTTGGGAGTGAAGTTGTCGTAGTAGGGCTCGCCATCGATGAAGCGGATGCCCTCCGGTACCGGCAGGTCGAACTGCGGCACACCCTTGAGTGCCTTGGCCATGTAGTCGACCCAGATCGGCAGCGCCAGCTGTGCACCGAATTCCTTGCTGCCCAGGCTCTTGGGCTGGTCATAGCCCATCCAGGCCACGGTGGCCAGGGTACGCTGGTAGCCGGCGAACCAACCATCGACGGCGTCATTGGTGGTACCGGTCTTGCCGGCCAGGTCGGTGCGGCCGATGCTGTTGCTGCGCGCGCCGGTACCGCCCTGGGCCACCGCCTTGAGCATGCTGGTCATCATGTAGCTGTTGCGCTCCGAGACGACGCGCGGTGCGCCATTGCCCACGATCAGCGGTTCCGCCTTGGACAGCACCTTGCCGCGTGCATCGGTGATCTGCGAGATCAGGTAGGGCTGGATCTTGTAGCCGCCGTTGGCAAACACCGAGTAGGCCGCCGAGAGCTGCAGCGGATTGGTCTGGCCCGCACCCAGTGCCATGGGCAGGTAGGGCGGGACCTTGTCGGCATCGAAACCATAGGTGCCGGTGATGAAGTCCTTGGCGTAAGGGACGCCGATATAGTCCAGCGTGCGGATGGCCACCAGGTTCACCGACTTCTGCAGGGCAGTGCGTACCGTGATGGGGCCGGCCGGGGTTTCGTCATCCTTGGGTTCCCAGTTCGGCTGGCCGGGGCCGGCCGGATAGGAAACCGGGGCATCGTTGACGATGGAGGCCGGTGCAAAACCCTTCTCCAATGCAGCCGAATAGATGAAGGGCTTGAAGGTCGAACCCGGCTGGCGCCAGGCTTGCGTGACGTGGTTGAAATTGTTCTGGGTGAAGTCGAAGCCACCGACCAGGGCGCGGATGGCACCATCCTGCGGCACCACCGAGACCAGCGCCGCTTCCACCTGCGGCAGTTGTACCACCTGCCAGTTCTGCTTGGCATCCTGCATCACGCGGATCAGGGCACCGGGCGCGATGCGGATCTCCTTCTTGGCCTTCTCCGACAGGGCCGATGCCACGAAGCGCAGGGCTTCGCCCTTGATGCTGATCTTGTCGCCGCTGCGCAGCACCGCATCGATCTGCTTGGGGCTGGCGGCCACCACCACGGCGGCCAGGATGTCGTCGTTGTCGGGGTGGTCGTCCATGACGTCGTCGATGGCCGAGGCGCGGTCTTCGGCATTGGCCGGCAGTTCGATGGTTTCTTCCGGGCCGCGATAGCCGTGGCGGCGGTCGTAATCCATCACGCCCTTGCGCACGGCCTGGTAGGCTGCCTGCTGGTCGGCCGCATTGACGGTGGTGTAGACGTTGAAGCCTTGGGTGTAGGTGTCTTCCTTGTACTGGGCGTACACCATCTGGCGCACCATTTCGTTCACGTATTCGGCGTGAATGCTGTACTGGCTGCCCGGGGCGCGTACCTTCAGTTCTTCCTTGGCGGCCTTTTCATATTGCGCCTTGGTGATGAAACCCACCTCCATCATGCGCTGCAGGATGTATTGCTGGCGGATATGCGCACGCTTGGGGTTGACGATGGGGTTGTAGGCCGAGGGCGCCTTGGGCAGGCCGGCCAGCATGGCGGCTTCGGCCAGGGAGATGTCCTTGAGGTCCTTGCCGAAGTAGGTGCGGGCCGCGGCGGCGAAGCCGAAGGCGCGCTGGCCCAGGTAGATCTGGTTCATGTAGACCTCCAGGATCTGGTCCTTGGTCAGTGCATGTTCGATCTTGTTGGCCAGCAGCACTTCATAGAGCTTGCGGGAGAAGGTTTTTTCCTTGGTCAGGAAGACGTTGCGCGCCACCTGCATGGTGATGGTGCTGGCGCCCTGGGAGGCACTGCCGCGCAGCACGTCGGTGGCCAGTGCGCGGGCGATGCCGATCCAGTCGATGCCGCCGTGCTCGTAGAAGCGATAGTCCTCGATGGCCAGCACGGCATTCTTCATGTCGGCCGGGATGTCTTCCAGTTTGACCAGGCTGCGCTTTTCTTCACCAAATTCACCGAGCAGGACCTTGTCCTCGGACCAGATGCGCAGCGGTACCTTGGGCCGGTAATCGGTGATCAGGTCCAGTGAGGGGAGCCGCGGATTGATGAAGATCAGTGCATACACCACCAGCAGGGCACCGGCGACACCCAGGCCGAGGATGGAAAGACCGATGAACTTGGCGATGTTGGGATTGAGGAAGCCGCGCTGGCGGCGCAGGTCCGGCAAAGAGGAAAAAGGCATGGGATGAGCGGGAATCGGAATGCGCTATCTTACCGCATCGCACCGCCGGGCCGGGGGGCGGGGCACGGCCAATGCTTAACCAGTTGTAACATGGCTCCCGCACGACGAGGAATGTCGAGCTTTTGTCGTTATTTTTCATCATTCCCGTTGCCAAAGTGCAAGCCGGGACAGTTTCGGGCTATCGGAAGGCGGCGGTGGGCGCGTTAAACCAGCATTTGTGCGGCGCAGTCGGTACAATGCCGCTCTCGCGCTTTTTCCTGCATCAAGCGCCTTTCGCATTCATCCTGCGCGGCTTGGGCCGACGCATTCACGCAGATCACGCACGCTATGGCAGTCATTTCCCTCTCCGACGCACAACTGGCCTTCGGCCACGTCGCCCTCCTGGATCACGCCGAATTCTCGCTGGAGACCGGCGAACGCATCGGCCTGATCGGCCGCAACGGCACCGGCAAATCCTCGCTGCTGAAGATCATCGCCGGCCGCTCCAAGCTGGATGATGGCCTGCTGGTGATGCAGCAGAACCTGAAGATCGCCTACGTCGACCAGGAACCGCATTTCCCGGAAGAGATGACGGTCTTCGACGCCGTGGCCTCCGGCCTGGGCGAGCTGCCGGCGCTCTTGGCCGAATACGAAGCCATCACCGGCCAGTTCGGCGGCGACAATGACGACGCCCTGCTGGAGCGCATGCACCAGATCCAGACCGTGCTGGATGCGGCCGATGCCTGGTCCATCGGCAACAAGGTCGAGACTACCCTGGACAAGCTGAACCTGAACCGCGAGGCCCGCATCGGCGAGCTCTCCGGCGGCATGAAGAAGCGCGTGGCGCTGGCCTGCGGGCTGGTGGGCAACCCCGACGTGCTGCTGCTGGACGAACCGACCAACCACCTCGACTTCGGCTCCATCCTGTGGCTGGAAGGCCTGCTGCGCGACTTCAAGGGCAGCATCCTCTTCATCACCCACGATCGCAGCTTCCTGGACAACGTCTCCACCCGCATCATCGAACTGGATCGCGGCAAGATTCTTTCCTTCCCCGGCAACTTCACCACCTACCAGGCCCGCAAGGCCGAGCTGCTGGCCAATGAGGAAGTGGAAAACGCCAAGTTCGACAAATTCCTGGCGCAGGAAGAAGTCTGGATCCGCAAGGGCGTGCAGGCCCGCCGCACCCGCGACGAAGGTCGCGTGCGCCGACTGGAGGCGCTGCGCGTGCAACGCAGCGAGCGCCGCGAGCGCCAGGGTCAGGTCAAGCTCGAAGTGGGGACGGGTGAACGTTCCGGCAAGATCGTGGCGGAACTGGAAAACGTCAACAAGGCCTACGGCCCCAAGACCATCGTGCGCGACTTCAGCAGCATCCTCATGCGCGGCGACAAGGTCGGCCTGATCGGCCAGAACGGCGCCGGCAAGACCACCTTGCTCAAGCTGATCCTGGGCGAGGAAGCGCCCGACAGCGGCACCGTCAAGCAGGGCACCAAGATGCAGGTCGCGTATTTCGACCAGATGCGCGCGCAGTTGAATGAAGAAACCACCCTGGCCGATACCATCGCGCCGGGCAGCGACTGGGTGGAAGTCAACGGCCAGCGCAAGCACGTGATGACCTACCTGTCGGACTTCCTGTTTGCCCCCGAACGCGCCCGTTCGCCGGTGCGCACGCTTTCCGGTGGCGAACGCAACCGCCTGCTGCTGGCGCGCCTGTTCGCCAAGCCGGCCAACGTGCTGGTGCTGGACGAACCGACCAACGACTTGGATATCGATACCCTCGAACTGCTGGAAGAACTGCTGGAAGAGTACGAAGGGACCGTCTTCCTGGTCAGCCACGACCGCATGTTCCTGGACAACGTGGTCACGCAGGTGATCGCCTCCGAAGGCAATGGCGTCTGGCGTGAATACGTGGGCGGTTACTCCGACTGGGAGCGCCAGCGTCCGGCCCAGTCTGCCACCTCCTCCAAGGCGGCAGCCAAGGCGGCCGACAAGAACGAGGTCAAGGCCGAATCGACCATGGCCGCCCCGGCCGCTGCCCCTGCACCGGCCAAGAAGAAGCTGAGCTACAAGGAACAGCGCGAGCTGGAAGAACTGCCCAAGCGCATCGCCGCGCTGGAAGCGGAGCAGAAGGAATTGTCGGCAAAACTGGCCGATCCGGACCTCTACAAGAAGGGGGCCGATGAAGCCGTCAAGCTGAACCAGCGCTTCGCCGAGATCGACGAAGAACTGCTGGTGAGCCTGGAGCGTTGGGAAGAAATCGAAGGCAAGCAGTAAGCCCGTGCGGGCTGTTCAGCTCGGCTTGCGCAGTGCTTCGCGCAGGTCGGGCAGCATCTCGCGCAGGTTGGGCGCGTCCTCGGCATGGGGACGCAGGGCCAGGTAGGCTTCCAGGTCTTCCAGCGCCGCCTGCGCCTGGCCGAGGTTGGCGTAGGCCAGGCCACGGTCGCGCTTCTCGGTGATTTCCTCGGGCAGCAGGATCACCAGTCTCTCCTGCACATCCAGCACTTGTTGCCAACGCTGGCTTTCCATGAAGATGGCCTTGAGGTTGCGCAGCATGCGCGCCAGGATCTCGCGCGGATGGGCCGCGCGCAGGTAGGCTGCCAGCGGCAGTTCATCACCGAAATCTTCCTCGGGCTGATGGGCCAGATAGGGTTCCAGCCGCTCTTCCAGTTCCTGTCGCGACAGGCTTGCGCCATTCATGGGATCGAGCACGATTTCACCGGATTGCACCGACAGCTTCATCAGGAAGTGACCCGGGAAGGAAACCCCCTTCATTTCCAGGCCGATGTGCTGGGCCAGTTCGATATAGACCACCGCCAGCGAGATCGGGATGCCGCGCCGCGTCGAGATGACGCGGTGGATGTAGCTGTTGTCGGGATCGTAGTAATTGTTGACGTTGCCGGCGAAGGCCATTTCCTGGAAGAAGAAATGGTTCAGCATGCGCAGCTTCTGGATCTGCGAGGCATCCGATGGGAGGCGCTGCTTGAGCTTGGCGGCCAGGGTGTCGAGCGCCATCTCTTCCTCGGCAAAATCCATTTCCGGATAAAAATCCTGTCCCAGCGTCAAGGCAGATTCGAACAGTGGAATCGAATCGTCCTGGCGCACCAGCGAAGCAAAATAGTCGAGGGAGGTGAGCGTCATGTCACCCATGCTATCAAAATATTGCGCGCTGCGTCAGGTCTGCCGGACAGGGAATGAAATTTCTTGTTCCAGGCCGCTCGTTGCTTGTGTTCAAGCGGCCTGCAAGGCGGCTCAGCGGCGCGCGATGCGCTTGAATTCACGCAGGCGGAAGCCCATCGCGAACAAGGGGCCGAAATAGGCCGCCGCACAGACAGCCAGCACCAGCAGCAGCGCCCCGATGCGCAGTACCGGATGGGCGCGCAGGGCGACCCAGTCGAAGTGGCCGGAAATCCACAGCGCCACACCGGCCATCACCAGCAGCGCGCCGGTCAGGCGCACCAGGAACATGCCCCAGCCCGGACGCGGAACGTAGATCTGGCGGCGGCGCAGGCCGATGTACAGGCACAGGGCATTGAGGCAGGCCCCCAGGCCGATCGACAAGGCCAGGCCGGCGTGCGAGAACATGGGCACGAAGACGCTGTTCATGAGCTGGGTGGCGATGAGCACGCCCACGGCGATGATGACGGGGGTGCGGATATCCTGCTTGGCATAGAAGCCGGGGGCCAGGATCTTCACCACGATCAAGCCGATCAGGCCCACGCCATAGGCCACCAGGGCGTGGCCGACCATGGTCACCGACAGCGCATCGAAGCGGCCATAGTGGAACAGGGTGGCCGTGAGCGGCTCGGAGAGCGTGGCCAGCCCCACGGCCGAGGGCATGGCCAGCATGAAGGTCAGGCGCAGGCCCCAGTCCAGCAGGGCGGAATATTCCTCCATGTCTTCGGCGGCATGGGCGTTGGACAAGCTGGGCAGCAGGATGGTACCCAGCGCCACGCCCAGCAGGGCGGTGGGGAATTCCATCAGGCGGTCGGCATAGCTGAGCCAGGAAACGCTGCCGTGCTCAAGACGAGAGGCGATATTGGTATTGATCATCAGGCTGATCTGCGCGGCCGAGACGGCAAAGACGGCGGGCCCCATTTTCTTGAGCACCCGTTTGACGCCATCGTCGCGCAGGCCCAGCAGCGGGTTCCAGTACAGGCGCGGCAGCATGCCGATCTTGATCAACGCCGGCACCTGGATGGCCACCTGCAGGATGCCGCCCACCAGCACCGCGAAAGCCATCGCATAGATGGGCTGTTCCATGAAGGGAGCCACGAAGAGCGATGCCACGATGAAGGAGATGTTGAGCAGCACCGAAGTGACCGCCGGGATCTTGAATTCCTTCCAGGTATTGAGGATGCCGCCGGCCAGCGCCACGAAGGCCATGAAGCCGATGTAGGGGAACATGATACGGGTCATCAGCACCGAGGCGTTGAAGGCGTCCGGGTTGTATTGCAGCCCGGTGGCGATGAAATAGACCACGAACGGGGTGGCGGCGATGCCGGCCACGCAGGTGATCAACATGACCCACATCAGGGCCGTGGCCACGTGGTCGACCAGGTGCTTGGTTTCCTCCAGGCCGCGGCGGTTCTTGTATTCAGCCAGGATGGGCACGAAGGCCTGCGAAAAGGCGCCTTCGGCGAAGAGCCGGCGCAGCAGGTTGGGGATGCGGAAGGCGATGTTGAAGGCGTCGGTGTAGGCGGACGCGCCAAAGGCGCGGGCGAACAGGATTTCCCGGGCCAGCCCGGTGATGCGCGAGAGCATCGTCATGCCGGAGATGGCGGCGAGGGTTTTATGCAGATTCATGGAGCGGCATTATAGCGGTGGGCAGCGGTGCTTTTGCTGCAATGGCAAGGATTGGTGCGGGAGCACGACAGGGGCGGGGCAGGCCCCGGATGCAGGTCCTTCGGAGACGATATGAAGGAAAGGACATGCCCCTGCTGCTCGGCGCGATAGACCCGATGTCGTGGCTACAGGTTCGGTAGCAGGCGTGAATTTCCTTGCGGAAATCCGGGCCGGTGCGGTGGCATCGCAACGGATGGCACAGTGTTTACAGCAGAAGCGGACAAGTTGATTGCCTTGTCACGGGAATCTCGTTATAATCCGATGCTTTACAGAATTTGGCATCGCGAGTCCTCGGGGTTTGCGGCGCAAACGACTCTCGATTTAGGATAATTTTCATGGCAAATACCGCACAGGCACGTAAGCGTGCTCGTCAAGCAGTCAAGCAAAACGCTCACAACTCGAGCCAGCGCTCGACCCTGCGCACCGCAATCAAGGCAGTTCGCAAGGCCATCGCCGCCGGCGACAAGGCTGCAGCAACCTCCGTGTTCCAATCTTCCGTGTCGACCATCGACAGCATCGCCGACAAGAAGATCATTCACAAGAACAAGGCCGCTCGCCACAAGAGCCGCCTGGCTGCTGCCCTGAAGGCCCTGGCTGCTTAATTGCTCCTGGCTTGAACTGAAGCGCGGCCTGGCCCGCTTCAGGCTGCAGTACAAGAAAACCGCTTGATTCCAAGCGGTTTTTTGCGTTTGGGGCGGCTTTTTGCCGCCTTCCCCAGCGTCATGGCCAGATAACGGGCCGGAGCCAGAGGCCGCAGCCCGGACGGCTTATTGGGGTAAGCCTTCAATCTTGGTGCCGGGTTTGATGTTCTTCTGCTTGAACCAGCCCTTGTTCATCTCCAGCGCATAGACCGCCGCACGTTTGGCACAGTGCGAATCCAGGGTCTGTTCCTTCATTTCCTCGATGTTGATGATCACGCCTTTTTCATCCATGAAGGCCACCGACAGCGGAATCAGCGTATTTTTCATCCACATGCAGACCCCGGCCGGCTGGCCGAAGAGGAACAGCATGCCCTCGTTGTCGCCCATCTTTTCGCGGAACATCAGGCCTTGCTCGCGCTCGGCCTCGGTCTGGGCCACTTCAGCCTTGATCAGGTGGATGCCGATGTTGAGCTGGGTGGTGGCAAACTTGCGCACCTGCGGCGTCTGCGCGCCGGCGGTGGACAGGCAGCCGACGGCCAGGAGGGCGACGGTGCCATGCATGAAGAAACGGGAAAGTCGGGAAAATCGGGAAAGTGAAGATTGGCGCATGTTGTTTATCAATCGGGATTCGGATCGGGCAGGATAGCAGCAGCGGGGCAGGGCGTGTGCAGCGGGAGTGCGCTGGCGGGCGTGGATGGCCATGGCGCGCCTCGCCTGAACCGTGCGGACA
>NZ_NJGV01000014.1 GCF_002213425.1 Herbaspirillum aquaticum | reverse complement strand
ACTAGCCTGCCTTTTCTTGGTGCGGACGCTAATTACTTAGCTTCAGCTGCCTTCTTTGCCTTCTTGGCCTTCTTTGCCTTCTTGGCCTTCTTTGCCTTCGGAGCAGCGGCTTCAGCCTTCGGCGCTTCAGGCGCGGCCGGAGCTTGTGCGAAAGCAGCAGTTGCGAACAGACCAGCGATCAGAGCGGCGATCAATTTTTTCATTTTGCGTCCTTCAATTCAACATGTTAGGGATGTGAGGCAAACGATGATTCGTGCGAATCACTGCCAATAACGGCGCGCGCGTATGAAGGTTGACATCACTTCTGATCTTTTTTATGAGGTTTCGGGAAGAAGTGGGCAGTCCTGGATGCTTCGAATCTTGTCAGATTGTTCATGCGGCGCTCAGGCATCCAGCTCCTGCAGATCGACTTCGCGCCATTCCCCGGGCATCACCGGATGGGTCGCCAGCGAGAACGGGCCGATGGCGATGCGCACCAGGCGCAGCGTGGGCAGCCCCACTGCCGCCGTCATGCGGCGCACCTGACGGTTCTTGCCTTCGCTGATGGTCAGGGCGATCCAGCTGGTGGGCTGGTTGGCACGCTGGCGGATGGGCGGCGTGCGCGGCCAGATCCAGGCAGGTTCCTGGATCAATCGCGCCTCCCCGGGCTGGGTGACGAAGTCGCCCAGGTCCAGCGGATTGCGCAGGCGTTGCAGCGCTTCTGGCGTGGCCAGGCCTTCCACCTGCGCCAGGTAGGTCTTGGGCTGCTTGCGGCGCGGATGGGCGATGGCGTGCTGCAGCTTGCCGTCATCGGTGAGCAGCAGCAGGCCTTCACTGTCGGCATCGAGCCGGCCGGCAGGATAGATGTTGGGGATGTCGAGGTAATCGGCCAGCGTCTGGCGCTCGGGATGGGCGGAGAACTGGCTCATCACGCCGAAGGGTTTGTTGAAGAGGATCAAAGGCATGCGCTAGTGTCGCAAAAAGATGGCCTTGCGTAAAATCCTGATGCATAATCGATTGGATATGTCCTATGTCTTATATAAGACTTGGTGATTGCAATCCGGAATTTTCCCGGCTGAAAATCCGGAAATCTCTTAAAATTCCCCGCTTGTATGGCAAATCATGCAAGGTCCTTTGCGATCTGTATGGGCTTTGCCGCTGATGCTTCCTAACGCTACCGCCTCAACCGTCGGAGACCACGATGTCGTACCAACATATCCAAGTGCCTGCAGAAGGGCGCAAGATCACCGCCAATGCCGATGACACCCTCAATGTCCCGAACAATCCCATCATTCCCTTCATCATGGGTGATGGCGTGGGCGTGGATGTCACGCCGGTGATGCTCAAGGTGGTCGATGCTGCGGTGGAGAAGGCCTACGGCGGTGCGCGCAAGATCCACTGGATGGAAATCTACGCGGGCGAGAAGTCGACCAAGCTCTATGGCGCCGATACCTGGCTGCCGGAGGAAACGCTGGATGTGCTCAAGGAGTACCTGGTCTCGATCAAGGGGCCGCTGTCCACGCCGGTCGGTGGTGGCATCCGTTCCCTGAACGTGACCATGCGCCAGCAGCTGGACCTCTACGTCTGCCTGCGACCTGTGCGCTATTTCAAGGGCGTGCCCTCGCCGCTGAAGGAGCCTGAGAAGACCGACATGGTGATCTTCCGCGAAAACTCCGAAGACATCTACGCCGGCATCGAATGGCAGGCGGGTACGCCGGAAGTGAAGAAATTGATCGAATTGCTCACGCGCGAGATGGGCGTCAAGAAGCTGCGCTTCCCGGAGACCTCGGCGCTGGGCATCAAGCCGGTCTCGCGCGAAGGCACCGAGCGTCTGGTGCGCAAGGCCATCCAGTACGCCATCGACCATGACAAGCCCTCCGTGACGCTGGTCCACAAGGGCAACATCATGAAGTACACCGAAGGCGCTTTCCGTGACTGGGGCTATGCGCTGGCCGGCCGCGAGTTCGGCGCCGAGCTGATCGACGACGGCCCGTGGATGCGCCTGAAGAACCCCAAGACCGGCCGCCAGATCGTCATCAAGGATGCCATCACCGATGCCTTCTTCCAGCAGGTACTGATGCGACCGGCCGAATACAGCGTCATCGCCACCATGAACCTGAACGGCGACTACATTTCCGACGCCGTGGCGGCGCAGGTTGGCGGTATCGGGATTGCTCCGGGTGCCAACATGTCCGATTCGGTCGCCGTGTTCGAAGCCACCCATGGCACCGCGCCGAAGTATGCCGGCAAGGATTACGTGAACCCCGGTTCCAGCATTCTTTCCGCAGAAATGATGCTGCGCCACATGGGCTGGATCGAGGCGGCAGACCTCATCATCACGGCCATGCAGAAGTCGGTTTCGGCCAAGCGCGTGACCTATGATTTTGCGCGTTTGCTGGAGGGGGCGACGCAGGTATCGTGCTCGGGCTTCGGTGAAGCGATGATCGAAAACATGTAAAGCCGCCATACTGCTTCAGCAGCTTGTTCTGCTGACGTGATGACGAAAAAACAACAGACAGCCGGCATTTGCCGGCTGTTTTTGTTTTGGGCGCAAGTTGTTGGCAGGCAGGGATGCACGGACGGCAGCGCCGAGCAAAAGTGTCGCCCCAATGAAAAAAGCCCCGCAAGAGCGGGGCTTTTAGAGAAACCGGGGTTTAAGCGGCGTTCTGGATGTTCGAAGCTTGCTTGCCTTTGGGGCCTTGCGTAACGTCAAACTGGACTTTTTGACCTTCTTTCAGGGTCTTGAAGCCGTTCATCTGGATTGCGGAGAAGTGAGCGAACAGATCTTCGCCGCCGTCATCCGGAGTGATAAAGCCAAAGCCTTTGGAATCATTGAACCACTTGACAGTACCTGTTGCCATAAAAGCATCTTTCAAAATTAACTATTCACACGAGCCGTCAAAGCAAGAAGCATCGCGCGTCACGCAGCCCCCCTTAAACCTGCCCCCTATCGTATCGATGAGCTGTTACATTTAGTAACTACTAATCAATGAATTCCATTGTTCTCGGTCGAAATCCAAAAGTCAAGCAGTTTTCACGTTCCGCTTTGTGGCCCTGTTTGAGCGATGGGGAAAGAAACCCTTGATTTAGGATAAATCATCGTCATCTGCGCAAGGTCCGGAAAACAAGTAATATCTATCTCATCTAGAGGTTACGTGATCATTGTGCGTTGCACAGCTTTGATGGTCGAATAAACGCATGGCAACCAAGCACGAAAATGATGGCGGTACAGTCCTGGAACGGCAGGAGGCAAAACTCAAGCCGCCCCCGATGTACCAGGTTTTATTGTTGAACGATGACTATACGCCGATGGAATTCGTCGTCGCAGTCATCCAGCAGTACTTCAACAAGGACCGTGAAACCGCGACGCAGATCATGCTCAAGGTTCACCGCGATGGGAAGGGAATGTGTGGTGTGTATCCCAAAGATATCGCATCCACAAAAGTGGAACTCGTTTTAACCCACGCTCGAAAAGCAGGGCACCCCCTGCAATGCGTGATGGAGGAAGCATGATTGCGCAGGAACTCGAAGTCAGTTTGCACATGGCCTTTGTCGAAGCCAGACAATCGCGCCATGAATTCATTACCGTGGAACACTTGCTGCTCGCGCTGCTGGACAATCCTTCGGCGGCCGAAGTGCTGCGCGCCTGCTCGGTGAACATTGATGATCTGCGCAAGACGCTGACCAATTTCATCACCGACAACACGCCCACGGTCCCCGGCACCAATGAGGTGGACACCCAGCCCACGCTGGGCTTCCAGCGCGTGATCCAGCGCGCCATCATGCACGTGCAGTCGGCCTCCAACGGCAAGAAGGAAGTCACCGGTGCCAACGTGCTGGTGGCCATCTTCGGCGAGAAGGATTCGCACGCGGTGTACTACCTGCACCAGCAGGGCGTGACCCGCCTGGACGTGGTCAACTTCATCTCGCACGGCGTGCGCAAGGACCAGCAGGCTGATCCGCAGAAGGCTCCGGAAGGCGCCGAAGACGTGCAAGCCGAAGGCCAGCAGAAGGAAAGCCCGCTGGACCAGTTCACCCAGAACCTGAACAAGGCTGCGGCCGAAGGCAAGATTGATCCGCTGATCGGCCGCGATTCCGAGGTCGAGCGCGTCATCCAGACCCTGTGCCGCCGCCGCAAGAACAACCCGCTGCTGGTGGGCGAAGCCGGTGTCGGCAAGACCGCCATCGCCGAAGGCCTGGCCTGGCGCGTGACGCAAGGCGACGTGCCCGAGATCCTGAAGAATGCCGTCGTGTATTCGCTGGACATGGGCGCGCTGCTGGCCGGTACCAAGTACCGTGGCGACTTCGAGCAGCGCCTCAAGGCCGTGTTGAAGCAATTGAAGGACAGCCCCAATGGCATCCTCTTCATCGATGAAATCCACACCATCATCGGTGCGGGCTCGGCGTCGGGCGGCACGCTGGACGCGTCCAACCTGTTGAAGCCGGCGCTCTCGAGCGGCCAGTTGAAGTGCATCGGGGCGACCACCTATACCGAATTCCGTGGCGTCTTCGAGAAGGATCACGCGCTGTCGCGTCGCTTCCAGAAGATTGATGTGAACGAACCGACCGTGGAGCAGACCGTGCAGATCCTGCGTGGCCTGAAGTCCAAGTTCGAGGAACACCATGGTGTGAAGTATTCCGCTTCGGCCCTGACTTCGGCAGCCGAACTGGCGGCGCGTTTCATCAATGATCGTCACCTGCCCGACAAGGCCATCGACGTGATCGACGAAGCCGGTGCTGCCCAGCGCATCCTGCCCAAGTCCAAGCAGAAGAAGACCATCGGCAAGCCGGAGATCGAGGAAATCATTTCCAAGATCGCCCGCATTCCGCCGCAGTCCGTGAACCAGGATGATCGCGCCAAGCTGCAGACCATTGACCGCGACCTGAAGAACGTCGTGTTCGGCCAGGATCCGGCCATCGAAGCGTTGGCCTCGGCCATCAAGATGGCACGTGCCGGCCTGGGCAAGACTGACAAGCCGATCGGCTCCTTCCTGTTCTCCGGCCCGACCGGCGTGGGCAAGACCGAAGTGGCCAAGCAGCTGGCCTTCATCCTGGGCATCGAGCTGGTACGGTTCGACATGTCCGAATACATGGAGCGCCACGCCGTGAGCCGCCTCATCGGCGCGCCCCCGGGCTATGTCGGTTTCGACCAGGGCGGCCTCTTGACCGAAGCCGTCAACAAGAAGCCGCATGCCGTGCTGCTGCTGGATGAAATCGAGAAGGCGCACCCCGACATCTTCAACATCCTGTTGCAGGTGATGGACCATGGCACGCTGACCGACAACAACGGCCGCAAGACCGACTTCCGCAACGTGATCATCATCATGACCACCAACGCGGGGGCCGAGAGCCTGCAGAAGCGCACCATCGGCTTCACCGAAAAGAAGGAAGCCGGCGACGAAATGGCGGACATCAAGCGCATGTTCACCCCGGAGTTCCGCAACCGTCTGGATGCCATCATCAGCTTCCGCCCGCTGGACGAGGAAATCATCCTGCGCGTGGTCGACAAGTTCCTGATGCAGCTGGAAGAGCAGTTGCACGAGAAGAAGGTGGAAGCCGTCTTCTCCGACAACCTGCGCAAGTTCCTGGGCAAGAAGGGCTTCGATCCGCTGATGGGTGCACGTCCGATGTCGCGCCTGATCCAGGACCTGATCCGCAAGGCGCTGGCCGACGAACTGCTGTTCGGCAAACTGGTCAGCGGCGGCCGCGTGACGGTGGAGATGGACGACAAGGAGCAGATCAAGCTGGAATTCCCCGAGGGCGACGATTCGTCCCCGCCGGAAGAGCCGCAAGAAAAGCTCGAAGTCGAATAAGCGCATCAGGCTAGCCACCAAGGCCACGTCGGGAAACCGGCGTGGCCTTTTTGTTTGCAGCTGGCTTCACTTTCACCACGCAAACAAAAACGGCGCGGTCTTCACCGCGCCGTCTTCACTTCAACTACTTCAACTCACCGCATTTACGGCACCAGCGGCTTGCCCGCTTCCTGCTTGGCCTTCACGATCTGCGTGACCTTGTCGATCATCGAGAGGCGATAGGCGGTGGCGGGATGCAGCGCCGTGTAGCCGTTGGGCACACTGGCCGGATACTGGTCGGCCAGGCGCTTCCAGAATGCCGGAACGTTGTCGATGCTGTAGCCGGCGCGCGCGAGCAGGTACAGCGAGAGCGTATCGGCAGCCGCATCCAGGTCTTGCGGATAGACCCGGATGCCGGCGGTACCGGCCGTGGTGGTCGGGTCCGGATGCGGCAGCAGCAGGTTGTCGATCACTTCGGCAATCGTCGAGACCATGCGCTGGCGGATGGCGTGGCCGAGGATGTTGTGCGCCATGTCCTTGGCGATCAGGTAGGCCAGTTCATCATCGGACTGGGTGAACTTGAGCATGCCGCGGGTAATGAGCACGCGGCGGCCATCGGCATAGGTGTTGACGTTGTCGGCATTGCCCAGCTCGATGCTGAAGGCGCAGGCGAAGGTCAGCGGGACATTGACGGTGGTGTTCTGGCCGTTGCGCTGCACGCCCAGCGCAATGGG
This sequence comes from Herbaspirillum aquaticum, assembly GCF_002213425.1. GTDB lineage: Bacteria > Pseudomonadota > Gammaproteobacteria > Burkholderiales > Burkholderiaceae_D > Herbaspirillum > Herbaspirillum aquaticum. The sequence continues at coordinate 108,761 of NZ_NJGV01000014.1, read as the reverse complement.
GGACTTCTTGACCACCAGCGGGCTCAGCAGCACGGCGGCCTGGCGTTCGGCATCGGTGCCTTGTGGCATCGGCTTGCCTGCCACCGAGATCAGGAAGTCGCCACGCTGGATGCCAGCCTGGGCAGCGCCGCTGCCCGGCAGTACGCCGGTGACCTGCAGGCGGTCGTCATAGCCCAGGCTACGCGCCGTCTCTGCATATTCGATGGGGAAGGAGTAGCGGTTCTTGGCGGTAAAGCCCAGCAAGTTGCGGGCATTGCCGCGGCAGAGCTGGGCATTGCTGGTCAACAGCGGCGCAGCGACGCGGTAGAGCCGGTCCTGCTGCGCGATCAGTTCGCGCAATTGTGCCTGCTGGGGGTTGTCGGCCACCGGGCGCGGCGCCTGGGTGGGGGTGGCCACCGGTTTGGACGGCGTGGCGGTGACCGGACCGGGTTCCTGGGTGGCGCAGGCGGCCAGGACGGCCAGCGGCGCCAGGACGGCGAGGGTTTTCAGTTTCTGCCACCGGGGCAGGGGGGATACGAGCATGCGGTTCTCCATCAGTGTTTGCCTGTGCTGCCGAAACCACCGGCGCCGCGATCGCTGCTGTCGAATTCATCCACCACATTGAAGCCGACCTGCAGTACCGGCACGATCACCAGCTGCGCCAGGCGTTCCATGGGGTTTAGGACAAACTCGGTGCTGCCGCGGTTCCACGTCGAGATCATCAACTGGCCCTGGTAATCCGAATCGATCAGCCCGACCAGGTTGCCCAGCACGATGCCATGCTTGTGGCCCATGCCGCTGCGCGGCAGGATCACGGCCGCGTAATTGGGATCGGCCAGGTGGATCGCCAGGCCCGTCGGGATCAGGTGCGTGGCACCCGGTGCCAGGGTCAGCGGCGCATCGATGCAGGCCCGCAGGTCCAGGCCGGCGCTGCCGGGAGTGGCGTAGGCGGGCAGCTGGTCTTTCATGCGGGGGTCGAGGATCTTGATGTCGATGGTCTTCATGATGCGTAATCGGATTCAAAAAACAAAACGTACGCAAGCGTACAAAAGACACGGCCCGCAAGACGCGGGCCGTGCACCGTCAGGCCGCCATGCGGCGCGCGATCTCGCGCACCAGCTGGCGGGCCAGGGTCTGCTTGTCCGCGCGGGGCAGGGCGCTGTGGCCCTGGGCGTCGAACAGCATGAGAGCGTTGTCATCCCGGCCAAAGGTCTGGTGGCCGATATTGCCGACCAAGAGCGGAATGTTCTTGCGGATGCGCTTGGCCGCGCCATATTGCTCCAGGTTCTCCGATTCGGCCGCAAAGCCCACGCAATAGGGGCGCTGGGGCAGGGCGGCGACGGTGGCCAGGATGTCGGGGTTTTGGACGAACTCCAGCTGCGGGGTATCGTGTTCGTCCTGTTTCTTCAGTTTCTGCTCGCTGGCATTGGCCACGCGCCAGTCAGCGACGGCGGCAACGGCGACGAACAGGTCTTTTTCCTTCACATGGGCTAATACCGCCTCATGCATCTGCAGGGCCGTCTGCACGTCCACGCGCAGCACGCCGTAAGGGGTGTCCAGCGCCGTCGGGCCGGACACCAGGGTGACTTCCGCACCGGCTTCACGCGCCGCACGCGCGATCGCATAGCCCATCTTGCCGGAAGACAGATTGGTGATGCCGCGCACCGGATCGATGGGCTCGAAGGTCGGCCCGGCCGTGAGCAGCACGCGGCGGCCCGCCAGCAGCTTGGGCTGGAAGGCCGCGACGATCTCCTCCAGCAATTGCGCCGGCTCCAGCATGCGGCCCTCGCCGACCTCGCCACAGGCTTGCGCGCCCGCGTCCGGGCCCAGCAGCAGGATGCCGTCCTCGCGGATCTGGCGCACGTTGCGCTGGGTGGCGGGGTTCTGCCACATCTCCACGTTCATGGCCGGGGCCACCATCAGCGGTACCCGTGCCGGACGCGCCACGCACAAGGTCGAGAGCAGGTCGTCGCACTGCCCGTGCGCCAGCTTGGCGATGAAATCGGTGGAGCAGGGCACGATGACGACTGCATCGGCATCGCGGGTGAGATTGATGTGCGGCATGTTGTTGTCCATGCGCGCATCCCATTGGTCGGTGTAGACCGGGTTGCCGGTGAGGGCCTGCATGGTGACGGCGGTCATGAAGTGCGTGGCCGCCTCGGTCATCACCACGTGCACGGTGGCACCGGCGCGGCCCAGTTCACGCGCCAGCATGGCGGCCTTGTAGCAGGCCACGCCGCCGGTCAGGCCCAATACGATTTTCTTGCCAGCCAGATCCATTGTTTGCTCCCGGAATGCGGCGTACCGCAGGCGTGTTCAGACTTGCAGACGTGCGGACTTGCCTTACTTCTTGGAGACGCGGCGCAGTTCGTCCACGACGAACAATACCGCACCCACGCAGATCGCACTATCGGCCAGGTTGAAGGCCGGCCAGTGCCAGTTGCCGACGTAGACGTCGAGGAAGTCGATCACATGTCCATACACCACGCGATCGATGACGTTGCCGATCGCACCGCCCAGGATGAGGGCCAGGGCCCAGCAGAACATGCGCTGGCCGGGATGCTTGCGCAGCAGGTGGATGATGAACACCGCCGCACCGATGCCGATGGCGGTGAAGAGATAGCGCTGCCAGCCACCGCTGGCGGCCAGGAAGCTGAAGGCCGCGCCCTTGTTGTAGACCAGGACCAGGTTGAAGAAACCGGTCACCGGCAGCGATTCGCCGTAGTGGAACAGTTTCAGTATGGTGATCTTGGTGAGCTGGTCCAGCAGCAGCACGATGGTGGCGATGCCCAGCCAGGGCAGCAGCCCTTGGGTGGTGGACGAAGAGCCGGAAGAGGAGGAGCGCTTTTTGGTTGCCATGGATGTTCTTGTTGGAGTGGACGGCCCGCTGCATTCAGGTGCAGCGGGCCGCTAGCAAGGCCGTCCCGCCCGGATCAGGCGAAGCGACGCTGTTCGCCCTGGCCGAACAGGTTGCTGTAGCAGCGACCGCACAGGCCCGGATGATCGGCATGAGACCCGACATCAGCGCGATAGTGCCAGCAACGTTCACATTTCTGATGCGCCGAAGGCGTCACCACCACCGCTTCCTCTTCCACCGTGGCCACCGCGGTGACGCGGGCAGCGGAGGTGATGAGGACGAACTTGAGGTCATCGCCCAGGCTTTCCAGCAGGGCGGCCTTGTCGCCGGCGACCTTCAGTTCCACTTCGGCCTGCAGGGAAGAGCCGATGCTGCCGGCGATACGCACTTCTTCCAGCTGCTTGGTGACTGCTGCGCGCACTTCGTGCAGCACGGCGAACTTGTCCAGCAGGGCCTGGGCATCAGCCACTTCCGGCAGGGCGTAATAGACCTGCGAGAAGATGGTTTCGCCGCTGGCCTCGAAGGCCTCCTTGCCGGCGAAGAAGCGCCAGGCTTCTTCGGCCGTGAAGGACAGGATCGGTGCCATCAGGCGCAACAGCGACTGGGTGATGTGCCACACCGCGGTCTGGGCCGAGCGGCGAGCAGCCGACTCCACGCCGCTGGTGTAGAGGCGGTCTTTCAGGATGTCCAGGTAGAAGCCGCCCAGGTCTTCCGAGCAGTACATCTGCAGCTTGGCCACCACCGGGTGGAATTCATAGGTCTCGAAGTGCGCCAGCACCTCGCCTTGGAGGCGCGCCATGTTGGCGATCGCATAGCGGTCGATTTCCAGCATCTGCGCCACCGGCACGGCGTGTTGCGCCGGATCGAAATCGGAGGTGTTGGCCAGCAGGAAGCGCAGGGTGTTGCGGATGCGGCGATAGGCTTCCACCACCCGTTTCAAGATTTCATCCGAGATCGACAGCTCGCCCGAGTAGTCGGTCGAGGCCACCCACAGGCGCAGGATTTCCGCGCCCAGCGAGTCCGAGACCTTCTGCGGGGCCACCACGTTGCCCTTGGACTTGGACATCTTCTTGCCCTCGCCATCGACCACGAAGCCGTGCGTGAGCAGGGCCTTGTAAGGCGCGCGGCCATTCAGCATCGACGATGTCAGCAGCGACGAGTGGAACCAGCCGCGATGCTGGTCCGAGCCTTCCAGGTAGAGGTCGGCCGGGAACTGCGACTGCTGTGCGTGCGAGCCGCGCAGAACGGTCTGGTGGGTGGTGCCGGAATCGAACCAGACGTCCAGCGTGTCACGGTTCTTGACGTAGTGTTCGGCATCGTCGCCGAGCAATTCCTTGGGATCCAGCGCCTGCCAGGCCTCGATGCCGCTTTTCTCGATGCGTTGGGCGACCTGCTCGATCAGCTCGGGCGTACGCGGATGCAGTTCACCGGTTTCCTTGTGCACGAAGAAGGCCATGGGCACGCCCCACTGTCGCTGGCGCGACAGCGTCCAGTCCGGACGGTTGGCGATCATGCCGTGCAGGCGCGCCTTGCCCCAGCCGGGGAAGAAAGCGGTGTCCTCGATGCCTTGCAGCGCGGTCTGGCGCAGGCTGGGGCCGCCATCCTTGGGCGTGTTGTCCATGCTGGCGAACCACTGCGAGGTGGCGCGATAGACGATGGGGGTCTTGTGGCGCCAGCAGTGCATGTAGCTGTGGTCGAACATGACCAGCTTGAACAGCGAACCCACTTCTTCCAGCTTGGCGCAGATGGGCTTGGAGGCTTCCCAGATGGTCAGGCCGGCAAACAGCGGCAGCCAGGAGGCGTAACGGCCATCGCCCATGACCGGATTGAGGATGTCGTCATCCTTCATCCCGTGCGCCTTGCAGGAGATGAAGTCTTCGATACCGTAGGCCGGTGCCGAGTGCACGATGCCGGTACCGCTGTCGGCGGTCACGTATTCACCCAGGTAGATCGGCGACAGGCGGTCGTAGCCGGCATCGGCCTTGGCCAGCGGATGATGGAAGCGGATCAGGGACAGCTTCTCGCCGGTGGTGGTGGCGATGATCTTGCCTTCCAGGCCGAAGCGCTGCAGGCAGGATTCCACCAGGTCCTTGGCCAGGATCAGCAGGGTGGCTTCGCCGTTGCGGCTGGTCTCGACCAGCGCGTATTCGAATTCCGGATGGACGTTCAACGCCTGGTTGGACGGGATGGTCCAGGGCGTGGTGGTCCAGATGACGATGTAGCCGTTGCGGGTCGGCAGGTCGGCCAGGCCGAAAGCGGTGGCGACCTTGTCGTGTTCGGCAAACGGGAAGCCGACATCGATGGCCGGGTCGCGCTTGTCCTGGTATTCCACTTCAGCCTCAGCCAGCGCCGAGCCGCAGTCGAAGCACCAGTTCACGGGCTTGAGGCCGCGATAGACGTAACCCTTCTCCAGGATCGTGCCGAGTGCGCGCAGCTCGTCGGCTTCGTTGGAGAAGTTCATGGTCTTGTAGGGGTTGTCCCATTCGCCGAGCACGCCCAGGCGGATGAAGTCAGCCTTCTGGCGTTCGATTTGCTCGCCTGCGTAGGCGCGCGCCTTGGCCTGCACTTCGGCCACCGGCAGGTTCTTGCCGAACTGCTTTTCGATCTGGATCTCGATGGGCATGCCGTGGCAATCCCAGCCCGGCACGTATTGGGCGTCGAAGCCGGCCATGTTGCGGGCCTTGACGATCATGTCCTTCAAGATCTTGTTGACGGCGTGGCCGATGTGGATGTCGCCGTTGGCATACGGGGGGCCGTCGTGCAGGATGAACTTCGGGCGGCCGGCCGAGGCCTTGCGGATGCGCTCGTAGACCTTCTTTTCCTGCCATTCCTTGACCCACTGCGGCTCGCGCTTGGCGAGGTCGCCGCGCATGGGGAAGCCGGTTTCGGTCATGTTGACCGGGTATTTGGAGGGCGCCTTGCCGGCTTTTTCCGGTTTGCCGGGCTTGGCGGAAGATTCGTTGTTGGACATGACAGAGCTTTCGTTGAATGCAGGTTGATTCCGGGGCCAGGCAGGGCGTCACAAGCAGGGCGCGCTGCGGCAGGCAGGATGCAGGATGGGGCGGCTGGACAGCTGCGGGAGCAGGGCTCCGGCAACCGCCCAGCGTTCAAATTCGGTCGGTGGCCGAGACGGCGAAGCCGGCGTTTTCACGGAACCAGGCGCGGGCATTGTCCACGTCACGGGCAATGGCCGTGGTCAGCGTGGGCAGGTCGACATACTTTTCTTCGTCGCGCAGCTTCTTGAGGAATTCCACCCGCACCAGCTTGCCGTAGCAATCGCCCTTGAAGTCCAGCAGGTGGGTTTCCAGCAGCACCCGGCCGCTGTTGTCCACCGTCGGACGCACGCCCAGGCTGGCCACGGCCGGCAAGGGCTGTTCGGCCAAACCGTGCACCTGCACCACGAAGATGCCCGAGAGCGCAGGACGCTTGTGGCCCACGCGCATGTTCAGCGTCGGGAAACCGATGGTGCGGCCCAGTTTCTTGCCGTGCACGACCCGGCCGCTGATGGCGTAGGGATGTCCCAGCAACTGTTGCGACAGGGTGAAATCGCCCTCGGCCAGCGCCGCGCGCACGGCCGACGACGAGATGCGCACACCGGCATTGGTCACCGTGGGCAGGGCATGGACCTCGAAGCCGTGCTGCTTGCCGGCCGCGATCAGGGTATCGAGCGTGCCGGCGCGGCGCGCGCCGAAGCAGAAGTCGTCACCGACCATGAGCCAGCGCACGTGCAGGCCCTGCACCAGGATCTTCTCGATGAAGTCCTGTGGGGAGAGGGCGGCGAAATGGCTGCCGAAATGCTCCACCACCACCCGGTCGATGCCGGAATGGGAGAGCGCTTCGAGCTTGTCGCGCAGGTTGGCGATGCGCGCCGGGGCGCGTTCGGGAGTGCCGGCCAGCTGGGCGAAGAATTCACGCGGATGCGGTTCGAAAGTCATCACCGCCGCGTCCAGCCCCAGGGTGCCGGCGGCCTCGCGCACGCGCGCCAAGAGGGCCTGGTGGCCCAGATGCACGCCGTCGAAATTGCCGATGGTCAGCGCGCACGGGGCGCGCGATTCGGCTGTGGGAAGTCCGCGAAATACCTTCATTGAGCCGCTGGAAAGATGCGCTGTTGCAAAAGCCTTCCATTATAAATGGTTTCGGAGGCTTTCCTTGATTTGGTGGCGGCTTGGCACGGATCAAGCCGCCTGAAGCCGACAGGCAGCGCAATTTTTCATATTTCACCAGGGAAATATTGACAAACTTTCATATGAAAGCTTCTTCCCGGCAGGGTCAGCGGGCCAGCGCCGCTTCGGGCTCCTGGAGCTGGCGTGCCTCGGCCAGCATCCAGATGGTGATCTTCCTGACTTCCAGCTTGCTCTGGGTGATATGGGCACGCAGCAGGATCTGGGCTTCGGTAGCCTTGCGCTTGGCGATCAGTTGCAGGATCTTGCCGTGTTCCTCGTAGGTGGCGTCGATGCGCTTCTTCTTGAGGAAGTCCAGCCGGCGCACGATGCGGATCTTTTCCGTCACCTCGGTATGCACCCGGGTCATCTCCACATTGCCGGCTGCGGCCACCAGGTTGGTATGGAAGGCTTCGTCCAGCTCGGCCACCTTGACGGCATCGGTATGGCGCGCTTCCGGTTCGGCCAGCCAGATGGCGTTCAACTGGTCCAGTTCGGCCGTCGGCTCCTGCTGGCTGCAGAGTTTCTCCAGCGCGGCCATTTCCAGCACGATACGCAGGTCGTAGAGATTGTCGAGGCGGTCGAAGTCGATCGGGCAGACCTTCCAGCCGCGCCGGAATCCCACTTCCAGATAGCCCTCGCGTTGCAGCCTGAACAGTGCATCCCGCAAGGGCGTGCGCGAGACGCCCTGGCGCTGGGCCATTTCGGTCTCGGTGAAATTGTCTCCCGGCAGCAGCCGGAAACTGAAGATGTCGTCCTTGATCCGGTGATAGACCTGTTCGGCGAGCGGGTTGGCGACGGTGACGGTCATGGTGCGGGCATTCTGGTTCTGGGTGGCTGCGGACTCATGCCATCAGGCTGACATGGGCGGCGACGATGCGCCAGCCTTCGTCCATGCGCACCCAGGTTTGCATCTGGCGGCCGATGCGATCGGACGTATGGTCGGTGAATTCAGTGGAGACCGTAGCATAGTCGCTGCCGAAGGTGGTGACAACGGTGCGATGCAGCTTGCGCGAGGCCGGCACCGGGGTGCAGGTCTTGCGGTACTGGCGGATCGCCTCGCCGCCCAGCAGCACTTCGCCCACACCATAGCGCACGGTTTCGGGGGCATACCAGAACCAGCGGTCCAGGGCCGGGATGTCGTTGATGAGCAGGGCGTATTCGTAATCCGTAAAAGCTTGTTCGACCTCGGCCACCACATGGGGCAGGTTCACTTGCATCATGGCGTTTCTCCGGTATAGGCGGCTACGGCGCTGTGCAGCTGCGCCAGCGGCGCACGCCAGCCGACGATGCCACCTTGGGCGGTCAGCATCTCCAGCGTGGCGCGATGGAATTCAGGGAAATAACTGGCGCAGGCATCTTCCACCACCAGGCATTCATAGCCCCGGTCATTGGCCTCGCGCATCGACGTCTGCACGCACACTTCCGTGGTGACGCCCGCCACCAGCAGGTGGGTGATGCCGCGCTCCTGCAGCTGCGCGTGCAGGTCGGTGGCGTAGAAGGCGCCCTTGCCGGGTTTGTCGATGACGATCTCGCCGTCGAGGGGCGCCAGTTGCGGCAGGATCTGGTTGCCGGGCTCGCCACGCACCAGGATGCGGCCCATCGGGCCGACATCGCCGATGCCCAGCGTCGGGTTGCCGCGCAGGCGCTTGGCGCGCGGGCAGTCCGACAGGTCGGGCAAATGCGATTCTCGGGTATGGACCACCAGCATCTGCGCCTGGCGTGCCAGCGCGAGCAGCGCCGCCACGGTCGGCACGATCGCGCCCAGGGGCCGCACATCATTGCCCAGCGCACTGCCGAAGCCGCCTTCTTCGACGAAGTCGCGCTGCATGTCGATGACCACCAGCGCGGTGCTGCGCGGATGGAACTGATAGGGATAGGGGAAGGCGTCGATACGGATCATGCGGCCTCGGCGTGGGTAGATTGTTCGGAGTGGCCCGCCATCCAGCGGCCCAGGGCGGCGCGGTCCGCACCTTGCGTGGCTACGTCCTGGGCCACGTGCACGATGCGGCCCTCGGTCATCACCAGGATGCGGTCGGACAGTTCCAGCAGTTCGTCCAGGTCTTCGCTCAACAGCAGCACCGCCGCGCCGCGTGCGCGCGCTTGCAGCAGGCGGGCATGGATGTCGGCCACCGAGGCGAAGTCCAGCCCGAAGACCGGATTGGCGACGATGAGCACGTTGGCCGCGCCTGCATTGCCCTCTTCGCCCAGCTCACGCGCCAGTACGGCACGCTGCACGTTGCCGCCGGAGAGCGTGCCGATGGGGCGTTCCGGTGCAGGCGGCTTGACGTTGAAGGCGGCGATCAGGGACTGCGCCTGGCGCTTCATGGCGCTGCGGTCCACGCGCCAGCCGCTGCGCTTGAAGGGCGCGACATCGAAATTGCGCAATGCCATGTTCTCGGCCACGCTCATGCCGGCGATGCAGGCGTTGCGCAGCGGTTCTTCCGGTAGCGCGAAGACACGCAGCCGTCGCATCTCCTCGCGCGTGGCCGCATAGGGCGCATCCTCGATGCGGATCTCGCCCAGCAGGTGGCGGCGCTGGCCCAGCAGGGCTTCCACCAGTTCCTTCTGGCCATTGCCGGAGATACCGGCCAGGCCCACGATTTCACCGCGCTTCACTTGTAGCGAGAGGGCCCGCACCGCAGCCACGCCGCGATCGTTGTTGACGGTCAGTTCCTTCACTTCAAGCCCGAAGCGGGCCTGCGCTGGCACGGCTGGCCGCTCCACCTGTTTTTTCTCGGCGCGCGCGTGGCCCATCATCCAGTGCGCCAGGGCATCCGGCGTGGTGTCGGAAACCCGGGCACTGCCGACCAGGCGGCCCTTGCGCAGCACCGTCACATCGTCGGCATAGGCAGTCACTTCGTGGAACTTGTGGGTGATCATCAGCACCGTGAGTTCCTGCTGGCGCGTGAGGGCATGCATGAGTCCCAGCACCTCGTCGGCTTCCTGCGGGGTCAGCACCGAGGTCGGTTCATCAAGGATCAGGAAACGGCGACGCAGATAAAGCTGCTTCAAGATTTCCAGCTTCTGTTTTTCGCCTGCGGAGAGGCTGCTCACCGCGCGCTCCAGCCCCAGCTTGAAGGGCATGCGCGCCATGAATTCTTCCAGCACGGCGCGCTCGCTGCGCCAGCGGATGCGCCAGGGCAGGTCGCCGCGCGCCAGCAGCAGGTTCTCGGCCACGGTCAGGCTGGGGGCCAGCGTGAAGTGCTGGTAGACCATGCCGATGCCGAGCTGGTTGGGTACGCGCGCACTGCGGATCTCCACCTCGCGGCGGTCGGCCACGATGCTGCCCTGGTCCAGCGGGCTGTAGCCGACCAGGCCCTTGACCAGCGTGCTCTTGCCCGCACCGTTCTCGCCCAGCAGTGCGTGGATGGTACCGGCGCGGATCTTCAGCGACACCTCATCGAGCGCACGAAAGCTGCCGAAGGATTTGCCGGCATTGATGATCTCCAGCTCCAGGGCGTGCATGTCAGGCCCCGATCACATCGATCAGTGCGGCCGCATCGGAGACCGCGCCGAACACGCCGCCCTGCATCTTGATCATGGACAACGCCGCCAGGTGGTTGTTGTGGTCGGTCGCGCCACAGCAGTCCGCGAGCATCACGCATTCGAAGCCACGGTCATTGGCTTCGCGCATGGTGGTATGCACGCAGACATCGGTGGTGATGCCGGTGAGCACGATGTTGCGGATGCCACGCGTGTGCAGGATCATTTCCAGGTCGGTGGCACAGAAGGAGCCCTTGCCCGGCTTGTCGATGATGATCTCGCCGGCGATGGGGGCCAGTTCGGGAATGATTTCCCAGCCCGGCTCGCCGCGCACCAGGATGCGGCCGCAGGGGCCGGCGTCGCCGATGCCCACGCCGTTTGTGCCGATCTGGCGAGAGCGCCAGCGCTTGTTGGCCGGCAGGTCGGACAGGTCAGGGCGATGGCCTTCGCGGGTATGGATGATGGTGTAGCCCCCGGCGCGCATGGCGGCCAGCACTTTCTTGATCGGCTCGATGGGCGCGCGCGTGAGCGACAGGTCATAGCCCATCTTGTCCACGTAGCCGCCGATGCCGCAGAAGTCGGTCTGCATGTCGATGACGATGAGCGCGGTATTGGCCGGGGTCAGGGCACCGTCATAGGGCCAGGGATAGGGTTCGGCCTGGATGTAGCGTTCGGACATGGTTTCTCCTTGGGGCAAGTGGATTTATCGGGTCAGGCTCAGCTCGCCCGGTGCACTCGACAGCGTGCGATCGGGGCGGCAGGTGAGGATCATGATGAACAGCGTGAGCGCATACGGCGCCGCGTTGAAAAGGTAGTAGCCGGAGGTGACGCCCACCGCCTGCAAGGCCGGGCCCAGTGCACCGGCGGCACCGAACAGGAGCGCGGCCAGCAGGCAGCGCCACGGCTGCCAGCGCGCGAAGATCACCAGCGCGACCGCCATGAGACCCTGGCCGCTGGAGAGTCCCTCGTTCCAGCTACCGGGGTAATAGAGCGACAGGTAGGCACCGCCGACGGCGGCCAGGAATCCGCCTGCGGCCGTGGCCGCAATGCGCGTGCCGGTGAGGCGGTAACCAAGCGCGCGTGCGGTCTCGGCATGGTCGCCCACCAGCCGCAAGGCCAGTCCCCAGCGCGTAGCCGACAAGCCCCACTGCAGCACCAGTGCGAGCACTACGCCGATGAAGAACAGCGCATTGATCTGCAGCGCATGGTGCAGGCGGTCATTGCTGCTCCAGGCACCCAGGTCGATGGAGGGCAACATCGGCGCCTGCGGCTGGATGAAGGGTTTGCCGAGGAAGAAAGCCAGCCCCGTCCCCAGCAGCATAAGCGCGATGCCGAAGGCGATGTCGTTGACGCGCGGCAGCGAACACACCACGCCATGCAACACCCCCAGCAAGAGTCCCGCACAGCCCGCCGCCAGCACACCCAGCCAGGCCGAGCCGCTGTAGAAGGAGGCCGCGTAACCGGTCATGGCACCGCAGACCAGGATGCCTTCCAGGCCCAGGTTCACGCGTCCGCCTTTTTCGGTCAGGCATTCGCCCAGGCTCACGAAGAGAAACGGTGTACCCACCCGGATCGCGCCCGCGAAGAGCGCCAGCAGCAGGGTGGTGAGATCGATGTCATGCATGGCCGGCCTCCTTGGCGGGGATGACTTGTGCCTGTTGCTGCCAGCGCAGCTTGAGTGCGGACAGGCGCCCGGTAATGGCTTCCCAGGCCAGCAGGTTGCAGAACAGCAGGCCCTGCAGGACCAGCGTGGTGGCGTCGGGCAGGTCCAGGCGCCGCTGCAGCAGGCTGCCGCTGGCTTCCACGCCGCCGATGACCAGCGCGCAGACGATGATGGCCAGCGGATTCTGGCGCGCCGCAAAGGCCACCAGGATGCCGGAGAAACCATAGCCGGCCAGCAGCGCACTGGTGGCGCTGCCCTGCACGGCACTGACCTCGAACATGCCTGCCAGTCCCGCTGCGGCACCGCCGAGCGCGCAGGCCGTCAGGATGAGGCGATTGACCGGCAAGCCCACCAGCCGCGCCGTACGGACGTTGCCGCCGACCACGCCCATGGCGAAACCCGGGACGCTATGGCGCAGGAACACCCAGGCAGCCACACAGGCCAGCGCCCCCCAGGCCAGGCCCCAATGCACTTCCAGTCCCGGCAGCGAGCCCACCAGGTAAGGATCGGGCAGCGGCAGGGTCGAGGGTTTGTTCAGGCTGGCCGGATCACGCAGCGGCCCTTCCACCAGATGCTTGAAGACGGCCACGGCCAGATAGGACAGCAGCTGGCTGGAGATGGTCTCATTGACCCCGCGCCACTGGCGCAGGCCGCCGCACAGCGCGATCCACAGCCCGCCGGCCAGCATCGCCGCCAGCGCCATGGCGGCCAGCATCACCAGCGAGGGCAGGGCCGGCAGCAGTTGCGGCATCACTGCCGCCGCCAGTCCGCCCAGCGCCAGCGCACCTTCCCCGCCGATGACGATGAGCCCCACGCGCGCCGGCAAGGCCACGCACAGCGCCGTCAACAGCAGGGGCGCGGCGCGCTGCAGGGTGTTCTGCCAAGCGAACAGGGTGCCGAAGGCGCCCTGGAAGATCAGCAGGCAAGCCTCGCCCGCCGGCTTGCCCTGCACCAGCAGGAACAGCACGAACAGCAGCAGCGTCCCGGCCAGCGCGCACAGCGTGGGCAGGGCCGGTGCGCTGCCGTTGAGCAGCGCCGAGCGCAAGCGGTGCCAGGGCGAGGTGGCGGCAGCCGCCACCCCGGGAGCGGGGAGGGATGTCATGAGACCGTCCTGCATCAAGGATCAGCAATCAGACCTGGCCGACCACGCCGGCCACCAGGTAATTCATCTTCTCCAGCGCCACATCGGTCTGGACCTGGGTGGTGCCGGCCGGGATCACGGTATTGCCCTTGTTGTCCTTGATCGGTCCCTTGAAGATCTGGAACTTGCCGGCCAGCATCTGCGCCTTGATCTCGTCGGCCTTCTTCTTGGCCGGCGCGCTCACTGCCGCGCCATAGGGCGACATCTTGACGAAGTCATCCTTCAGGCCACCGCGCAGGAAGTTGATCATCGGCTTGCCCTCCAGCGTGGCCTTGACGATCTCGGTATAAGGCGTGGCCCAGTTCCACTCGGCACCGGTGAGGTAGCCCTTGGGGGCCAGCGAAGCTTGGCTGGCGTGGTAGCCGGTGGTCATGATGCCGCGCTTCTCAGCCGTCTCCACGATCACCTTGGGGCCATCGACGTGGCAGGTGATGACATCGCAACCCTGGTCGATGAGGCTGTTGGCGGCTTCGGCTTCCTTGACCGGCAGCGACCAGTCACCGGTGAAGATGACGTGGCAGGTGATGGACGGATCGACCGACTGCGCGCCGAGGGTGAAGGCGTTGATGTTGCGCAGCACTTGTGGAATCGGCTTGGCGGCGATGAAGGCCAGTTTCTTGCTCTTGCTCATGTGGCCGGCCACCACGCCCGAGAGGTATTCGCACTCTTCGATGTAGCCGAAGAAGCTGCCCACGTTCATGGGATGCTTGCCCGCCGTCCACAGGCCGCCACAGTGGGCGATGCGCACCTTGGGATATTTTTCGGCGATCTTGAGGACGTGCGGATCGAAGTAGCCGAAGGAGGTCGGGAAGAGCAGGGTCGCGCCGTCCTGCTGGATCATGGCTTCCATGGTCTTTTGCACGGCCACGGTCTCGGGCACTTTTTCTTCCTCGATCACCTTCACGCCGGGCATCTTCTTGATGATGGCGGCGGCTTGCGCATGCGACTGGTTGTAGCCGAAGTCGTCGCGCGCGCCGACGTAGATGAAGCCCACGGTCAGCGGGCCGGCAGCCAGCAGTTCCAGCGGGAAGGCAGCGCCCAGTGCGGCAGCTCCGGACAGTTTCAGAAAATCGCGGCGGTTTTGCATGTTGTTGCTCCAGTGTGATCGTGGATGGTTGGGGTGGGGCAAGACAAATTCGGTACTTCTTTCGGGACAGGATCCTGTACCTCAGCCTGCACAGGATCCTGCAAGGCAATCAGGACAGCGTCAGCGAACCGGGCGCCTGCATGCGCGCCGGTTTGCGCACTTCGCGCTGGAAGATTTCCATGGACAGTTTCTTGGCCGCGATGAAGCCGGGCTGCGACAGCGTCTCTACCGTGCGCGGCCGTGGATCCTGGTAATGCAAGATGTCTGCCACCGCCGTCGGGCGCTTGGTCAAGAGCAGGATCTGGTCGGCCAGGTAGACCGCTTCTTCCAGGTCATGCGACACCAGCACCATGGTGGTGCCGGTCTGCAAGAAGACCTGCTGCAGCTTCTCGCGGATGAAGAGCGTCATCTCTAAATCCAGCGCCGAGAAGGGTTCATCGAGGAACAGCACCTCCGGCCCCGGCGCCAGGGCACGCATGATGGAGGCGGTCTGCTGCTGGCCGCCCGAGAGTTCATAGGGATAGCGCATCAGGTCGAACTTCACGTCGAAGGACGCCACCAGTTCGTCGACCCGGCGCTTGATCTCGGCCTTGGACTTGCCTTCCAGCTTCAGGGGATAGGCGATGTTGTCGATGGTGCGCAGCCACGGGAACATGGCGTCCCGGTAGTTCTGGAAGACGTAGCCGATCTTGGTCTGGGCCAGCGATTTTCCGTCGAACAGGATCTGTCCGGCGTCAATCGGGATCAGGCCGGCAATCATGTTGATCAGCGTGGACTTGCCGCAGCCATTGGGGCCGAAGACCGAGACGATCTGCTGCTTGGGGATGTCCAGGTCGAAGTTTTCATACAGCGGCCAGCCGGCGAAATACTTGGTCAGGCCGCGAATGGTGATGTGGGTGCCCGGGGGACCGGGAACGAAGGGTGTTTCCGGTGGCAGGTCGATTTTGGGGCTGATCACGACGCTCATCTTCCACTCCAGTGCACGATGCGTTTTTCAATGACGATGAAGACCACGTTGAGGGCATAGCCCAGCGCGCCCGCCGAGAGGATGGCGGCATACATCTCGCGCACGTTCAGGACTTGCTGGGTATCGATGATGCGGTGGCCCAGGCCGTTTTCGGAGCCGATGAACATCTCCGCCACGATCACGATCACCAGCGCCATCGAGACTGCGCTGCGCAGGCCCACGAAGCTGGCTTGCAGGCTTTCCCAGATCAGCACGTCGCAGAAGATGCGCCAGCGCGAAGCGCCCATCACCTTGGCCGCCATCACCCGCTGCTTGCGCGCATTGAGCACGCCATAGGCGCTGTTGAAGAGCACGATCAGGAAGGCACCGAAAGCGGCGATGGCCACCTTGTTGATGTCGGAGACACCGAAGATCAGCAGGAACAGCGGGATCAGCGCGGAGGAGGGCGTGGAACGGAAGAAATCGATCAGGAATTCCACGCTGCGATAGGCGCGCTCGTTGCTGCCCAGGAGCACGCCGATGGGCAGGCCCAGCACGGCGGCGATGGCGAAGGCTTCCAGCGTGCGGATCACGGTCACCGTGAAATCCAGCAGCAGCGGTCCTCCCGCCAGGCCCTTGAACATGGCCATGAGCGTGGCTTCGGGCGGAGGCAGCAGGATGGCCTTGATCCAGCCGGCGCGCACCACCAGGTCCCAGATCACGAACAGCGCGATGGGCCCGACGATGGGCAGCAGGCGGCCCAGGGCAGGGGCCTTGCGCGGTGCCTTGGGCGCAGGCGCGGCAGGCGGCGCCGAGGCCGCCGGTTTGGGCGCCACGGTCACGGAAGGGGCGATGGTCTCGTTCATGATGGCCTCAGCCCTTGTAGATCAGGTTGTCGACCACGATGCGTTGCGAGAACACGCCCTTCTCGACGAACAGGTCGTAGAACTTCTGGAAGTAGGCCAGGTCGCTGGGCTTGAACTCGTTGTAGAGCATGTAGGCCGCCAGCGGCACTTCATTGGTGAGCGAACCTTCGATGGCGGTATAGCCCTTCAGGTAGGTGCGGGCCTGGTCCGGATTGTTGCGCACCAGCTCGATGCCACGCGCATAGGCGGCGATGTACTTGCGCGCCAGTTCCGGATTCTTCTTGATGAACTCGGTGGTCAGCGCGGCAGCGCCGCCGTGCCAGGGGGCCATCGGGTCACCCAGGATGTACTTGGCGATCACGCCGGCTTCCAGCACGCGGGTGGTGTTGTTCATGCGGCCCACGGTGCCGGTCGGTTCCAGCGTGTAGGCGGCATCGACCTGGCCGGCGGCCAGCGAAGCGACATGCTGACCGATGGGCAGTTCGACTACGGTCGCGCCAGTGGCACCGGCGCGTTCGAGTACCGTCTTGGCCAGGGTGACGTTCTGGATGCCGGGCCCGGAGGCGACCTTCTTGCCCTTGAGGTCGGCGATCGATTTGACCGCGCTGTCCTTGGGCACCAGGAACTCATCCAGTACGTACTTGGCATTGCTGGGATTGGTAGCAAAGATCTTGAACAGGCCCGGCTGGGCGATCTCGCCGATGGCCAGGTTGCCGGCCCCGGTGCCATTGGCCGAGCCGTCGGCGCGGCCTGCCAGCATGGCCTCCATCACCTGCTGGGCCCCGGCGAATTTGAGGGCCTGCACTTCCAGCCCGGCCTGCTTGAAGTAACCCGCTTCTACAGCGGCGTAGAACGGCAGGCCAGCGGCCACCGGCCAGTAGCCGATGCGGATCGGGACCGTCTGCGCACGCAAGATGGCCGGGGCGCCCGCGATGGCTGCGGTAGCGGCGACGGCGCCCGCCTTGGCGATGAAACTGCGACGGTTGGCATCGTGGACAGCGGTTGGGTTGTTCTTTTTCATGAGCAGCTCCGTGGTGAGGGTGTTCAGGTCAGTGCAGCGAATTGAGGTAGTTGACCCAGCCGCCGTGGTGGGTGATGTCGGTGGCCCCGGCAATGCCGGCCGGCTCGCAGATGAAGCCCTTGACGCTGCTGCCATCGGCCAGCTCCACCGTGCCGATGCCCAGCGGTGCCGGGATGGCGGCGACGAAGCCGCCAAACTGGCGCAGCGGCATTTCCCACACTTCCACTGCGATGGCGGCGCCGTCGCCTTCGGTACGGGCCAGGCCCGGCTTGGGTGGCGTGGTACCCGCCAGGGCGTAGAGACGATAGTGGGCAGCGGTACGGGTGACGGCCACGCGGCGCGCACCGGCTTCCAGCAATTGCCAGTTCAGGGGCTGGCCGGCCAGGTGGGCGCCGACCACGCAGACCTTGATGGTGCTTTCGTTGAAAGGCAGCGGTGTGGCCGCAATCGCATCGGCTTGCGCCGCGCCGCCCAGTTGCTGCTGCAGGCGCGCGCCGGCTTCGGCCAGCAGGTGGTCGGCACCGGCGGGGCCGATCAGGGTCACCCCGGCGGGCAAGCCATCGCGGCGCCACACGGCGGGGATGGCCAGGGCCGACATGTCCATCAGGTTGACGAAGTTGGTGTAATGGCCCAGCTGCGCATTGCGCACCACCGGATCGGCTTCCACTTCCGCAATGGTGGGGAAGGTGGTGGTGGTGGGCACCAGCATCAGGTCGCTGCCTTCGAGCAGGTTTTCGGCCTGGCGGCGCAGGTCGGCCAGGCGATATTGGGCGTTGAAGCTGTCCACGGCGTCGTAGTCCTCGGCCTGGGCAGTGATCTGGCGCACCACCGGGTGGATGGTTTCCGGGTTCTCCAGGAAGAAGTCGCCCAGCGCGGCGCGGCGCTCGGCCACCCACGGGCCCTGGTACAGCAGCTGCGCGGCGGCGCTGAAGGGGGCGAAGGGAATCTTCGCCAGGCTCACGCCGGGCAGGGCGGCGATCTGCGCCAGGCTGCGTTCCCAGGCTTCCTGGGCGACGCTGTCGCCAAAGAATTCACATTGTTCGGGAATGGCGATGCGATAACCGCGGCGCTTCACGCCCAGCATGGTGGGGCGGCGCGAATAGCCATCCTCGGCATCGAAACCGGAAGCGCTGTGCAGCACGCGCCAGGCATCGGCCACGTCGTGGGCGAAGATGGAGATGCAATCCAGGGTGCGGCAGGCCGGCACCAGGCCGCGCGCGCTGATGAGGCCCTTGGTGGGTTTCAGGCCCACCAGGTGGTTGAAGGCTGCGGGGACGCGGCCCGAGCCTGCGGTGTCGGTGCCCAGGGAAAACATGACCTGCCCCAGTGCCACGGCCACCGCCGAACCCGAACTGGAGCCGCCGGAGACGTATTCCGGCTTGATGGCGTTGCGTACCGCGCCGTAGGGGGAGCGCACGCCGACCAGGCCGGTGGCGAACTGGTCCAGGTTGGTCTTGCCCACCAGCAGCGCGCCAGCGGCCTGCAGGCGTTGCACCACGGTGGCGCTCTCGCTGGCCAGTCGGCCGAATTCGGGACAGGCCCCGGTGGTGGACATGTCGGCGACGTCGATATTGTCCTTCACGGCGAAGGGGATGCCGAACAGGGGCATGCTCTCCAGCACGGCTTCGCCCTTGATCTGCAGCATCAGGTCCAGCGCCGCGGCCTGTTGTTTCAGTTGTTTGGGCGGCACCCGGCTGATCCAGACTTCGTCGCGTCCGGCGCTCTCGATGCGGGCCAGCAGTTCGGCCACCACCTTGCCGGGCGTGCTGCGGCCTTCGCGATAGGCCGCCAGGGTGGCGGCGATGGTGGTGGGAGCGGCCTCGGGGGCGGCTTGCTGCAGGGCGTGGGTAGCGGTCATGGTGGATATTCAAACTTGAATACAAGATTGAATATCTTTAAGCAGGAGGCGTGCCAGCTCCCCCGTCACGCGGCTGAAAAACGGGAAAACGGTTCACCACGCGGGTTTGCGAGGTGAAGTGCTGGAGGGAAAGTTGCGCGAGGGGAAATGAAGAGTTTTGTCAGCGAGACAAAATGGGGAGGCGTGCGCCGAATTTGGACGTCGGCCAGGACGGCTGCACGGGAATCAAGCAAGTTTCTGGTCAATATCCACTATGTCCATCTTGCCAACAAGGCTGAAACCCGGACGGCGGCGTACCGCTCGTGAAACGACGAGCTTCGGGATACTCAGGCAGATTCGATCACACGCATTTCAATGTGCAGGCCGGCGGCCGTGGCCATGTTCACCAGCGCATCGAGTCCGAACAGATTGATCTTGCCTCGCATCAGGTCGGAGACACGCGGCTGAGTCACTCCGAAGAGCTTGGCGGCTTGTGCCTGGCTCATTTCCGTGCGGGTGAGGTGGTTCTTGAGTGCCGTCATGAGGACGGAACGCAGCTTCATGTTCTCCGCTTCTTCCGGGGTGTCCTCGATCGCATCCCAGATACTGGAAAATCGTTGCTTGCTCATTGCCCTAACTCCTTCAACAAATCGCGGTAACGCTTTGCGGCCAGGTTCAGATCGGTCTTGCTGGTCTTCTCTGTCTTCTTCTGGAAGCAGTGAAGTACATAGACGGCATCGGCGAACTTGGCAACATAAATGACACGGAACGCGCCGGAGGCGTCCCGGATCCGAATCTCCTTCACGCCTTGGCCCACGGTGATCATGGGCTTCCAATCGTCCGGCTCCTGGCCGTTTTGTACTTGGTCCAGCTGATGACCAGCTTCCCGCCTTGCCTCAAGAGGAAAGGCTCGAAGGTCATCGAGGGCGCTGCCTCGGAACTCGACGGGTTTGGGATCGGACATGCGGCAATATACAATTTTTTATATATTCCCGCAACGGGGTCGCCTAATCATTGGTTCACCAAGAGGGAAATCTGGGAAATCGGCCGGGCCGCCGGAAAATCACCCGGATGAAGCTTTCTTCAAAGCTCTCCCCACACCGCATTCAAGGCCGCCAATGCCGCCAGCCCGGCGGTCTCGGTACGCAGCACGCGGCTGCCCATGGACAGCATCAGCGCACCCTGGGCGCAGGCCAGGTCTTCTTCTTCCTCGCTGAAGCCGCCTTCGGGGCCGACCATGACGGTCACGGCCTGCGGCGGATGGTGCCGCGCCCAGCCCGACAGCGGCTCGGTGCCGCGCGGGGAGAGCAGGATGCGCCGATGCAGGTCGCTCTGGGCGATCCAGCGCTTGAAGTCGGTGACTTCGCCCAAGTGCGGCAGGCGATTGCGGCCGCATTGCTCGGCGGCCGCATGGACGGTGCCTTGCCAGTGGGCCTGCTTCTTCTCGGCCCGTTCGCCCGAGAGCCGCACCACGCAGCGCTGCGCGGCCAGCGGCTGGAGGGCGGTGGCGCCCAGCTCCACGGCTTTCTCGACGATCCAGTCCATCTTCGAACCTTCAGGCAGGGCCTGGGCCAGGGTCAGCGCATAGGGCAGCTCGGCCTCGCGGGGTGAAAAAGTCTTCACTTCGGCGTGGGCGCGCTTCTTTTCGAGGGTGCTCAGGCTGGCGGTGTATTCGCCGCCTTCGCCATTGAACAGGGTGACGGTGTCGCCCGGCTGCAGGCGCAGTACCTGGATGTGATGGGCTATCTGCTCGGGCAGGACCAGGGTCGAGCCGATGCCGAGGGGGTGCGGGAAGTAAAAGCGGGGCATGGGGCTGGGTCCTGGGCGAAGAAGATCAAAAAGACATGAAAAAAGTTGTCAGTCCGGTCAGGGGCTGGTCCCGAATTTTAATCCCCCCGGCGCACTCTGGTAAAATACGGGCCCGCGCCGTTACCCGGTCTTCCGGGCCGGCGCATTGGCTTGAACATCCGATTTGTGCGCCTGCGGCGCCCCCCAGCACAGCAAACTCTGACCTCGACATGATTTCCACTCTCCCCACCGACAAGATGGCCAACGCGATCCGCGCGCTGGCGATGGACGCAGTACAAAAAGCCAATTCCGGACACCCGGGCATGCCGATGGGGATGGCCGAAATCGCAGTGGCCCTGTGGGCCAAGCACTATCGCCACAATCCGTCCAACCCGCATTGGGCCAACCGTGACCGTTTCGTGCTCTCCAACGGCCACGGCTCGATGCTGCAGTACGCCCTGCTGCACCTGACCGGCTACGACCTGTCGATGGACGACATCAAGTCCTTCCGCCAGCTGCATTCCAAGACCGCCGGCCACCCGGAAGTGCACATCACCCCGGGCGTGGAAACCACCACCGGCCCGCTGGGCCAGGGCATCACCAATGCAGTGGGCATGGCGCTGGCTGAAAAGCTGCTGGCCGCCGAATTCAACAAGCCCGGCCTGGCCGTGGTCGATCACTACACCTACGCCTTCGTCGGCGACGGCTGCCTGATGGAAGGCATCTCGCATGAAGCCTGCTCGCTGGCGGGCGTCTTGAACCTGTCCAAGCTGATCGTGCTGTATGACGACAATGGCATCTCCATCGACGGCCACGTCGAAGGCTGGTTCAAGGACGACACCCCGAAGCGCTTCGAAGCCTACGGCTGGAACGTCATCCCGGCCGTGGACGGCCACAACGTCGAGGCGGTGAGCGCCGCGATCCACCAGGCCAAGCTGGCCGACAAGCCGACCCTGATCTGCTGCCGTACCGTCATCGGCAAGGGTTCGCCCAACCTGGCCGGTACCGACAAGGTCCACGGCGCTGCCCTGGGCGACAAGGAAATCGCCGCCGTGCGCGAAGCGCTGGGCTGGACTTCCGCCCCCTTCGAGATCCCGGCCGATGTCTACTCCGCCTGGGACGCCAAGGCCACCGGCGCCGACTTCGAAGCCAGCTGGAAGCAGACCTTCGACAGCTACGCCGCCCAATACCCGGCCGAGGCCGCCGAACTGCTGCGTCGCCTAAAGGGCGAGCTGCCGGCCGCGTTCGAATCGACCGTGACCGCCTACATCAATTCCACGCTGGAAAAGAAGGAAACCATCGCCACCCGCAAGGCCAGCCAGAACGCCATCCAGGCTTACGCACAGGCGCTGCCGGAATTCCTGGGCGGCTCGGCCGACCTGACCGGCTCGAACCTGACCAACTGGAAGGAATCGGTGGCCGTGCGCGCCGACCAGCGCGGCAACCACATCAACTACGGTGTGCGTGAATTCGGCATGAGCGCCATCATGAACGGCATCGCCCTGCATGGCGGCTACC
This sequence comes from Herbaspirillum aquaticum, assembly GCF_002213425.1. Classification (GTDB taxonomy): domain Bacteria; phylum Pseudomonadota; class Gammaproteobacteria; order Burkholderiales; family Burkholderiaceae_D; genus Herbaspirillum; species Herbaspirillum aquaticum. Next base: position 86,412 of record NZ_NJGV01000014.1, on the reverse strand, counting down.
TGCCCTTCGGCGCGACCTTCCTGACCTTCTCCGACTACAGCCGCAATGCCCTGCGCATGGCAGCCCTGATGAAGACCCGCGCGCTGTTCGTGTTCACCCACGACTCCATCGGCCTGGGCGAAGACGGCCCGACGCACCAGTCGGTGGAACACGTCTCCAGCCTGCGCCTGATCCCCAACCTGGACAACTGGCGTCCGTGCGACACCACCGAAACCGCCGTGGCCTGGGCTGAAGCGATCAAGCGTCACGATGGTCCGAGCACCCTGATCTTCTCGCGCCAGAACCTGCCGTTCCAGGAGCGCACCGACGCCCAGGTCAAGGACATCGCCCGTGGCGGCTACGTGCTGCGCGATGCGCCCAACGCCAAGGTCATCCTGATGGCGACCGGCTCCGAAATCGAACTGGCCACCAAGGCCGCTGATGCCCTGACCGCTGAAGGCATCGCCGTGCGTGTGGTCTCGATGCCGTCGACCGACGTGTTCGACCGCCAGGACGCGGCCTACAAGGCCTCCGTGCTGACCCGCGGCGTGCCGCGCGTGGCCATCGAAGCCGGTGTGACCGCCTTCTGGCACAAGTACGTGGGCCTGGAAGGCGCCGTGGTCGGTATCGATACCTTCGGCGAGTCGGCCCCGGCCGGCGTGCTGTTCAAGCACTTCGGCTTCACCGTCGAGAACGTGGTGGCCAAGGCCAAGGCAGTACTGGCTTGAGCAGTCTGGTGTCCATGACTGAAGAAGTCCTGTTCCGCCGCGCCAGGAAGGGCGATGCGGCCTCCATCGCCGGAGTGCGCATCGATGCCTGGCGGGCTGCCTATCGCGGCCTGGTGCCCGACAGCTACCTGGATCACCTCAAGCCCGAGGAAAGCGTCAAGCTGTGGGAGCAGGTGCTGGAAGCGTCTTCGGACGCGGCCTGCACCTTCGTGGCCGAAAGCGGCGGCGAGATCATCGGCTTCGCTTCGGGCATGACCCTGGCCGAATCGCGTTTCGGCTGCGATGCCGAGCTGACCGCCATCTGCGTGCTGCCCGATGAGCAGCGCAAGGGACTGGGCAAGCGGCTGCTGGCCAATGTGGCGGCCACCCTCATCAGTGCCGGTGCGACCGGCCTCATGGCCTGGGTGCTGAGCAAGAACGAAGGCGCCGGGGAATTTTTCGAGTCGCTCGGGGCCGAAAGGCTTTATGAACAAACGTTCACCTGGGACGATGGCAGTGAACTCGACGAGATCGGTTTCGTCTGGCGCAAGCTTCACTCCTGAGCGGGTGAGGGCGGCACCAGATTGATCGGCGGGACCAGCAGGGCAAAGAGGGACGGCAAGAACAACTGAACAAAAAGGCCGGAAAAGAAGGATCCATGTCTGATCGGCGGCTCCGAAGAGGGGCAAGCTGTTGGCCTGGTCGCTTTCCCGACTACCGGTTTGCATTGATTTTTACTACTTGAGGAGAAGAGCATGGCAATTCGCGTAGCAATCAACGGTTATGGCCGCATCGGCCGCAATATCCTGCGCGCTCACTACGAAGGCGGCAAGAAGCACGACATCGAGATCGTCGCCATCAACGACCTGGGCGATCCGAAGACCAATGCCCACCTGACCCAGTACGACACCGCCCACGGCAAGTTCCCGGGCACCGTGACCGTGGATGGCGACTCCATCGTCGTCAACGGTGACCGCATCAAGGTGCTGGCCCAGCGCAACCCCGCCGAGCTGCCCTGGGGCGAGCTGGGTGTGGACGTGGTGCTGGAATGCACCGGCTTCTTCACCACCAAGGAAAAGGCCAGCGCCCACATCAAGGGTGGTGCCAAGAAGGTGATCATCTCCGCTCCCGGCGGCAAGGATGTGGATGCGACCGTCGTCTTCGGTGTCAACCACGGCGTGCTCAAGGCTTCCGACACCGTCATCTCCAACGCATCGTGCACCACCAACTGCCTGGCCCCGCTGGTGCAGCCGCTGCATGACAAGATCGGTCTGGAAAACGGCCTGATGACCACCGTCCACGCCTACACCAACGACCAGGTGCTGACCGACGTCTACCACGAAGACCTGCGCCGCGCCCGTTCGGCCACCCAGTCCATGATCCCGACCAAGACCGGTGCTGCCGCCGCCGTCGGCCTGGTGCTGCCGGAACTGAACGGCAAGCTGGACGGCTACGCCATCCGCGTGCCGACGATCAACGTGTCCATCGTCGACCTGTCCTTCGTGGCTTCGCGCGACACCACCGTGGATGAAGTCAACGCCATCCTCAAGGCCGCTTCCGAAAACGGTCCCCTGAAGGGCATCCTGACCTACAACACCGACCCGCTGGTTTCGGTGGACTTCAACCACAACCCGGCATCGTCCAACTTCGACGCCACCCTGACCAAGGTCTCCGGCCGCCTGGTGAAGGTGTCGTCCTGGTACGACAACGAGTGGGGTTTCTCCAACCGCATGCTCGACACCACCGTCGCCCTGGCCAACGCCAAGTAAGACGCGTGTTCTGCCGCACCGGCCGGGGTTCCCTGGCCGGGAGCGTCAATTTCAGGGCTGTTTCGGCTTCTTTTCCTCGTATGCAAGCTTGCTTGCCAAGGTGAAAATAGACGTATCAGCCTGCAAAAGGACTCAAAGGCTGTTGCAAGCACCGCTTGCAATGGCCTTTTGTCCATTTGCGCATTGCCTGTCCACAACAAGAGCAACCGACCCAATGAGGGAACGCATGTCAGCAAGCTCCTCCCAGGCCCGCCGCCTGTTGGCCAACCTGGCCCTGATTTCCGCCGTCAGCTTCTCGCTGTCCGCGTGCGACTACATCAGCAGCTTTTCCAAGCCCAAGCAGACCCCGGAAGAAGCCAAGGCCGAAGGCATTGCCCTGGGCGCCGGCTGCCGCCAGGCCGGCCAGAGCCTGGAAGACTGCTACCAGCGCAATCCCGACGCCCTGAAGGCCGGCATCTTCACCGGCTGGAAGGACATGCACGAATACATGGCCGCCAAGGGTATCCAGACCGTGACCCCGCCCGCACCTGCGGCCGAACCTGCCAAGGACGACGCCAAGGGCAAGGATGGCAAGGACAAGGATGCCAAGGACAGCGACCGCAGCCGCGCCCGCGAGCGTGACGCCAACCGCGACAGCGGCCGTTCGCGCGACCGCGAGAGCTCTTCGTCCTCGCGCGACAGCAGTAGCGATCGCCGTGCCAGCCGCGAAGAGAAGACGCCGCCCAAGTATTGAGCCGGGACCCAAGGCACAAGCATTGCGCTCGCTTTCAGTACGCAAGCACTTACGCAAGCAGGCAAATGAAAGCGGGATGGACCGAATGAGGTCCATCCCGCTTTTTCTTTTTCATTCATGCTCCGGCAGGTAGGTCAGCCGAAGACCTGCTGCCACAGCCGGATCACGCAAGCCCGTTCATGTTCCACCCGGATCGCATCGATGTGGGCGCGGTCCGAGCCCTGCAGGCGGATCTGGTGCTGCAGCTTGCGGAAGAGGCGGTAGGCATTGGCCGCTTCGACCGCCAGCAGCGCGTCAATCAGCCCGAGCTGGCCGGCCAGCTTGAGCAGGGCGATGTTGCCGATGTCGCCGGTGAGCTGCGGATGGTCGCAGGCATGGCGCAGCACCAGGTACTGCACCATGAACTCGATGTCGATCATGCCGCCTTCGTCGTGCTTCAGGTCGAACATCATGCTGCGGTTGGGATGGGCGTCGCGCATGCGGCGGCGCATGGACATGACTTCCTCTTCCAGCTTGTTCACATCGCGCGGCTGGCGCAGCACCCGTTCGCGCAGCGCCTCGAAGCGCTCGCCGATGGCCGCATCCCCGGCGCAGAAGCGGGCCCGCGTCAGGGCCTGGTGTTCCCAGATCCAGGCGGCATTCAACTGGTATTTCTCGAAGGACGACACCGGTGACACCAGCAGCCCGCTGGCGCCATCCGGACGCAGCGCGATGTCGATGTCGAAGAGCGTGCCGGCCGGGGTGTGGCTGGTCATCCAGGTGATGAAGCGCTGGGCCAGCTTGGCGTAGAGTCCCGGGGCGTCCTGGTCGTCGTCATCGTAGAGGAAGACTACATCCAGGTCCGAGGCATAGCCCAGTTCCTTGCCGCCCAGCTTGCCGTAGGCGATCACGGCAAAGCGCGGCACCTCGCGGTGGCGCTGGGCAATGGTCTGCCAGACTGCCTCGATGGTGACCTGGACCAGCACGTCAGCCAGGGCCGAGAGTTCGTCGGCCAGTTTTTCCACCGACAGGTCGCCCTCCAGGTCCTGGGCCAGCAGGCGGAACAGCTCGGCGTGGTGCAATTCGCGCAGGATGTCGAGCTGGCGCTCGGTATCGCCCTCGGCCGTGGCCAGCTGGCGGCGGCAGGTGTCGGCAAAGGCGTTCCAGTCGGAGGCAAGCTTGAGGTTGCGGTCGTCCAGCAGTTCATCGAGCAGCAGCGGATGGCGCGTCAGGTAGGTGGCGGCCCAGCCGCTGGCACCGATCATGCGCACCAGGCGCTGCAGCGCATAGGGATACTCGGTGAGCAGGGCCAGGTAGGCCGCGCGCCGGGCGATCGCTTCCAGGAAATCGAGCAGCCGCCCGAGCGCCGGCAACTGGTCGTAATGCAGCGCGGCCAACAGCGGCAGGCCGTTGTTGATGACGGTATTGAGCCGGTTGCGGCTGGCCTCGGGCAGGCTTTGCATGCGCGGCGACTGCCAGGTCAGGTGCAGGCGGCGTGCTCCATCCTCGATGTCTTCCTCGGGGAAGCCGACCAGGCGCAGGGCATCGGTGAGGCCTTCCAGGTTGTCGTTCTCGCTCACGGCGCAGGCGGGACCTTCGTTGTCGCCTTCGGATTGCTTGTCGGCGAAGATGGCATCGAACTGCGCTGCCACGATGGCGCGCTGGCGTTCCAGCGCCTGCAGCAGCACCGTACTGTCGGCGTAGCCCATCATGTTGGCCACCAGCAGCAAGTCGTCGGGATTGACGGGCAGGGTGTGGGTCTGCGCATCTTCCAGGTATTGCAGGCGGTGTTCCAGGTCGCGCAGGAAGGTATAGGCGTCCAGGAGTTGCTCCACCACGTCAGGCGCCAGCAGTTCCTTGGCCGCCAGGGTGCGCAGGGTAGTGCGGGTGGAGCGGTCGCGCAGCTCGGGATCGCGTCCGCCGCGGATCAGCTGGAACACCTGGCTGGTGAATTCGATCTCGCGGATGCCGCCCCGCCCCAGCTTGACGTTGTTGCTGCGGTCGGGGTGCAGGGCTTCCTGGCGCTTGACCTCGGCGCGGATCTGGCCGTGCATGGAGCGCAGCGCGTCGATGGAGCCGAAGTCCAGGTAGCGGCGGAAGATGAAGGGCCGGCTGATTGCCTCCAGTGCAGCGATGTCTTCCTCGGTGCCGGTCAGTGCCCGCGCCTTGGTCCAGGCGTAGCGCTCCCATTCGCGGCCCTGGCGCACCAGGTATTCCTCGACCATGTTGAAGCTGGCCACCAGCGGACCGGAGTTGCCATTGGGACGCAGCGCCATGTCGACGCGGAAGGTGAAGCCATCCTCGGTGATCTCGGCCAGCGCGCCGATGAGCTTCTTGCCCAGGCGCACGAAGAATTCATGGTTCGACAGCGATTTCTGGCCGGCCTCGGCCCGGGTGTCGCCATCTTCCGGATAGACGAAGATGAGATCGATGTCGGAAGAAACATTCAGTTCGCCCCCGCCCAGCTTGCCCATCCCCAGCACGATCATTTCCTGTGCCCGGCCCGATTCTTCACCCAAGGGTGTGCCGTAGAGCGCGGTCTGTTCCTGCATCAGGGCGGCCAGATGGGTTTGCACGGCGAAATCGGCAAAGCCGGTCATGGTGGCCACCACCTCGGCCAGGTCGGCGCGGCCGTCGAGGTCGCGGGTGATGAGACTGCAGATGATGAGATTGCGCAGCCTGCGCATGGCCGCCGGCAGGCTCAGGCCGGCTTGCAGGTCCTGCGCCAGGTGATGCTGCATGGCGCTGCGGTCCATGGGGGCCGCAGCAGCGGCGGCGACCAGGGCCGGGCGGGCGGGATCGGCCTGGGTCCAGCGGGTGTAATAGCGCGAAGCGGAGGCGTCGACCAGGGAAGGATGATGAACAGGCATAAGTGACCGCAAAGCTCCACAACAAGGTGTAAAAGGAAGAAAACCCGCGCTTCCCGGCTCAAGTCCCGCCCGACCGTCGCCGACAAAGCAGGCAAAGCTGAATGTTGGCTGAAGCCGGACTGACTCCGCGCTGACGAAGGGCGTCCAAAACGGCGAATCAGGCGATTCTAGCCTCCCTTTTTAAACTTATCGCCGTTTTTGGCCCTCATAGCCCCTTTGCCAAGATGGCATGGGCTTGTTTTCCATGCGATCATGCTGCCTGCCCGATTCCCATTTTTGCCGAGCCGCCTTGCAACCTGATGTCCCAAGAACAACATAACGCCACACCCAAGCCCGGCCGCTGGGCGCTGTGCTGGCGATTTGCACGGGGCAGCTATCGGCGCCTGAACCGGGCCACCCACCACGTCCTGGGTTTCACCCTCAAGCTGCTGCTGGCGGCTTACTTTGTCTTTTGTGCCGTGTTCCTGGTGTTGCGCTATGCGGTGCTGCCCGAGATCGGCCACTACAAGCCGCGCATCGAAGCCCTGGTGTCGCACCAGATCGGCCGCGCGGTCAGCATCGAATCCATCGAGGCCTCCTGGAGCGGCCTGCGTCCGCAACTCTCGCTGACCAACCTCACCGTCCACGACCAGGAGGGCGAAGCCGCCCTGAGCCTGCCGCGCGTGTCGACCACACTCTCGTGGAGCAGCGTCCTGGTGGCCTCCCTGCGGCTGGAAAACCTCAGCATCGAGGGCGCCGACCTGGCCATCCGGCGCGATCCTGCCGGCAAGCTCTACGTGGCCGGCATCCCGGTGCCGGCGGGGGGCGACGGCAGCAGCCTGGACTGGCTGCTGTCGCAGCGCGAAATCGTGATTCGTCACAGCAAGCTGCGCTGGGATGACGAATTGCGCCGCGCGCCCGAACTGGTGCTGGAAGACGTCAACCTGGTGCTGCACAACCGCTGGCTGCGCCATCGCCTCTCGCTGCGCGCCATCCCGCCGCAGGACATGGCGGCGCCCCTGGATGTGCGGGCCGACTTCAGCCACCCGGCCTTTGCGCGCAGTTCCGACATCGCCCGCTGGAAGGGCCTGCTCTATGCCGACCTGCGCAATACCGACCTGTCGGTCTGGCGCGCCTGGCTGGACTATCCCATTGCCATCAACAGCGGCCGTGGTTCGGTGCGGGCCTGGCTCACGCTGGACCACGCCAAGATCGCCAACTTCACCGCCGACCTGGGCTTGACCGACTTCAATGCGCGCCTGTCGCGCCAGCTGGAACCGTTGTCCCTGAAGCGCGTCAATGGCCGCATTTCCGCCAGTGAAACCCTGGGCAACAATCCCGAGGACGGCGTGCCGACCTTCGGCGCCAATGGCCACCAGGTGACGCTGACCGATTTTTCCATCGAAACCCCGGACGGTTTCGTCCTGCCACCGACCTCGATTGCCGAGAGCTATGAACCGGCCAGTCCGCTCAAGGCCGAGCGCACCAGCGTCAAGGCCACTTACCTGAACCTGCAGACCCTGTCGCAACTGGCCACGCGCCTGCCGCTGGCACCGTCCCAGCGCAAGCTGCTGGACGACCTGGCACCGCGCGGCGAATTGCACGATTTCACCGTGCAATGGCAGGGCACCTATCCTGAACTGAGTTCCTATCGCGTCAGCGGCAAGTTCCAGGGGCTGGGCCTGAAGGGCTTGCCGGCCCATGTCGAGCCGCGCAAGAACGGCACCCAGCAGGCGCGCGCGCAATGGGCGGCCTTCCCCGGTTTCAGCAACCTTTCCGGTGAGATCGATGCCAGCGAGAAGGGCGGATCGGTCAAGGTCGATGCCCGGCAGATGGTGGTCGAGCTGCCGGCCGATCTTTTCCGCGAGCCCAGCCTGCCTTTTGACAGCCTCAAGCTCCAGGCGCGCTGGCAATACCTGAAGGACCAGACCCTGCAGGTGGATCTGGACCAGATGCAGTTTGCCCAGCCTGGCGTGGTGGGCAGCCTCAGCGGCCAGCACCTGATGCCGCTGCAGGGCCGCTCCTCCGGCAGCGTCGACCTGCACGGCGAGCTGACCAGTTTTGATGTGCAGGCGATCCGCCGCTACCTGCCGCAGCGCATGAGCGAGCCGCTGCACCGCTGGCTCACCGAGGGTTTGCTGGCCGGTCACCTGAAGGATGTGCAGTTCAAGCTCAAGGGGGCGCTGGCCGATTTCCCCTTCCATACCGCGAAGCCGGGTGAACAGCCCAAGGGCGTGTTCCAGCTCTCAGGCGACTTTGAAGGCCTGAAACTGAATTACACCCCTGGCCATGTGGGCCGTGACGGCAAGGAGCCGGAATGGCCGCTGCTGGAAGAGGGGCGCGGGCGCATCAGCTTCGACCGCACGCGCCTGGAAATCAAGGCCGACAGCGCCCGCACGCTGGGCGCACGCCTGGGGCCGGTGAGTGCGCGCGTGGCCGATGTCGATTCACATGATGCCGTGCTGGAAATCGATGGCGTCGCCAATGGCACCATGCCGGTCTTCCTGCAATACGTGAACCAGAGCCCGGTGGCGCGCTGGACCGGCAATTTCATGGAGCACAGTACGGCCACCGGCGAGGGCCGCCTGGAGCTGAAATTCCAGATGCCGCTGCACCATGCCATCGACACCCGCGCCCAGGGAGCCTTCCTTTTTGCCAACAATGATGTGGACCTGATGCCGGAACTGCCGCCCATCTATCGGACCAGCGGCAAGGTCGAATTCAACGAACATGGCTTCACGCTCAATGGCGTGCGCGGCCAGTTCCTGGGCGACAGCCTGGCCATCAGCGGCGGCACCCAGAAGGATGGCAGCAGCCAGGTGCGACTGGAAGGCGCCGTCAACATCGACAACCTGCGCAAGCAATATCCCGACGCTTCGCTGCAGCGCCTGCTGGCGCGCTTCTCGGGCGGCACCCGCTACACCGCCACGGTGGCAGTGCGCCAGCGCCAGCCCGAGGTGACGGTGGAGTCCAACCTGGCCGGTCTTGGCGTGGACCTGCCGGTGCCCCTGCGCAAAGGCGTCCAGGACACCCTGTCGATGCGATTCGACCTGCTGCCGCTGGGCTCTTCGGACCCGCTGATCGAACGTGAAGAAATGCGCGTGGCGTTGGGACCGAACGTGGCTTCGCGCTATGTGCGCGAGCGCGTGGCCGGCACGGGTAACGAGTGGCGTGTCACCAGTGGCGGCATCGGTTGGAACCAGCCTGCACCAACCCCCGCGTCTGGCCTCAAGCTGGCCTTGGCCACCGATAGCCTGGATGCCGATGCGTGGCTGGCCCTGAAGAATGACCTGGCCGGCAAGGAGGCCGGCGGCGCCGCAGCCGGCCAACGCCTGGGTAGTGCCGATGTGAGTCAATACCTTGAGCCGGACAGCGTCTCGGCCCGTGTCGGCGAACTGAACCTGATGGGCAAGAAGCTCACCAAGCTGATCCTGGAAGCCGCGCATCGCCGCAATGCCTGGCAGATCAACCTGGAGTCCCAGCAAGCCGCCGGCACGGTGACCTGGGACGAACCCGGCAGCGCACGTGGTGCCGGCAAGGTCACGGCGCGCCTGTCTTCGCTGGTCATTCCCAAGTCCGGTCCGGCGGCCGACAGCGCCCAGCCCGCCGGCACAGCCAAGACCGACGACAACGTGCAGATGCCTGCCCTGGACATCCGCGCCGAGCAGTTCGAGCTGGCCGGCAAGAAGCTGGGCCGGCTGGAGCTCGATGCCAGCAACATCCTCACCTCGGTTGGCCGCGAGTGGCGCATCAGCCGGCTGCTGCTGGCCAATCCGGATGCGCAATTCCGGGCAGCGGGCAACTGGCTCACCTTCGGCAGCAATCACACCTCCAATTTCACTTACGCACTCGACATCGAGGATGCGGGCAAGCTGCTGGAGCGCTTCGGTTATCCTGGCACCATCCGTGGCGGACGCGGCAAGCTCGACGGCGACCTCAGCTGGAAGGCGCCGCCCTATGCAATGGACATGGCGACCCTGGCCGGACAGGTCCACATGGATGTGCATTCGGGCCAGTTCCTGAAGGTGGATCCGGGCGCGGCCAAGCTCTTGGGCGTGCTCAACCTGCAGGCCTTGCCACGCCGGCTGACGCTGGACTTCCGTGACGTGTTCTCCGAGGGCTTCGCCTTCGATACCGTGGCCGGGACGGCCAGCATCGCCAAGGGCATCGCCAGTACGGACAACCTCAAGATGACGGGTGTGACGGCTTCCGTCTTGATGAGCGGCTCGGCCGACATCGCCCGCGAAACCCAGGACCTGCAGGTAGTGGTCATCCCCGAGATCAACCTTGGCACGGCCTCGGTGGTGGCCATGGCGGTCAATCCGGTGGTGGGCGTTGGTACCTTGCTGGCGCAGCTGTTCCTGCGCAATCCGGTGATGAGGTCGCTCAGTTTCGAATACAAGGTGACCGGTCCCTGGAGCGACCCCGTCGTGGTCAAGCAGGGGCAAGTCTCGCCGGTCGATGGCGAGCGCGCGCGGGAGCTGATGAAGAAGGGCGGGGATGGCCAGGGCAACGGCAAGCAGGGCGATGAGCTGGCCCCTGCGCCGACCGCAGCACCGGTACAGCGGCGCCGCACGCCGGAGCCGGGGCCGGTCATCAATTCCGGCGCCTGAAGATCCGGCGCTGGCCCGACGCGGCTGGCGCGGATGGGCCATACTGGCGGCATTGTTTTCAACTCCCCCACGCAGGCAAAGAGGCAGACATGAGCGATTCCTTCAAGGTGGCGGCGATCCAGATGGTCTCCACCCCCGAACTGCAGCAGAACTTCGACGCCGCCGCGCGCCTGGTCGCACAAGCGGCAGGGCAGGGCGCGCAATTGGTACTGCTGCCCGAGTACTGGCCCATCATGGGCCGCCACGAACGTGACAAGCTGTCCCATGCCGAAGCCGATGGCAGCGGCCCGATCCAGGAACACATGGGTGCACTGGCGCGCGAGCACCGGCTGTGGCTGGTGGGCGGCACGCTGCCGCTGCAATCGGCGGTTTCCGGCAAGGTGCTCAATACTTCACTGGTCTATGGACCGGATGGCCAGCGGGTGGCGCGTTACGACAAGATCCACTTGTTCAATTTCGTGCGGGGTGAAGAAAACTACGACGAAGCCCGCACCATCGAATACGGCAGCGAGGTACGCAGCTTCGAGGCGCCCTTCGGCCGGGTCGGCTTGTCGGTGTGCTACGACCTGCGCTTCCCAGAGCTGTACCGTGCCATGGGCGAGTGCGCCCTGATCGTCATGCCTGCCGCCTTCACCTATACCACCGGCCGCGCGCACTGGGAGCTGCTGCTGCGCGCCCGCGCCGTCGAGAACCAGTGCTACGTGCTGGCGTCGGCGCAGGGCGGCGAGCACGTCAATGGCCGCCGCACCTGGGGCCACAGCATGCTGGTCGATCCCTGGGGCGAGATCGTCTCGGTTCTCCCCGAGGGGGAAGGGCTTGTGATCGGCGACATTGATCCCCATCGTCTACAATACGTTCGAGAAAGTTTGCCGGCGCTGCGCCATCGCAAGCTTTGACCTTTTTGCCTTCCGACAAGACGCTATGAAATTATTTGAACCCAACATGGGCGCCCTGCAAGTGGCGCGCGACGTGCTGCTGACTCCCTTCGGCCTGGACGAATCCAAGCTGCTCAAGGCCTTGGGTAGCATGTTCACGCACAAGGTGGATTACGCCGACCTTTACTTCCAGTTCACCAAGAGCGAGGGCTGGAGCCTGGAAGAGGGCATCGTCAAGACCGGCAGCTTCTCCATCGACCAGGGGGTGGGCGTGCGCGCCGTGTCGGGCGACAAGACCGCCTTCTCCTATTCCGACGAGATTTCCGAATCGGCCCTGCTGGATGCCGCCGCAGCCACCCGCACCATTGCCCGCCAGGGCAGCGGCAAGATCAAGGTGGCCGGCGCCATGACCCCGGCCGGTGGCCGTGCGCTGTACCTGCCGCATGATCCGCTGACTTCGCTGGACGCCACGGCCAAGGTGCAACTGCTGGAGCGCATCGAACGCATCGCCCGTGCCAAGGACCCGCGCGTCAAGCAGGTCATGGCCAGCCTCTCCGGGGAATACGACGTGGTGCTGGTGGCGCGCGCCGATGGTGTGCTGGCCGCTGATATCCGTCCGCTGGTGCGGGTGTCGGTCACTGTCATCGCCGAGCAGAACGGCCGTCGCGAGATGGGCAGCAGCGGTGGTGGCGGACGTTATGACTATGGCTATTTCTCCGACACCCTGCTGGAGAAGTATGCTTCCGAAGCGGTGGCCACCGCACTGGTCAACCTGGATTCGCGCCCGGCTCCGGCAGGCCCGATGACCGTGGTGCTCGGCCCCGGCTGGCCCGGCATCCTGCTGCACGAAGCCATCGGTCACGGCCTGGAAGGCGATTTCAACCGCAAGGGCTCATCCACCTTCTCCGGCCGCATCGGCGAGCGCGTCGCTGCCAAGGGCGTGACGGTGGTCGATGACGGCACCATTGCCGATCGCCGCGGTTCGCTCAACATCGATGATGAAGGCAATCCGACCCAGTGCACCACGCTGATCGAAGACGGCATCCTGAAGGGCTACATCCAGGACACCATGAATGCCCGCCTGATGAAGATGGACGTCACCGGCAATGCCCGCCGCGAATCCTTTGCGCACCTGCCCATGCCGCGCATGACCAATACCTACATGCTGGGCGGCGACAAGGACCCGGGCGAGATCCTGGCCTCGGTCAAGAATGGCCTGTATGCCGTCAACTTCGGCGGCGGCCAGGTCGATATCACCAACGGCAAGTTCGTCTTCTCGGCCAGCGAGGCCTATATGATCGAGGATGGCAAGATCACCTATCCGGTCAAGGGCGCAACCTTGATCGGCAATGGTCCGGATGTGCTCAACCGCGTCTCCATGATCGGCAATGACATGCGCCTGGATTCGGGTGTCGGCGTGTGTGGCAAGGAAGGCCAGAGCGTCCCCGTCGGAGTGGGGCAGCCGACCTTGCGCCTGGATGGCGTGACGGTGGGCGGTACTGCCTGATCGTTCATCGCTGCATCGTTCCTTGTGAAAACCGCCGGTGTCACTCACCAGCGGTTTTTTTCATTTATACGCCGCGAATATGACTTGCGTAGGCAGTGTGAAACGGCGTGGCCAGATCAAATATTCACTTTTTTTGCAGGAATGCCACAGGTGGCAGGGCGCAGCAGGTCGGGCAAGGCTTGCACGAGGGCAGATTTTTTATTGTGTTTGAGCGTTATTAATCGGCATACTAAGAAATAAATATTCATTAAAAACCATCTAAATGAATAAAATTTGCATTTGCAGCGCAGCATGCCGATTTCGTCTTGTTGCTTGCCAAAGCCCGTGATTTGTAGCACTATGAATGCCTGCTTCACTTAACCCATGACGCCAGACATGTCTTTCGCCCGCGCTTACTTTTATTTTTACTTTAGCTATTCCAGCCCCACGGCGGTGAAAAGCGGTAAGCGTTCGTAAAAAGACAAAACCGATTTCCTAAAAAACCGCCAGTGATGGCGGTTTTTTTTTGGTCAATATTCCAGCTGAATCTTTGCAGTACACCAGGAGAAAAAAATGCCGCGCACTGACGATCTTCGCATCCGAGAAATGAAAGAACTGGTCCCCCCCTCGCATCTCATCCGCGAATTCGCCTGCACCGAAAAGGTCGAGCGCACTACCGCTGAAGCCCGCACTGCGCTGCATCGCATCCTGCACGGCCAGGACGACCGCCTGATGGTCGTCATCGGCCCCTGCTCCATCCACGACACCAAGGCCGCCATGGAATACGCGCGCCGCCTGGTGGTGGAGCGCGAGCGCCACAAGAACGAGCTGGAAATCGTCATGCGCGTCTACTTCGAGAAGCCGCGTACCACGGTGGGCTGGAAGGGGCTGATCAACGACCCGTACATGGACAACAGCTTCCGCATCAACGACGGCCTGCGCGCGGCCCGTGAGCTGCTCTTGAACATCAACGACCTGGGCCTGCCGGCTGGTACCGAGTTCCTGGACGTGATCAGCCCGCAATACATCGCCGACCTGATCAGCTGGGGTGCCATCGGTGCCCGTACCACCGAGTCGCAGGTGCACCGCGAGCTGGCGTCGGGCCTGTCCTGCCCGGTGGGCTTCAAGAACGGTACCGATGGCAACGTCAAGATTGCCGTGGATGCCATCAAGGCCGCGTCGCAGCCGCACCATTTCCTGTCGGTGACCAAGGGCGGCCACTCGGCCATCGTCTCCACCGCAGGCAACGAGGATTGCCACATCATCCTGCGCGGCGGCAAGCAGCCCAACTATGATGCGGCCAGCGTGGAAGCCGCCTGCCAGGACATCGCCAAGAGCGGCCTGGCGGCGCGCCTGATGATCGATGCGTCGCATGCGAACAGCTCCAAGAAGCCGGAAAACCAGATCCCGGTCTGCGCCGACATCGGACGCCAAGTGGCAGCGGGCGACACCCGCATCGTCGGCGTGATGGTGGAATCGCACCTGGTCGCCGGCCGCCAGGACCTGGTGCCGGGCAAGGAACTGACCTACGGCCAATCCATCACCGATGGCTGCATCAACTGGGAAGAAAGCCTGCAGGTGCTGCAGGGCCTGGCGGATTCGGTCAAGCAGCGCCGTTTGGTGGGCGACGAACGCGACGCCGCCTGAAGTTCAGCAGCTCACGTACGACCATGAAAAACGCCGGCAATAGCCGGCGTTTTTTGTGGAATGCGATGCAGGGGATCAGTCGCGGAAGTTGTTGAACTCCAGCGGAATCTCCTTGATCTCCTTGCGCAGCAGCGCCATGGCCGCCTGCAGGTCGTCGCGCTTGGCGCCGGTGATGCGCACGGCGTCGCCCTGGATGCTGGCTTGCACCTTCATCTTGCTGTCCTTGATGACACGCACGATCTTCTTGGCGTCGTCGCTTTCGATGCCGTTCTTCACCTTGATGACCTGCTTGACCTTGTCGCCGCCGATCTTCTCGATCTTGCCTTCGTCCAGGAAGCGCACATCGACGTTGCGCTTGGTCATCTTGTTGGTCAGCACATCGCGCACCTGGCTCAGCTGGAAGTCGGAGTCGGCAAAGGCGGTCAGCTCGCGCTCCTTTTGCTCGACGCGGGCGTCAGTGCCCTTGAAGTCGAAACGGGTGGAGATTTCCTTGTTGGCCTGGTCCACGGCGTTCTTGACTTCCACCAGGTTGGCTTCGCAGACGGTATCGAATGAGGGCATGGCTTGTTCCTTATGTTCTTGCAGCCGGCGAAGGCCGGCGTCTGAGCCGTGATTTTAACGGAGTGGCGCGCCCGCCGCCATCGCCTGGCCTCTGACAGCGGTTTTGCCGCGCGCGGACGATATAATCCCACCCCTATGAGCACTTCTTCACTTCCCGTCCGGCACGACGTTTCGCTGCGCGCCCTCAATACCTTCGGCATCGAGGCCAGTGCCCATGCTTACCTGCCTGTCGACGACCTCCAGCAGCTACGGACCCTGTGCGAGGATGCTGGCCTCATGGCCTTGCCGCGCCTGGTCCTGGGTGGCGGCAGCAACCTGCTCTTGACGCAAGACTTCAGCGGGCTGGTGCTGCATATGCAGAACCGGGGCATAACCCTCTCCGGCGAAGACGACAACTTCATCTACGTGCGCGCTGCTGCCGGGGAGAACTGGCATTCCTTTGTCCAGTGGACCCTGCAGCAGGGCCTGGGTGGGCTGGAGAATCTTTCACTCATCCCCGGCAGCGTCGGTGCTGCACCCATCCAGAACATCGGCGCCTATGGCATCGAGATCAAGGACCGCTTCCACAGCCTGCAAGCCTTCGACCTGATCAGCGGCGAATTGCTGACGCTGGACCGCGAGGCCTGCCGCTTCGGCTACCGCGACAGCATCTTCAAGCATGCGCTGCGCGACCGTGCCGTGGTCCTGGAGGTGACCTTCGCCCTCCCGAAGCGCTGGGAAGCCAACGCCAACTATGCCGACGTGGCCCAGGCCCTGCAGGAGCGCGGCATCACCGAGCCCGGTCCACGTGACATTGCCGAGGCCGTCATCGCCATCCGTACGCGCAAGCTGCCGGACCCCGCCCGGATCGGCAACGCCGGCAGCTTCTTCAAGAACCCCATCGTACCGGCCCGCCTGCGCGATACCTTGCTGGCGCAATACAGCAACCTGGTCAGCTATCGCGTCGATGATGCTCACTACAAGCTGGCCGCCGGCTGGCTGATCGACCGCTGCGGCTGGAAGGGCAAGACCATGGGGCGTGCAGGCGTGTATGAACAACAGGCCCTGGTGCTGGTCAACCGGGGCGGTGCCACGGGGGCGGAAGTGGCCAGGCTGGCCAAGGCGATCCAGGATGATGTGAAGGAAAAGTTCGGCGTCCAGCTGGAGCCGGAACCGGTCTTCATCTGAGCGCACTCCTGTGTGAAGACGAAAAAAAGCCGTCCGGTATCGCTACCGGACGGCTTTTTCATTCAGGCTCGGGATGTATCAGCCGAAGTGGCAGACGTAATCCAGGGTCTCGGTGACTTCGATATCGAAGCTGGAGTTGCCCGGCACGCTGAAGGTAGTGCCTGCAGCGTAGGTGATCCAGGCTTCCTCGCCCTTCAGACGCACGCGGCAGCTGCCGCCGTTGATTTCCATGATTTCCGGTGCGCCGGTGCTGAAGTTCAGCGTCGAGGGCAGGATCACGCCCAGGGTCTTCTTGCTGCCATCGGCCAGCAGCACGGTGTGCGAGACACACTTGCCGTCGAAGTAGACGTTGCCCTTTTTCAGGACGGTGACGTTGTCGAATTGAGTACTCATCGAATCGCTTCCATTAAACGGTAAAGGTGAATCCAGCGGGAATTACTTTTCGTCCTTGCCCAGCAGCGGCAGCGACACGGCAGTGCTGGAATCGAGCAGACCGGTGTTCTGGTAGATCGACAGCTTCTGGCGGGTGTCGGCGATGTCCAGGTTGCGCATGGTCAGCTGGCCGATGCGGTCGATGGCCGAGAAGCTGCCTTCGCCCTTTTCCATGGTCAGGCGTTCCGGGTGGTAGGTCAGGTTGGGCGACTCGGTGTTGAGGATCGAGTAGTCATTGCCGCGACGCAGTTCCACCGTCACTTCGCCGGTGATGGCGCGCGCCACCCAGCGCTGGGCGGTTTCGCGCAGCATGATGGCTTGCGAATCGAACCAGCGGCCTTGATACAGCAGGCGGCCCAGCTTGCGGCCGTTGTCGCGGTACTGTTCGATGGTGTCTTCGTTGTGGATGCCGGTGACCAGGCGCTCGTAGGCGATGAACAGCAGGGCCAGGCCCGGGGCTTCGTAGATGCCGCGGCTCTTGGCTTCGATGATGCGGTTCTCGATCTGGTCGCTCATGCCCAGGCCATGGCGGCCACCGATGCGGTTGGCTTCCAGGATCAGCTCGGTCATGCTGGCGAAGGTCTTGCCGTTCAACGCCACCGGACGGCCTTCTTCGAAGCGCACGGTGACCGTCTCTGCCTTGACTTCCACGTCATCGCGCCAGAACGCCACGCCCATGATGGGCTGCACGATCTTGATGCCGCTGTTGAGGAATTCCAGGTCCTTGGCTTCGTGGGTCGCGCCCAGCATGTTGGAGTCGGTCGAGTAGGCCTTTTCCACCGACATCTTGTAGTCGAAGCCGGACTTGATCATGAACTCGGACATCTCCTTGCGGCCGCCCAGTTCGTCGATGAAGGTGCTGTCCAGCCAGGGCTTGTAGATCTTCAGGTTGGGGTTCACCAGCAGGCCGTAGCGATAGAAGCGCTCGATGTCGTTGCCCTTGTAGGTGCTGCCGTCGCCCCAGATGTCGACGTTGTCTTCACGCATCGCCGACACCAGCATGGTGCCGGTCACGGCACGGCCCAGCGGGGTGGTGTTGAAGTAGGTGATGCCGGCGGTGGAGATGTGGAAGGCGCCGCTTTGCAGGGCGGCGATACCTTCATTGGCCAGCTGTTCGCGGCAGTCGATCAGGCGCGCCAGTTCGGCACCGTATTGCATGGCCTTCTTGGGGATGGCGTCATAGTCCGGCTCATCCGGCTGGCCCAGGTTGGCGGTGTAGGCGTAGGGGATGGCGCCCTTCTGGCGCATCCAGGTCAGTGCGGCGCTGGTATCGAGGCCGCCGGAGAAGGCGATGCCGACTTTTTGATTGACCGGGACGGATTGCAGGATGTTGGACATGATCTTGACGTTGCGATGATTGAAGTGTTGAGCGTGATTCTTGCAGTAGGGTGGCAGGCGGCTTAATCGAAGCGGCCGTGCACCAGGTATTCGAGCAGGGCCTTCTGCACGTGCAGGCGGTTTTCCGCCTCGTCCCAGACCACCGATTGCGGGCCGTCGATCACTTCGGCGGCCACTTCCTCGCCACGGTGCGCGGGCAGGCAGTGCATGAAGACCGCATCCTTCTTGGCGCGCGACATCTTGGCCTGGTCCACGATCCAGCCATCGAAGGCCTTCAGGCGGGCATTGTTTTCGGCCTCGAAGCCCATGCTGGTCCACACGTCGGTGGTGACCAGGTCGGCGTCCTGGCAGGCATCGGCCGGATCGGCGAAGAAGGTGTAGTTCTTGTTGCCCGGCGAGACCTGGGCCGGATCGATGTCGTAGCCCTTGGGGGTGGAGACGTTGACATGGAAGCCAAACACCTCGGCTGCCTGCAGCCACGAATAGAGCATGTTGTTGGCATCACCCACCCAGGCCACGATCTTGCCTTGGATGCTGCCGCGATGCTCGATGTAGGTGAACACGTCGGCCAGCACCTGGCAGGGATGCTGCTCGTTGGTCAGGCCGTTGATGACGGGCACGCGCGAATGCTTGGCAAAGCGCTCGATGATTTCCTGGCCATAGGTACGGATCATGATGACGTCGCACATGCGCGACATCACTTGTGCCGCATCTTCCACCGGTTCGCCACGGCCAAGCTGGCTGTCGCGGGTGTTGAGGTAGATCGCCGCGCCGCCCATCTGGTGCATGCCGGCCTCGAAGGAGAGGCGGGTGCGGGTCGAGTTCTTTTCGAACACCATCACCAGGGTACGATCGGCCAGCGTGTGATGGGGCTCGTAATTCTTGAACTTACGTTTGATCACACGGGAACGTTCGATCACGTACTCGTATTCATCAAGCGTAAAGTCGGAAAACTGAAGGTAGTGTTTGATTGCCATAAATAAAAACGGCGGCCAGTGTGGCGCCTGCCGCCGATAGTCGTTAACTCCTTAGATTATAAGGGATTCGGCTTAAAAAGATACCCGTGGTACTTGCTCCGGGGAAACCCCTCCGGTTTGGCGAATTGGAGTGATAGATGAAGTCTTGCGCACGCCACCGTGCGTGCGCTTCGAATTCCTTCGATACGCATGAAGAAACTTTTCGAAATGCATATCCAGCTTTTTCGAGGAATGCTCATTAAGTGCGAGAGATAGCCCAATGTAATACCGTAAATGAGAATTATTGTCATTCATGTGGCTAGAATCCGCAGCTTTCCCTTGCCTGAAAGGAACAGCTGTCATGTCGCATGCCTCTTCTTCTCGTCCGCACCCGTTGCGGGTGTTGCACCGCTCCTCTTCCCCATCGCCTGGCTGCCCGTCGAAGATGCGCAGCTTGCCGGCGGCGCTGGTGGCGGCCTTGTTCGCGTTTCCTGTGTGCGCTGCCGCTGCCGGGACGACCGCCGAGCGCGAGGAGGGCGCTTCCGCAGGCCTGCCTGCCGTCGAAGTCCGTAGTCATCGCAACCTGCACGATCCCCGTCCTGGCCCGTTGAGCAGCGCCACCCGTACCGCCACCGATGTACGTGATGTGCCGCAGACGGTACAGGCGGTCGATGCCGCGCAGGTCAAAGCCTACGGCGGGCGCGGGCTGGCGGCGGCGCTGGTCGGTGTGCCGGGCATTTCCAATGTCTCGGATACGCGCTTCGATGCATTCCGGCTGCGCGGTTTTTCCAATGCGGGCGATACGCTGCTCGACGGTATGCGCGACGATGCACAATACGTGCGCAGCCTGGGCAACATCGAGCGCATCGAGATCCTCAAAGGGCCAGCCGCCGTGCTCTATGGACGCGGTAGTGGCGGTGGCGTGATCAACCGCATCAGCAAGCAGCCCACGCGCGAGGCCTACGGCCAGGCCTCGGCCACCTGGGGTAGCCGGGGCCAACAGGGCGCGGCGTTGGATTGGAACCGGCCGCTGGGCGAGCAATGGGCCCTGCGCATCAATGCCGGGCGTGAACATGAACCCCACTTCCGTGAAGAGGTACGCGGCACGCGTCAACATGTTGCCCCCGCGCTGAAGTGGGAGTCCGGCCGCGACAGCTGGTTGCTGCAAGCCGATTACGATGAATTCGACCGCATCCCCGACCGCGGCCTGCCTGCGCGGGTAACGGCACTCTCCCATAACGGGACGGCCAGCGGCTATGCCCTGCCGCAGGCGTCGGATCGCACCTTCTTCGGCGCGGCGGGGCGCGATTTCATCCGCGACACCAGCCTCAGCCTGCGCTCCACGCTCACGCGCGCCATTGCGCCCGATTGGAGCCTGCGCCAGATGGTCAGCGTGTTCGACCTCAACAGCGACTTCGACAATACCTTCGTCAGCCAGCCTTTCGTGAGCGCTGGGCGCGATCTGCGCAGGGTGCAGCGCAGCCGCTTCCAGCAGAACCTGCAGCAGCGCAACGTGCAAGCCAACCTGGAAGTGCTGGGCAATCTCGCTACGGGCGCAATGCGGCACCAGTTGTTGGCGGGCGCCGAGTACGGCTGGCAGAAGCGCGAGCCGCGCCTGTGGATGGGCTCGGCGCGCCCGGTGTCCCTGACTGAGCCTGACCAGCACGACAATGAGGGCTCCCGGCCCGAGCCCTGGCAGATGAACTACCACAAGGTCAAGACGGCCGGTTTCTATGCGCAAGACCAGATCGACATGGGTGCACGTATAAAAGGGCTGGTGGGCTTGCGCTGGGACCACTTCGAGGTGGATTCCCGCAACCAGCTGCAGAAGCTGCGCACCGAGCGCTCCACCCATGCCCTGAGCCCGCGCATCGGCGCAGTGTGGGAGGCGCTGCCGGATCATCACGTCTATGCGTCATGGAGCAAGAATTACGCGCCGGTCGGCGGCGACGTGATCGGCATCACGCCAGGGGCAAAGGGCAACGTCAACGACCTGAGACCGCAGTTCAGCCGCCAGCTGGAAGCCGGGGTCAAGAGCGACTGGTTCCAGCGCCGCATCAGTACCACCCTGGCCTGGTTCGAACTGGAACTCTACAACCGCCTCGTGCGCGATCCGGTGCAGCCTGAGCAATTCACCCAGACCGGGCTGGAGCGCAATCGTGGTATTGAGTTCAGCGTTGCAGGGGAATTGGCGCGCGATTGGTTTTTGCGCGGTGGCTGGACCCAGCAGAATTCCCGCGTTGTCCAGGCCGAGGCGCAACTGGCGGGCAAGCGCCCGTCGGGAGTTTCGGCGCGCAACGGCAGCTTGTTCATTTCTTATGCGCCACCGCTAGGCTGGTTTGGCGAGACCGGCGTGGTCTATGAAGGCGCACGCTTTGCCGATCGCGAGAACCTGCTCGAACTGCCCGCCTATGCCCGCTGGGACGCCTTGCTGGGCTATCGCCTGGCGCGCGCCGAATACACGCTGGCGGCCACCAACCTGGCCAACCGCCGTTACCATGCCAGCGCCACCGGTGTCTCGCAGATCGTGCCGGGCGCGCCGCGTGCGCTGGTGCTCACGGCGGCCTACAAGTTCTGACTGGGCGCGAGCGGGATCAGTACAAGGTCTGCGAAGACTCATGCACCAGCTGCGCATACAGCTGGTGCCGCATCCCCGCAATCGCGCCGGCCTGTACTGCCTCCAGCACCGCGCAGCCCGGCTCGTTGAGGTGATGGCAGTTGTAGAAGCGGCACTTGCCCAGGTAGGGCGTGAAGTCGCGGAAGGCGCGTTCCAGCATGCCTTCGGAGAGCTGGTACAGGCCGAACTCCTGGAAGCCCGGCGAATCGATGATGCTGGCCTCCTGCTCCATCTGGTACAGCCGGGTGAAGGTGGTGGTGTGCTTGCCGGTATCGAGCGCGGCCGAAATCTCGCGGGTGGCGATGTCGGCGTCCGGCACGATCAGGTTGATGATGGAAGACTTGCCCATCCCCGACTGCCCGATCAGGATGGTGCTCTTGCCGGCCAACAGCGGCATGAAGGCCGCGCGCGTTTCATCCGGCTGGGCCTTGGCCGAGACCTCGTGCACCGGATAACCCAGGCGCGCATACACCTGCAGGCGCTCGCGGGTCTTGGGCAGGGCTTCGGTGATGTCGGTCTTGTTCAGGATCAGGTGCGCCGAGACGCCGGCCGACTCGGCTGCCACCAGCGAACGCGAGACCAGGTCATCCGAAAAGCTCGGTTCAGTGGCCACCACGATGAAGAGTTGATCCACATTGGCCGCCAGCAGCTTGGACTTGTACTGGTCGGAGCGATAGAGCAGGGTGCGGCGCTCGTCGATGCTCTCCACCACGCCCTGGTCCGCCGAGGTACGGGCCAGGCGGATGTGGTCGCCCACGGCCACGTCGCTCTTCTTGCCACGGGTGACGCAATTGAGTTTTTGTTCACCGGCCTGCACCAGGTAGTGACGGCCGTGGGCGGCAATGACCAGCCCCTGTTCCAGCGCGGCCTGGTTGGCGGCCGATCCTGCCCTGGCGCTGCGTGCGCCTTGCTTGCGGACTCCCATCAGGCCGGGGCGCGCTGGGCGAAAATGGCGTCGACCTTGGCCGCGCAAATGAAGTCATTGGCAGACAATCCGCCACGGCCTTCGTTGACGCTGTGGGTGTCGAACTTCACGCTGCAGCGGTTGTAGGTGACGGTCAGTTCCGGGTGATGGTCTTCGGCATGGATGATCCAGGCTATCGCGTTGACGAAGGCCAGGGTCTCGTAATAGTTGCCGAAGGCGAAGCTGCGCGCCAGCTTGCCGCCGTCGATCTTCCAGTCGGGCAGGGCGGCCAGGTGGGCGGCGATGGCAGCGTCATCCAGCGCGGCGATGGGCTGGACGCTGCGGGAGGCGGCGAGGGTGCTTGCGGTGATGCTCATGGGGTTCTCCTGCGGCGGGCTGTTTCATTCATGCAGCCCGCCTTTTAGATGATCAAAAAATTCAGTGGCTGCCCGCTGCGGCGGCCGTGCCGGGCGTTGCACGATGGGCGGCGATGGCAGCGTGCAGGTGCTGGATGCGCAGCGACGCCGGCGGGTGCGAATCGTAGAAGGCCGAGTGCAGCGGATCGGGGGTGAGGGTGGAGGCGTTGTCCTCGTACAGCTTGACCAGTGCCGAGACCAGGTCCTGCGCATCGGTATGCTGGGCGGCGAAGGCATCGGCCTCGAACTCGTGCTTGCGCGAGGAGAGCGAGGACAGCGGCGAGAACAGGAAAGTGAAGATCGGCAGCACCAGCATGAACAGGATCAATGCCATCGCATCGTTGCTGCCCAGCAGCAGCGGCTCCACGCCCAGGCCGGTATAGAACCAGGCCTGGCCCTTCAGGTAGCCCAGCAAGGCCAGGAAGGCCAGTGACAAGCCGAACATGACGACCACGCGCTTGACGATGTGCTTGAGCTTGAAGTGGCCCAGCTCGTGGGCCAGCACGGCTTCGATCTCATGCGGGGCCAGGCGCGCCAGCAGGGTGTCGAAGAAGACGATGCGCTTGCCCGAGCCGAAGCCCGAGAAGTAGGCGTTGCCATGCGCGCTGCGCTTGGATCCATCCATCACGAACAGGCCCTTGGAGGCGAAACCGACGCGCTGCATCAATCCTTCGATGCGGCTGCGCAGGCTGTCGTCTTCCAGCGCGGTGAATTTGTTGAACAGCGGCGCGATGAAGCTGGGATAGATCACCAGCATCAGCAGCTGGAAGGCGCACAGCACGATCCAGGTATAGAACCACCAGAGTGCGCCGGCCTTTTCCATCAGCACCAGCACCACCCACAGCAGCGGCAGGCCGATCACGGCACCCAGCAGGGTTTGCTTGATCATGTCGCTGAAGAACAGGCCACGCGTCATCTTGTTGAAACCGAAGCCGGCTTCCAGCCTGAACTGGCGGTAGTAGTCGAAGGGCAGGTCGACCGCGCCCGAAATGAGCCCGAAGCCCGCCACCAGCGCGATCTGGTACACCATGCCCGGCTCGCCCGTCCAGCCCAGCAGCAGGCTGGAGAGCCACTGCAGCCCGCCCAGCAGGGTGAAGCCGATCAGCACCGCAGCGTTGACGATGAGCGTCACCAGGCCGAACTTGGTGCGCGCAACGGTGTAGTCGGCCGCTTTCTGGTGGGCCGACAGCGGGATCTTTTCCGCGAACTCGGGCGGCACCGCCGCGCGGTGGGCGATCACATGGCGGAGTTGGCGCGAAGCCAGCCAGAAACGCACGCCCAGGCTGATGGCCAGGAATACGACGAACAAAACTGAAAACGAAAGTGAAGACATGCTTTCCCTGTGCGAAAATGGCGGAAGTTCGAGGCACAGGCCCGCTCCCTGCCCCAGCCGGCAGCGGTGGCAGGCCTGTTGGCCGTGCCGTCCGGTGCGATCCGGGCGAGCGAACCCAGCAATGAACCCTGCAGTAGATGGGGCCAGGCCCCATCCCGTCAATAAGGAAGAATTATGTCACAAGCCCCCGCCGCGCCTGTCCGGCCCAATGAAATGAACCTGGTCTGGGTCGATATGGAAATGACCGGTCTGGATCCGGACAAGGATCGCATCATCGAAGTGGCCGTGGTGGTTACCGATGCCGAACTGAACGTGCTGGGCGAAGGCCCGGTGCTGGCCATCCACCAGTCCGACGAGCTGCTGGACGGCATGGACGCCTGGAACAAGGGCACCCACGGCCGCTCCGGCCTGATCGACCGCGTCAAGGCCTCCACCGTCACCGAAGCCGACGCCGAACAGCAGATCATCGCCTTCCTGAAGCAATACGTCCCGGCCGGCAAGTCGCCCATGTGCGGCAATTCCATCTGCCAGGACCGCCGTTTCATGGTGCGCGGCATGCCCAAGCTGGAAGAATTCTTCCACTATCGCAATCTCGATGTGTCGACCCTGAAGGAACTGTGCAAGCGCTGGAAGCCCGAAATCGCCACCGGTTTCAAGAAGCGCCAGATGCACACCGCCCTGGCCGACATCCTGGAATCGATCGAAGAACTGAAGTACTACCGCGAGCACTTCATCAAGGAGTGATCCCCGCGGAGTGGGCGGTTGGCAGCAAAAACCGTCCTGTATGAAGCAAAAAGGCGCGCCCACATCTGGCGCGCCTTTTTCATGGGGCCTGGTGAATCATTCTTCCGAGTCCGCCCCGCAGCACTTCTTGTATTTCTTGCCACTGCCGCAGGGGCAGGGATCGTTGCGGCCGGTCTTGGGCGCATCGCGCTGGACCTGCTCGACCGCCGACTTGCGTTTGGGCGCCCAGTAGCGGTAGATGTGCGGAATGGCCGATTCGATCTCGATGGCCAGCTTGTGGGTCTTGATCGGGTCGTCGATGAGCTTGGTTTCTTCCTCTTCCAGCTCTTCCGAGCCGAGCAGGTAGATGGGGCGCATCAGCGGGGCCAGGTTGGAGTGGAAGATTTCGTCCCACTGCGCCGCGCGCAATTGAATGCCTTCCCAGAAGCCCCAGGCCCAGGCTTCGGCATCGAGCAGCGGCTTGCCTTCGTGCTCGCGCTCGCAGAAGAGCGGTTCATATTCCTTGGGAGCGACCTCGAAGGTGATGGCGATTTCGTTCATGCTGCGCGCGATCAGGCTGGTGATGCGCTCGGCTTCCTTGCCATTCTTGAACTTGGGGGTGTCTTCCGGACGGCTGCCCCAGACGCCCGGCAGCCATTCGGCCATCAGCACTTCCTGCGGACCGATGGCCAGGGCCGTCAGGTAGCCGTGCAGGGTGTCCATGGTCATCACGTCATCGGCGCAGCGATCGGAGAGGAGAAAATCGTCGAGTTCGTCGAATTCGGCGTCGGAAAGGGGCTGGTCGAGATGCATGATGGTTCCAATGACTGATGCTAAAGGCAGGAGTGTAAAGGCATTGGGCCGGGGGCGCGAGTGTTGCGGCCCGGTTGCTGGCCCGGATCGTGCAATCTGATGGGGCGGGCAGGCTGGTGGACAGTACAATAGGCGCATGAATTCCCCCGCCCAATCTGCTGACCTTCCCGACGCCACTTCCTTCGCCACGCTCTCGCCCGATACGGTCCTCGATGCCCTCGACGGGCTGGGCCTGTACGGCGACGGCCGCCTGCTGGCCCTGAACAGCTACGAAAACCGCGTCTACCAGGTCGGCATGGAAGACGGCCCGCCGCTGGTGGCCAAGTTTTATCGCCCCTTGCGCTGGACTGACGAACAAATCCTCGAAGAACATGCTTTTTCGCAGAAGTTGGCCGACGAAGAGGTGCCCGTCGTGCCCGCCATGCGTCTGGACAATGGCGCCTCCCTGCATCGCCACGCCGGTTTTCGCTTTGCCGTATTCCGCCGCCACGGTGGCCGTGCCCCCGAACTGGACGATGCCGACACGCTGGAACGTCTTGGCCGCTTCATCGGCCGTATCCATGCGGTCGGCCTGCGCAGCCCCTTCCAGTCCCGCCCGGCGCTGGACATCGCCAGCTTCGGCGAGGAACCGCGTGACTGGCTGCTGGCGAACGATTTCATCCCCATGGACGTGGCCACCGCCTGGCGCACTACGGTCGAGCAGGCGCTGGAGGGCGTGCGGCGCTGCTACGAGCGGGCAGGGGAGATTCGCACCCTGCGCCTGCATGGCGATTGCCATGTCGGCAACGTCCTGTGGACCGATGCCGGCCCGCACTTCGTCGATTTCGACGACAGCCGCAGCGGCCCGGCCGTACAGGACCTGTGGATGCTGCTCTCGGGCGAACGGCGCGAGATGGTGGGGCAATTTGCCGACCTGTTGGCAGGATATGAAAGTTTCTGCGAATTCGAGCCGCGCGAGCTGTACCTCATCGAAGCCCTGCGCACGCTGCGCCTGATCCATTATTCCGCCTGGCTGGCACGGCGCTGGGATGACCCGGCTTTCCCGGTGGCCTTCCCCTGGTTTAACACCCAACGTTACTGGCAGGACCGCATCCTGGAACTGCGCGAACAGATCGCGCTGATGGATGAACCTCCCTTGTGGCCGGTGTGAATCCGGCGAAATGAACGAAAACAACACCATCATGACGCAAACACTTGTCCGCTGCGGCTGGGTCAACCTGGCCAATCCCCGCTATGTGCAGTATCACGACCACGAGTGGGGCGTGCCCTGCCACGATGAAAGGCGTCTTTTCGAGATGCTGAACCTCGAAGGCGCCCAGGCCGGACTCTCCTGGGAAACCGTGCTCAACAAGCGCGACAGCTACCGGGAAGCCTTCGACGACTGGGATGCCGAGAAGATCGCCCGTTATGACGAGCGCAAGGTCGCGCAGTTGCTGAACAATCCCGGCATCGTGCGCAATCGCCTGAAGGTGGCTGCCACCATCGGCAATGCGCGTGCCTACCTGCAGCTGCGCGAAGAAGTCGGCGGACTCGATGCCTATCTGTGGGGCAAGGTCGATGGCCAGCCCATCGTCAACCGCTGGGCTTCGCTGGCAGACTGCCCGGCCAAGACGCCGCTGTCGGATGCGATTTCCAAGGAGCTGGCCAAGCGCGGCTTCAAGTTTGTCGGTTCCACCATCATCTATGCCTACCTGCAAGGCGTGGGCGTGATCAACGACCACGTGCTGGATTGCCATTGTCACGGCCGTTGAGGCCGGGCGTGCTCTGCACCAAAAGGCCGCCCGATGTGCGGCGGCAGGGTAGCGGTTTGGTTTACACTCGCAGCCTGCGATGCAGCATCGGCTTGCATCGCTCGGATTCACGAGGCCGGCTGGCGCGCTGCCAGGCCGGTGAAGTTTGGGAGTAGCATGATTTTCGTCAAATGGTTTGGCTGGTCGGTCCTCTGGCTGCTGCCGCTGCTGCTGCGCACGGTAGCGCGCGCGCTCGGCCGCAAGTCCATCTTCGGCGGGCGCGGCGCCATTCGCCTGTGGTGCGGCAGCCTGCTGCTGCTGGCTGCCAGCAGCGCGGTCGAGTCGCTGGTACGTTCGCAACTGGTCACGGGCGAAGAGGGGCCGGGCAGCGCCCTGTTCGGTGCCGCCCTGATGGATGCCGTGGGCGGCAAGATCAGCCGTGGCATTGCCGCCATCCTGATGCTGGGTTTGCTGGCACTGGGCCTGAAATGGCTGCTGGGCGCCATGTTTGGCCGAGGCGCACCGGCTGGCCGCGATGAGCATCCCGAACTAGACCTGGGCCCGCCGCGCCGCGGCAGCGCCGAAAGTGAACGATTGCGCATGAACAGCCTGCACGGCAGTGCCGGACCTGCCCGCAGCAGTTTTCCTGCCAGCACCGAACGCCGTAGCTCGATGCCGCGCGCGCCTTCCCCTGGTTCCGCATCGGCCAAGCGCATGCCGCCGGCGTCGCCCTTCGCACCGCGTCCGCGGCCGGCGCGCCTGACACCGGCCCCGGCGCCGGAACGCCCGGCAGACAATGCGCCGCGTGACGACTGGAAAGTGCCGCTGTCGGCCCTCACCGGTGGCAGCCGCAACAGCCAGGCCGCACCTGCCGGCAGCACGCAGGGCGGCAAGTGGCCTGCCATCAATCCGCGCCAGACCGACCCGGCAGCCAAGCCGCGTCCGGAATCCGAATGGGCTGCCTTTGAAAGCCTGCGTCCGACCGAAGCCATGCTGGCCCGTGCCGCCGCCAGCCGAGCCATTTCGGCGGCCAGTGCGGCAGCTGATGCCAGCCTGTCGCGCGCGGCCACGCCGTCGCCGCCGATTCGGCCGATCCCGCCTTCCATTGCCCGCGGTAATCCGGCACCGGCCCAGCCTACCCGCAGCATCCGCATCAGCAGCGTGGGCCGTACCCCGGAACCGGGGAGCGCGCCCGGCAAACCGGCCGAGCGTGCCGATGTCGTACCGACGCGCCTGATGCGTTCCCTGCAGCAGGCCGACGGCGAGCAGGAAGCGCCACCGGCCGCACCCTTGCCGCCGCAGGTGCAGCCTATCGTGCCGCTAAACTCGCAGGGACAGCCGTTGCCGCAATCCCTGGGGCCAGTGCCCGCGCCCATCCCCTTGCCGCCAGCGGCCGTCGCCCCTGTGGTGCCGCCCTTCACCGCACCGATGGCCCCGATGGCCGCTCCCGAGCCGGCAACACCGCTGCCCGAGCCGCAACCGGAACCGATCGACCTCGGCACCTTCAATGCGCCCTGGTTCGACATGCTGCCGGACCCCGTGCCTGAAGCGCCGCCGCTCCAGCCCCCTGCGGCCTTCACCGTCCGCATGCCCGACGCCGTTCCGGGCTACGTACAGCCGGCGGCCATGGCCCCCGAGGGCTACGTTGACGAGCCGCGCGTGGACATCCCCCTGCCGTCATTGGATCTGCTCGATGAAGTCCCCGAATCCCGCATCGAGGTCGACCCCGAGCAACTGCAGGAAACCGGCCGCCTGATCGAACAGCGGCTGCGCGAATTCAAGGTGCCGGTGACGGTGCTCGGTGCCGAGGCCGGTCCGGTGATCACCCGTTTCGAAGTGGAGCCGGCACAAGGCGTGCGTGGCGCGCAGGTGGTGAACCTGGTGAAGGATCTTTCACGTGCCCTGGGCCTGACCTCCATCCGCGTGGTCGAGACCATTCCCGGCAAGACCTGCATGGGCCTGGAGCTGCCCAATGCGCGCCGGCAGATGATCAAGCTCTCCGAGATCGTGCATTCTCAGGCGTATCGCAAATCCGCTTCGCACCTGACCATTGCCATGGGCAAGGACATCACCGGCACGCCCGTGGTGACCGACCTGGCGCGCGCCCCGCACATGCTGGTGGCCGGTACCACCGGGTCGGGCAAGTCGGTGGCCATCAATGCCATGATCCTCTCGCTGCTCTACAAGGCGACCCCCGAGGAAGTGCGCCTGATCATGATCGACCCCAAGATGCTGGAGCTGTCGATCTATGAAGGCATTCCGCACCTGCTGGCACCGGTGGTGACCGACATGCGCGAAGCAGCCCATGCGCTGAACTGGGCGGTGGAAGAAATGGAGCGCCGCTACAAGAAGATGTCCAAGCTGGGCGTGCGCAACCTGGCCGGCTACAACCAGAAGCTCGACGATGCCGCCGCCCGTGGCGAGAAGATCCCCAATCCCTTCAGCTTGACGCCGGACGCGCCCGAGCCGCTGGAAAAATTGCCGACGATTGTCATCGTCATCGACGAACTGGCCGACCTCATGATGGTGGTCGGCAAGAAGGTGGAAGAACTGATTGCGCGCCTGGCCCAGAAGGCGCGCGCGGCCGGCATCCACCTGATCCTGGCCACGCAGCGGCCCTCGGTGG
This sequence comes from Herbaspirillum aquaticum, assembly GCF_002213425.1. Lineage (GTDB taxonomy): Bacteria > Pseudomonadota > Gammaproteobacteria > Burkholderiales > Burkholderiaceae_D > Herbaspirillum > Herbaspirillum aquaticum. Next base: position 56,159 of record NZ_NJGV01000014.1, on the reverse strand, counting down.
ACGTGATCACCGGCCTCATCAAGGCCAACATCCCGACCCGCGTGGCCTTCCAGGTGTCTTCCAAGATCGACTCGCGCACCGTGCTGGACCAGATGGGGGCCGAATCGCTGCTGGGCCATGGCGACATGCTGTTCCTGCCGCCGGGCTCGGGTTATCCGCAGCGGGTGCATGGTGCCTTCGTCTCTGATGAAGAAGTGCATCGCGTGGTGGAATACCTGAAGTCCTTCGGCGAACCGCGCTACATCGAAGAAATCCTGGCCCCGCCGATCTCCGAAGACACGACCCAGGCCGACATGTTCGCCGGCGGCGAGGGGGGCGATGCCGAATCCGATCCGCTCTACGACGAAGCGGTGGCCTTCGTGCTCAAGACGCGCCGCGCTTCCATCTCCTCGGTGCAGCGGCAATTGCGCATCGGCTACAACCGCGCCGCGCGGCTGGTGGAGCAGATGGAAACGGCGGGCGTGCTTTCGGCCATGTCGCGCAATGGCAGCCGCGATATTTTGGTGCCGCCCTCGGGGGGTGGCGGCGAAGAATGAACAGCACAGCCCCAAAAGAAAATCGGCGGACCCTTGCAGGTCCGCCGATTTTTTTTGATCACGCAGGGCGATCATTGCAGCAGGTCATGCGACCTGCGCGGCATCAGACATCCAGCTGCGTCACCAGCTTGGTGTTGATGTAAGCCTCGATGGCCTCGGTACCGCCTTCGGAACCGTAGCCGCTGTCCTTGATGCCGCCGAAAGGCAGTTCCGGCAGCGCCAGGCCCAGGTGGTTGATGGTCAGCATGCCGCTTTCCACGCGCGCGGCCAGGGCGTGCTTGGTCTTGGCCGACTTGGCAAAGGCATAGGCGGCCAGGCCGAAGGGCAGGCGGTTGGCTTCGGTGATCACCTCATCCAGGGTCTCGAAGGAATTGATGATGGCCAGAGGACCGAAGGGCTCCTCGTTCATCACGCGGGCGTCCAGCGGCACATTGGTCAGCACGGTCGGCTGGAAGAAGTAACCCTTGTTACCAATGCGCTTGCCACCAGTGCGCAGCTGCGCGCCTTGCGAGACGGCATCGTCGATCAAGGCTTCCAGCGCCGGGATGCGGCGCTTGTTGGCCACCGGGCCCATGCCCACGCCAGCCTCCAGGCCATTGCCCACCTTCAGCTGTTCGGCATAGGTGACGAACTTGTCGACGAAGGCATTGAAGACACCCTTCTGCACCAGGAAGCGGGTCGGCGAGACGCACACCTGGCCGGCATTGCGGAACTTGGAGGTGGCCAGGGTCTTGGCGGCCAGTTCCACATCCACGTCATCGAACACCATGGCCGGAGCGTGGCCGCCCAGTTCCATGGTGGCACGCTTCATGTGCTGGCCGGCCAGGGCCGCGAGCTGCTTGCCCACCGGGGTGGAGCCGGTGAAGGAAATCTTCTTGATCACCGGATGCGGGATCAGGTATTCCGAGATCTCGGCCGGCACGCCGTAGACCAGGTTGATGACACCGGCCGGCACGCCCGCATCGGCGTAGGCGCGGATCAGTTCAGCCGGGGAGGCCGGGGTTTCTTCCGGCGCCTTGACGATGATGGAGCAGCCTGCGGCCAGGGCCGCCGAGAGCTTGCGCACCACCTGGTTGATCGGGAAATTCCAGGGCGTGAAGGCGGCCACCGGACCGACCGGCTCCTTGATCACCATCTGGTAGGCACCCGGCACGCGGGCCGGTACCAGGCGGCCGTAGGTGCGGCGGGCTTCTTCGGCGAACCAGTCGATGGTGTCGGCGGCACCCAGGGTTTCCATTTTGGATTCGCCCAGCGGCTTGCCTTGTTCCATGGTCATCAGGCGCGCGATATCGTCGGCGCGTTCACGCAGCAGGTCAGCCGCGCGGCGCATGATCTTGGAACGCTCGAAGGCGGACATGTTGCGCCAGGTCTCGAAACCCTTTTTGGCGGCTTCCAGGGCGCGATCCAGGTCGCTGCGGTCGGCGTGGGCGATCTTGCCGATCACTTCTTCGGTCGCCGGATTGACGACATCGATGGTGCGGCCGGAGGCGCTGGCGGTCCATTCGCCGTTGATGAAAAGCTGTACGTCCTTATACATGGGCAATCCTCGTTCGTCAGGTTGGGGAAGGGCCGGCGCCGCCCGGACGCGTCGCGCAATGAGGTTGCGCAAACGCAGGGCAGGCGCTATGGCCTGGGGAGAATTCAGACAGACCGGCTCGCGCCGGCCTGGTTCATGCGCAGTGCGAAATCCAGGCTTTTTTGCAAGCCGTGGCTACTTGCGCGAAGATTCACTTTATACCATGTGCGGCGCTTTCCCGTCGCCCGTCCGGAACGCTGACAGTGGCTTCCTACAAGGCTGGAAGCGCTTGCGGGCCGCAGGAACAATCGTTCATGCGTGTCGGTCACACTGCCACAACAAGATGCCAAGCCGAGGACCCCATGAGCAGCTCTTACGACCCTTCCCCATCGTCTCGCCAGACTGCTGCGACCACCCGTGATCCCGCCGAGCGTGCCGCTCCCTCCACGGGGGGCCTGGTTGCCGGTGCGCTGCTCAGTGCGGGAGTGGGTCTGTGGCTGGGAAGAAAGCGCCGCCAGAAACGCGCGGCAGCGCCGCGCGCACGGCCTGCGGTGGCCGCTCATGACAGCCACGCCGGGCATGGCGGGCGTGAAGCGGTGCCGCCCGGGCTCGAGCGCGCCCTGCGCGTGGTCACGCTGGCCATGCCGCTCATTGCCGCCTGGCGCAAGGGTTCCGAGCGGGCCAAGGCGGCCGCCGAGAAAGCCCGCAACGACGTTGTGCCACCGGCGGACGCGCCCGCGCGCATCGACATCGTCAAGGCCAAGCTGGAACCGGCACCGTCGGATTACCTGGACCCGGCCGCCGAGGTCAAGATGCTCAAGGGCGGTACCCGCGCCCAGCAGGCCTGGCAGATGACGGTGGCGGCCATCAATGCCTGGATTGATGACTTCGCGCCCAGCATGGGCGCGGCCATCGCCTACTACACCATCTTCTCGATTGCGCCCATGCTGGTGATCGCCATTGCGGTGGCCGGCATGCTCTTCGGCCACGACGCGGCACAGGGCGAGATCGTCAACCAGATCCGCGACATCGTCGGTACCGAAGGCGCCTTCGCCATCCAGGGTTTGCTGAAATCGGTGAGCCAGCCGCGCGAGGGCTTGATTGCCGCAGCCATTTCCGTGGTGACGCTGGTCATCGGTGCCACCGCCGTGTTCTCCGAACTGCAGAGCGCGCTGGACCGCATCTGGCGCATTCCCGCCGTCAAGCGCAAGAGCGGCGTATGGCAACTGGCGCGCACGCGGCTGCTGTCCTTCGGGCTCATCATCGGCCTGGGTTTCCTGCTGATCATCTCGCTGGTGGTCAGTGCGGCGCTGGCCGCCCTTGGGCGCTGGTGGGGCGGCTGGTTCGAGGGCTGGCAACTGCTGCTGCAGATGCTCAACTTCGTGCTCTCCTTCGTGGTGTTTTCCACGCTCTTCTCGATGATCTACAAGTTCATGCCGCGCGTGACGCTGTCCTGGCATGACGTCTGGATCGGTGCGGTCGCCACCACGGTGCTCTTCATCATCGGCAAGTACCTCATCGGCCTCTACCTGGGCAGCACCGGCATGACCTCGGGCTTCGGTGCGGCCGGCTCGTTTGCGCTGCTGCTGCTGTGGATTTACTACTCGGCGCAGATCTTCCTGCTGGGCGCGGAGTTCACCTGGATCTACGCCAACAACTTCGGCTCACGCGCAAAACGCCAGCGGCTGGTCAATACGGTGCAGGACCATCATGTGAGCATCCAGCAGGCTCAGCAGGTGGTACGTGCCGGAGACAGCGCGCGCTGAACCGGCAGCATGGCCGCGCATTCTTCCGCGGCCCACTGGCGCAGGGTGTCGCCAAAGCCGCCGCGCGCCTTGCTCGCGCTGCGGGTGCTGGTGACCACGCGCACGCGGGCACTCCAGGCGATGTGCGCGCCGATGGCCTGCAGGGCTTGCACCAGCCCTACATCCTCGTGGCAGGCCAGCGGCGGAAATCCTCCCGCACGCGCATACGCTTGCGCGCACACCCCGAAATTGGCGCCGTGGATATGGCGATGGCCGTCGCGGTCGTGATAGTCGCGCGCGAAGCGCTGCTGCACTTCCAAAGGATGATCGCGCCAGCTGTCAGGCGTGACGGTGCCGCAGACGGCATCGGCCTGCAGCTGCAGTTGCGACGCCAGCCAGTCGGGCGCCACCAGCGTATCGGCATCGGTAAAGGCCAGCCAGCGCGCGCCCTCGGCGATGAGCGCCTGGGCGCCGTGATGACGGGCCAGCCCGACATTGCGCACCTGCAATGGCAGCACCGTCACAGGATGGCCCCGGGCAATTCTCTCGGAGGCATCGCTGCAACTGTCGAGCACCACTGCAATGCGTACCGCTTCCCCCTGCAGCAGAGGATGCGACGCCGCCTCCCGGGCCGCGCGCAGGCAAGCGTGCAGGGTGGCTTCTTCGTCGTGGGCGGGGATGACGATGCCGATCATGCTCTCTCCTCGAGGGTGATGGTGTGAAGCGGATCAGATCTTGCGCCAGAGATCGATGAGGATGTCCTCGTCTTCATAACAGGCCTGGCGCTTCAGGCGCGCGTGTGCATCGATGAGCTGGTGCATGGGACGCGTGGCCAGCAGCCGGTCATCGAAATCCTTCTTCCAGTGGCAGGCCAGCAGGTGGCCGGCGGGTGCCAGCGCGGTGGTGGCCAGGGCCACCATCTCGGCCACGTTGGGCGCATCGAAGTAGTAGCAGAGCTCCGAGAAGAGGATCAGGTCGACCTGCGGCATGTCGTGTCCACCGGCGGGCCATTGTTCGGGCAGCGACTGCCTGCGCACTTGTACGTGCGGCAGGTGGGCCGTCTTCTCGCGCGTGATGCGCACGGCCTCCGCGCAGAAATCGGAGGCCATCAGCCACTGGCAGCGCTGTGCCAGTTGCAGGGTCAGTTCACCGCTGCCACATCCGGGCTCGAAGATCGCGGTGCAGTGCTGGTGGGGCAGGATCGCCTCGACCAGGGCGCGCTTGCGTTGTTCATACCAGCTGTCCCGGGTCTTCCAGGGATCCTCGCTGCCGGCATAAAGCCGGTCGAAATGGCGGGTGTTTCTCAGTTGCGCTGCCTTCATAGGAAGAACACTTCGTAAGGTCGCACGAAATGCGCCAGCACACCGGCCGGCAGTACCGGATCACGCTCACCGTCCCGACCGATCTGGCTGTGGTAGCAGCGCAGGGCGCGTCGCTTCATCATGCCGGTCTCGGCGTCGAAGGCCAGCTTGCGCGCGCGGCCCCAGGGGAATTCCCCGCCCAGCGGCTGCGCCCAGTGCCAGCCCCAGATCGGCACTTCCACCAGCTTGCAGCCCAGTTCATGCTCAAGTTCGGCAGCCACTTCGCCCACGGTTTCATGGTCGGGATGGCCGTCCAGGCGCCAGGGGGCGAAGACGATGTCGGTATGGCGCAATTGCGCGATCAGCCAGGCCTTCAGTTCCAGGCGGTGCTGGCGGATCTGGCCGTCGGGAATGCGTGCCCGCAGGATCTGCGCCTGGCCTGCACCCAGGCATTCGAGGGCGGCCATGCTCTCGGCAGGGCGCAACAGCGGCAGGCGTGAGGCCAGTGCAGAGGACTCCGGGTGGCTGCGCTCGCCATCGCTGACGGCGACCACGGCGATCTCCCGCATCATCCCGGCGAGCTGGGCGATCAGTCCGCCGCAGCCCAGGGTCTCGTCATCCGGATGCGGAGCCAGGATGACGGCACGCGAGCGCGCCGGTACCAGGTGGCACAGCTCCAGTTCGGGCAGGGCGTGCAGGCGCTGGCAGGATTGCCATACCTCTTCGGCCGTGCCGTGCGTGATATCGATATGGCGGGCATGGACCGCCGCATTGGCGGGCGGCGTGGGGTTCACAATGAGCATGGGGACGACTCCTCTTCAAGACTGGCCTGGGCCAGTGCCGCCAGGTCGCGTTCGGCGTGGCTCTGGCGCAGCCACACCGGCAGGTCGGCCAGCAGGCGCGCACTGCGCCGGCTGCCGCAATAGGGATGCGGACCGAGCGCTGCGCCCAGGTCCTCGATGATTTGCAGGCAGGCGCGTTCCACGATGAGACGGGTGCGCAGCGCTTCCTGCATGAGCTTGGCCCCCGGGTGGGAATCGATGCGTGCGGCACTTTCGCGCAGGCAGGCCGCTGCTGAATGTTGCAGGCACAGGGCGTTGCCCAGTCGGGCCAGCGCATGGCTGTCAGCCCGCTGCGCCAGGCCTTCGCGCATTACGGATACCAACGCGTCAGCAGCGCCGTACCAGCAGGCGGCAATGCCGATGCCGCCCTGCCAGAAACCGGGACGTTCCAGGTAAAAGCCGGGACCGCCGATCACTTGCGCGGTGACACCGTGCAGTTGCAGGCGCGCAGTGCGGGTGGCGGCCATGCCGACCGCGGCCCAGTCGTCCTCGATGAAGGTCACGCCCGGCTGGCCCAGCTCGATGGCGAGCAGCCAGTATTGGTCTTGCTCGTCGCGATGGCCAAGCAGGGCATGGGTAAGGGCGGCGGCGCCCGAGCACCAGGATTTTTCACCATCGAGAAGGATGCGATCCCCTTGCTCGCGCATGCGCAGGCTGCCCGGCCTACCCTGTGCGCACCAGACGCCCCAGATGGAATGCGGTGGCACCGCCACATTGGCTTCGGCCAGGATGGCGAGCGCATCGGTATGCGCTTCGTAGAGTTTGGCCAGCGACAGGTCCTGCGCGGCCACCGCCGCCAGCGCCTGCCAGCGCGACAGCGTCTCGCCATGGCCCGGCAAGGGCAGGCGGTCCAGTCCCGCCACTACCAGCTGGCGCAGCAGGCGCGCGGCGACGACGGACAGTTGTGCATGCGGGGCTTCCTGCAGCGCAGGCCCGATGAATTCTTCCAGCGCTGCAGGCAGCGAGGGGCAGGGTGGGGCGTAGCGGCGGGCGGTGCTGCTCATCATGATGGGAAGCCGGTAACCAGGGCGAAGAGGGACGCGCAGGCTGCGCAATGATGGGAAGTATGCGCGCCTTCACGCCTGCAAGATGTCGGCGTGCTGCTGTGTTCGCCGTAGGATTTCATTAAGCCTTGTGCTCGGTCATTACGGCCGCGCTGCGGCTGCCTTGCGATGCTGTAGGAGTCCGGCGCGCAGTAAATCCGTGTGGCGCCTACAGCCAAATGCATGCGCCTCTTCCATGATTGCAGGCTGGACGCAATGAGTTTCTTGCGCCGCGCCAAAGGGCGACCACGTGACCATGCAGGGCGCCCCTCCCCACGAATGCATCACGCTCGGAGAAGCGACATGAAAACCAAGGACATCCCCGAAGAAGGCCATTTCGACGAATACAACAATGCGGCCGGCGGCTGGGGCTCGGTCAAGGCACTGGGCGCCATCCTGCAGCAGGAGCACGTCATCGCCACCGGAACGCGCATCCTCATGAAGCAGAACAAGCCCGACGGTTTTGCCTGCGTCAGCTGTTCCTGGGCCAAACCGGCCGACCCCCACCTGTTCGAATTCTGCGAGAACGGCGCCAAGGCCACCGCCTGGGAAATCACCGCCAAGCGCGCCACACCGGAATTGTTCGCGCAGCACACCGTCACCGAGATGGAAAGCTGGAACGACCTCGAACTCGAATCCACCGGACGCATCACGGAACCGTTGAAATACGATGCCGCCAGCGACCGCTACCTGCCGGTCTCCTGGAGCGAAGCCTTTGATGACATCGCGGCACAGTTGCGTGCCATGGATCCGAAGAAGGTCGTCTTCTATGCTTCCGGCCGGGCGTCGTTGGAAACCTCGTACATGTATCAGCTGATGGCCCGCATGTACGGCACCAACAACCTGCCCGACAGTTCCAACATGTGCCACGAATCCACTTCGGTGGCCCTGCTCGAGACCATTGGGGTACCGGTGGGGACGGTCAGGCTGGAAGACTTCGAACAGACCGATTGCATCCTCTTCTTCGGCCACAATACCGGTACCAATGCACCGCGCATGCTGCATCCGCTGGAAGATGCCCGCAAGCGCGGGGTGCCGGTGATCACCTTCAATCCCTTGCGCGAGCGCGGCCTGGAACGCTTCGTCAACCCGCAGTCGCCCAAGGAGATGATCACCCCGGCGCATACCGACATCAGTTCGCAATATGTGCAGATCAAGATCGGCGGCGACACGGCAGCCGCCATCGGCATGGCCAAGCGCATCCTGGAGCGCGACGACCGCGCTCGTGCCGAAGGCTTGCCGCGCCTGCTGGACCAGGCCTTCATTGATGAACACACGAGCGGTTTCGAGGAGTTCGCGGCCGCTGCGCGCGCTGCAGAGTGGGCCGAGATCGAGCATCACGCCGGCGTGCCGCGCAGCGAGCTGGAACTGGCAGCCGACACTTATGCCGGCGCCAGCCGCGCCATGCTCATGTATGGCATGGGCATCACCCAGCACCGTGAAGCGGTGCGTGCCATCCACATGCTGACCAACCTGCTGCTCATGCGCGGCAATATCGGCAAGCCCGGCGCCGGTATCTGTCCCATCCGTGGCCATTCCAACGTGCAGGGCCAGCGCACGGTGGGCATCACCGAAAAACCGGAGATGGTGCCCAACGACAAGCTGCGTGCGCTCTATCATTTCGAACCGCCGATGGAGAAGGGGCTCAATACGGTGGAGGCCTGCGAGAAGATCCGCGATGGTGAGCTCTCTGCCTTCTTCATGCTGGGCGGCAATTTCGTGCGGGCCATTCCGGATCATGGCGTCATCGAGCCGGCCTGGCGCGAACTGCCGCTGACGGTGCAGGTGGTCACGCACTTCAATCGTTCCTGCGTGATCCATGGCAAGACCTCTTATGTGCTGCCTTGCCTGGGCCGCATCGAGATCGACCGCCAGCGCGGCGGCGAGCAGGCGGTATCGGTGGAGGACAGCACCGGCTGCATGCATGGCTCGCGCGGCCGCGTCAACCCGGCCTCGCCGCACCTGATGTCGGAGCCGGCGATCGTGGCCGAACTGGCCAAGCGCCTGCTGCCTTTGAACCCGCACGTGGACTGGGATGCCTGGGTCGGTGACTATGCGCTCATCCGCGACGCCATCGAAGCGACCTATCCCGACATCTTCCGCGACTTCAATGCGCGCATGTGGACCCCGGGCGGGTTCGCGCGCCCGCTGGCGGCGCGCGAGCGGCAATGGAAGACCCCCAACGGCCGTGCCAACTTCAAGACGCCGGACGGATTCGATCCCGATCCTGACATGCCCGGCGATGCACCGGGCGTATTGCGCCTGATGACCACGCGCGGTGACAGTCAATTCAACACGACCGTCTATTCGCTGGATGACCGCTTCCGTGGCGTGTGGGGGACGCGCCGCGTGCTGCTGATGAACCTGCGGGACTTGCAGCAGCAAGGATTGGGCGCGGGTGATTTCGTCACTGCCGAGACCGTGTCGGACGATGGTGTAGAGCGCCGCGTGGAACATCTGCGCGTGGAGCCCTTCGATATTCCGGTGGGCTGCGTGATGGGCTATTTCCCTGAGCTCAACCGGCTCATCCCGCTGTTCCACCATGCACGCGGCAGCAAGGTGCCGGCGGCGAAGTCGATTCCGATCCGGTTGATTCCTGAGATTGGGGAGCCGGTGTTGTCCTGATTCGTTGTGCGCGCGTGTTCATCGAACTATCTCGGAAATTGATGGAAACAGAACGCGTCGACTTGCGCTGTGATCATGAGCTTGGCAAGCTCCGGCATTCTTGAGGAGCCTGCCATGCATCAGCCATCACGTTATCTTACGTACGTACCCAATGAGGTCGTCTGTTTGATGATCCATCACCAATGGACCGCCATACGCAGCTGGCGCGAACACCTGGATCTGACCCAGCAAGAAGTCGCTGCGCGCATTGGTATCTCGCAGTCTGCCTATGCGCAGCAGGAAAGCAGCAAACGCTTGCGTCCAATGTCCCTCGAAAGAATTGCCGCGGCGCTTGGCCTGAGCGTCGAACAGCTCGATTTCTGACGCAACCCACCACACGAAAAAAAGGCCCCGCCAAAGCGGGGCCAAGAGGGAACTGAGGAAACCTCAGGGTTACAACACAAAAACACATTGCGTACTGCTGTTCATTGCCCAGTGCCTGATAAACGATTTATATCGTTTATAAGTCATCGGCAATCGATCAACGGGGAATGCACCGATCAATACTTCCACATGATCTTCTGCAGTTCCTTGGGATCATTGGTACGGGTCAAGGCCAGCTCGGCCAGGATGCGCGCCTTCTGGGCGTTCTGGTCATCGGTCACCACCCAGTCGTACTTGTCGTCAGGCTGCTCGCCATTGCGGATCACCACGCCGCTGCCGGTGCGCGAGGCGCGGATCACCTGCACGCCCTTGCTGCGTACTTCCTGCAGTACCGGCACGATCTGCTCGGCCACGCTGCCATTGCCGGTGCCGTCATGGATGATGGCCTTGGCGCCCGCTGCCACGAAGGCGTCATACGCGGTGCGGCTGACGTTGCCGTAGTTGTAGACGATGTCCACGCGCGGCAGGCTGCTGATCTTGTCGATGTCGAATTCGGTCTGCGTGGTATGCGGACGTGCCGGCAGGCGATAGAAGCTCAGCTTGTTCTCCACCACATAGCCCAGCGGGCCATAGGGCGAACGGAAGGTTTCGACCTTGAAGGTGTTGCTCTTGGTGACGTCACGGCCGGAATGGATTTCGTCGTTCATCACCACCAGCGTGCCCTTGCCGGCCGCTTCCTTGCTGCCGGCCACCAGCACCGCGTCATACAGGTTCAGTGCGCCGTCGGCACCCAGCGCAGTGCCGGGACGCATGGAGCCCACCACCACCACCGGCTTCTCGCTCTTCAACACCAGGTTCAGGAAATAGGCCGTCTCTTCGATGGTGTCGGTGCCGTGGGTGATGACGATGCCATCCACGTCGCCTTGCTTCAACAGCTCCGAGACGCGCTTGCCCAGCTTGATCAGGCGCTCGTCATTGAAGCTCTCGCTGCCGATCTGGAAGATCTGTTCGCCGCGCACGTTGGCGATCTTGGAAATCTCGGGGACAGCGGCGATGATCTTGTCCACCGGCACCACGGCCGATTGATAGGCGGCGGTATTGACGCTGGAGGCGCCGGCGCCGGCGATGGTGCCGCCGGTGCCGATGACGACGACATTGGGCTTCTTGTCCTGGGCGTGCGCCGCGAAGGCGCAGGCCAGGGAGAGGATCATGATCGAACCGATTTTCTTGAAGTGTGCCTGCTGCATTGTTATAAGTCTCCTGGTTGACACGGTGAGGCCGCGGGCGATCGCGCAATTTTTCTCAGTCTCTGTGCGGGCGGATCGTGCGGGCGGGTTCGCGCATGGGGCGTCGAACGTTGGCGATCATACGAAAGCGGCGCGGCGATGTCTCATGCTTTTAAAACATGAACGAATGCATGGCATGCATGAGGAGAGCCGCTCCCCGTGGGCCTTGCAGGAGAGTGCCAAAAAACGCAGGTGAAAAAAAAGACCGCTCGCGCGGTCCTTGGCAGATGAAAGCCGACGGGTCAGCTAAAAGAATTCCACCGTATCGTTGGTCGTGATGTCCGAGCGCAGCACGCCCGAATTGACCAGTTCCTGGTAATAGCAGATGCGGTTGCGGCCGCTCTTCTTGGCGTGATACAGCGCCTGGTCCGCGTGCCCCAGGATCACCACCGGCGTCTCGCGCGCGATGTTGACGAAGCCCAGGCTTACCGTCACCTTGCCGACCTGCGGGAAATCGTATTCCTGCACGTTCTGGCGGAAGCGATCGAAGATCTTGCGCGCATCGGTGAGCGTGGTCGAGCGTAGCAGGATCACGAATTCCTCTCCGCCAAAACGGAAGATGCGGTCATGCGCACGGAACGAAGCGCGCAGGATGTTGGCCACCAGGATCAGCACTTCATCGCCATAGAGGTGGCCGTAGCGGTCGTTGACCTGCTTGAAGTGATCGATGTCGACCACGCCCAGCCAGTGGCCCTTGGGTTCGTCATTGCTCTCGTGACGACGCTCGTCATGGTCCAGCGAATGCGCTTCATGCGGAGCGATGGCGAAGGCATAGCGGGTGAACTGCTCATCGAAGGTCTTGCGGTTGAACAGGCCCGTGAGCGCATCGCGCTCGCTGTAGTCCAGCAGGCTCTGGTAGTTGCAGTAGACGTGGAAGATGCCGTGGATCACATCCAGCATGGTCGGCGCAAAGGGCTTCTGGCTGCGGATCTCCAGGCAGGAGTTCATCTTGCCGTGCAGCCAGACCGGCAGCCATAGCACATGCTCGCCGGCGGACGTGGTCTCGTGGAATTCGTTGAGGTGATTGCGGATACAGGCCTGCATGGCCGGATAGGCCGACAGCGGTTCCTTGGGATCATCGCTGGTCAGTTCAGCGATGGTGTGCACGGCGCCATCGCGGATGACCATCTTTTCCTGCACGAAGTATTCATCGCGCAGGGTGAAGATATCCAGCATGCGAATGGCCTGCACTTCGGTGAGCTGGTACAGCGCGGAGATGACCGAGATGGCCAGGCGGGAATGCTCCCGGTGGGCCGTGATTTCTACCAGATGCTTGAGCAGCGGTTGTTTCATCTCGTCGTCGATGTCCTGCATGAGCCCATTGTTCTATGTATGGTCGGTACTCGGCTGTGCTTGCCCGGCATCCTCCGCACCGGGCAGGCCTGCATGCCACCAGCAAGTACCGGGCCAGTGGCCGGCACGCAGTTGCAGCAAGGCGCGTCGCAGCGGAACGGAGACAATCCCGATGCAAGTTTCACACCATCAAGCTAGCACGGAAGCCCAGCGATTTTACAGGGGGCAAGCATGGGAAAGAAGCGGTTTCTGCATTTCAATGCAGAAAATTTGCACTTTCATTTCCGCATGGAAACTTTAAGTCTGGCGTGACTTTCAATTACGTGCAGCTTGGTGAGTTTTTCTGCAAGTCGCTTCCACACAAACTCCCGCGCAGGCCCGCAAGGCAGGCTGGTCGTGGTCTGGAGGCCAGCAGGTCATTTTCTGCCAAGGACTCGCCTGCGTTCCCATGTACCGGAAATGGACGAGCCGTTTATGGAAAAAACTTACAAAAATCGCCGGTGCAGGACCGGCGATCATTTGTTTATATCATTTCGCACTGTGTTCGTGATTTCCGATTGTCAGTGCAGCATCGTGCGGCTCAAGCGTAGATGATCAGCAGGGCTACTGCGATGATCAGGCCGAACTTGGTGATCTTGTAGACGGTCTTGTTCCAGTTCTTGAAGCGGCGGCGATACTGGCCTGCCAGCCAGACGAAGCGGAACAGTTTGTTGACGCGCCCGGTCTGGTCGCCGGTCTCATTGGGTGAGGCAGCGGCGGTCATCATGGTGCGGCCGAGGAAACCATTGATGGCTTCTGCCCAACGATAGCGCAGCGGACGCTCGACGTCGCAGAAGAGGATGATACGGTTCGTCTCGGAGCCGTTCTGTGCCCAGTGGATGAAGGTCTCATCGAAGACCACGCTCTGGCCGTCGCGCCAGCTGTAGCGCTGGCCGTCCACTTCAATGAAGCAGCGGTCGTCGTTGGGCGTGACCAGGCCCAGGTGATAGCGCAACGAACCGGCGAAGGGGTCGCGGTGCGGATTGAGCGTGCCGCCCGGGGCCAGTTCGGCGAACATGGCGGCCTTCACGGAGGGGATGCGCTTGAGGATTTCCACGGTCTTGGGGCAGAACTTCTCTGCCGAAGGATGGCTGGCGTTGTACCACTTCAGGTAGAAACGCTTCCAGCCGGCCTTGAAGAAGGAGTTGAAACCGGCATCGTCATTCTTTTCGGCTGCCTTGATCTTGGCCATCTCGCGCAGGGCCACGGCTTCGTCGCGGATCACTTCCCAGTTCTGGTCGATGAGGGCCAGGTCGTCGAACTGCTTCACGGCCGGGTAGGGCACGGCCGGCACGCGCGAAAACGCGTACATGAACAGGTTGATCGGCGACATGATCGAGGAGTGGTCGAAGAACTGCCGCAGGAAGGGCAGGCGCACGCGTCCACGGAAATGGATGAACAGGATGGAAAACAGATAGATGAAGACAATTGCCCACTTCATTGCAGGGTCCTTTGATGGTGCCGGCCTTTTCAAATGAAAGAAAAGGCTGTGACGGATATCCGTCCATATGGGGTCAGGGCCGGGAAGATCAACGACAGCGGTCCGTCAATGGCGGGCCGGTATGCAGCAATATGAGCTCAAAGGAGTCATGATGCCGCAAGAAGAGCGATGATGAGCTGAAATCCCGGTGGCTGCGCAGGCGCGGCAAGATGCCGGCAACGCAAGGCAAGCGAGGATTCTACACCAAGGGGAGGCCGGTGTTTGTAAGGGCGCTGATTGCCACATGTGAAGATTTCTGCAACAAACGCATGCGCTGACCCAGATCAAGCGGGCAAAAAAAAGGACCGGGCAATCCGGTCCTTTGGCGGGCGTGAACAGGCCCTAGAACGCTCAAGCGGCCTGGGTCACCACCTGGCGTGCGCGGTTCCAGCGGGGCAGGCCCGTGAAGGCAAAATCGATTTCCGGCACGTGGCCGGAGACGATCTCGGCGATCGCGCGGCCGGATCCGCAGCCCATGGTCCATCCCAGGGTGCCATGACCGGTGTTCAAGTACAGGTTGGCGAACTTGGTCTTGCCCACGTAGGGGACGTTGGATGGGGTCAGCGGGCGCAGGCCGGTCCAGTAGGTCGGGTTGTCGTAGTCGCAGCCATCCGGGAACAGTTCACGGGTGCGGCGGGTGATGGCTTCGCAGCGGGTGGTGTTGAGTTCACGGGTGTAGCCGTTCAGTTCGCAGGTGCCAGCTACGCGCAGGCGGTCGCCCAGGCGCGAGACCACCAGCTTGTAACCGTCGTCGGTAAGCGAGACGGTGGGGGCGGCGTCCGGATTGGTGATCTGGTAGGTGGCCGAATAGCCCTTGCCTGGGTAGAGCAGCAGGTCGATGCCCAGCGGCTTGACCAGTTGCTGGGAGAAGCTGCCCATGGCGACCACGAAGGTGTCGGCCTTCAGGACTTCATGGCGGCCGTCCGGGTTGATCACTTCCACGCCGGTCACGCGGGCGGCAGCGCCGGCACCTTCGGTGATCAAGCGGGTGATGCTGGTGGAATAGCGGAATTCGACGCCGGCTTCTTCGCTCTTCTTGGCCAGGCCCGTGGTGAGCTTGAAGACGTCGCCCGATTCATCGGTGGCGGTGAAGTCGCCGCCGACGATCTTGTTGCGGATCGAGGCCAGGGCCGGTTCGATGCGCACCACTTCATCGGCGCCGATGGATTCGCGCGGGCAGCCCAGGTCGCGCATGAGCTTGGCGGCGGGCAGCGAGTCCTCGAATTCCTTTTCCTCGGTGTAGAAGTGCAGGATGCCGCGGGTCAGGTGGTCGTACTGGATGCCGGTTTCGGCACGCACGGCCTGCAAGGTCTGGCGGCTGTATTCGCACAGGGCGACGATGTTGCGGATGTTCTCGTCGGTGCGGGCGGCGGTGCACTCACGCAGGAAGGCCACGGCCCACTTCCATTGCAGCCATTCGGGACGGAAGCGATAGAGCAGCGGGGCGTCTTCCTTGCCCAGCCACTTCAGGACCTTCATCGGGGCGGCCGGATTGGCCCAGGGTTCTGCGTGCGAGACCGAGATCTGGCAGCCGTTGGCGAAGCTGGTTTCCTGCGCCGCGCCGGGCTGGCGGTCGATGACGGTGACGTCGTAGCCCTGCTTCTTCAGGAACCAGGCGGAAGCGGTTCCGATAATGCCTGCGCCCAATACGATCACTTTCATCTCACTCTCCCGGTTTTGCATGAACTTGCTGTGGTTGTTCGGACGTTCGCATGCATGAGCTCGCATGCGAACAATGCAAGCATTGTAAGAAAAGCGTGATTTCCGATGTGATCAATACTGGCTTGAATTTTTATGAATAAAAAGGCTGTTGCGATATTTTTATTCAAAAATAAAAGAAAAATCCAGCCAGATTTACATTTTTGAAGATGTGAAGCGGGCCATCTCTTCCGCCACGGCGCGCTCGACCGTTTCGGTGAGGGCGTCGCGCAGGCCTTCCCTGACGCGCTGCATCACGATATCGGAAAGATGGTCCAGCGCCAGCGCCATCTGGTCTTGCAGGTGTTGGTGCAGCACGGTATCGACGCGCTCCAGCAGGCTTTGCAGGACGTTTTCGCGGATTTCCTGTTCCCATTGGCGGTATTGCTCGGCGGCCGGGGTGACCGGGGTGACCGGGGACATGGGCGTCATCACCGGGGCGGCCGCTGCCGGTGCCTGGTAATGGGTGTTGGCGGGCTGGGTGTGGAAGGCGCCCGGTTGCATGGGGGCGGCGTAATCCGGGGCCGGGGCCAGCGGGATGACCTCGGTGAGCAGGGGAATGCTGTTGTCGTCGTGATTCATGGCGTGAGCGGGCGGGGCGGGCTCAGGCGGCCACATGGTGCGAGAGGGGGTAGCCGCGTTCCTTGTAGAAGCGGTAGCGGTCACGGCCGGCCGCCTTGTCGGCGTCGTCGGCGGAAATGATTTCCAGCAGGCGTTCGAAGCGCGCGAAATGCGCGGGCGTGTCGCTGCCCAGGTTGATGAGGATCTGGTGGTGCGGCAGGTCGGTGCTGTCGTCGGCAGTCAGGATGATGGGCGTCTGCGCGGCCAGCGGGTCGCCGGCCATCACGTGGGGCAGGAAATCCTGCTCGGAGAAGCTCCAGAGCGCCTGGTCGAGCTGCTGCAACTCGGCGCGGTCGGGGGTGCGCAGCACCAGGTTGGCGCCGGAAGCGCGCGCTTTGCGCACCAGACGGCACACGTAGGCGATCTTTTGCGGGACGTTGCTGTGAAAGTCGATTCGGGTCATCCCGCCAGTATAGTGGGTCGCGGTGCTGCATGCCATCGGGATGGGGCAAACAAAAACGGCCCGCCTTGGAGGCGGGCCGTCATCAAGAGCCGTGTTGCGGGGCGCAAGCAGGCTTAAGCCGCCATCCCGCTATGCCGCAGCAAGGCATCAATGCTCGGCTCCCGTCCCCGGAACGCCTTGAAGGACTCGATGGCCGGACGTGAACCGCCCACGGCCAGGATTTCCTGCTGGAAGCGGCGACCGGTTTCCAGCGAAATCACGTTGCCGCTGCTGGCCGCCGCTTCCTCAAACGCGCTGTACGCATCCGCCGACAGTACTTCAGCCCACTTGTAGCTGTAGTAGCCCGCTGCATATCCGCCCGCGAAGATATGCGAGAAGGAATGCTGGAAGCGGTTGAATTCCGGCGGGCGGATCACGGCGATGCGGTCGCGCACGCTGTCGAGCAACTGCTGTACGGTCTGCTGGCCACCGACTTCATATTCATGGTGGATCAGCATGTCGAACAGCGAAAACTCCACCTGGCGCAGCATCTGCAGGCCGGACTGGAAGTTCTTGGCGGCGATCATCTTGTCATACAGCGCGCGCGGCAGCGGCTCGCCGGTCTCGGCATGTGCGGTCAGCTGCTGCAGCACATCCCATTCCCAGCAGAAGTTTTCCATGAACTGCGAGGGCAGTTCCACCGCATCCCACTCCACGCCGGAAATGCCGGACACGCCCACCTCATCTACTTGCGTGAGCATGTGATGCAGGCCATGGCCGAATTCGTGGAAGAGGGTGATCACTTCATCATGCGTGAACAGGGCCGGCTTGGCCACGCCATCGACCACCGCAGGTTCGGTGAAATTGCAGACCAGGTAAGCGATCGGTGTCTGTACGCCTTGCGCGGTCAGGCGGCGGGCGCGGGCGTCATCCATCCAGGCGCCGCCACGCTTGCCGGCGCGGGCATACAGGTCCAGGTAGAACTGGCCGACCAGCTGGCCGTCACGTTCAATGCGGAAGAACTTCACATCCTTGTGCCAGACCGGGGCATTATCGGGCTTGATCTGCACGCCGAAGAGCTGCTGCGCCACCTGGAACAGGCCGCCGACCACCTTGGGCTCGGGGAAGTATTGCTTCACTTCCTGTTCCGAGAAGGCGTAGCGCTGCTCGCGCAGCTTTTCGGAAGCGTAGGTGCTGTCCCAGGCCTTCAGTTCGTCCAGGCCCAGCTTTTCACGGGCGAAGGTCTTCAGTTCTTCATAATCCTTCTGGCCGAATGGGCGGGCGCGCTGGCCCAGGTCTTCCAGGAAGGCGATCACTTCGCTGGGCGACTTGGCCATCTTGGCCACCAGCGACACTTCGGCGAAGTTGGCGTAGCCCAGCAATTGCGCTTCTTCCTTGCGCAGTTGCAGGATCTGGTCGATGTTGCCGCTGTTGTCCCATTCCGGCTTGACGCCCAGCTCGGACGCCTTGGTGGCGTTGGCGCGGTAGATCTTCTCGCGCAGCGCGCGATTGTCTGCATATTGCAGTACCGGGAAATACGAGGGGAAGTGCAGCGTGAACTTGTAGCCGGGCTTGCCATCCTTCTCTGCGGCGGCACGTGCAGCTTGCTTCACATCGGCCGGCAGCCCCGACAATTCGGCCTCGTCCTCCACGAAGAGGGCGAAATCATTGGTCGCATCCAGCACGTTTTCGGAGAAACGGGTGGTCAGCATGGCCTGCTTTTCCTGGATCTCGGCGAAGCGTTCCTTCTTGTCGTCGGCCAGTTCGGCACCGGACAGGCGGAAATCGCGCACGGCATTGTCGACCACCTTGCGGCGCGCGGCCGACAAGGAGGCGAAGGCCGGGCTGGCCTGCAGGGCCTTGTACTTCTCGAACAGCGCCAGGTTCTGGCCCAGCGAGGTCCAGAATTCCACCAGGCGCGGCTGGTTCTCGTTGTAGGTGGCGCGCAGGGCCGGGGTGTCCATCACCGAATTCAGGTGACCAACCACGCTCCAGGCGCGGCCCAGCTTTTCGGTGGCGGACTCCAGCGGTTCGACGAAATTGTCCCAGGTGACTTCGGCCATCGGTGCTTCCAGTTCGGTGACCAGGCGGCTGGCGTCGGCCAGCAGCTTGTCCAGGGCCGGCGTGACGTGCTCGGGCTGGATGGCATCGAACTGGGCATAGCCCGAGAAATCGAGCAGGGGATTGGCGGCGATGTCAGTGGTGGTCATGGGCTCTCGTTTCTCTGAAAACATCCGGCAGCCGGGCTGCCGGAGGGTAATGCGCTAAGGGTGTGCCGATCAGCTGCGTTCGGCCGCTTCGATGGTGTTGACCAGCAGCATGGTGATGGTCATCGGACCCACGCCACCCGGCACCGGGGTGATCCAGCCGGCAACTTCCTTCGCATTGGCGAAATCGACGTCGCCGCACAGCTTGCCGTTGTCGTCGCGGTTCATGCCGACATCGATGACGACGGCGCCAGGCTTGACCATGTCGGCGGTGACGATGTTGCGCTTGCCGGTGGCCACTACCAGGATGTCGGCCTGGCGGGTGTGGTGGCCGAGGTCACGGGTCTTGGAGTTACAGATAGTGACGGTGGCACCGGCTTGCAAGAGCAACATGGCCTGCGGCTTGCCGACGATGTTCGATGCACCGACCACCACCGCATTGGCGCCACGCACCGGGTAGTCGATCGATTCCAGCATCTTCATGACGCCATAGGGGGTGCAGGGGCGGAACAGCGGCTGGCCGGTCATTAGCAGGCCGGCATTGCTGACGTGGAAGCCGTCCACGTCCTTTTCCGGGGCGATGGCTTCGATCACCTTGTGGGCATCGATATGGGCCGGCAGCGGCAGCTGCACCAGGATGCCGTTGATCTTGGGATCGCCGTTGAGGGCGTCGATGCGGGCCAGGAGCTCGGCTTCCGTCATCGAGGCTTCATATTTTTCCAGCACGGAGTGCAGGCCGTTGTCCTGGCAGGCCTTGACCTTGTTGCGCACGTAGACCTGGGAAGCCGGGCTGTCGCCCACCAGGATCACGGCCAGGCCGGGTTGCTTGCCTTGGGCGGTGAGGGCGGCGGCGCGCTTGGCCACTTCGGCGCGCAGTTGTTGGGAGAGCAGGTTTCCGTCGATCAGTTGGGCAGACATGGCAGATAAGGCTTTAGAAAGTGAAGGGCAGGGCTGGAAAGAAGGCGCCCGGTCAGGCCGGGACCACTCGAACTCAAGGCGCAAAGCACCGGAACCCGTGATTATAAAGCCAGGCGGTGAGCGGGACGAAATGCTGGCGCACGACGGCATGTTGCTGGATTGCAAATACTTTTGCGTCAATTTCCTTCATATTGGCATTTGGGGTGGCGCACGACGGGGATTTGCAATTTCGGTTATGCTCCCGCATCCTGAAGCCCCAGCTGCTAATAGTTACTACATAGCGACAAGAACCAAGGACTACCGCATGACCGATCTCCTCACCCGCCGCCTGCAACAGCTTTCCCAGCCGCACCATCTTGCGCTGCTGGGGCAGGGCCTGCGCGGCGTGGAACGGGAGACGCTGCGCGTGGATGCCCAGGGCCATCTGGCCCGCACGCCGCATCCGCCGGCGCTGGGTTCGGCCCTGACCAATGACCTGATCACCACGGATTATTCCGAGTCGCTGCTGGAATTCATCACCCCGGCCATGCCCGACATCGCCGATGCCCTGCAGCGCCTGGACGAGATCCACCGCTTTGCCTATGCCAAGCTGGATGGCGAATTCCTGTGGAATGCCTCGATGCCCTGCGTGCTGCCGCCGGAAGACGAGATTCCCCTGGCCTGGTACGGCAGCTCGCACATCGGCATGCTGAAGCACGTCTACCGCCGCGGCTTGGCGCTGCGCTATGGCCGTACCATGCAGTGCATCGCCGGTATTCACTACAACTTCTCTTTAAGTGAAGACCTGTGGGAAGTCCTGCGGGACGGCGACGACACCGTCGATCCCTCCCTGTCGCGCCGCGATTACCAGTCCGAGCGCTACATTGCCCTGATCCGCAACTTCCGCCGCTACAGCTGGCTGCTGATGTACCTGTTCGGTGCTTCGCCAGCGGTGGCGACCAATTTCCTGCGCGGCCGGCCGCACCAGCTGGAGACGCTGTCCGACGATACGCTTTTCCTGCCCTACGGCACCAGCCTGCGCATGAGCGATCTGGGCTACCAGAACCACGCCCAGGCCAACATCACCCCGCACTACAACAACCTGCCGGCTTACATCCGCAGCCTGGCGCACGCGGTCAGTGAGCCGTATCCGCCATATGAAGCCATCGGCACCAAGCGGGATGGTGAATGGGTGCAGATCAATACCAACATCCTGCAGATCGAAAACGAGTTCTACTCGTCGATCCGCCCCAAGCGCGTCATCAACAGCGGCGAGCGCCCGGTGCAGGCGCTGTCGGCGCGCGGCGTGCAGTATGTGGAAGTGCGCTGCATGGACATCGATCCCTTCAATCCGCTGGGCATTGGCCTGGAAGCGGCGCGTTTCCTGGATGTTTTCCTGCACTTCCTGGCGCTGGAATCGAGCTGCCTGACCTCGGACGAGGAGGGCGTGGAAAACCGCGCCAACTTCCTGGCCACCGTCAAGGAAGGGCGCCGCCCCGGCCTGCAGCTGCAGTTCAAGGGCGAAAGCCTGCTGCTGACCGACTGGGGCCAGCAACTGCTGGATCGCATGGAGCCCGTCGCAGAACTGCTGGATCGCCATCTCGGCGGTAGCCAGCACCGCGACAGCCTGGCCGTGCAACGCGCCAAGCTGGCCGATCCCGACAGCACCCCCTCGGCGCGCGTACTGCGTGAGATCCGCCAAGCCGGCAATTCCTTCCCGGCCTATACCCTGGCCAACAGCCAGCGCCAGGCCGATGAACTGATTGCCCGGCCGCTGTCGCCCTCCAGGACGGCCGACTTCGTGGCCATCGCCCAGGCTTCGCTGGATGCCCAGCGCGACATCGAGCGCACCCAGGTCGGCGACTTCGATACCTTCGTGGCAGCCTATCGGGCCAGTACCCTGGGCAATATCGCCATCTGATTCAGGACATTGCCCTTCATTTATAGTGGGCAATTCCTGAAGATCAGCCAAACCGCTACGCCTCGTCCCTCGACGAGGCGTTTTTGCTTGTCGGTCGGAAAGGCAGGTCATTGCTGCCTTGGCAATTCTTTTCATTCACTTTTATGGTGCGAAAACTGCCTTTTCAGGCAGTCCCGGCAGCCATTGCGGCATTGCAAACAGGGCAAGGAACCCCTGTTTACAGGGGAATATAGTAAAAATACGAGGCCTTGGAAGCCCCTGTTCATGCCGCTTTGCAGCATATTTTCACATTATGAAATTGATTATCGTAATTTGAAAATCAAAAATTCCCTGATAAAATTCGTCGTCCACACGGCTGGAAGACCGTACATTTAAGCCTGTTTCGCCTCCAACGCCTTGCCCCACGGGCCGGGAAGGATTGCAGCACAGGCAACACATGGCGCTTTTCCTGCAACACCTGCCGGCGGCATTGCGTACCGAATGAACCGACCGACCCGCCTGGTCCACCCGACCGGACGGATCTCTCAACAACCAGGAGACATGACATGTCAGCCCAAATCGATCAAGTTCTGGCGCAGGCCGCCAACGATCCCGATGTGATGGAAACCCAGGAGTGGCTTGACGCCCTCGAAGCCGTGATCGAAAAGGAAGGCCCGGACCGCGCCCACTACCTGATGGAACGCATGGTCGATCTGGCGCGCCGCCGTGGTGCCCACATCCCCTTCTCCAGCAACACTGCCTACGTCAACACCATTCCGGCCGACCAGGGCGAGCACTGCCCGGGCAACCTGGAATATGAAGAGCGCCTGCGCTCCTGGATGCGCTGGAACGCCATGGCCATGGTGGTCAAGGCCAACCGCGTCGATGGCGACCTGGGTGGCCACCTGTCCTCCTTCGCGTCGCTTGCCAACATGCTGGGCATCGGCTTCAACCACTTCTGGCACGCCCCCACCGAAGACCACGGTGGCGACCTGCTGTACATCCAGGGCCACTCCTCGCCCGGTATCTACGCCCGCGCCTTCCTGGAAGGCCGCCTGAGCGAAGACCAGCTGATCCACTTCCGCCGCGAAGCCGATGGCCATGGCCTGTCGTCCTACCCGCACCCCAAGCTGATGCCGGAATTCTGGCAGTTCCCGACCGTCTCGATGGGCCTGGGTCCCTTGATGGCGATCTACCAGGCGCGTTTCCTGAAGTACCTGCACGCCCGTGGCATCGCCAAGACCGACAACCGCAAGGTCTGGGCCTTCTGTGGCGACGGCGAAATGGACGAACCGGAATCGATGGGCGCCATCGGCATGGCCGGCCGTGAAAAGCTGAACAACCTGGTCATCGTGGTCAACTGCAACCTGCAACGCCTGGACGGCCCGGTGCGCGGCAACGGCAAGATCATCCAGGAACTGGAGTCGGACTTCCGCGGCGCCGGCTGGAACGTCGTCAAGGTCATCTGGGGCAGCGGCTGGGACGAGCTGCTGGCCAAGGACAAGGACGGCATCCTGCAGAAGGTCATGATGGAAACCGTCGACGGCGAGTACCAGAACTACAAGGCCAAGGACGGCGCCTTCGTGCGCAAGCACTTCTTCGGCAAGCATCCGAAGCTGCTGGAAATGGTCTCCAAGATGTCCGACGACGACATCTGGCGCCTGACCCGTGGCGGCCACGACCCGCACAAGATCTACGCTGCCTTCAAGGTCGCCCAGGAATCCAAGGACCAGCCGACCGTGATCCTGGCCAAGTCCATCAAGGGCTATGGTTTCGGCAAGGCCGGCGAAGCGCGCAACACCGCGCACAACACCAAGAAACTGGACGACGAAGCCATCCGCGCCATGCGCGACCGCTTCCAGCTGCCGATCTCGGACGCGGACCTGCCCAGCATCCCGTTCTTCAAGCCGTCTGACGACGCGCCGGAAATGCAGTACCTGCACGAGCGCCGCAAGGCCCTGGGCGGCTACCTGCCGCAGCGCCGCGTCCACGCTGACGAAAAGCTGCCAGTGCCGGAACTGTCGGCCTTCCAGGCCATGCTGGAGCCCACCGCCGAAGGCCGTGAGATCTCCACCACCGCCGCCTACTCGCGCGTGCTGACCGCACTGCTGCGCGACCCCAACCTGGGCCCGCGCGTGGTGCCCATCATGGTCGACGAGTCCCGTACCTTCGGTATGGAAGGCCTGTTCCGCCAGATCGGCATCTTCAGCCAGGTCGGCCAGCTGTACGAACCGGTCGACAAGGACCAGGTGATGTACTACCGCGAAGACAAGGCCGGCCAGATCCTGCAGGAAGGCATCAACGAAGCGGGCGGCATGAGCTCGTGGATCGCTGCGGCGACCTCGTACTCGACCAACAACCGCGTGATGATTCCGTTCTACACCTACTACTCCATGTTCGGTCTGCAGCGTATCGGCGACCTGGCCTGGGCAGCGGGTGACATGCGCGCACGCGGCTTCCTGATCGGCGGCACCGCCGGCCGTACCACCCTGAACGGTGAAGGCCTGCAGCACGAAGACGGCCACAGCCACGTGTTCGCTTCGGCCATCCCGAACTGCATCCCCTACGACCCGACCTTCGCCCACGAAGTCGCCGTGATCATCCATGACGGCCTGCGCCGCATGGTGGCCAACCAGGAAGACGTGTTCTACTACATCACCGTGATGAACGAGAACTACGGCCACCCTGGCATCAAGCCGGGCCAGGAAGAGGGCATCATCAAGGGCCTGTACCTGTTGAACGAAGGCGGCAAGGAAAACAAGCTGCGCGTGCAGCTGCTGGGTTCGGGCACCATCCTGCGCGAAGTCATCGCCGCGGCCGACCTGCTGCGTGATGACTGGAAGGTCGACGCCGACGTCTGGTCCGCTCCGTCCTTCACCTTGCTGGCGCGCGATGGCCAGGACGTGGAACGCTGGAACATGCTGCACCCGGCCGAGGCCCCGAAGAAGAGCTACTTCGAGCAATCGCTGGAAGGCAGCGAAGGCCCGATCGTGGTCTCCACCGACTACATGCGCACCTATGCCGAGCAGGTCCGTGCCTTCGTGCCGAAGGGCCGTTCGTACAAGGTGCTGGGCACCGACGGCTATGGCCGTTCGGATACCCGCGCCAAGCTGCGTGAGTTCTTCGAAGTGAACCGCTACTTCGTGACCGTGGCCGCCCTGAAGTCGCTGGCCGATGAAGGCAAGATCAAGCCGGAAGTGGTGGCGCAAGCCATCGCCAAGTACGGCATCGATCCGAACAAGCCGAACCCGGTGACCCTGTAAGGACTGCCTGACCGACCATCCCCGCCTCAGCCTGCTGATCGCGGGGATGTGTCGTGTCTGGAACTGCCACCCAAGGGGAAGGTCTGCCACCCGATGATGTGATGGCTCAAGAAGCCAGCGTCGTGCGGCACATCCAGTACCTTCCCACCTGCGAATACTTCTCCCGGCCCAATGCCGGGGAACAGAACAACGGAGCGCATCAGATGAGTCAAGTCGAAGTAAAAGTCCCGGACATCGGCGATTTCAAGGAAGTCGAAGTCATTGAGGTGATGGTCAAGGTCGGTGACACGATCAAGGTCGACCAGTCGCTGATCACGGTTGAATCCGACAAGGCCAGCATGGAAATCCCGTCCAGCCAGGCGGGCGTGGTCAAGGAAATCAAGGTCAAGGTCGGTGACAAGGTCGCCGAAGGTTCGCTGCTGGTGATCGTCGAAGGCGAGGGCGCTGCAGCTGCTCCTGCGGCCGCACCGCAAGCGGCCGCTGCTGCTCCGGCAGCTGCGCAGGCTTCGGCCCTGGCCCCCGCTCCGGCTGCGGCTCCTGCCGCCGCTGGCGGCGGCACCGTCGAGATCGAAGTGCCCGACATCGGCGACTTCAAGGAAGTGGAAGTCATCGAAGTCATGGTCAAGGTGGGTGACACCGTCAAGGCCGAGCAATCCCTGTTGACCGTCGAATCCGACAAGGCCAGCATGGAGATTCCGTCCAGCCACGCCGGCGTCATCAAGGAATTGAAGATCAAGCTGGGTGACAAGGTTGCCAAGGGCAGCATCATCGCCACCATCGAAGCCGCAGGTGGTGCACCGGCAGCAGCTGCTCCTGCCGCCGCTGCTGCGCCTGCAGCCGCTCCGGCCCCTGCTGCTGCACCGGCTCCCGCCGCAGCCCCCGCACCGGCTGCCGCCGCCGTGCCTGCCATCGCTACCGCTTCGGCCACCAGTACCGGCGGCAAGGCCCACGCTTCGCCTTCCGTGCGCAAGTTCGCCCGCGAACTGGGTGTGGACCTCTCGCGCGTGCCGGCCACCGGTCCCAAGGGCCGCATCCTGCAATTGGACGTGCAGAACTTCGTCAAGGGCGTCATGGCCGGTTCCACCTCGGTGGCCGCTTCCGCACCGGCGACCAATGGCAGCGGCACGGGCATGAACCTGCTGCCGTGGCCGTCGCTGGATTTCAGCAAGTTCGGTGAAACCGAACTGCAACCGCTGTCGCGCATCAAGAAGATCAGCGGCCCCAACCTGCATCGCAACTGGGTGATGATCCCCCACGTGACGCAGTTCGACGAAGCCGACGTGACCGAGCTGGAAGAATTCCGCAAGACCTCCAACGACGCCTTCGCCAAGGCCAAGTCGCCGGTCAAGCTGACCATGCTGGCCTTCGTCATCAAGGCCAGCGTCTCGGCCCTGAAGAAATTCCCGGCCTTCAATGCGTCCCTGGACGAGAAGGGCGAGAACCTGATCCTGAAGAAGTACTACAACATCGGCTTCGCCGCCGATACCCCGAATGGCCTGGTGGTTCCGGTCATCAAGAACGCCGACCAGAAGAGCATCGGCCAGATCGCTACCGAAATGGGCGAACTGTCCGCACAAGCCCGCGACGGCAAGTTGAAGCCGGCCGACATGCAAGGCGCGACCTTCACCATCTCCTCGCTGGGTGGCATTGGCGGTACTGCCTTCACGCCCATCATCAATGCGCCGGAAGTGGCCATCCTGGGCCTGTCCAAGTCGATCACCAAGCCGGTGTGGGATGGCAAGCAGTTCGTGCCGCGCCTGATGCTGCCGACCTCGCTGTCCTATGACCACCGCGTCATCGACGGCGCCATGGGCGCGCGCTTCTCGGCTTATCTGGCCGACGTGCTGGGCGACCTGCGCAAGTCGCTTCTCTAAGCCACCACCGAACATTACGGAGTCAGGACAATGAGTCTCTCTGAAGTCAAGGTCCCCGATATCGGGGATTTCAAGGAAGTCGAAGTCATCGAGGTGATGGTCAAGGCCGGCGATACCATCAAGGTGGACCAGTCGCTGATCACGGTCGAATCCGACAAGGCCAGCATGGAAATCCCGTCCAGCCAGGCCGGCGTGGTCAAGGAAGTGAAGGTCAAGGTCGGCGACAAGGTCGCCGAAGGCTCGCTGCTGTTGCTGGTGGAAGCCGCTGGTGAAGCTGCGGCCGCACCGGCTCCTGCTGCAGCGCCTGCACCGGCTGCAGCGCCTGCTGCGGCAGCCGCTCCCGCTGCTGCGCCTGCCGCTGCCAGCTTCGGCGGCAGCGCTGATGTGCAGTGCGACGTGATGGTGCTGGGTGGTGGTCCTGGTGGTTACTCGGCCGCCTTCCGCGCCGCCGACCTGGGCCTGAACACCGTCATCGTCGAACGCGAAGCCACGCTCGGTGGCGTCTGCCTCAACGTCGGTTGCATCCCGTCCAAGGCGCTGCTGCACGTGGCCGCCGTGATCGACGAGACTGCCGCCATGGCCTCGCACGGTATCACCTTCGGCAAGCCCGAAATCGACATCGACAAGCTGCGCGCCTACAAGGACAAGGTCATCGGCACCATGACCGGTGGCCTGGCCGGCATGGCCAAGGCCCGCAAGGTACAGGTGGTCAATGGCGACGGCCAGTTCGCCGGGCCCAACCACATCGAAGTCACTGCAGCGGACGGCAGCAAGAAGGTGGTGCAGTTCAAGCACGCCATCATCGCCGCCGGTTCCTCGGTGGTGAACCTGCCGTTCGTGCCGCAGGATCCGCGCATCGTCGACTCGACCGGCGCGCTGGAACTGCGCCAGGTGCCCAAGCGCATGCTGGTCATCGGTGGCGGCATCATCGGCCTGGAAATGGCGACCGTCTATTCCACCCTGGGCGCGCGCATCGATGTGGTCGAGATGATGGACGGCCTGATGCAAGGTGCGGACCGCGACATGGTCAAGGTCTGGCAGAAGTTCAACGAGAAGCGCTTCGACAACGTCATGGTCAAGACCAAGACCGTGGCCGTGGAAGCCCTGCCCGAGGGCATCAAGGTCACGTTCGAAGCCGCTGAAGCCGGTGCCACCGCACCCGAGCCGCAACTGTACGACCTGGTGCTGGTGGCCGTGGGCCGCAGCCCGAACGGCAAGAAGCTGTCGGCTGACAAGGCTGGCGTGATCGTCTCGGATCGCGGCTTCATCGCTGTCGACAAGCAGATGCGTACCAACGTGCCGCACATCTTCGCCATCGGCGACCTGGTGGGCCAGCCCATGCTGGCGCACAAGGCGGTGCACGAAGGCCACGTGGCCGCCGAAGCGATTGCCGGCGAGAAGAGCTTCTTCGACGCCAGCGTCATTCCTTCGGTGGCTTATACCGATCCGGAAGTGGCATGGGTCGGCGTGACCGAAGACGAAGCCAAGGCCAAGGGTATCAAGATCGAGAAGGGCCACTTCCCGTGGGCCGCTTCCGGCCGCGCCGTGGCCAATGGCCGTTCGGAAGGCTTCACCAAGCTGCTCTTTGATGCTGAAACCCATCGCATCATCGGTGGCGGCATCGTCGGCACGCACGCAGGCGACATGATCGGCGAAGTGGCGCTGGCCATCGAGATGGGTGCGGACGCCGTCGATATCGGCAAGACCATCCACCCGCACCCGACCCTGGGCGAGTCCCTGGGCATGGCGGCGGAAGTGGCAGAAGGGCATTGCACCGACTTGCCGCCGCAGCGCAAGAAGTAAGCGCAGCGTCGTGCATGAAAAAAATGGCGGACCTTCGGGTCCGCCATTTTTTTCATGGGTTCACGGTTCACGCCTGCTTGATTGGTCGGCTAGAGCAACTTGCCCGGATTCATGATCAGGTTGGGATCAAACGCCTGCTTGATGCGCAGCATCAGTTCCATCTCCAGCGGCGATTTGTAGTGTCGCAGTTCATCGCGTCGCAATTGGCCCACGCCGTGTTCGGCACTGATGCTGCCTTGTTTCTCCGTCACCAGGTCGTGCACCAGCCGGTTCAACTGCAACGTGGCCTGCTGGACCTCTTCATACGAGGAGGACAACGGAATCATCACATTGAAATGCAGGTTGCCATCGCCCAGGTGGCCGAAATTGATGATCTCCGCCTGCAGCTCGCAAGCGGCAATCATGCGCTCGGCCTGCTCCACGAACTCGGCGATGGCCGAGATCGGTAGTGCGATGTCGTGCTTGATGAGCTTGCCCGCCCGCACCTGGGCCTGCGAAATGCCCTCGCGGATTTTCCACAGGGCGGCAGCCTGCGTGCCGTTGGTGCAGAGCATGGCGTCATTGACCAGGACATCTTCCATCGCTTGCCCGAGCAGTTCTTCCAGCATGGCCTGCAAGCCCAGGTCTTCGGTATCGGCCAGTTCGATGAGGGCGTTGTAGCGCGCCGGCTGGGCCAGTGGTGCGCGGGTATCGGTGACGTGCTGCAGCACCAGCGCCAAGGAGGCGGCCGACATCATCTCGAAAGCCACCAGCCGGTCGCCGCAGCGTGCCCGCGTGCGCGCGAGCAACTCTGCCAGCTGCGCCAGGCTGTCGCAGCCGACCCAGGCGGTAGCGCGCGCATGCGGTTGCGAAAACAGTTTCAGCACTGCACCAGTGATCACGCCCAGGCTGCCTTCGGAGCCAATGAACAGGTCGCGCAGGTCATAACCGGTGTTGTCCTTGCGCAGGCCGCGCAAGCCATTCCAGATGCGGCCATCGGGCAGGACCACCTCCAGCCCCAGCGCCAGCTCGCGCATGTTGCCAAAGCGCAGTACCGCAATGCCGCCGGCATTGGTGGCCAGGTTGCCGCCGATCGTGCAGCTGCCTTCGGCACCCAGGCTGAGCGGAAAGTAGCGCCCTGCGGCGCGCGCCGCGTCCTGCGCATGGGCCAGGATCACGCCGGCATCCACCGTCATGGTGTTGTTGATGGGGTCCACCGCGCGGATGCGGTTCATGCGCGTGGTCGAGAGAATCACCTGGGCACCGCTGTCGTCGGGCGTAGCGCCCCCACTCATGCCGGTGTTGCCGCCCTGGGTGACGATGGGGGTGTGGGTCCGGTGGCACAGGCGCACCACCTCGGCGGTTTGTGCGGTGTCGGCGGGGCGCACCACGACGGCGACCCGGCCATGCCACTTGTTGAGCCAATCCTTCACATACGAAGCCTGCTCCTCGGCCGCCGTGACCAGTCCCGCGTCACCCACGATGCTGCGCAGTTGCGCTATCAGTTGCTGGGTATTTTCATTCATATCGGTCCTCAGGCGCCATGCCAGTTCATCTTGATGCGGCCGATGGCCATCGCCGCTGCCGCCTGGCTGGGTTCCACCACGGGTATGCCCAGCGCTTCCTGCAAGGCGTCCCGATAGACTGCCATGCCGGCGCAGCCCATGACGATGACATCGGCTCCCTGCGTATCGCGCAAGCGCAAGCCCACCTCGCGCATGCGCGCCAGCGTGCGGTCGTAGTCGGCCAGTTCGGTCACGTTCAGGCCGATGGCCAGCTCGCCCGCCAGCCGGGACTGCACGCCCATCGCACCATAGGCGCGCAGATGGCGCGGAATGGAACCCGGCAGGATGGCGATGACGCCGAAGCGCTGGCCCAGTGTCAGGGCCGTGAGCACGCCACTTTCCATGATGCCCAGCACCGGCACATCCACCGCCTCGCGCACCGCATGCAATCCGGGATCGGAATAGCAGGCAATCACGAAGGCCCCTGCGCGGGCACGCAAGGAGCGCGCCAGCGCCACCAGCTGAGGGGCCACGCTGTCCACGTCCTGCTGGGTCTGGATGCCGGGCGGGCCCGAGGGCAGCGACAGGCATTCGATGGCCGGTCCTCCGGCCATGCGCAGCGGCGCCATCGCGGCATCGATGCCGCGCGTGACGACGGCCGTACTATTGGGGTTGATGACGAACAGGGCAGGGCCGTCGGCCGGGACAAGGGACATGATGGTTTCTCGCAAAACAGGAGTCAGCACAGGCAACGACTCTACCCCAGGCCGACGGGCATGCTCCTTGCTCATTTGTTGGTTCCCCTTAACATGCTGTTATGCGCGATGAGGATCCATGGCACTGAACCTGCGCCAGATCGAGGTGTTTCGGGCGGTCATGACGACCGGCTCCATCAGCGGCGCCTCGCAATTGCTGTTCGTTTCGCAGCCGGCGGTGAGCCGCCTGCTGTCCCACACCGAGCAACGGGTCGGCTTCGCCCTGTTCGAACGCATCAAGGGCAGGCTGTATGCCACACCCGAGGCCAAGAAGCTGTTCCATGAAGTGGAGCACGTGTACCAGGCCGTGCAGCGCGTCAACGAGCTGGCCACCGACCTGTCGGAAAACCGCAGCGGCATCCTCAACATCGTCTCCAGCCCGAGCATCGGGCAGATGCTGATCCCGCAGGCCATCGCGCTGTTCCGCAACCGCCATCCGGAGGTCAAGCTGACCTTCCACTGCCTCAACTATGGTTATCTCAAGGACCGCCTGCTGTCGCGCCAGGCGGACCTGGGCATCATCATCCTGCCGATGGAGCATCCCAGCCTGCAGGTCACCCCCTTGTGCAGCAACCGCCTGGTGTGCGTGCTGCCCTACAACCATGAGCTGACCCGCCGCGGCACCCTGACCCTGGCTGACCTGCAGCCCTTCCCGCTGATCTCCTACAACCGCGATTCCCCCTTCGGCGGCATCGTCGGGCGCTTCTACCAGACCGAGGAAGAGCCCTTGCGCCCCATCATGGAAGTGGGCTCGCCCCAGAATGCTTGTTCGCTGGTGCAGATGGGGGCGGGGGTGGCGCTGGTCGATGAATTCTCGGTGCGCAGCTGGGCCGGTACCAGCCAGATGGTGGTGCGGCCGGTGGCCCGTGCCCCCATCCTGCGGGCCAACCTGGTGCATGTACGTACCGAGCCGCTCTCGCAATTGACCCAGGCCTTCATCGCCGAACTGCAGCAGCTGGTGCGCACGCAGGGATATGGCCTGCCTGATGAAGAAACGAACATATCGGCTGGAACCGGCGATTAACACGACGTTAAGGCAAGCACACAAAAAGGCAAGCGACAAGCGCAGATGACTCCACGACAATCGTTTGCAACTTCTCCGGTCCGCCGCCAGGTTGGCCGCCGTGCCCACTCTTTTTTCATGGAACGTCGCGCATGTCTTCAACTCTCGCCCCTGCTTCCGCGCTGGCCACTGCGCGCGGTGTCTATACCATCTGCCCCACGCCTTTCCACGCCGATGGCGCACTGGACCTGGGCAGCATCGCCACCCTGGTGGAGTTCCAGATCGAAGCCGGCGTATCGGGCCTGGCCATCCTCGGTTTCCTGGGCGAAGCGCACAAGCTCTCCAACGCCGAGCGCCGCGCGGTGACGTCAACTTTCGTCAAGTGTGCGGCAGGACGGGTGCCGGTCTGGGTCGGCGTGCGCGCCCTGGGCCTGGCCGGTGCCATCGAGCAAGCTACGGAAGCGGCCGAGGCGGGCGCGGCTGCCGTCTTTGCAGCACCGCTGGACATGGCGTCCGATGCAGTGCAATTCGACTATTACAAGTCGCTGGCCGCAGCGCTTTCCATCCCCGTGGTGATCCATGATTTCCCCGATTCCTTCGGGACCGAAATCAAGGCCGAGGTGATTGCCCGCCTGGGACAGGAAGGCGGCGTCAATTTCATCAAGATGGAAGAGCCGCCGGTGGGCCAGAAGATCAGCCGCATCCGCGACCTGGCCGGTGAATCGATGCGCATCTTCGGCGGCCTGGGCGGCGTGTATTTCCTCGAAGAGCTGCAGCGTGGTGCGGTCGGCACCATGACCGGCTTTGCCTTCCCGGAGATCCTGGTGCGCATCTACGACCAGTTCGCCGCCGGTGACCTGGCGGGAGCGGCGGCCACCTTCGACAAGTATTGCCCGCTGATCCGTTATGAGTTCCAGCCCAAGATCGGACTGTCGCTGCGCAAGTATGTCTATCGCAAGCGGGGCGTCATCAGCAGCGATGCCATCCGTTCGCCGGGCATGCGCATCGATCCCGAGACCGAGCGTGAACTGGAAGCCGTGATCGCCCGCGTCGGCCTGGACCTGGATCAGCGCGGCGCGCTGGTCATCGCTTGAGGAGCCGCCGATGGATCTGGGAATCAGCGGGCGACGCGCCCTGGTATGCGCCTCCAGCAAAGGCCTGGGCCTGGCCTGTGCCATCTCGCTGGCACGCGAGGGGGTGGCCGTGACCATGACCGCACGCGGGGCGGAAGTCCTCGAAGCGGCAGCACAGCAGGTGCGTGCAGCCACCGGGGCCACCGTCACGACGGTCGCGGGCGACATCACCACGCCCGAGGGCCGCGCGCTGGCGCTGGCGGCCTGTCCCGCGCCGGACATCCTGGTCACCAACGCCGGCGGCCCCAAGCCGGGCGATTTTCGCGAATGGTCGCGCGAGGACTGGATCGCCGCCATCGATGCCAACATGCTCACCCCCATAGCACTGATCAAGGCCACCGTGGATGGCATGATGCAGCGCGGCTTCGGCCGTATCGTCAACATCACCTCCGGTGCGGTGAAGGCGCCCATCGACATCCTCGGTTTGTCCAATGGCGCACGTTCCGGCCTGACCGGCTTCGTCGCCGGCCTGGCCAGGACGACCGTGGCCCGCAACGTGACCATCAACAACCTGCTGCCGGGTCCTTTCGAGACTGAGCGGCTGCTGGCGACGGCTGCAGCCAGCGCACGCGGCAGCGGCAAGTCGGCAGAGGACGTGCTGGCTGCCCGCCGTGCGGCCAACCCGGCCCGCCGCTTCGGCCAGCCGGCCGAATTCGGCGACGCCTGTGCCTGGCTGTGCAGCGCCCAGGCAGGTTTTGTCACCGGACAAAACCTGCTCATGGATGGCGGCGCCTATCCCGGAACCTTCTGACCTCAAGACTCCTGCATGGACTTCGACCTCACCATCCGCAACGGCCGCATCTCTACCGACCGTGAGACCTTCTTTGCCGATATCGGCGTCAAGGACGGCGTGATCGCGCGCATCGCGCCGGGCCTGCCGCCGGGACGCGAGGACATCGACGCCGCCGGACGCTGGGTCCTGCCTGGCGGCATCGACAGCCATTGCCACATCGAGCAGCTCTCCGGCATGGGCATGATGTGTGCCGATGATTTCTATTCGGGTTCGGTCTCGGCGGCTTTCGGCGGCACCACCACCATCATCCCGTTCGCGGCCCAGCATCGCGGCAATCGCATCCCCGACGTGATCGCCGATTATGCGCAACGCGCCCGCGAGAAGGCGGTGATCGACTATGGCTTCCACCTGATCCTGGCCGATCCCGACGAGCAGGCCCTGCAGCACGACTTGCCGCAGGCCATCCGCGAAGGCATCACCTCGCTGAAGGTCTACATGACCTACAACGCCCTCAAGCTCGATGATTACCAGCTGCTGGACGTGATGGCGCTGGCCGGCCGCGAAGGGGCGCTGGTGATGATCCATGCGGAGAACCACGACATGATCCGCTGGCTCGCCTCGCGCCTGCTGGACCAGGGACATACCGCCCCCAAGTTCCACGCGGTGGCGCACGATCCGCTGGCCGAGGCTGAGGCCAGCCATCGCGCCATTGCCTTGTCGCGCCTGATCGGCGTGCCGGTGTTGATCGTGCACGTGGCCGGGGCCGAGACGGTGCAGACCATTCGCAATGCCAGGCTGCTGGGTGCGCAGATCTACGCCGAGAGCTGCCCGCAATACCTGTTCCTCACGGCGGAGGATATCGACCTGCCCGGCGTGGAAGGGGCCAAGTATTGCTGCAGCCCGCCGCCGCGCGATGCCAACGCCCAGGAGGCGGTCTGGGCCGGGCTCAAGGACGGCACGCTGGGCATGTACTCCTCCGACCATGCCCCGTATCGCTTCGACGAGAGCGGCAAGCTGCCGCGCGGCGAAGACACCACCTTCAAGGAAATGGCCAATGGCGTGCCGGGCATCGAGCTGCGCCTGCCGCTGCTGTTTTCCGAAGGCGTGCTGAAGGGCCGTCTCGACATCCACGAATTCGTGCGCCTGACGGCGACCAATCACGCCCACATGTATGGGCTGTCGCACTGCAAGGGCAACATCGCCGAGGGGCTCGATGCCGATCTGGTGATCTGGAACCCGGAACGCGAGACCACCATCACGGCGGCACTGCTGCACGACAACGTCGGCTATACGCCCTATGAAGGGCGGCAGATCCGGGGCTGGCCGGAAGTGGTCGCCAGCCGCGGCCGCGTGGTGGTCAGCGAGGGTGAACTGAAAGTGGCGCGCGGTTCGGGCCGCTTCATCGCACGCCAGTGTCCGGCGCCAGCCAGCATTGCGCAGCGGCCGACACGCAGCCATCTGCCGGGCTTGCTCGGCCTCAAGGGAAAGGCATGGGAATCGCAATGAGCAACAAGGACAATCGTTTCGGCCTGGCCGTGGCCCAGATGGGGCCGGTGCAACTGGCCGAAGACCGGACCACGGTGGTGCGCCGCCTGCTGGAGATGATGCGCGAGGCCGCCGCCCGTGGTGCGAAGATGGTGGTGTTTCCGGAATTGGCACTGACGACCTTCTTCCCGCGTTACTGGATGGAAGACCAGGCCGAGGTCGATGCGCGCTTCTTCGAGGCCGAGATGCCCGGCCCGCAGACCCGGCCCTTGTTCGAACTGGCCGCGCGGCTCAGGATCGGCTTCTACCTGGGCTATGGTGAATTGACGCCCGATGGCCACCACTACAACACCGCCATCCTGGTGGATGAAACAGCCCGGATCGTGGCGCGCTATCGCAAGATCCACCTGCCCGGGCACAGCGACCACAAACCTGATGCACCCTTCCAGCATCTGGAGAAGAAATACTTCGAGGTCGGCAACGACGGCTTTGGTGTCACTGACATGCTGGGCACGCGCATCGGCCAGTGCCTGTGCAATGACCGCCGCTGGCCCGAGACCTATCGCGTCATGAGCCTGCAGAGCGCACGCATCGTCACGCTGGGCTACAACACGCCGTCCTGGAACATCCACTGGAACGAACCGCCCCATTTGCGCATGTTCCACCACCTGCTGTCGCTGCAGGCCAACGCCTACCAGAACGGATTGTGGGTGGCGGCCGCCGCCAAGTGCGGCTTCGAGGATGGTTTCCACATGATCGGCGGTTCGGCCATCGTGGCACCTTCCGGCGAGATCGTGGCGCAGGCGCAGGGTGAGGAGGATGAGGTGATCTTCGCCAGTTGCGACCTGCAACTGGGTGAAACCTTCCTGCAGCACGTCTTCAATTTCGCCAAGCACCGCCGTCCGGAGCATTACCGTCTCATCGTCGAGCGCACCGGGGCCGGCGCGCCGCTGGCCCCGTCCGAGCTGTCTACCTGAATCACTGTCCACCTTCCACCCAATCGAGGAGTGTTGCGATGTTTCCGTTCCTGGTCCTGCCTTCCAAGTCTTCCCTGAAGTCCTCCCTGCTGGCCGTGCTGTCGGCCAGTGCATTGCTGTCGGCCGGTGCCATGGCCCAGGGCGGCCCGCTGCGCACCGGGGTGGATGCCACCTTTGCGCCGCATGCGATGGTCAAGCTGGGTGGCGGTCTGCAAGGCTTCAACATCGACCTGGGCGAAGAACTGGCCCGCCGCCTGGGGCGCAAGATCGAGATCGAAGGGACCGAATTTTCCGGCCTGGTGCCGGGCCTGAACGCCAAGAAATATGACTTCGTGCTGGCGCCCGTGACGGCCACCCCAGAGCGCGCCAAGGCCATGCTTTTCACTGAAGGCTACCTGGATACCGACTACACCTTCGTCATCAAGAAGGGCGCTGCGCCCATCAATGCGCTGGACGACCTGAAGGGCAAGACCATCTCGGTCAACAAGGGCTCGGCCTATGAACTCTGGGCGCGTGACAACGCCCCCAAGTATGGTTTCAAGTACGACGTCTATGGCAACAATGCCGATGCGGTGCAGGCAGTGCAATCCGGCCGCGCCGATGCCAACCTGGCCGGCAGCACCGTGGCCGCCTGGGCCGCCAAGCAGAATCCGGCCGTGCAGACCACCTACACCGTCAAGACTGGCCTGGTCTGGGCGCTGGCCTTCCGCCTGGATGACAAGGCCGGGCGCGACGCGGCCGGCATGGCGCTCAAGTGCATGAAGCAAGACGGCACGCTGGGCAAGATCGCGCAGAAGTGGTTCGGCTATACCCCGGCACCGGATGCCACCGTGGTCAAGGTGGGGGTGGGGCAGGGCGTGCCGGGCCTGGATGGTTACGATCCGACCCCGGTGACGCTCAAGTGCAACTGAGCGCACTGAGCCCACTGAGAAGAACTTGATGCCGACCGCCTGAACCGAGACAGAAGCCTCCATGAACCTTGCCGCTCCCATCCTAGAAATCGTCGGCCTGCACAAGTCCTATGAAGGCAATACCGTCCTGCGCGGGATCGACCTGCGCGTGCGGCCGGGCCAGCTGATCTGCGTGATCGGCCCGTCCGGTTCGGGCAAGAGCACCATGCTGCGTTGCTGCAACCGGCTCGAAGAACCCAGCGCCGGCCAGATCGTGGTGGATGGGCAGGACATCATGCATGCCCGCACCGACCTCAATGCCGTGCGCCAGAAAATCGGCATGGTGTTCCAGCAGTTCAACCTCTATCCGCACATGAGCGTGCTGGGCAACGTGATGCTGGCCCTGAAGAAGGTCCAGAAGCATCCGCATGCCGAGGCCGAACGGCGCGCGCGCCGGGCCCTGGAACAGGTGGGCATGCTGGAGAAGGCAGGCGCCTTTCCCGGCCAGCTCTCCGGCGGCCAGCAGCAGCGCGTGGGCATTGCACGCGGCATCGCGCTGGAGCCCAAGGTGATGCTCTTCGATGAACCTACCAGCGCCCTCGACCCCGAACTGGTCGGCAGCGTGCTGCAGGTGATGCGGCAGTTGCGCGAGGCCGGCATGACCATGCTGGTCGTCACGCACGAAATGGCCTTTGCCCGTGCGGCAGCTGACCGTGTGGTCTTCATGGACGGTGGCGTGATCGTCGAGGAGGGACCGCCCGAACAGATCTTCGGCGATCCGCAGCAGGCACGCACCAAGGCCTTCGTGGCGCGCTTCGCACAGCACGGCTGAGCCATGGAGCAATTTCTTTTTACCTTCTTCAATGCCGAGATCGCGGCGCGCTACTGGCCGGACATCCTGCGCGGCATGGGCGTGACCGTCCTGCTGAGCCTGGCGGTGATTGCCTCCGGCCTGCTGCTGGGGCTGTTGCTGGCGGTGCTGCGCGCCACCGGCAAGCGCGGCCTGGTGTGGCTGGTGGTCGCCTTTGCCGATGTCATGCGGGCCTTGCCGCCGCTGATCCTGATCATCGTGCTTTTCTTTGCGTTTCCGTATATCGACCTGGCCATGTCGTCCTTCACCGCGACCTGGCTGGCGCTGACCCTGGTGCTGGCCGCCTACGCCGAGGAAAGCATCTGGGCCGGCATCGCCGCCTTGCCGCGCGGCCAGAGCGAGGCAGCGCGTTCGACCGGCCTGTCATGGGGGCAGACCATGGCCGCCGTGATCCTGCCGCAGGCCTTGCGCATGGCGGTGCCGCCGCTGACCAACCGGGTCATCTCCATTACCAAGAACACCGCACTGGGATCGGTGGTGGCCTTGTCGGAGATCCTCAACACCGCCCAGGCCGCCAGCAGCAATGCCGGCAATCCCACGCCACTGATGCTGGGGGCGGCGGCTTACCTGGTGATCTTCATTCCGGTGGTCTTGTTGGCGCGCTGGCTGGAAACCCGCTGGCGCTGGAAACGATAGGAGAGCGCCGTCATGGACGCCTTGCTGCAGAATTTCTTCAACCTGGAGGTCTATCGCCAGGTCCTGCCCTTCCTGCTGGGCGGCTTGTGGACCACGGTGTGGCTGTCGCTGCTGGTGATCCCCATCGGCGTGGTATCGGGCTTGCTGCTGGCCTTGCTGGCCACCCAGAGCCGTTCGCGCACGGTGCGCATTGCGGTGGCAGTGTACGTGGATTTCTTCCGCTCCTTTCCGCCGCTGGTGCTGTTGATCCTGATCTATTTCGGCGCACCCTTCCTCGGGCTGGAGC
This sequence comes from Herbaspirillum aquaticum, assembly GCF_002213425.1. GTDB lineage: Bacteria > Pseudomonadota > Gammaproteobacteria > Burkholderiales > Burkholderiaceae_D > Herbaspirillum > Herbaspirillum aquaticum. The sequence continues at coordinate 17,192 of NZ_NJGV01000014.1, read as the reverse complement.
TGCCCAAGCTGCTGGCCGTGGCGCTGGGCTTCATGTTCAACAACTCCAGCTATTTTGCCGAGGTGCTGCGCGCCGGCATAGAAAGCGTGCCCAGCGGCCAGATGGAAGCCGCGCGTTCGACCGGCCTGTCGCGCACCCAGGCGCTGGCCTGGGTGATCGTGCCGCAGGCCGTGCGCAACGCCTTGCCGGACCTGGTCGGCAATGGCATCGAGGTCATCAAGCTGACTACCATTGCCAGCGTGGTGGCCTTGCCTGAACTGCTGCGGGTAGCACGCGATGCGCAGTCGCTGGTCTACAACCCTTCGCCCATCGTACTGGCAGCCTTGCTCTATCTGGTGCTGCTGCTGCCCTTGGTGCGCTGGCTGTCGCGGCTGGAGCACCGGGGCCGCAGCCTGCACTGACAGGACTGGCGGCGCGAGGTTCAGGCAGTCGAACTGGCGGTGGCCGCTACGCTCTTGCCGCGATACAGCACCAGCGTCGCTACCAGCCCGCACACCGCTGCAAAGCTCATCCAGTAACCCGGTGCGGCCTTGTCACCCGAGGTTTCGATCAGCCAGGTCGAGACCAGCGGCGTGAAGCCGCCGAAGATGGCAGTGGCCAGGCTGTAGGCCAGCGAGAAGCCCACCGTGCGCACGTGCGCCGGCATCACTTCGGTCAGCGCCACCACGGCGGCGCCGTTGTAGCTGGCGTAGAGGAAGGACAGCCACAGTTCGGTGATCAGCAGGTTCTTGAAGCTGATGTCCGACACCAGCCATGACATCACCGGATAGGCCGTCAGCAAGGTCAAGAGCGTGAAGGCCACCAGTACCGGACGGCGTCCCACGCGGTCCGACAATGCGCCCATGATGGGCAGCCAGCAGAAGTTGGACAAGCCCACGCAGAAGGTCACGATGAGACTGTCGGAAGCCGACAGCTTGAGCACGTTCTTGCCGAAGGTCGGCGTATAGACCGTGATGAGATAGAACGAGACGGTCGTCATCACCACCATCATCATGCCGGCCACCACGATCTTCCAGTTCTGGGCGATGGAGCCCATGATTTCACCAAAACTAGGATGACGCTTGCGGGCCAGGAATTCTTCCGTTTCCTGCAGCGAGCGACGGATGATGAAGATGGCCGGCACGATCATGCAGCCGATGAAGAAGGGAATGCGCCAGCCCCATTCGCTGATCTGCACCGGCGAGAGCCACTGGCTGACCAGGTAGCCGATCAAGGCGGACGCCATGATGGCCGCCTGCTGGCTGGCCGACTGCCAGCTCACGTAAAAGCCCTTGTTGCCGGGCGTGGCCATCTCGGCCAGATAGACCGACACGCCGCCCAGTTCCACCCCCGCCGAAAACCCCTGCAGCAATCGCCCTGTGAGCACCAGGATCGGTGCGGCCATGCCGATGGTGGCATAGCCGGGCACGAAGGCAATCAACAGGGTGCCGATGGCCATGATGGCCTGGGTCACGATGAGTCCCTGGCGACGGCCCACGCGATCGATGTAGCTGCCCAGGATGATGGCGCCGAGCGGGCGCATCAGGAAGCCCGCACCGAAGGTGCCGAAGGTCAGGATCAGCGAAACGAACTCGTTGTCCGACGGGAAGAAGGTCCTGGAGATGTAGCTGGCATAGAAGCCATACAGGAAGAAGTCGAACATCTCCAGGAAGTTGCCGCTGGTCACGCGCAGGACGGTGGACAGCTTGGAGTGTTTGGCGGTGCTGCTCGTTGTGGTTGTTGTGTTCATGTCGGTCTCTCTCGTTCTCTCTTTGGCGCCGTATTTCGGCGCCTTGCTTCACATGGTTCAGCGGCGTGCCGGATCCAGGCCGGATGCCTTGATGGCCGCCTCAGCTTCCGGGGAAGAGAGGAAGTCCAGCAATTGCTTGGCCGCTTCCGGCTCGTGGGTGCCGACTACCACACCGGCGGAGAAGGGCGTGAGCTGCTGGGCACTTTCGGGGATCGGGCCGATGATGTCGATGCCCTTGACCGGCTTCAATTCGGAGATCTGCTGCAGGCCCACTTCGGCCTCGCCACGGGCGATCACTTCGCCCACCGGCTCGGCCGGGATCATGCGGCCCTTGTAGGCCATCTGCTGGTCGATGCCCAGGCGCTTGAACAGTTTGGTGGAGAGGAAGACGCCGCTGGCGCTGTCGGAGTAGACCACCGAATGGGCCGTCAGCAGGGTGCGTTTGAAGGCATCGATCGTGGAGATGTCCGGCTTGGGTGCGCCCGCCTTGACGGCCAGGCCGATGCGCGAGAGGGCCAGCAGCTTGTGCTCGGACTTGGAGACCTTGCCTTCGGCCACCAGCTTGTCCAGTGAGTCGCCGACCATGATGACCACGTCGATCTGCTCACCGCGCTTGATGCGGTTGGGAATGGCTTGCGGCGTTTCGCCCATCGAGGGGCCCCAGCCGGAGATGAGTTTGTGGCCGGTCTTCTGTTCGAAGACAGGGGCCAATGCCTTGTAGGCGGCAGCAAAGCCACCCGAGCTGACCACATGGAGGTCGGCGGCAGCGGCCAGGGAACTCATTGCGCCCAGGGCCAGGGCCAGGACGCTGCGTTGGAAAAGGGAAGTGCGCAGGGTGCGCGCAGTGGGAGCGGAACGGATCATGCGGATCTCCTGTTGGCGTGTTATTTCGATGTTTTGGGGATGAGACCCGGCAGTTTGCGTAGAATCGGTTGAAAAGTTAATTGCAATTAATCTGGGGATTGATAAAAAATGCGCATCAATATCGAGACCGCCGAATTGCAGGCCTTCATCGCCGTGGCACGCCAGTCGAGCTTTCGTGCGGCCGCCGAAGGCCTGTTCATTACCGCCCCGGCGCTGAGCCGCCGTATCGAGAACCTGGAGCGGGCCTTGCAGGAAAGGCTCTTTGATCGCACGACCCGGCGCGTCTCGCTCACCCCGGCGGGCGAATTGTTCCTGGTGCATGCCCAGGCGGTGATGGAGGAACTGGAGCTGGCCGTCAAGAGTGTCGAGCAGGGCATGGCGCACCGGCGCGAACATGTGACGGTGGCCTGCGTGCCCTCGGTGGCCAACAACCTGCTGCCGCTGGTGTTGAAGCCCTATGCACGCACCCATGCCAATGTGCGGGTGCGCATCATCGACGAGAGTGCAGCGGACGTGCTGGAAAGCGTGCGCAAGGGGGAGGCTGATTTCGGCGTGAATTTCATCGGCGCGCAGGAAGCCGAGATCGATTTCGAGGAATTGACGCGCGAGCGCTACCTGGCCGTGATGCCGTCCCATCATCCGCTGGCCGCGCAGAGCACCTTGCACTGGAAATCATTGGCGGGGGAGAAGCTGGTGTCGGTGTCCTCCAGCAGCGGCAACCGCAGCCTGATCGACAATGCCTTCTCGCGGGTGCCGCAGCGGCCGGTGATCCAGTATGAAACCAATCACGTGGCCGGCGCCATCAGCCTGGTCGCGGCCGGGCTGGGGGTGGCGCTGCTGCCGGAGCTGGCCATTCGCAATGCCCCCTACAAGGGCATTGTGGCGCGGCCGGTCACGAGCCCCGTCTTGAGCCGGGCCATGGGCTTGATCACCTTGAAGGGACGGGTGTTGAAACCGGCTGCCGCGACGCTGGCGCAAGCCCTGCGGGAGGCCATGGCCAGCAAGCCGCGTAAATGATTTTCTTGCAACGCTTGCTGCCTAAATTTTGTGCGGTTTATTGGGAGGGCAGGCGGGGACGGCTTTTGCGTGGGGCGCTCATGCATTATCCACAGGTTTATGCACATAAAACGGGGATAAGTTTCCAGTGCTGGCGCGGTTTCGGACGGGGTTGCGCAAATTATTTGCAAATCCGTTGGCCATAAAAAAGGCCCTCGCTTGCGAGGGCCTTTTTGTGAATTTTTTTGCAGTCCGGGGGCAACTTGTTGCTCTGGCCGGCCTTCGCATCTTGTCCAAAAAACCATTTACGGCATGCGCTGAGGGGTGCTTTTGCGGGGTCTTTTTTCGAAGAGGGGGCGATTATATAGCCGTCGGCGGAAAAATGATACTGCTTGTTTTCAGAAAATTATTTTCGGTCCGTGCTCACCGGCAAGCGCTGCAGCATTTCTGGTTGGCTAGGGGAACGTGTAAGCAGACTCTTCGTCGGGAATGGAGCCGTCGAGATAGCGATCATCCTTCCAGATCAGCCGCCATTGGGTAGCAACCTCCTCGATCTCATCGTCGGCGTCGAATACTTCGATGGTGGGAGCGTCGGAGCCGCCGTGCAGGTAGTTCATGCACCCGGCTGGCGGCAGGGGGCCGTCAGGCGCCTCGGCTGACCGCGAAAAAAGACTGGGTGCGCATTTGCGCATGGGGAGTTCGACCGGTTCCCATATTCCCGAGCACGGCAGTGCCTTGCCACTGGCCACTACGGTATTGCGCAAGGGCTCGGGCACGGGGGACAGGCTGTCCGGAAAAGGCAGCTTGTTGAGCTTGTCACGCCAGGTTTGATTGAAAACCAGCGGAGCGGGTTGATCCAGGTATTGACTCTCCAGGATCAGGGCGGCGCATTCAGACCAGGCGCTGTCGAGCATGGAGGTCATGGCGCAGAATGCATCCCAGCGCGGGGTATGCGCCAGGTCAATGTCGCTGTCTCCGGTCTGCACCCGATGGACGAATTCATGGAAGTAAGTCAGCGGCCGACGTGCCATCACGAATTCGCCGTTGGCATCGTAACGGAAGACGAGCTTGTTGCCCTGGCGCAGCCGGTTCACGCCTTCCTCGCAATGCGCCAGACCCTTGAGGATCAGGGCATGGTCACGCTCGGGCAGGCCCGTCAGTTTGTCCCAGCCCTGGTTCACGGCATCCCTCACGCTGGCCTCGGCCATGTCGGCCCATTGCTGGTAGAAGTGGAAGATGCGCTGCCAGGCGGTAAGGGAACTGAGTTTCTTGAGCAGGTGAAACAGTCGTTGACGATCCTGTGAATCGGGAAGCTGCGGGAACGGCATAGGGGCAGGTCCTGGTGGCGTCCCGGGTGGTTCGCGCAGAGCCGCCTGCCCGGTCGAATGCTGCAGGGAGTCGTCACCGCAGTTCGGCCGGGTAGAGTGAGCCAGTTATCGCAGCTTGGGGTCCTGGTAGCTCTCGTCGATCGCCACCCCTTGCTGTTTCAGCAGTTGCTCGGTGTGCTCCCGATCCTGTTTGAGCAACTTCAGTTCTTCGGGCAAGGCGGCTTGCCAGTCAGCTCGCCTTTCGGGGCCCACGATCCTGCGGGCCTCCTCGTTGGCGTCGACCAGGGAGAGTTTGATGAAATACGCTCCCTTCTTGCTGACATCCTTGCGCCGTGCGTCGCGGGTCAAGGTCAACGTGAGATAGGCGTTCTCCAGATGGAAACGCCACAGGCTGTCGTCCGGCATGCTCATCCACTCTTGCAGCGAGAGCGGATAGTCAGGATCCAACGCATAGACACGGGAATTCAATGCGTAGCGCAGGGCAGCACTGCCCTTGAGTCGCGGATGGCCACGTCCCTGATAACGCTGCCAGCCAGCGTTGCGGATGGCCTGCAACAGCGACAGGAAGCGCTGGCGCGCCACGTCGTGTGCAATCTCCTCTTCGCTCCCCAGGCCCGCATACAGATGCCACTCGACAATCTCTTCGCTGGCAAAGTTGGGATCATCACTTCCCGAAATGCCGAGCACGTCGTGGATTGTGATGACGTGTTCCCCGGTCTTGATCTGAACCGTCCCCAGCGCATTGCGCGGCCAGTCCACCGAATAGAAGTTGACGTTGGGCGGGCGGTTGAGCGATTTGATCTGGTGCGGGTAGCGCGCAAGCAGTGCCTTGCCGGGCTGGTTGGGAGTGATCTCGATGGCTTCAGGCATTTTCTGGCCGTGGTCTGGGTGGTCGGGGGAGCAGGCGCTCACGAGTGCGACGAACAGTGCCGCAGACAAGATTGCGCCAAGGCGTGTTAGGTGGTTCACGATCATCGAAATGGTGGCTTTCAGCGCGGTCTGCCCAGCATGTAGGCTGAAGGATAGTTTTGCATCTGGTCCATGTTGACCCAGCCGGCCATTGGTTTCAACTGGCTTTCCATGTACGGCCGCTGCCTTTGCATCAAGTCGTGGAAGAGATCTGCCACGCTGGCAATCCATTGCATGCGGCTCTGGAAGTCTTCCAGTACGGTGTCGGCGGGCGCCTCCGATTTCAATTTCTTGTCGCCGATGTCACAGGCGCTGGTGAAGGCCATCTGCAGCTTGGGCGATAGCATGCGTATGCCCCGCAAGCGCTGCACCCACACCCAGCCGGCAAAACAGGCGTCATCGTAGATCAGTGGTTGCAGAATCACACCTTGCTCATGATTGGCGATGGCCATGAGATGCTGATCCTTGAGTCTTTCCTGGTCGTCTCCGGGCCTGGTCGATTCAATCTGCCCGACCAGGTCGAATGCCTCGACGATGTAGTCATGCCGATGCATGTTGGCGATCTTGGGTAGTGCTTCATCCTTCCAGGGATAGTTGGCGACCTGATCCCTGACCGGCTTGATATAGGCAGAGGCATCCCGGCGCGATACGCATTGGTCGAAGCTGTTGCGAAAGCGCGTGTAATACCAGTGCCATCCGCTGATGTCATAGAACAACCATAAATTGCCCTTTGCCAGCCCCTTGAATACGGGATCAATGATCGGTACACGCAGATCGTCCAGCGAGCAGGCTACCGTTTTGCTGGCGAACGCCCCCAGCGCCATCCAGTAGAAGCGACCCTTTTTGGATGGGTCGCCATAGTCTTCGGTCTCCAGATAAAAGCGCGCGTAGGTGGCCGAGATGCGACGGGCGCGATCGCTGAAAACAGGGATGATGGAGCCTTCATTGCGTCCATGCAGGGTACAAAGCCGCTTGGTGCTCATCTGCTGAACCATCGACCACATCAGGTTGCAGTCACACTTCAGTTCCTTGCAGGATTTCAGCGTTGTATTGGTTTGTGACTGTGCTGTATCTGGCGAACCCATCAGGTATGTCCTGTTGATTGATCGATTTGACAATCAGTTCTTGGCCGGAATGACCTTGAACCACTCCATGGCAAATTCCACGTTCTCGCTGGCTTCTGTGGACAGCCGTTGGCTCATGCCATCAGCGCCCGTAGCGGCAATCTGCTCACCCGCTGAGCTCTTGATGCGATAGGGAACGTCAGGCAGAGGTTCACCATTGGGGTCCCTGACGACAAAGGCTTCGTCATAAAGTTTGTATCGGGTGTCTGGCAAGGCTGGCAGATCGGGTGACGCTGCGGCCCCGCCCGCAAACGCATGGCTTGCCCCCTTGACCGAAAACGTCCCCGGGCAGGCGAAGGTGATGTTGCCGCCCTCCAGGGTCACCGAGGACTGGCCAGCCTGCAGCACGATCTTGTTGCGGGCCTTGATCTCGATGCTGTCGTTGACGCTGGTGACCACGACATCCTTGTCGGCCAGCACCTCCAGCGCATCGGTGTGCGCCTGCAGCGACACCGGCCCGTTGCCGGCGAAGGCCTGGATCCCGCCATCATGCGCGAAGAGACTGGCGGCCTTGCCTGCGGCCGCGCTGATGGTGTCGGAGGCCGTCCAATGCGTGTCGCCCTGGCTGGTCCACTGCAGGTTTTCACCTGCATACAGCACGGTGGATGCGCTGCTGGCCCAGTTGATGTTGGAAGGGGACTCCATCAGTACCGCCGGCTTGGCGAATTTTTCGACCGCTTGCGATGGATCGGTCTGGCGGGAACTGCCATCGCTCTTAAGGGCGTCCTGGCCGTTGACGCTGGCCGGATGCTTGCCCAGGTCGGCCGGGTCGATGACCGAGATGAAATCGGATTTGGCCTGCAAGGCAGCGGCGCTGTGCAGTACCTGCTGCCGGGCGGCGGCCTCGCTCATGGCCTGCACCAACTGGCGTGCGCCCTTCAATTGCGCGACTGCTTCCCTGGCGTCCATCTGCGTGCCGCTCACGCTGGCCCCGCTGGCCGGCCGTGCGGTGGACGACAGCAGCAGGCCTTCGCCGCCGCGCACCACGCCCCAGGCATCGCTGCGCATCTCGAAACCCTGGCCACGGTAGCTGCCGCGCTGGGCGCCCGTATCGGCCTGCTCGACCAGATGGCCCAGGTTGAGCTGTGATTTGGCATGACTGGAGGCCAGCCGCATGCGCAGTTGTGACTGCGTATCATCGACCACCCATTGATTGAATCCGCTACCGTCGTGCGCGGTGCTGTGCCAGCCGGAAATCGCGCCGGCATGATTGGCGTCGGAATCGGTACCGGCCGGGAAGGGTGGTGCATCCTGGCCGTTGTAGAGCTCGGCGACCACGACCGGACGATCGATATCGCCCTCGATGAAATCGATCAGGACTTCACTACCCACACGCGGGACGAACTGGCTGCCCCAGTTGGGACCGGACTGCGCCTCGGCCACGCGCACCCAGGTGCCGGAAGCGTCATTGCCGGGGGCGTTGCCGTTCTGGTCCTCCAGGTTGCCGGTCTCGCGCAGGCTGCCGGGATTGGGGACCTGGCCGCGCTGCCAGTGGAATTGCACCTTGACCCGGTGATTGCGGTCCGTAGTGACGGCGGCGTCGGGCAAGCCCGTCACCAGCGCAGTTTGCGTACCGCGTGCGGTCGGCTTGAGTCGCTGGGTGATGGCCAGCGGGACCACCGGCACCGCCGCGCGCACGGCCACGAAGCGGTTGCGATAGGTGCCGGACTTGAGTTCGTCTGCGGTGGCGCTGCCGGACAACCCGCTCGCGGCCGGGGCCGCCATGTCGTCGAGGAGGCGGGCAATATTGCTGTCGAAATTGTTGCGGGCGGCGTGACTGACGCTGATGACCTTGAAGCTGTTTTGGCCATCCGGATAGCGTTCGTGCCGGAGCAGCGAGAACTGGGCTCCAGCTGCCAGCTGACGCACCGAACCTGCGCCTTCGAAGCGCTTGTTCTGCATCTCCAGGGCCTGCAGCATCAGCCGTGCGTGGGTCGAGGCAGCGTCCTGGTCGGCGAAGTCCTGCTGCCCGGTGCCGTCATAGACGGGCAAGGAGGGCAGCTCGCCGGCCTCCAGTGCGGAGCTGTCTTCGGCGGACGGGGAGGAGATTTTTTCGGGATGCCAGCTCGCCAAGGCCACGCCATTGGGCTGCACGCTGCGCACGGCGCTGAAGTCCGTGATGGCGTCGCTGTCCTCCATGGCGGCGACGCGGTGGAAGCGGATGCTGTCATAGCCGCCCGGCATGGCAGGCGCCGCGGCATCGGGGTCGAAGATGATCAACTTGTGGCGCGCCCGCGCCTGTCCTTCATCGCGGGGGCGTTCGTGCTGATCCTGTTCGTGCTCGAAACGAAAACTCAGGCCTTCCGAAGCCAGGATGCGGCGCAGGAAGGCCAGGTCGCTTTCGCGGTATTGGGTGCAGATCTCACGCCTGGCCAGCGAGCGGCTCACGTCGAGTGAGAAGTTGGCTTGCGGGTATTGCTTGAACAGTTCGGCGGCGATCTCGGTCACCGTCATGTCCTGGAACAGGTAGCTGTCGCGGCGCAAGTCGAGCAAGGACAGGAACGATTCCATGCGCAAGCGATAGCGTGCCAGCCCGCCGTCGGCTCCCAGCCAGCACGCCTGGGTGCAGTAGCCGTGCCATGCGCGGCTGCTGCCGTCGGCTTGCAGCAGGCGCAGGGTGATCTCGCTGCCGATGAATTGCTTCAGGTCCAGGTCAGTGGACACGGACAGGGCATCGATATCGAAATGGAAGTTGTCGTTGATGCTTTCCTGGCCGTGGAAGCGTTCTACTACCAGCGACTCCGGCAAATCGCCAGATTGCGCCGAGTGCAGGGTGATGAGGCGCGCGTGCTGTGACAGACCGGCGCCGAACACGGTCGAGATGACCCTGGAGTGCATCGGAAACGGGCAGGCTCATGGCAACCGCCCTTGGCCCGGAAAGGTGAGGGATGAGGAAATCATGTGCTTGGCCCCATTGTCGTTGTCATTTTCTTCATCGGCTGGCGATGGGTGGTTTGCGCAGTCTCGGCGCCAGGACAAATGTTGCAATCGCTGTGCGCCGTGTTGGCGCCAGCGCCTTAAGGACAGGCAATCAGGCGGAAAGTTCTCAGGGGCGGAGAGAATGTTGGCACGCGGGCAGGAGGCCGGCGGTCGCCTGCAAGGAAACAGCTATCGGGCGTATCAATTGTTGAGCTTGGCCGCAGCGGCGTGATGCTGATCTGTTTGCTCAATGCCGGCTGGCGCTTGCAAGGTAGTGTTCGGTGCTGTTCAAGAGCGAGAACTTGATCCGGAGCCAGAAAATAAAAATGCACCCTTAAGGGTGCATTTTCAAATCATACTGTGTGGTGCGGGAGCCGGAATCGAACCGGCACGCCTTGCGGCGCGGGATTTTGAGGCTAGCGACACTAATTCGGTAAAAACGAGTATATCACGGGCTTAGACAGAGGGAGAGATGCGGTTTATCGTATTTCTAGGTCAAATTTGGTCAAAACTAACTCTGTATGCCACCTCCCAAAAAACTCTCAGAACGAACCATCGATAAGAACATTACCGTCAGATGCGACGGCTATTCCTTCCGTGTACGCCTGACAATCCAAGGTCTACGCGTTGATGAAACCTTCGATTCTCTACAAGATGCGCGTGCCTACAGGGATCGAATGAAATCGGATGCAACGATCGATCCCACGCACAGACTTGTACTTGAGGCGAAACAGCGGAAGCAGGAGGCTGCTCAGATGACGCTTGGTGCCTTGCTTGATCGGTACGAGCGAGAGATAACTCCTACTAAGAAAGGGGCTGCAGTCGAGCGAACGAAGATTGGCAAGCTAAAGAGATATCCAATTTCTAGATTGCCGATTTCCTTGGTCGGTCGCGACGCTGTCTCTCGATTCATGGCCACTGCCAGAAATGAAGGTTGGTCGGAAAATAATTTGCGCAAATATTTGATGCTGCTGTCGAGCGTCTTTCAAGCCGCAATTCGGCGTTGGGGTATGAGTCTGGAAAATCCTGTGCGAACGGTTCAGGTTCCGGCCAACGGTAAGGCTCGTGATCGCAGACTGGAGGCCGGAGAATATGAGCGAATCTACGTGCAACTGAAGCAGGCTCGAAATCCCTATGTCGCCTCTCTGTTTGAATTTGCAGTGGAGACGGGGGCGCGTAGGGGAGAGATTCTTAACCTCCGTCGAAAAGACGTGAATATTCTCTCGCATACTGCGGTTCTACGAGACACAAAAAATGGTGAAGACAGAGTGATCCCGCTCAGCGGAAGAGCGGTTGGAATCATTAAAGAGCTGCCCGACCCCTCCTCTGAAAATGTATTTGCTGTGAATGAAAAACAGCTGCGGGACGCGTGGGAAGCCGCAAAGCGAAGGGCTCGCAAGGAATACGAAAAAGAATGCGCTGAGAAAGAAATTGCGTCGAGCCCTGGCTATATCACGGGACTACGATTCCATGACCTCCGTCGAGAGGCAACCAGTAGATTTTTTGAACGGGGATTGGACTTGATGGAAGTGGCATCGGTTACGGGCCATAAAACGTTGCAAATGTTGAAGCGCTATACGCACTTGAGAGCAAGCGACCTTGCAAAAAAACTGGGCTAATAATGATGAATTCTATGATCGAATTGGACAGTATTCTTCGGCCGTTAATCGAAGCGGCATTTGATGAAAGTCAGGAATCGGTTTCCCAAAAAATGAATGAGATTTTGGTTGTTTTGGAGGATGAGGATCCGTTCATCATGGCGCTTGATCGGTTACAAGCGCTAATTGGCCTGACTGAGACCGAAGCTCAGCTGGGTATCCTAAGTGGCTATCTCGCGGGAATTTTGCATTGCCGGCATATGTACGACGCCGTTATGTAACTCTGTCAAGGAGACCGTGGAATAAATGCGGGTACCGCGTTTATGCCGCGAAAGCTCCTTGACGGCGCACCATTCGGAAATAATCGCCCATGGGAGTAGGAGCAGTCCAGACTGCTCCTACTCCCATGAGGAGCCAAGGCGCCACCAAATAACCTCACTTTGGATTTATCAGTGAAATATCTAATTATCGACTTAGAGGCAACTTGTTCGGATGACGGATCAATCGCATCCGATGACATGGAAATCATCGAAATTGGGGCTTGCTGGGCTACCTCGTCCGGCCAAGTACTTCATCGATTTCAGCACTTTGTTAAGCCGCTGGTTAATCCGCTGCTGACACCTTTTTGTACTTCACTTACTGGTATTACCCAAACAGACGTGGATGGTGCGCCGTTTTATTCTGTCGTAGCTGAGCGATTGAAGGATTTTGTTGAAGCAAACCGTGCACCCGGTTCTATTTGGATGAGCTGGGGGAGTTATGACCTCAAGCAGTTAATTCGCGAGTCCTCATTTCATAACGTGGCGCATCCAATCGCTCTTCCGCACGAGAACGCCAAGAAGACCTTTGCCAAGGTTCAGAAGATTGGAAAGCAGGTCGGGATGACGAAGGCCTGTGAACTTGTAGGTCGTCCATTAATCGGCCAGCACCATCGAGGCCTGGATGACGCTGAGAATATTGCCGGGCTTTTGCCATGGATTCTGGGGCACCGACATACCAGAAATGGCGCCTAAATCGGAGCATGGTTATGCAGACAGCTATGATTATTTTGGCCTCAGCATGTGTTTTAGCAATTTGGGCACTTTATCGTCGAGAAGATCGTGCCCGACGAGCACACTTGGAGGCTCTCAAAGACAAGAACTTCAATCCCCAATACATGTTGATAGGGGCTTCTCATTACGTGGCATTTGACACAGATTCACAACAGCTTGCGTTTGCGTCACGCCGAGGCGCGCAGCTATTCCTTTTTACAGAGATGGCCGAGATTCGATGGTCCTGGCTTGAAAAAGGGGGCAGGAGAGAAAACAATGATCTTGATTTCCGTCTGAACAACGTTAATTGCCCGCTCGTAAAGGTACGCTGCACATCTGCCCGCCAAGCTGAGGAGTGGCAGGCCAAGATCCAAGCTATGTGGTTTGAGCGAAATGGCCGACTGGTGTAACCACAATCCGCTACTCAATGTAATCCGAGGAGGTCTCATGACTTCCGTCATACACTGGCTAGCCGGTGTTTTCTGTCGGGAATGGCATTGTTTTATTTGCAATAATTGGATGAGGAAAATACGCAGAAATAGTGCGTCGATATGGTGATTTTCCATTGGCGCATGTGGCCGATTATGCTGCTCAGCTGCTTTGATCCAAAAATATTCCGGTGTGGCAAAAAAGGAAACTTTGATATCATGTTGGGATCAAGAACACGGGTGAAACAATGCCAATTGATCCTCGAACTATCGATATCTATCACATAACGGATGTGAATAATCTGGCATCTATCATCGCCGCTCGTGGTCTGCACTCGGATGCCGCGATGATTCGGGCGAATGTTCCGACCACCGCTATTGGATATACTCACATTAAGCAGCGCCGTTTAGATACTATTCGCGTTACATGCTGTGGAAATCGTTTTGTGGGGGAGTTTGTGCCCTTTTATCTATGTCCTCGTTCCCCAATGCTTTGTGTAGTAAACGGGGGAAGATCGGGGCGGCCGCAAGGCTGCCAGAAGGACATCGTGCATCTTGTCAGCACAGTTGCCAGCGGAATTCAATTAGGACGGCCTTGGGCTGTTAGTGATGGTAACGCGGGTGCGGCATATGCATCTTTTGGAAATACGCTTGCTCACTTTGAGGCGTTGGATTGGGAAATCATTGAATCCAATAGCTGGGGGGGCGAACGGTTGCACAAGAAGCAGTCCGAGTTCTTAGTTGCAGATTTTTTTCCCTGGACATCTTTCGTAAAAATCGGCTGTTATAACCAAGCTGCGCTGAACAAGGTCCAAGCGATTCTTCAGGGTTCGCAGCATCAACCTCGGGTCCGAGTCGAACCCAATTGGTACTATTGAAATGATTGAGATCACAACCGGCAATTTACTTACCGCTGATGCTGAGGCGCTCGTTAACACCGTCAACACTGAAGGTGTGATGGGGAAGGGAATTGCTTTGCAGTTCAAGCAGGCATTTCCCAATATGTTTAAAGCATACGAGGCAGCTTGCAGGGCTGGTGAGGTTCAACTCGGCCGGGTCCATATTTACGATCTCGGTGGTCTTGTCGGGGGACCACGTTGGATCGTTAATTTTCCAACGAAGGCTCACTGGAAATCCCGTAGTAAATTAGCCGATGTAAAAAGCGGTCTTCAAGATCTTGTTTATCAAGTTCAAAAACTGGGAATTCATTCAATTGCAGTGCCCCCTCTTGGTTGTGGCTATGGCGGTCTAAGCTGGGACGATGTTCGTCCATTGATTGAAGAAGCCTTCAATGATGTGCCGGAGGTCGCCGTTAAGCTTTATCCGCCTAACGGGGCCCCCGAACCTAAAAGTATGCCTAACCATACAGAGACTCCTCCAATGACCGATGGGCGCGCTGCGTTGATCGTAATGATGGAGCGTTATCTCGAAGGTTTGATGGATCCATTTGTCAGTTTGTTGGAGGTCCATAAGCTCATGTATTTTCTTCAAGAGGCTGGAGAGCCCTTGCGCCTGAAGTATGAAGCTAAGACATATGGTCCCTATGCTCAGAATTTACGCCAAGTCCTAATTAGGCTTGATGGGCACTATATTTCAGGCTACGGGGATGGTCAGGATAATCCCACAAAGCCTTTAGAATTGATTGATGATGCCGTTGAAAAAGCATCGCAATGGATAGAGAACAGCACGCAGACATTGGATCGTATAAGTCGAGTTAGCGATCTGATTTCTGGTTTTGAAGATCCGTACGGTTTAGAGCTCCTTAGTTCTATGCATTGGGTAATGTGTGCGGATCCATTGGCGCGCGATTCAGTTGAGGAAGCGATTGCAGCAGTTCATAAATGGAATGCGAGAAAAAAATCGACGTTAAAGCGCGATCATTTACACAAAGCATGGGCTCGTCTAAAAGATTTGCGTTGGGATACCGAATCTAAAAGCGCTATCCACTGAATAGTGTCAAAAAGTTGGACTTAAGCGAATGAGCATACTGGCCCTGGGATCGCTTTGGATACTCGAGAAAAATTAACATTTCGAATTGATAGCTTTACTCCGGAGACTTTGCCAATGGCTAGATTGGCTAGTTATCTGGCGGAGCTCGCTGCGTTATATGGCAGTGAGGAGCGAGTTCATTTCGATAAGCTAAAAAAAGGTAGTGCGATTGTGCAGGTCTTTGTTGAAGAGCCTGCATTCGCCAAGGTATATAGTCGCCTCCAAAGTGTCAAAACGGGTGATCCAGATCCTGAAGCGCAGAAAGCCTATAAAGCATTGGACACGCTTCTGCGATCTGATAACGCCGTGGGGTCAATAAGCCGTGAGCGGGGGGGGAAAGTATTGGATTTTCCCGGCCGAAAAGCACCAGTTGTAGAGACTTATGTTGTCATGCAGCCTACCACGGTCGATGGAACGGTAATTAAAATTGGAGGACGGGATGACACTATTCCCGTTACCCTTCGTGACCAAGAGGGGAAAATAATTAACTGCCAGATACGGGGTGCGGCGAACGCCAAAGCGTTATCGCATCACTATTTGGAAGCGCCTATTAGAGTTCATGGGGTTGGGAAGTGGTGCCGTGATGCTGCTGGTACCTGGGAGATCGATACGCTTCATATCCAGTCGTGGGAGGAGCTAGATACCACTCCGCTCGATGAGATAGTTCAAACTATTTTTGTGCAGCCGAAAGGGGGCTGGAAGTCAGTTGATGACCCGATCGCTACGTGGCGTAAGTTGCGAGGTCTTGAATGATTATTTTCGACGCGAACATATTAATTTCCCTTGCGACGATGGAGGAGAGCGAGCTTACGTATGACCGTTTGATGGGCCTTCTTCAGGATCTGATCGCGAGTAAAACCGTAATTGGCGTGCCAGCGCCTGCATGGGCGGAGTTCCTATGTGGTACAGATATAGCAACGTCTCCGGTTGTTATGGGATTGCGAAAAAAGAGTGCAATTAGAATTCTCCCATTCGATGAAGTTGCTGCATTTGAAGCTGCATTTATCCATCGGGGCGCTATGGCCATAGGGAAAAAAAAGGGAGCGGCAAAGGCCCCTTGGCAGCAAGTTAAAATTGACCGCCAGATATTGGCCATTGCTCGGCAAAATCAAGTTTCGACTATTTATACCGATGACGAGAATATGATCCTAGAAGCATCCCGGCTAGGCATCTTGACCGTCCAGAGCAAGGACATCCCTTTAAAGCAAAAACAGACGTCGTTAGATTTTAGTGGCCTCGAATCTCAGGAGGCTTTTGGTTCGGGAGTCGGCGGTATCTAAAAAGCCCGTTTGCCTGGTTTTTTATTGGATATGTTTTTCCAAAATTGCTTCCTCGTGATTTTTACTCCGCAGCTCAGGAAATTAGTGGCCCGCAAGGCTGATTAGGGCGCGGTTCAATTTTGTGTTGTGGAGCTGAATTTCTTAGCCTAGTTGCATCTTGACTGAAGGGCGTAGCGCGCTACTTCTGAGAGGGATATGCCCGGCCGTTTCTGCGCTACCCACATGTCCAGCTCTTTTCGGCGAATTGAACCTTCATCTTCCCACTGTTTTACCGATTTCCACGACCATACTTCCCTTCCTGCGACACACTCGCACACCCATATCATCGTTGATCGTTTATATGCTTCAAATTCCGCTTGGGTTTTCTGATCTATTTCGTCTGCATGCGACGTCACAGTAACGAACAGCGTGAGAAATGCGATCCCCGCAGTGATAGCTAAAAATTTCCAGCGACGAACATCAGATTTAAGCTGATTCCACCTCATCATATTTTGCTTTCGGCGAGATTCAAGGGCGGCCTTTTCACTATCTCTTCGCCGTAATTCCTCCAGCCATTCAGCATGCCGGATGACCAGGCTTACTGCGCACTCCTCAGCAGAGAGCGAAGATTTCGCAAGCTCATTAGCTTGGTTGATTGACCAGGTGATAGCCTTTGGGACGCCCTGCAGGTCATCGTGTCCTTCGTCAATATCGTAGAGCGCGAAAGAGTGGTATAGAGGTCTGCCGCAGAATGAACCTGCTCTGATGTAGAGAATAAGGACCATGGCTGAAAAGATCTCCCCATGGCCGAACTCTCCACCGCAAATACGATGAGCGCACTCATGCAGGTAGAGCGCAAGGATTTGCCTTCTGTGCATTTCTTCTGACAAATCCGTGCGCTGAACTAGTTGAGTACTAAAGTGGGGTAAAGTGGACCCATCCGTCAAGACAGCGTTTGCCAGAATTTAAGCTGCATCCATGACTTCACTTGCAGCAGAACAGCGCTGCCCTGATCCTG
>NZ_NJGV01000013.1 GCF_002213425.1 Herbaspirillum aquaticum | reverse complement strand
TATTTCGCTTCTTCTTTGCTTCACTCATTCTCGTCATCCCTTCCAGGACGACAGCTTAAATCAGTGTCTCAAATTCGGGGTCCACTTTAAACCTCTTGACCCAATCTCCGGATATTTCGCAGAGGAGATTCAGATTCTCAACGGGTGGATTGACAGAAATCTTGGGGCCACTATTATCACATCGCGTTGAAAGTGATTTTCAGGGAGTTGCGGTATTTAACGCACGTCACTACACAGAAGACGTGTTGTTTTATGGCGTTCCGTGGAGCTATCGCAATGTCAGAAAGTTCTTGATCTCTTTATCACCAGACTACATCCTCATTCCATACTGACACAACACGGAGGTATGTATGATCATACTAAACAATCTGAAGCTCGTTGCAACCAAGCGTCCTGACGGCTTTCCGCCAATCGTTCAACGACGTAACCGCTTGATTGCGAAAATCTGGGAGCAAACGCAACTGGCGAAAGCCCAACAAGAAAGCAAAACGTTTGCTCCCGCAGTCATCCGTTCGGTAAAAGATGTAGAGACTGGTGAACGCAAAAACGTCGAAACACCAAAACGCATTAAGCCTTGGTGGTGGACTGCCGAAAATGGCAAGCTATGCCTGAATGTGAAGTACGGCAGCAAAGTGCTGGAACTCGCAAAGGGAAAAACTACAATTGAAATTGGCACATTGAGCGACTTGGTCCCGACATTAGACGTTTTGAAAGCCGCGGTTACGGCCGGAGAACTTGATGCTCAACTTGACGCCATGAGTAATACGCTAAGGTCAGGATTTGTCCGCAAGTAAGAGTTGCGGGCTTATTTCGGGCTGGCTAGAATGCCAGCCGCATTTTTTCCTAGAATTTACGTGTCTGCGGACATTTCCAATTTCTCATCAGTATCGCCACTTCCATCCATTTTCGCTGCAAGCTCGGCAAGTCGATCTGCTACATTAGGATAGTGCTGCACCAACTTCTTGATGAGCCTGTCGCGCACGTTTTTGCGGTCATTTCCGAAATGAGCGCACTTATGGTCATTAGCGCAAATAGCAGCAACGTTCCAAATTTCGTCCGGCCCATCACAATTGCGCGGAATCACCTGATGCGCTTCCAAATAATAGCAGCCTTGTGCGGTTTCGAAACCAAGTTCACCACAGAGCTCACACCTTCCATCTGATGCGCGAAGTTTTGCTTTTCGTGCAATCTCCGGATCGCGTGTATATGTGGTTGTCAAACTCGTCTGTTTTTCGGCTTTTTTCTCACCAACATTCGGCTCAGGAGTCGGATTGTCTTGGTCTTGGGATGACACATCATTCGTGCTTAGACCTGCAACGTATGAAGCTTGCGGGTCGAAATCTGCTGGCTGTGGAATGCCGCCCATTACGACAATGCGATTGTTGACCAGATCAATATGATCAGGGTACCAAAGCTCATGATCAAGCGCTCGCTTGCTGGCATGCGATATCTCTCGAATTCCGTTTGATGTAGTCGTGCCGTCAACGATCGCTACGTGAATTGGAAGTTTTCGTAGATATGCAGTATTGATAGGTTATACACCGCATACGCCCGGTTTCTTTGTTGCTATGTCAAGGTAGCGTAATTTTCATTCGCGTAGTCCCTTGATCCATCAACAAAGCATATCTGCCCATTTTCCTCGACTAGATCTGTAAACCACTGAAAGACTTAGGACCGTCCGGTTTTCCAAAACACCAATCGAACACGGTGCCTTGCCATGGTATTCCAAGACTTGCGACTAGGTCCTTGACGTTCTATCGCTCGTTCGGTTCCAGATCTTGAAGTCTCGTCATTATTCGCAGTCCTGTGCGGCGCACGTGAACTCGTTTCTACATTTACCAAGCGTCACTTCAAGCGACGCTTGCCTTGTCGTTGTTGTTGCGATTGCGTATGACCTAGACCAGGTCGTTTTTAACATCATCGGCCATAATTATCCCACTTCGACAAAACACCCTTTGAAGACCATCAGGACCAAGGCTGATTTGGTTCGGGTCTCGCAACTTTGCCTCTACCATTGCAAGCAGGACATCGCTTTCGAGAAGGCATACCTCGCTTATGTCCGTCTCCATCTTGATTCCCCGAATCAGCTCATCGAAATCGTCTTGGAACTTACTCGATATGATGACGTAATAGAGATTACGGAGGTGCAGCCGCTTCTTCAGCTCACGGCTTTGCGTCGTGATGTATTCCCGAATTGTCCTATCGTCGGTCCCCATGCTATAGCCGTTCTGGCGTGCTTTCGCATCCCAGATAACGGCGTAAGAATAATCGCGTGAAAGCGCTAACCCATCTTGCACCCGGCCTTGCCCCTGTCCTAACAATTGAGTTTCATAGCCCAGCATCGTAAATGCAACATGCACATTTTTTTCCAAGGCTCGCGCTATGCTGATACCAGATGCTTTCGCTGCCGCTTCAAGCGCTGGATCATTCGCTGCGAGACGAGGAATAATCGCCACAATCGGGGGCACGTAGCTATCAGGAAGTTGAGTAACCGTCGATTGCGGTTGAGGCAATACCGTTGCCTGCATGTTAGCTGGTGCAGGCACCACTTCCGCTGTAACGCTGTGCTTTTGGGAGTTTAAATACCACCACACGTGCTCGACGTCGTACAGCGTGAATGGCTTCTTCGCTTCCGCTGAAAAAATTGCTTGCAATTCAATGTGCAATGCTTTGTAGACCTCATACGAATCGGCAAGGTCGTCGGCGGGTTGGAACAGGTTTAGATCGGCAAGCACCTGAACGCTGTTGGTGTAATAGACAGGCCAAACACTAGGTTGCAGGATCTGCCAGAAGTAGCTGAGAAAGAATGGCACGCTGCTCGGTTTAGGCCGAGACTGCTTGCTGCCCCCTGCTGCTTCAATGGTCTCGCCAATCCGACGTGCATAACTTGAAAAATTTCTAATCCTGCTTTTTGCGATGTCGTCATTGTCTGGAACAGCTATCGCGGCTCTCAGCTCTGCGGCAAGTTCGGCTTCGTCGACGCATCCGTTGTAGAGCAGATTGAAAAACATCTGTCCCTTTATTCCCTTAAATCCCCATAGCTCGTTTCGCTTGTTGATGCGGTCGATTTGGGTCTTAAAATCGCTGAGAGACAATGTTTCGCTCAAAAAGCTGGCGACCATTGGCGAAAGCGGTTCATTGATCAATGCCTGGCGCTTTGCGTCCAAGTCTTTGCTGGATGCGACTGGCGTCAGGCCAGTCTCGGGGTTCGGTGCCGCTGACAGGTACATATTTAAAGCTTTCAGCGCGACAGCTACTTGCTCGTCACTTAAGATTCGCATTTTCTTTGATTGTAGAGTTCTGAGGAAAATTTCATCTTGAAAAACCTGGACAAAGTAGGGGGAGTCTTTAATGAGTCACAAGGTCTCCAATCCAAGGATTGGATTCAAACCGTGCGATATCCGAATTAGATTTGACTTAACTCTATTAAACATTAGACGATTGTTCGTCCCCCGCATGAGAATAACTCTATCGTACACGCCGGCATTGGGGTTGATCCATGACATCTGCTCGAATTACTCGGTTTCTTCCGCTGACCATCTTTCGCCGCTTAACGATTCCGATTATTTGTTTGCAATCCCAAACGGTATATGAACCATTGGGATATTTCCTGCAGATGATTGCAGGTGACTTCTCTGGTCATCAAAAAACATATGCGGTTTCAGAATGGTCAAAATTCGTGATTTCTCCATACCACCGAGGAAGAAAGTCTCGTCTGCCGACACCCCCCATGTCTTCAGCGTTGTCACCACGCGCTCATGCGAGGGCGCATTTCGTGCAGTCACAATTGAGATCCGCAATATTTTTTTGTATTCCGAGTCATGCTTCATTTTTCTTTCTTCCAGCTTCTGCATAAAAGCCAGCTTGGTAAAGAGGTCGGCCAATGGGCCCGGCTTATGTGGTATCAGTACTTTCTGCGCTTCGTGCTCCTGAAACTCATTTAGATCGTTATTTTTCTTATAGACCGCTTCAGCTTCGTCATCAGCAATGACCCCGTCAAAGTCAAAGGCTACGCGCAGTTCTAGGTCTAGTTCGTCATCAAACACCATCGAGGGAAGAACCAATCCAGCAGGGTAGTTTGCATCGATAGCCTTCTGAACGTCTTCCTCATTCGCCGTTAAAAAAAGAGAGGAGTTAAAGGCAGGAACGTATTCATAGGGAGAACGCCCTGTCATGAACGCAGCACGCGATATGTCTAACCCATAGTGTCGAATAGATCTGAAAACTCGAAGTCCGGTTTCTGGAGAATTCCTTGAGAGAAGAACGACTTCGACTGGTGATTGCTTTGGGAACGCCTTATTGATGTTCAAGAAGCGCCGGATAAAAGGAAAGGCGACACCCTTTTCGAACGGCTTATCAATGTTTTCTTCTTGATGCTTTCGATAAGCCTCAGCCCCTTTATCAAGAAAAACTTGATGCGATGTAGAAAGATTAAAGAGTGCGCTAGAAGCTATTCCGATAACGAGTTTCCGCTCAATTGGATATGGCATATGCCGAGGCTCACATCTAGTTGAAATTATCTCGTCAGATTACAGCACTGGCGGTAAAGAATAAATATTGCGAGGAGGTATTTATACGATACAAAGAGATGATCGAAGGGATGGACGGCCAGAAAATGCAAGTGAAGTGAATCTCGTCATATCCAAATGGTGTTTTTGACCAAGCATCTCTCACAACTGCATCAATCTCATCAACGCTCATGTTCTCTGGTAATCCACCAATGGCGCAGTGATAGTGCAATCGCTTATCAGCGCCGTGGCCCTCTAATACAGGAATGATTGAAATAGATCGACTAAAGCGCTTCGCAGCTTTCCCAAAGAGTGCAATGTTGAGGCGCATCACGAAATAACGGAGCGTTCGCTTAGCTTCGAAATGGCTTAATTGCTCGACGACCTGTCCGCGGTCGTTTCGTAGCCGCCGATAGGATTTAAGCGTGAGGGTGACGGCGTAATTAAAGGCGTCTTTATGTTGAACCATCCATTCGATGCAAGCTTTCTGTATTCGTCTTTGATCTTCAGTCATGTCGGTATTTATTACCGGCATAAGGCTGATTTTTGACGGCATCCGAATACCGTCAAAAAACAGTTGATTCCATTCAAAGGCGAATACATCCTCTCCTGCATCAACTTTACATAGGAGAATGAGATGAGCGAGCTGGCAAATCTGAAACTGGTGACAACGAAGCGGCCGAGTGGCATGCCAACACTTGTGCAACGTCGCAACCGACTGATCGCGAAAATCTGGGAACAAGTCCAGCTCGCGAAAGCACAGCAAGACGGCAAAGTTTTCTCCCCGACGATTTTTCGCACTATCAAGAATACTGAGACAGGTACACGCAGCACAGTTGAATCGAGCAAGCGTATTCGTCCTTGGTGGTGGACAGCAGAAAACGGCAAGATTTGCATCACCGTGAAGTATGGTGCTAAAGCCGTCGAACTTGTAAAAGGCAAGAGCACCGTCGAAGTGGGTTCCTTGGAGGAACTTGTCCCCACTCTCGAAACGCTGAAAGCCGCAGTATCTGCCGGCGAGCTTGATACGCAGTTGGAAGTGATCAGCAAGTCGTTGAGCGCGGGCTTCAAGCACAGCAGCTAAATCAGCGACCGCTCATGCAAAATGCCCCTCAAAGTATCGAGGGGCATTTCTTTTCGCGTTATAGCCTATGCACGACTAAATATGCGAAGGGGGAACAAATGCGATACCGAGAACTAATCGAGCAACCAGACGCTCAGCAGTTGCAAGTAAAAGCCCAGAAAGATCAAGCCAAGCAGCAGCTTAAAAATGCTCGTCGAGCAAACGAGTTGGCGAAGGCTGCCGATTTACGGCTGAAACAACAACAGACACAAAAGACGTTAGCCAAGATTAGCAACACCCCAATTGGTTAGAACTTGAGGTTTCGTTTTGCTGCATCATGCTCTGCATTTTCATCCTTCTTTCTGCAATTCTCCTGCTCTTTTTCCAATTTCCTTGAGACTAATTCAAGGGTGTAGCTCGACTCAAGAATGTTAGCTTCAAGCCTGTCTACAGGTACACGGAACGACAGACTTCCCAGGTAGACGGAAGGCCATGAAGAACCCCATATCAATACTAGATTACCGTTCTGACCAACATTTCCCGACGTTGGCTGTCCATATTTCTGAATCAATGAGTCGGTAATATCCTTTCTGGTCAGTTTGTCAGTTCCGCCGAAACTCCCTTGCAATTTCGCGTAGTACAACTTCTTGGGAGAAGGTGCGGCATCGCAGGTGTAAAAGAGGCTAAGCGGACCGTCCTGCACCGTCGCCCCACCGACGCCGTTTTGCACGGAAGGGCCTTTCTGAGAGAAAGGTAAAAAACCTGTCCCCGACATCTGTCCCTTATTAATCAATTCTGAGACTACTGCATCTTGGGCCAACGTCTGCTTTTCCACGGCATTTTTTCCGCGCACGGCAGACACGTCACTGAAAGGAGCTTCCATTTTGAAGCCACGAATATCCAATTTCTCTACATTGGGTGTTGCGTAATAACTTGTATTTTTCCCGACTAACTCAACAATCTGCTTTTGAATTCTTTCTTGGTTAAGTCTGAATGGATCATTGATCTCTTTAATAAGGACAATTAGCCGCGCTTGAAGGACCTCCCTCTTACGCAATCGAGTAACAGAGTCCACAGCCTGAAGTTCCTGCTCCGATGCGCCAACTGCAAGATTTAGAAGACTAATTAAGCTTTTCGCTTGCTCAGCGACACCAAGCTGCTTAATCATAATCAAACCAATTTCTGCAACATCGTATGCATCAAAGGCTAGATTGTAGTCTTTGGCAGACTTGAGAATAGCTGCCTGTAGCGTTTCATCGATGCTTCCTAGCCCTTCGGGCAAAGGCAACACAATCCCCTTTTTATACAAGGTCTGTGCCAAATTCCCTCGATACAAACTGGGGAAGATGACATAGGCATATCCCTTGTCTATTCCCTCCTTCAATGCTGTGTACGACGGCCCCAGCAAAGTGGTTTCAGTATGTTCCCGTGCGGATGCGCTATTAACACCGGCCAACAACACCAATGTCAGCAACCACGCAGTTAGCTTCCTCATGAACATAGTTTCGGATTCTTTCAGCAAGCAGCCATTTACGAGCAACACGGGTTATTCCCTCGCCTCAATACATTCGAGCCAAGCCGCTACCATACTGACTAACGCACCGATTACTGCAGCACCAATACCCCATAGAATGGGCTCGAATATCTTGAGCCATATGGACTCCTTCTCCATGTTTAGCCAACGCAAGAACCCACAGAATATCCCGGCTAAAATACTTAGAAGAATGTAAGGAGTTACGACCTTGATCCATGCTGCCTTGAATCCATACTCTGTAATGTAGGCCCCAATTACGGCCTTTTTCTGAGCGTCTCGAATTGCTTTGTTCTCTTTTTCCTGCTGCCGTTTAGCGACCTTCATTTGCTCATCCAGGCGAATTCGCTCTTCTTCACGAATTCTCTGTTCCCGTTCAAAACTAGTCATGATTTTCCCTTACTAATATTTAAGAATATGTCCTTGACCCAATTACATATAATCTCGCCCGATGGATCTGAACTCTTCAATGTTCTTCTTGAGCGTTCTACATTCGTACTCATCAGACAAAAAGGCGGTATCACATAGCTGGCTAGTGAATATTGCATAATCAACGATGCGTCCAATTTTCGAGGTCTTCGTTCCCAACTCGGAATTGAATTCGACATTGATTGCATCCCGCCTTTTATCTGCAGCATCCTTATACATTTGATAATAAGCGACTCCCCTCTGCATAATCGCTCCTAATGCCCGATTTGCAGAAAGCTGCAACTTTCCAGCCGCTACAAACACCGGGTCTTTGAGATCCTTCTCGACTTCTTTCTTCCGACTAGTCTCAATCGCTGATTCACTTTTTGTCGCAACCGGTTCTGTCTGCTTGGAACATGCTGTCTGCAGTAGCGCAGCCAACAACGCGATCAAAATTGGAGCGGCCCGTAGTTTTTTACTCATTTGGCAAATGTGCTCTACGCACTTCTGATTTTTTCCCAGAAAACGTTCTGAATTCATTTCGGACAATCCTCCGGGCGCTGGGATAAGCGACATGCTCTCTATCGGAGCACTTTCTTACAACTGGGTAATTAAGACGGCTAGCAGGTTGCCCTTCCCGACTCTGTTGCCATGTCGGTCCTTTGTGACGTCATTTCGTGGGTCGTACTCACCGCGCTTGTTGCCGTACTTGTCCTTTCCCACCTGCGTTCCATCGCTCCGGATCTCAATCGTGCCGATTTTGTTGCCATTACGGTCTTTCAATACTTGCTCCGCCATATTTCCCCCTTGTCTGCGGTTAATGTCATAAGCTTGCTAATTAAGAACTATTGATTTACTCCTCATGTCAAAATAGACATCATTTGCATGTAGCAATTAAATTTAAATTCTATATGTAATTGAGAAAAAATAAAGCACTAAGTTCGTACTTAGTGCTGGATCCCATTCTAGGATTTGGCCCTGCTATTTGCCTAACAAGCTGGACTTCCGCTTTATGGAGACAATCGTTATTCTGCAAACATATAGAACAATCAGCGTGCCACTGAGATCTCCAAGAAACATCACCCCCCAGCTTGCCCAAGTCGCACTAGGATCACTACTCAACCAAAACCATATGTGATGTAGAGAGCTGCCGATGAATGCATAAAGCACTGCAGCAACTAGTAGTCGCTTGCCAGATAGCTCCCGCAAGGAAGTACCTAAGCCATATTTGCGCTCTATGAATAAGTACGAGGTATAGGGTGCCAACGCTGCAATGAGCCCGCCGACTAGCGATCGGAGGACATCGTTGGGAAAGAAATACAGGAAGCACGCTATCCACGACGCTAAAAGCAAGCCTGTAGCGCCTGCCTCTGCGAACAACAGCGTGCATAGCAACCTCACACCGGCAGGCAAGTAGATCCAATTTACCCCGGCAATGAAGGCCAGATTAGGGAACACAATCTCGTTTATAAGCAGCGTCAACAAGAAAACTACGGCCGACAATAAAGCTGCCCCCCAGAAATGGCTGATTCTTCCAATATTCATTTCGATGGTGGAGCCTCAGATGCTCCAGCGGTAAAATGTATCGTTAATCTGATGGGAATACATTATGAGCTCTAACAAAAGGAAAAAGCACATCGACATTTACGTGCGTTTTCTTGAACTCATAGACTCCATAAGGGATCTTCCGACACTAGATCCGCTCGAGGAAAAAATATTTGGACACATTACCAAAGCACTTCATGCCGATGAAGCACTTTCGGTCACTGATGTAACAAGTATTACCTCGTTGGGCTCTCCGGTCACAGTACATCATCGACTGAAATCCCTTGTCGCGAAAGGATGGATTTCGATGTCCGAGACAGAGGATGGCAGACGTAAGCAGATCAACCTGACCGAGGCAGCACAAATTCATCTAACCAAAGTGTCCCAGTGCCTGGTAAAAGCAGCGGGAAAAACGCGTTCTGGTTGATATGCCTTTTGACTTCATTCGAACGTACCCCCGGATAGTTTCCGATTGCCCCTTTCAAACTAGAAGAACGGAGCGCAAACTTAGCGCAATTTGCCTATAGAGAACACATTCGGATATTACACAAAGGGAAGGAATAGAACAACATAAGTCGCCTGCACTATGCAAATTACGCCCATAGGAATGACGACTACTATTGCTCAACGGATTGGCAAGAACGCAGCGGATGCCAGAAAGACCCAACGGAGAACTCAGGCAGAAGTGGCGGAGAAGCTAGGTATAGATACGGTGTCGCTCTCACGTATCGAGCGCGGTGTGGTTGCGCCAGGACTAGCCACCTTAGAAGCCCTTGCAGACGAACTGAGCATTCCGCTTTCCCAGCTGTTTGATGGGGCCTCTACGCGATCTGCCACGGTAGTCGATTCGATAGCAGGGAAAATTGATAGCCTGAACGAGGCAGATCGCATCTTTCTGCTGAACCAGCTCAATGCGTGGGTGGAGAAATTGGTAGAGAAGCGCCCGAAAAACTAGCACTTCCGGCGCATCGAAACCTTTGTTTTTTCGCACATGCAGCTGTGTAGTACTGACTGTAGTACTGCACTGATTATCGCCCTTAGCCCCTTTAGATAAGCAGTCAATTGCACCGTACGCATTCTTCGGGACGTAGAGGCCGGAGGTTCGAATCCTCTCACCCCGACCAGAATTACCTTGTAGATCAAGGACAAAAAAGCCCAGCAGCGATGCTGGGCTTTTTTATTTCCGGATTGCATTTCCGGCCACCACCCAACAAAAAGGCGGAATCCGCGATGTCGCGCATTCCGCCTTTTCATTCACATCGATCTCCGGACCTGCCCGCTCAGCCAGTTTCCTGGCGGGCCTCTTCCGCAAGCTTCATTCAAGTTCCATTTCCCGCCAAACCGGGGCCTTCTCCATGCGGCGGCGCGACTTAGCTGCCCCAATCCCCATCCAGCGTCGGATCAAGATTGTCGATCACCGCCCGCGCCCAGCCCATGCCGCGCTCGACGGCCAGCGCCGCGCTATCAAACCGGCCAGGCAGACGTCGGCGCGGAAACAAGGGCGGCTCCAGCCCGCTGCTGTCGGCGATATGAACTTCGGCAACCTCCCACAGACCACTCGCGCCATGACAGCGCAGCGAAATGTGAAAGCCCTTGTACTGCTCCCGATGAGTGACCGGAGCTTGCATATTGTTTTTCTTTCGCAAAACCGATCATGTGAGCACAGGCCGTCGCCGCAGGCGGGCGGCCGCGAGATGGCAGGCGGCGCACCACGCCCGCAGGCGTGGGAGGGCGCGCCGCGCGTTCTCAGCGGCGGCGGAAACCCGGACGGGGGCCGCTGGGGCCGCGCTGTTCCAGGTGACGGAAGATGATGCGACCCTTGTTCAGGTCGTAGGGAGACAGTTCCAGCGTGACCTTGTCGCCCGCCAGGATCTTGATGAAATTCTTCTTCATGCGACCGGCCGTATAGGCGATCAGCGAATGGCCGTTGTCCAGCGCCACCCGGAAACGGGAGTCGGGGAGGACTTCGGAGACTTGTCCTTGCATTTCGATCAGTTCTTCTTTTGCCATTTTCTCTTTCTTGTGCGTGAGCGCGCGACCTCGACGGAGGAAGGGCTCGGGGATTTGCAATCTCTGGCTTTGACGACTGGCCACGCCAAGGGAGGCCGGGAGCGTTAAGGTCGGAGGACAGTTGCACCCGCTGGCGGCGAGACCGGCAGCGCAGTGTCTTTACTCGGGGAAGCGGATGAAGATGCGAATCACGCGGATTGCAGGGTGCTGGTACGACAAGGCGCGTGGGGATCAGGATTTCCGCTCGGTTCTTGAGCGATCCATGCATTATACGCGATTTTTGCCCCTCCCGCCAATGCAGCCCAGAGCGCAGCCTGCTGTGGCTTATCTGCCCCATTGCACAATCGATATCGATTCATCGATGCCACAGATAAACAAAAAACGGCACCGCACGCCTTCAGCGCAAAAAAAACGCCACCGCAAAGGTGGCGCAAAAACTACCAGAGGTTCTGCAAAGCCAGCTAAATCATTGACGCATCCAGCGCTGCAAGCCGTGCAGCGGCATTGCTCAGCGCTCGATGGTGCGGCTCCAGCGGGTATTCCACACGGCGCGATTCTTGTTGATCTCATCCCAGTCCACCGCCCGCGCGGCCTTGACGAAGCCATTCATGCGCGCCTGCTCGGCCGCGGCCGTGCCGCTGACCTGGACCTTGGTATTGGTGGGGTTGTAGTTGCCGTTCTCCAGCGCCAGGGCTTGCGCCTGCGGCGAGAGCAGATAGGCCGCCAGTTCCTGGGCCAGTTGCGGCTCGGTGTTGTTGGCGATCACGCACTGCGCCACCATCAGCACGATGGCGCCTTCCTTGGGCTGCACGTATTCCACGGGCACACCCTTGCTCTTCAACAGCGTGGATTGCGTGGGCGTATACGGGAACAGGGCGGCTTCGCCGGTCTGTGCCATCTCGGAAATCTTGGCCGAGTTGGAGATGTACTCCAGCACATTGGGCCCGATGGTCGAGGGCCAGGCCTTGAAGCCGGGATCGACATTGGCGTCGGTGCCGCCCTTGATCTGGTTGAAGGCGAGGAAGGCGTGCAGGCCGAAGGTGGATGAAGGCAGCGACTGGAACACCACGCGCCCCTTGAGCTTGGGGTCCGCCAGGTCCAGCCACGAGGTCGGCGGTGCCCAGCCCTTCTCGGCATAGACCTTGGTGTTGTAAGCCAGCCCGGTGACGCTGATGGTCACGCCCGTGGCCAGGTCATCCTTGATGTGCGCCACCGGCAGCAGGGTGGCCAGGTTGGGATTGGGCTTCTGCTTCTCGCACAGGCCCATGCCGACGGCGCGATACATCACGCCATCGTCCAGGAACATCAGGTGCATCTGCGGCTTGTCCTTGGCGGCCTGGGCCTTGGCCAGGATGTCGGCCGAGCCGCCGGGCACCACGGCGATCTTGACGTTGTACTTCTGCTCGAAGGGGCCGAACACCGCCTGGGAGAAGGTCTTCTCCATGTTGCCGCCATTCATGCCGACGTACAGCGTGCGGGTCTGCGCCTGCACCTGGGTGGCGGTAGCGGCCAGCAACAGTCCGAGGGCAGCGGTGCGGGAAAGCGACATCATGAGATCTTCCTTTCAGGGTGGGAGGACAACAGGTCGACAGCATCAGAACGTGGCGGCAGGAAGCGGCCAATCGAGAAAGCATCCAGCGCAATGGTGCTGCGGCCGTGCAGCACCAGCTCGGCCAGCGCCTCACCGGCGGCCGGTCCGATCTGGAATCCGGCTCCGCAGAACCCGAATCCATGCAGCAGGCCCATCTGCGTGGTGCTGGGGCCGATCACCGGATGCTGGTCCGGCAGGTAGCCTTCCACACCGCTCCAGCTGCGGATGATGTGGACATGGCGCAGCGCCGGCAGCAAGGCCGCCGCCTGCGGCAGCAGCCCGAGGATGGAATCGTGCGAGGCGCGGGCGCGCAGTTCATCCTGCTCATAGCCGCGACCGCCGCCCAGCACCACGTTGCCGCGTGCCACCTGGCGGCAATAGATGGAGCCACCCTCCACGCCCAGGCTCCAGGGCAGGAAGTGGGCAATCGGTTCGGTCACCACCATGCTGGGATGGCCGCTGGTCAGGGGCACGGTCTCGCCAAAGGATTGCGCCACCCGATTGGCCCAGGCACCGGCGCAATTGATGAGCACTTCCGCGCGCACTTGCAAGGTGTCGCTACCCTGCCGCGCTTCGGCCACGAAGTCGCGGCCATCGTGGCCTACCTGGAGGACTTCGCAGCGTTCGATGAGGGTAGCGCCCGCCGCTGCGGCCGCACGCGCAAAGGCCGGCGAGACCAGGCGCGGATTGGCCTGGCCATCTTCCGGACACAGCGAGCCGCCGACCGCCGCGCCCCCCAGCCAGGGACATTGCTGGCGCAGGCGTTCGCCGCTGATGAGTTCGATCCCCAGGCCATAGGGGCGGCTCAGTTCGGCATAGGCGATGAGCGACTGCATGTCGGCCTCGCTGCGGGCCAGCTTGAAGTGGCCGCTGCGTTCGTATTCGCCGGTGGTGCCGATCAGTGACTGCAGATCGCCCCAGATCTCATGGGCCCGCTGCGACAGCGGCAGTTGCACTTCGGGCCGCCCCTGGCGACGCACGCCGCCATAGTTGATGCCGCTGGAACGTGCACCGCACAGGTCGCGTTCCAGCAGGGTCACGCGGCGTCCGGCCTTGGCCAGCACCAGGGCAGCGGAGGTACCGACGATGCCGCCGCCGATGATGAGGACTTCGGTGTTGAGGCTCTTCATGAGGCATCCTCCTGCGCATGCAGCGCGATCACGCGCGCCGACACCGGCTCGGGCTGGGGCACATGCATGCCCAATGGAATCGGCTTGATCGGAGCCTGGCCGCGCAGGCGACCCACTTCCTGCACCGGCAGCCCGGCGGCATGCGCCAGGATTTCGGCGGCCGCTGCGCCACACATGCGACCCTGGCAACGGCCCATGCCAACGCGCGTGAGCGCCTTGAGCCGGTTCATTTCCGCTGCGCCTTTCTCGCGCACGGCAGCGCGCAATTCACCGGCGTGGATATTCTCGCAGCGGCAGATCACCAAGTCGTCCGGAGCGGTCGCCGCCCAGCGTTCGGGGAAGGGGAAAGCGCGCTCCAGTCCGAGCCGGAAAGCGCCGATGCGCGCCAGCTCGGCTTCGATCTGCGCCACGCGGGCCGCATCGACGGCGATGCCGCGATCCTGCAGCAAGGCCAGCGCGGCGCGTTCACCGGCCAGCTCGGCGGCATCGGCCCCCATGATGCCGGCACCGTCGCCGGCGAGATAGACGCCCGGCACGCTGCTGCGGGTGCTCTTGTCGCGCACCGGCAGGTGCGCGCGCTGCAGGCCATCGAACTGGAAACGGCAACCCAGCAGATCAGCCAGTTGCGTTTCAGAACGCAGTGCATAACCGAAGCCGACGGCATCGCATGCAATGCGCTGCTCGGGCCCCGCCCTGCCACCCGCCCCTGCCAGGTTCTCGCGACGCCAGACCAGCGCCTGCACACGGGTATCGCCTTCCACACGCAACACCCGCGCGTGCGAATGCACCGGCACGCCGTGCAGCTTGAGCCAGGCGAGGTAGTAGATGCCCTTGGCCAGCAGGGCCGGCTGGCCCAGCATGGCGGGCAATGCCGCGATGCGGTCGGCCAGGCTGCTGCTGTCGAGTACTGCCGCCACCCGCGCACCGGCCTTGGCATATTGATAGGCCACCAGATAGAGCAGCGGACCATTGCCGGCCAACACCACCGAGCGTCCGATGGCGCAGCCCTGGAACTTGAGCGCGACCTGCGAGCCGCCCAGCGTGTAGACGCCCGGCGTGGTCCAGCCGGGGAAAGGCAGTACGCGATCAGTCGCACCGGTGGCCACGATGATGTCTTCCCAGGCCAGCGTGGACGCGGATTGCGCGCTGCCATCCATCAGGTCGAGCAAACCCGGCTGGGCATTCCAGACCAGGGTGTTGGGGCGATAGTCGATGGCCTCGCGCAGCGCATGGAAGGTGCTGTGCACCGATTGCGCACGGCTGGCTTCGAAACCATAGAGCGTCTTGCGGCTGCGCAGGAATCCGCGCGGCGGCTGGCGATAGATCTGGCCGCCAGCCTGCGCCGCTTCATCGATGACGATGGGCCGCACGCCGTGGGCCAGCAGCGTCTGCGCCGCACGCACACCGGCCGGGCCGGCACCGACGATGACGGGAGCTGCGCGCGTCATGCGGGTTCCTCCTGGCCGCTGCGCAATTGCATGCCGGCACGGATGAAGGTGGAGCAGGCACGCAGGCGCTCGCCGCTTTCGGTGGCGATCCAGCAATCCTGGCAGGCACCCATCATGCAGAAACCGGCACGCGGCTGGCCGCTGAATTCATTGCGGCGCAGGCTGGCGGTGTTGATCAGCACGGCGGTCAGTACCGTATCGCCTTCCAGCGCCGTGACCGGACGGCCGTCCAGGATGAAGCTGACCGCAGCGCGATCGCCTTCGGCCAGCCGCACCAGCTGGGCCTGTGCAGGAGCAGGGGTGTGATTCATGAACGCCCCACCAGTACGCGGTCCAGGCCATAGACCCGGTCCAGGATGATCATGGCCACCACCGTGATGCCCACCATCAGCGCCGAGACGGCCGCCATCATGGGATCGATGGATTCGGTGGCATACATGTACATGCGCACCGGCAGCGTCACCGTCGAGGGCGAAGTCACGAAGATGGACATGGTGACTTCATCGAAGCTGTTGATGAAAGCCAGCAGCCAGCCACCGGTGATGCCCGGCAGGATCATCGGCAGCGTGATGCGCAGGAATACCTTGGTGCGTGTGGCGCCCAGCGACAGGGCGGCCTGCTCGGCGCTGCGGTCGAAGCCGATGAGCGCGGCCATGATCAGGCGCATCGTATAAGGCGTCACCACCAGCGAATGCGCCAGCACCAGCCAGCCGAAACTGCCGGCGCCACCGACCACCGAGAACAGGCGCAGCAGCGCCACGCCCAGCACCAGGTGCGGAATGATCAGCGGCGACAGGAACAGGCCCTGCAAGGCACCGGACCAGCGATGCGGATAGCGCACCAGCGCCATGGCCGCCGGAATGGCCAGCGCCGTGGAGATGGTGGCCGCGGCCAGGGCCAGCCAGAGGCTGTTCCAGAAGGAGCTCACGAAATCGGGGAATTCAAACACCGCCTTGAACCAGCGCAGCGAGAATTCCGGCCCGTTCATGGTCAGGGTGTTTTCGGGGGTGAAGGCGATCACGCACACCACCAGGATCGGGGCCAGCGTGAAGAGGATCACCAGCGCATTGAAGCACAATGCAATCGGTCCGTTCTTGTTCATGGTTCAGCCCAGCGCTTTCTTGTAGCGGCGTTCGATCATGCGGTTCCAGCCCAGCATGATGACCAGGTTGGCCACCAGCAGCAGCAGCGCGATGGCAGCGCCCAGCGGCCAGTTCAGTTCGTGCAGGTATTCGTCATAGATGATGGTGGCCATCATCTTCAGGCGGCGTCCGCCCAGGAGTCCCGGAATGGCGAAGGAGCTGGCCGACAGGCCAAAGACGATCAGGCTGCCCGAGAGAATGCCGGGCATGATCTGCGGCAGCACGATACGGCGCAGTACGGTAATGGGCGAGGCGCCCAGCGACAGCGCCGCATTGGCCACGCCACCGTCGAGCTTCTGCAGCGAGGTCCAGACCGGAATCACCATGAAGGGCAGCATCACGTGCACCAGCGCAATGACGATGGCCGTTTCGGTATAGAGCAGCTTGACCTTGGCAAAACCCAGCGCCACCAGCGTGCCGTTGATGAGACCCTCGGGACCGAGCAGCATGCTCCAGCCGAAGGCGCGCACCACCACCGAGATCATCAGCGGCGCCAGCACCACCAGCAGCATGATGGAGCGCCAGGGCTTGCGCATGCGATTGAGGATGTAGGCCTCAGGCGCGCCGACGACGATGCAGATGAGCGTGACCAGGCCCGAGATCCACAGCGTGCGCCAGAAGATGCCGTAGTAATACGGATCGGTCAGCACGGCCGCGTAATGCTCCAGCGTGAAGGTACCGGCCTTGGGGCCGGTCTCGGCATCATAGGCGTTGAAGGACAGCACGAAGGTCAGCACCAGCGGCACCAGCAGCATCACCGTGCACAGCAGGATGGCCGGGGCCGACATCAGCCAGGGCAGGCTGCGCTGGCCGGGCGCCTTGGCGCCATCGGCGGCACTCACCACGGGCGGTGCCACGGAAGTCGTGCCGGCCGCGCTCATGCCGCCACCCCTTCATCGCTGCGGGCGGTGGAAACCAGGCGCAGACTGTAGTCGCTCCAGGCCAGGCCGACGGCAGCCCCCTGCTCCAGCGCTTCGGCGCCATCGTTGGCCGACAGGACCGAGAGCAGGCCCAGCGGTGTCTCCACTTCATACATCCATTGGCTGCCGAGGAAGAAGCGGCGCACCACTTCGCCATTGCAGCGGCCCTGGCCGGGGGCGGTACAGCGGATCTTTTCCGGACGCAGGCCCAGCACCACGCGACCACCGCCGCGCAGGCCGGTATCGGTGCTTTCCAGCGACAGCATCATGCCGCCCACGGCGATGTCGGCACGGTCACCTGCGGCACCGACCACCTGGCCTTCCAGCAGGTTGGCCTTGCCCACGAAGGTGGAGATGAAGCGGTTGGCCGGATGTTCATAGACGTTCAGGGGACGGCCGACCTGGGTGATGTGGCCGGCCTCCATCACCACCACGCGGTCGCTGATGGACATGGCTTCGCTCTGGTCGTGCGTGACCATGATCGTGGTGGTACCAACCTTGCGCTGGATGTCGCGCAGCTCGAATTGCATCTCTTCACGCAGCTTGGCGTCGAGGTTGGAGAGCGGCTCATCGAGCAGCAGCACGGGCGGGGCAATCACCAGCGCACGCGCCAGGGCCACGCGCTGGCGCTGGCCGCCGGAGAGTTCGCGCGGGTAACGGGCGCCGTGTTTTTCCAGATGCACGAGCGAGAGGGCCTGCGCCACGCGGTCGCGCTTTTCGGCGGCACCGCACTTGCGCATCTCCAGGCCGAAGGCCACGTTCTGCTCCACCGTCATGTGCGGGAACAGCGCATAGGTCTGGAACACGATGCCCAGGCCGCGCGTGTTGGGCTTGGCGTGCGTGATGTCGCGGCCATCGAGTTCGATGCGGCCGCCGCTGACGGCCTCGAAGCCCGCGATCATCTGCAGGGTGGTGGTCTTGCCGCAGCCCGAAGGACCGAGCAGGGAGATGAACTCACCCTTTTCCACCGTGAGGTTGAATCCCGATACCGCCTGGGTATCGCCATAGAACTTACTGACATTGGTCAGCGTGAGAAATGACATTGCAAGCTCCCTGTCGCAAGGTTCGGGCGCTGCACGGCTGGCGGGCTTGTCGGCCGGCGGGCGCTCCGATGCATACTTTCAATTACGCAACCCCATCGCTGGAGCGATGTGAGCGGCGCGTCTCCTGTTTCGTTATTGATGCAATTTCGGTGCCAATTCTGCTATCGTATTTCGACAGTCGGGAAATTTTTTATATTTATTCCATTCAATGAAATGCATCGGCAAGCGAACCGCCGCCGATTCCACCCAGCAGACAAAGCCACCTCATGAGCGAGCACAACGACGAGGCCACGGCCGCCAGCGCCCCCGCCTCCCTGCCGGTCAACGGCATCCAGCGCACCTTTGCGGTGTTGCGTGCCCTGGCCGATGCACCACCGCAAGGCATGCGCGTGACGCAAGTGGCCAAGGCCATCGGCCTGACCCAGGGCACCACGCACCGCCTGCTGCAATCGCTGGCCGGCGAAGGCGTGGTGGAACAGGATGAGCGCAGCAAGCTCTATCGCCTGGGCATGGACCTGTTCGCCCTGGCCGCACGCGCCGGCAATGCGTCGGATGTGCGCAGCCTGTGCCGCCCGGCGCTGCTGCGGCTGTGCGGCAGCCTCGGCGATACCGTCTTCCTGCTGCTGCGCTCGCGCTTCGATGCGGTGTGCGTGGATCGTGTCGATGGCCCCTTCCCGATCCGCGCCTTCACCGGCGACATCGGCGGGCGCGTCGCCTTGGGCGTGGGCCAGGGCGCGCTGGCCATCCTCGCCTTCCTGCCGGAAGAAGAACGCGAGGAAGTGATCCGCTACAACGTGCCGCGCCTGCGCGAGTTCGGGGTCTATGACGAGGTCTACCTGCGCACGGAAATCGAGCGTGTCCGCGAGACCGGCTATGCCGCGCGCCAGGCCGGCCTGCTCGATGGCATGGCCGGGCTGGCGGTGCCGCTCTTCGATACGGGCGGCAACATCGTCGGTGCCTTGAGCGTAGGCACGCTGACCTCGCGCCTGACCGAGGAACGCTTGCCCACCGTGGTGCAGATGCTGCAGCGGGAAGCCGCGGCCCTGTCGCGCCGGATCAATCCCTTCGACCCGGCCTTGCGCCGCCCCATGCACCAGGCCAATCCCGTGGAGCCACAAGCATGACCGCCCCCGCCCCTGCCCTTGCCCCCGTGCTGCTGATCAAGTCCGGCGGTGCTGCCGCGCTGGCCGAGTGGCGCGCCAGCTTCCACGAATTCGCGCCCGAACTGGGCCTCGATGTGCGCGCCTGGGATGATCCGGAAGTCGACCCGGCGCGTGTGCAGTTCGTGCTGGTGTGGCAGCCCGAAGCGGGGAGGCTGGCGCAGTTTCCCAACCTGAAGGCCATCATCAGTGCGGCAGCCGGCGTGGATCACATCCTTGCTGATCCGCACCTGCCGGAGTTGCCCATCGTGCGCATGGTCACCCCCGAGACCCAGCAGCGCATGGCCGAATTCACGCTCATGAGCAGCCTGATGCTGTTGAAGGACATGCCGCGCATCATCGCCCAGCAGGCGCGCGCCGAATGGCGCGAATTCGCCACGCCCCGCACCGCGCGCGAAACCCGCGTGGGCGTGCTCGGCCTGGGCGCGCTGGGCTTGGCGGCGGCGCGCATGCATGCGGCGGTCGGCTTCGAGACGGCCGGCTGGGCGCGCTCGCCGCGCAGCGAAAAGGGCCTGACCTGCTTTGCCGGGGCCGACGCCCTGCCTGATTTCCTGGCCCGCACGGATATCCTGATCTGCCTGTTGCCGGAGACCACCGATACCCGCCACCTTATCGATGCCGCGCTGCTGCGCCAGTTGCCGCGCGGTGCCGCGGTCATCAACGTCGGACGCGGCAGCCACGTCTGCCTGCCCGACCTGCTGGCCGCGCTCGACAGCGGCCACTTGTCCGGCGCCGTACTGGATGTGTTCGATGAAGAACCGCTGCCCGCCGAGGCGGCCGTGTGGCGGCATCCGCGCGTGCTGGTCACCCCCCATGCAGCGGCCACGCCCTCGCGCCGCGAGCGCGCCAGGCAGGCGGCAGTGGCCATTGCCGCCATGCTGGGCGGGCTGCCGCCGCCGCATCTCTACGACCGCACCAAGGGTTACTGAAGGGCAAGTCCGGGCGCGGCCGCCACACCGCAGCGCCGCCCGGCTTGCGGGATAAGCCCCCATCGTCTAGACTTTGGCGCTCGCTGGCCGCCCTGGCTTGCCTGTCATGACGACAAGCAAACAGGCCCGCCGACTCCCTCCCATGCGTGAGGGCAACCCACTGACGGCAACGTTTGGATACCGTACCCATATGGGTGCAAGCTCTTGCACTCTTCATTCTCATCCTGCTCTCGGCCTTCTTTTCCATGACCGAGACGGCGCTGATGGCCGCCAACCGCCATCGCCTGCGGCACCTGGCCAAACAGGGCAACCGGGCCGCCGTCACCATCCTGTGGCTGCTGGACCGCACTGAGCGGCTGCTCTCGCTGATCCTCATCGCCAACACCGTCATCAATGCGCTGGCCACGGCCCTGGTGACCGCCCTGGCCATTGCCGCCTTCGGCAACCACCAGCGCGTGATCACGGCCGCCACCGCATTCGTCGCGGCGCTCCTGATCATCTTTGCCGAGATCGTGCCCAAGGTGATCGGCGCCACCCATCCGGAACGCATTGCGCTCTTTACCAGCTTCATCTTGAAGCCGCTGATGCGCATCGCCAAGCCGCTGGTGTGGTTCGTCAACATCTTCGTCTCGGCCATCCTCAAGGTCTTGCGCATCAAGACCGGATCGCGCGCGGCCGAGCAGCGCATTTCCCCCGAAGAGCTGCGTTCCATCGTGCTCGAAGGCGGCAGTTTCATTCCGCAGAAACACAAGAGCATCCTGCTGAACCTGTTCGACCTGGAAAAGATTTCGGTGGAAGACGTCATGACCCCGCGCGCCCAGGTCGAGGCCCTGAACCTGGCCGCGCCGGTGGAAGAGATCCTGCACCAGCTGGCTACCTGCTATCACAACAAGCTGCCGGTATTCGAGGGCGAGATCAATCACATCGTCGGCATCCTGCATGTGCGCAAGACGGTCGCGCTGTTCCGCCAGGAAGACGACATCACCCACGACGACATCCGCGCCCTGCTCTCGGCCCCGTATTACGTGCCGGTGGAAACGGATGTCTTCACCCAGCTGCAGTACTTCCAGGAGAACCACGAACGCCTGGGCATCGTGGTCGATGAATACGGCGAGGTGCAGGGGCTGGTGACGCTGGAAGACATCATCGAAGAGATGATCGGCGAATTCACGACCTCCTCGCCCGGCTCCTCCGGCGAAGGCTTCGGCTGGGACAAGGACGGCAGCTGCCTGCTCGAAGGCAGCACCACCCTGCGCGACATCAACAAGCGCCTGGGCCTGAAGCTGCCGCTGGATGGCCCCAAGACCATCAACGGCCTGCTGCTGGAGACCCTGCAGGACATTCCCGAAGCCGCCGTGTCCGTCAAGATCGACGGCTGCGTGATCGAGATCGTGCAGGTACAGAACCAGGCCATCCGCATGGTCAAGCTCATTGCCTTGCCGTCCAAAGTGAAGACACAGGACTGAGCCGGCGCCGCGCCTTGCGGGCCGGCATCGAACTCCACCGATTTTGTCCCGCGCAAACGGGCGGCCCGCTTTTCGGGCGGCCGCCGCGCGTGGGAGACTTGCCCTCCCTGTGCGCTGCCCTGCGGCAGCGCCCCTGCGCGCGAGGTCTCCCATGCTGCACACTCCCGACACGGCCGTGGCCGATGATGATGTTCCCGTGGTGCGCCTGCTGCACAAGCTGCTGGCCGATGCGGTCGGCATGGGCGCGTCCGACCTGCATTTTGAACCCTTCGAACATCTCTTCCGCGTGCGCCTGCGCCTGGATGGCGTGCTGCACGAGCTGGCGCAGCCGCCGCTGAGCTTGCGGGACAAGCTGGCCACGCGCCTGAAGATCCTGGCACGGCTGGATATCGCCGAGAAGCGCCTGCCCCAGGATGGCAAGATGCGCCTGGCGCTGGGCGAACGCAGCGTCGATTTCCGCGTCTCGACGCTGCCCACGCAGTTCGGCGAAAAGATCGTGCTGCGCATCCTCGATACCGCCCAGGCCGCCCTGTCGATCAGCGACCTCGGCTATGAACCGGCCCAGCAGGAAGCCCTGCTGCAGGCCATCAGCAAGCCGCACGGCCTGGTCCTGATGACCGGGCCGACCGGTTCCGGCAAGACCGTCTCGCTGTATGCCTGCCTGCAGCGCCTGAACCAGCCGGGCGTCAACATCGCCACCGCCGAGGATCCGGTGGAGATCAACCTGCCCGGCATCAACCAGGTCAGCATCAACGAGCGCGCCGGACTGGACTTCGCCCTGGCGCTGCGCGCCTTCCTGCGCCAGGATCCGGATGTGCTGATGGTGGGCGAGATCCGCGACCTGGAGACCGCCGACATTGCCGTCAAGGCCTCGCAGACCGGACACCTGGTGCTCTCCACCCTGCATACCAACGACGCCCCGGCCACGCTCACGCGGCTGCTCAACATGGGCGTGCCGGCCTACAACATCGCGGCATCGGTCAACCTGATCGTGGCCCAGCGGCTGGTGCGCAAGCTGTGCCGCTGCCGCCGACCGGCCGGTGGCACGCCGGCCACCTTCGTGCCGCACGGCTGCCCGGCCTGCAACCAGACCGGCTTTCGCGGACGCACCGGCATTTACCAGGTCATGCCGGTGAGCGCGGCCATGCGATCGCTCATCCTGGCCCAGGCCGGAACCCTGGAATTGGGTCGGCAAGCGCAAGCGGAGGGCATCATCGACCTGCGACGGGCGGGGTTGCTGAAGGTCTTGCGCGGCGACACCAGCATGGGAGAGATCCTTGCCTGCACCTGATCGCATGACATCGGCGCCCCAATTCCGCTGGGAAGGGCTGGACCGCCACAATCGCCCGCAGCGGGGTGTGGTGCAGG
Source organism: Herbaspirillum aquaticum (assembly GCF_002213425.1). Taxonomy (GTDB): domain Bacteria; phylum Pseudomonadota; class Gammaproteobacteria; order Burkholderiales; family Burkholderiaceae_D; genus Herbaspirillum; species Herbaspirillum aquaticum. Next base: position 168,516 of record NZ_NJGV01000013.1, on the reverse strand, counting down.
CCAGCGATGAGGCGCAAGCCCGCGCCCGGCTGCGCCAGCAGGGGATGCGCGTGGCGCGGCTGCGGCGTGAGGCGGGTGCACCCGCCTTCGACAACGGCCAGGCAGCTCCGTCAAACCCGGCCACAGCAAGAACGCGTGGCCGCATCAGCGCCAAACAGATCGCCCTCTTCACCCGTCAATTGGCCACCATGCTGCGGGCAGGATTGCCGCTGCTGCAGTCGCTGGACATCGCCATTCGCGGCGCCGGCCAGAGCGCCCTGGCCGCGCTGCTGGCCGACGTGCGCCAGGCCGTGGCACGCGGCGAGAGCCTGCATGCGGCGCTGGCGCGCCATCCCAGGCAGTTCGACGCGCTCTTCTGCAACCTGGTGCGCGCCGCCGAAGAAGCGGGGATGCTCGAGAGCATGCTGGAACGCATCGCCCTCTATCGCGAGAAATCCCTGGCGCTCAGGGGCAAGGTCCGCGCGGCCTTGGCCTATCCCTGCGCCGTGGTGCTGGTGGCGATCATCGTGACGGTGGTCATCATGCTGTGGGTGGTGCCGGCTTTCGAGCAGATGTTCCAGCAGTTCGGTGCCGAATTGCCGCTGCCCACGCGCATCGTCATGGCCACGGCCCGTCTGTTGGGCCAGCATGGACCATGGCTGCTGCTGGGTACGCTGGTGGCGGGCGTGCTGTCGACCCTGGCCTGGCGGCGCCATCTCCGGCTGCGACTGGCAGCGCAGCGTTTGAGCCTGTCGCTGCCGCTGTTCGGCAAGCTGTTGCGGCAAGCGGCGCTGGCGCGCTGGAGCCGCACCTTCGGCACGCTCTTCGGTGCCGGCATCGCCCTGGTGGAAGCGCTGGAAACGGTCTCCGGCGCGGCTGGCAACGTGGTCTATGCGGAAGCCTCGCTGGCCGTGCGCGACGCGGTGCGCAATGGCGCCTCGCTGCACGCGGCCATGCAGGCCACGGGGGTCTTCCCGGACCTGGCGGTGCAGATGACGGCCGTGGGCGAAGAGGCCGGCGCACTCGACGCCATGCTGGCCAGGATCGCCGACCTCAACGAACGCGAGGTGGATGACGCCGTCACCGCCCTCACCAGCCTGATGGAACCCGTTATCATGGCGGTGCTGGGCGTGGTGATCGGCGGCCTGGTGGTGGCGCTGTACCTGCCGGTGTTCCGCATGGGTGCCGTGGTGTAAGCCGGCACGCCTGTCTTTCCCTTCTTTGACGACCCGACCAGTTGAACTTGACGATGTCCTTCCTGGATGCCCTGGCCCTTCCCGGCAATGCCGCGCTGGCCTGCATGGCGGCGCTGCTGGGCCTGCTGGTCGGCAGCTTCCTCAATGTGGTGATCCATCGCGTTCCCCTGATGATGCTGCGCGAGACGGCCAACTTCGTCGCCCAAGAACGTGGCGAGGCCCTGCCGCATGCCGGGCGCTACAACCTCTGGCTGCCCGCCTCCGCCTGCCCGCATTGCGGCGCGCCGCTGGCGTTGCATCACAAGATCCCCTTGCTCAGCTGGCTGCTGCTGCGTGGACGCTGCGGTTTCTGCGCCAATGCCATCAGCGCGCGCTACCCGCTGGTGGAGCTGCTGACCGCACTGCTGTTCGCCCTGCTGGGCTGGCGCTTCGGCCTGGGCCTGCACGGCGTGGCGCTGATGGTGTGTGCCGCTTTCCTGATCGCGCTGGCGGTCATCGATGCCCAGACCATGCTGCTACCCGACGACCTCACCCTGCCCTTGATGTGGCTGGGCCTGCTGGTCAACATCCTGCATCGCCTGGTACCGCTGCAGGATGCCGTGCTGGGCGCGATGGCCGGCTATGGCGTGCTGTGGCTGATCTACTGGATCTTCAAGCTGGCCACCGGCAAGGAAGGCCTAGGCTATGGCGACTTCAAGCTCATGGCCGCGCTCGGGGCCTGGCTGGGCTGGCAAGCCTTGCCACTGGTCTTGCTGCTGGCCTCGGCGCTGGGCGCAGTCCTGGGCCTGGCGCTGATGGGCTTGGGCCGCCACCAGCGTGGCCAGGCCATTGCCTTCGGCCCCTGCCTGGCCACCGCCGGCATGCTGACCCTGCTGATGGGCCATGGCTGGCTCACGCAACTTCTCTACGACTTCTGATCCCATGACTTCATTGACTGAACGCTTCACCATCGGCCTGACCGGCGGCATCGGCAGCGGCAAGACCACGGTGGCCAACCTGTTTGGCGAGCTCGGCGCTTCGCTGGTCGATACCGACGCCATCGCCCACGCCCTGACCGCGCCGCAGGGCCTGGCCATCGATCCCATCCGCGATGTTTTCGGCGACGAATTCATCGATGCGCACGGCGCCATGGACCGCACCCGCATGCGCCAGCACGTGTTCGGCAATCCCACTGCGCGCCATGCGCTCGAAGCCATCCTGCATCCGCTGATCCGCAGCGAGACCGTGCGCCAGGCCGAGGCCGCCACCGGTCCCTATGTCATCTTCGTGGTGCCCCTGCTGGTGGAATCCGGCACCTGGGTCGGCCGTGCCAGCCGCATCCTGGTGGTGGACTGTCCGGAAGAGGTGCAGATCGCGCGCGTCATGCAGCGCAACGGCCTGCAGCGCGAGGAAGTCGAAGCCATCATGGCCGCCCAGGCCAGCCGGCAGGCGCGGCTGGCGGTGGCCCAGGACGTCATCGACAACGGCGGCAGCAATGCCGACCTGCCGCATCAGGTACGCGAGCTGCATACGCGCTACCTGGATCTGGCCAAGGGAGCATGAGCGCTTCGGTGCAGCCAGTGGCAACGCGGCAGTATGCTTGAGCAAGCCGGCAAATGCGATGCGGTACAGCATCTTCATTTGATGCCGACTGCATTTGTAATTTTCTTCTGCATGGGTCAGAATCACAGACATTGCACATGTTGACGAGGTTATTGCACCCACGCGGCCTGTCAGCGGCCTAACAAGTCCGGTTCAACCAATAAAGGGATCATGCTTTGATCGTCTACGAATACCCTTTCAATGAGCGTATTCGCACGCTGTTGCGACTGGAAGACCTCTACGAGAAATTCGTCTTCTTCCTGCACCAGGAAAGCCCGCATCAGCATCACATCGCCCTTGCCACCATTTTTGAAATGCTGGAGGTCGCCGGACGCGCGGACCTCAAGTCCGACCTGCTGCAAGAGCTGGAACGGCAAAAGCAGATCCTGCTGGCCTACCAGTCCAATCCCAATGTCGAACCCGAGATGCTCAACGCCATCCTGGCCGAAGTCGACCAGGCCAGCAGCGCCCTCTCAGCGGCCCAGGGCAAGACCGGCCAGAACATCCGCGACAATGAATGGCTCATGAGCATCCGCGGCCGCACCATCATCCCGGGCGGCGCCTGCGAGTTCGACCTGCCGGCCTATTACGCCTGGCAACAGCATCCCTACGAGCGCCGCTTCCAGGACATCTCCAACTGGTTCGCCCCGCTGATCCCGCTCTTCGATGCCATCGCCATCGTCATGCGCCTGCTGCGCGAATCCGGACATGCGGTGAAAATCAACGCCGAAGGCGGCAGTTACCAGCAGATGCTGCAAGGCAAGGTCTACCAGATGCTGCGCCTGTCGCTTGACATCAACCTCGGCGCCATCCCCGAAATCTCGGCCAACAAATACATGCTGTGGGTACGTTTCACCCAGCAGGATGGCGACGAGAAGCCGCGCTCCTTCGAGGGCGAAGTGCCCTTCGAACTGGCGCTGTGCGGCTTTTGATCCGTAATCTGAATTGATGAAGTGAAGTAAAACGTATGGCAACGATCGTAGACTGCCCGACCTGCGGCACCAAGGTGGAATGGAGCGAGAAGAACAAGTACCGCCCCTTCTGTTCCGAACGCTGCAAGCAAATCGACCTGGGTGCCTGGGCCGAAGAAAAGTACACCATCCCCGCAGTGAACCTGCCACTGGAAGACGAAGGGGACAAGCCCGTGCAGTAATGACGGGCTTTTTCCTTCATATCACCTTAAAAGAACCCATCTTCAGGCTTCGTCGCCATATCGCAGCTGATCCAGCCACTGGAGCAGCGGGATGGTGGCCGGCAGCAGCGGTTCCACGCCCACGCTGCCTTGCCAGGCAAAGGCCTGGCCTTCCAGGCTCTGCGGTTCGCCGCGCCACTGGCGGCTGATGTAGAAGTGCAGGCGCACATGGGCATGCGGATAGACGTGCTCGACGCCGCACCAGGGCTCGCCGTCCAGCACCTCGATGCCCAGTTCTTCCTTGAATTCGCGCTGCAGCGCCGCGAAGATGCTTTCGCCCGGCTCCACCTTGCCGCCGGGGAATTCCCAGTACCCCGCATAGGGCTTGCCCTCCGGACGCTGGCCCAGCAGCACGTCGCCGTTGGGCTGCATCAGGATGCCCACGGCCACATCGATGGGCTTGGCCACCGGCTTGGAATCGCCGCTCATCAGCCCTGCGCCTTGCCGGCATAGTCGCGCGCAAACTGCCAGGCCACGCGGCCCGAGCGCGAGCTGCGCTGCAGTGCCCAGCGCAGGGCATCGGCGCGGGCTTCGGCGATCTGTGCGTCATTGCAGCCGAAGTGGCGCAGCCAGTGCGCCACGATGTCCAGGAAATCGTCCTGCTTGAAGGGATAGAAGGTCACCCACAGGCCAAAGCGCTCGGAGAGCGAAATCTTTTCTTCCACCGTTTCGCCGGGATGCAGGTCGCCATCCTCGGTGTGGGTGTAGGTATTGTTGTCGGAGAGGCGCTCCGGCATCAGGTGGCGGCGGTTGGAGGTGGCATAGATCAGGACGTTGTCCGACTGTGCGGCGATGCTGCCGTCGAGCGCCACCTTCAGCGCCTTGTAGCCGCCCTCGCCTTCCTCGAAGGAAAGATCGTCGCAGAAGACGATGAAACGCTCGGGTCGCGCTGCCACCAGTTCGACGATGTCCTGCAGGTCGTGCAGGTCATCCTTGTCCACCTCGATCAGGCGCAGGCCACGGTCGGCGTACTGGTTCAGGCAGGCCTTGATGAGCGAGGACTTGCCGGTGCCGCGCGCGCCGGTCAGCAGCACGTTGTTGGCCGGGCGGCCTTCGACGAACTGGCGGGTGTTCTGGTCGATCTGTTCCTTTTGCGGGCCGATATTGTGCAGGTCCGACAGGCCGATCTTGGAGATCTGCCCCACCGCCTGCAGGTAGCCGGGACGCTGGGCCGTCGCGCCGCGCCAGCGGAAGGCGACGGCGGCGTTCCAGTCGGGTTCACGGGCGGCGGCGTTGGGGAGGATGGCTTCGACGCGCGCCAGCAAGGCTTCGGCACGCTGCAGGAATTGGTCTAGCTGGGTCATGGTGATGGCAAATCGGGATGAACGGGGCGGGAATGCACGCGCCATTGTGGCGCAAGGCGCTGGCGGCCGGTGTGAATAAAATTGATCCGAGGGCGCGGGCATTCATATTGCCGCCGCCATCCCGGGCGCGCCACCGGCCCGGGGATGGGTGGGCCGATGGCGGCGAAACGCCGCGAGGTGAAGAAAAACGCTCAGGAACGGTAGTCGGCGTTGATCGAAACGTAGTCGTGCGACAGGTCGCAGGTCCAGATGGAGGCCTTGGCCGCACCGCGCGCCAGCTTCACGCGCACCACGATCTCGGCTTTCTTCATGACGCGCTGGCCGTCTTCTTCGCGGTAATCCGGATTGCGGCCACCGTCCTTGGCGACCCACACGTCGTCCAGCCACAGGTTGATCTTGGACACGTCCAGGTCGTCGATGCCGGCATAGCCGATGGCGGCCAGGATGCGGCCCAGGTTCGGGTCGGAGGCGAAGAAGGCGGTCTTGACCAGCGGCGAATGGCCGATGGAGTAGGCGATCTGGCGGCATTCCTCGATGCTCTTGCCGTCTTCCACGGCCACTTCGATGAACTTGGTCGCGCCTTCGCCATCGCGCACGATCTGGTGCGCCAGGTGCTGCGACAGGTCGGTGACGGCCGCGGCCAGTTGCTGGTATTCCTCGCTGTCGGCGCTGGTGATTTCCAGTTCGCCGGCACCGGTGGCCATCAGGATGAAGGAATCGTTGGTCGAGGTATCGCCATCGATGGTGATGCAGTTGAAGGAATGGTCAGCGGCGTCCTTGACCAGCTGGTTCAGCAGTGCCTGCGGCAGCTTCGCGTCGAAGGCTAGGAAACCCAGCATGGTGGCCATGTTGGGCTTGATCATGCCAGCGCCCTTGCTGATGCCGGTCATCACCACTTGCTTGCCACCGATGGTGAGCGTACGCGAAGCGGCCTTGGGCTGGGTGTCGGTGGTCATGATGGACTCGGCCGCATTGAACCAGTTGTCGGCCTTCAGGTTACCGATGGCTTGCGGCAGGCCGGCGATGATGCGGTCGGCCGGCAGCGGCTCCAGGATCACGCCGGTGGAGAACGGCAGGATCTGCTGCGGCTCCACGCCCATCTGCTGGGCCAGCGCGGCGCAGACCGACTTGGCGCGCTGCAGGCCTTCTTCGCCGGTGCCGGCATTGGCGTTGCCGGTGTTGATCACCAGGGCGCGGATGGGCTTGCCGGCGCTCAGCTGCGCCAGGTTGGCCTGGCAGATCTGCACCGGGGCGGCGCAGAAGCGGTTCTTGGTGAAGACGCCCGCCACAGTTGCGGTCTCGGCCAGCTTCATGACCAGCACGTCCTTGCGATTGGCCTTGCGCACGCCCGCTTCGGCATGGCCGAGTTCGATGCCGGCAACGGCTTTGAGGTCGGAAGGAACGGGAATCGGAGAATTGACGGCCATGGCGAGCTTTCAGCGTAAAAATCGGAACGCGTATTTTAAACACTTTCCGTCACCGGCTGATGACGCAGGAACTCGCTTTCGATGATCTCGGCACTCATCCTGGCCCATTGCGCGTACTGGCCGTGGCCCGGATGGAAGCGGTCGATCGCCATCTCATGCGGCAGCGCCCATTGCAGCGAGCAGTAGCGCAAGGCGGCCTCGGCATCGATCCAGTCGCGCAGGGCGCGGTCCAGCTTGCGCGCATAGCGCCCCAGATACCAGCGCAGCGGCTGGGGAGCCACCGGCAGCAGGTGCATGGGCGGCAAGCCCGAGAAGACGATGTGCTCCACCCCGGCTTGCGCCATCAGGCGCTCGCATAGCAGGCGCAGGTTGGCCACGTAGCGTTGCGGGCTCATCTGCGAAGTGACGTCGTTCACGCCCAGGGCCACCACCAGGACGGTCGCCGGGCCGATCTCATGGCGCCCCAGCAGGTCCAGCGCTTCGAGCGAATTGACACCGCTCTGCGCCACCAGCTGCCAGGCCACCGGATGGCCGGTGCGCTCGGCCAGCTGGCGTGCCAGCGGCTGGGCCAGGGCTTGCTCCTGATGCTCCACCCCGACCCCGGCGGCCGAGGAATCACCCACCACCAGCACGCGCAGCGGCTCGGCCACCAGCCCGTTCTGCAAGGCGGGAAACTCCATGCCGCTGCGCGGACCGGCCGCTTCCGGCAGGCGCAGCGCGGTCTTGCGCAGGCGCTTGGCTTGCGCCAGCAAGAGCGGTCCCAGCAACAGTTTGCCCAGGATCAGCATGGGCGGCCCATCACGGCAGCAGGTTCTTGACCACCACCAGCCAGGGGCGCGCAGCAATCGGCTGGGCGCGGCCCTGTGCATCCACCGGGATCAGCGATTCGGAGACGGAGTTGAAGACATTGCCGCCGATCACGCCCGCCCAGCCATCATCGGCATGCACCTCCACCACCAGGTCGCAATGGCCGGCCAGGCCGGGGCGGATCTCGTCGATGGAGGTGATGTTGTTGTTGCCGCGCGGCGCGCAGATCAGGTCGCCGGGCGCAATCGGCTCGCTCTCGGCAGGACGCAATACGAATTGCGGCGAGGGGCGCGACTGGCGGTCCTTGAGGAAGCTCAGGTAATTGAAATGGGTTTCGTTGGGTGCAAAATCCTGCGGCGGCACATTGGTGCTCACCATCAGCCAGGAAATGAAGGCGGCCGACCAGGCTTGCTGGCAGTCCGCTCCGGTCAGGTTCTTGCCGACCGCGTGCCAGTACTCGGCCACCCGCTGCACGGCCTCGCCCTCGTCTTCCAGCAAGCCCAGGCGCGGGGCGCTGAAGGGCTCATGGCGCATATCGATCTGCTGGTTGCCGAAGAAATCCCACTCGGCCTTGGCCGCTTCCACCAGTGCCGCACGCGTGGGCGCAGCCGTGCTGATGGCCACGGCGGGCACGCCGGTATTGGTCACCGGGATGGAAGGAGTGATGGGCGCGTAGCCCGGGTTGTCGCTGTCGCGCCATTGCGGTAGCGGCGAGGAAGCGCAGCCGGCCAGCAGGACGGCGATGGCGGTGGCAGTGAAGCCGGAACGGGACGCACGAAACATCTTGGCGAGGGACATCTTCTTGTTCTCCTGGGCGGCAGGCGTTGGCTGCCGGAGCGCTCATCATAAGGGGAGCCGGGACAATTTTGCAGAAGCCTTCACCTGCAGGATGTAAAAAAGGCCGCCCACCCGCTTGGGTGGACAGCCTCTTCACATCGGGCCAGTTTGCGGCCGAACCGGGGATACTCTGGTTCAGGCCAGCTTGCCGTGGCACTGCTTGTACTTCTTGCCGCTGCCGCAGGGGCAGGGATCGTTGCGGCCGACCTTGGGGTATTCCGAGCCGTCGTCTTCGCCACCGGCCTGGGCGGTCGGTGCCAGCAGTTCTTCCGGCGCGGCTTCGGGATCGAAGTCGGCGTGCTGGTAGTTGACGTTGATGGGCGAGCCACCGGACATGCTTTCCTCGGCCGCTTCGATTTCCTCGCGGCTCTGGATGCGCACGGTCATGACGACCTTGATGACTTCGTTCTTGATCAGGTCCAGCATCTGGGCGAACAGCTCAAAGGCTTCGCGCTTGTATTCCTGCTTGGGGTTCTTCTGCGCATAGCCGCGCAGGTGGATACCCTGGCGCAGGTGATCCAGTGCGGCCAGGTGTTCGCGCCAGTGGTTGTCGATGCTCTGGAGCATGACACTGCGCTCGAAACCGGCAAAGGCATCCACGCCGACCACGGCCACCTTGGCGTCGTAGCTGTCCTTGGCGGCCGTCAGCAGGCGCTCCAGCAGCTCATCTTCGGCCAGGTCGGGTTCGGCCTTGAGCATGGCTTCCAGGTCGATGTCGAGCTGCCATTCGTTCTTCAGCACGGCTTGCAGGCCGGGGATGTCCCACTGCTCTTCCATCGACTCGGCCGGCACGTATTCGCGGAACAGGTCGGTGAAAACGCCATCACGCAGGGAGGCGATCATCTCGGCCATCTCGGCCGACTCCAGCAACTCGTTGCGCTGCTGGTAGATGACCTTGCGCTGGTCGTTGGCGACGTCGTCGTATTCCAGCAATTGCTTGCGGATGTCGAAGTTGCGGGCTTCCACCTTGCGCTGGGCCGACTCGATGGAGCGGCTCACGATGCCGGCTTCGATCGGTTCGCCTTCGGGCATCTTGAGGCGGTCCATGATGGCGCGCACGCGGTCGCCGGCGAAGATGCGCAGCAGCGCATCGTCCAGCGACAGGTAGAAGCGCGAGGAACCCGGATCGCCCTGGCGGCCCGAACGGCCACGCAGCTGGTTGTCCACGCGGCGCGATTCGTGACGCTCGGTGCCGATGATGTGCAGGCCGCCGGCATTGACCACGTGGTCGTGCAGGGACTGCCATTCATCGCGCAGCTGCTGCGACTTGGCGGCCTTGTCGGCCTCCGACAGGGACTCCTCGGCTTCGATCAGCTGGATCTGCTTGCCCACGTTGCCGCCCAGCACGATGTCGGTACCGCGACCGGCCATGTTGGTGGCAATGGTGATCATCTTGGGACGGCCGGCCTGCGCCACGATCTCCGCTTCACGCGCGTGCTGCTTGGCGTTCAAGACATTGTGCGGCAGCTTGGACTTGGTCAGGATGCCCGAAAGCAGTTCCGAGTTCTCGATCGAGGTGGTGCCCACCAGCACGGGCTGGCCGCGCTCGTAGCAGTCCTGGATGTCCTTGACCATGGCCATGTACTTCTCTTGCGCGGTCTTGTAGACCTGGTCCTGGCGGTCCTTGCGGGCATTGGGACGGTTGGGCGGGATCACCACGGTTTCCAGGTGATAGATTTCCTGGAATTCGTAGGCTTCGGTATCAGCCGTACCGGTCATGCCGGACAGCTTGGCATACATGCGGAAGTAGTTCTGGAAGGTGATCGAGGCCAGGGTCTGGTTCTCGTTCTGGATCTTCACGCCTTCCTTGGCTTCGACGGCCTGGTGCAGGCCATCGGACCAGCGGCGGCCGGTCATCAGGCGGCCGGTGAATTCATCGACGATCACCACTTCGCCGTTCTGCACCACGTAATGCTGGTCGCGGTGATACAGGGTGTGCGCGCGCAGGGCGGCATACAGGTGGTGGATCAGGGTGATGTTGGCGGCATCATAGAGCGATGCACCTTCGGGCAGCAGGCCCATCTGGGTCAGGATTTCCTCGGCCTTGTCGTGGCCGGCTTCGGTCAGCAGGACCTGGTGGCTCTTCTCGTCCTTGGTGTAGTCACCGGGGACTTCGATCTTGCCTTTGCCGTCCGGGGTTTCTTCGCCGATCTGCAGGGTTAGCAGCGGCGGGACGGCGTTCATCTTGTGATACAGCTCGGTGTGGTTCTCGGCCTGGCCGGAGATGATCAGCGGGGTACGCGCTTCGTCGATCAGGATCGAGTCCACTTCATCGACGATGGCGAAGTTCAGGGCACGCTGCACGCGGTCATCGGCATCGAAGACCATGTTGTCGCGCAGGTAGTCGAAACCGAATTCGTTGTTGGTACCGTAGGTGATGTCGGCGGCGTAGGCTTCCTGCTTGACGTCGTGTTCCATCTGCGACAGGTTCACGCCGGTGGTCAGGCCCAGCCAGCTGTAGAGGCGGCCCATGTCTTCGCAATCGCGCTGCGCCAGGTAGTCGTTGACGGTCACCACGTGCACGCCCTTGCCACCGAGCGCATTGAGGTAGGCCGGCAAGGTCGCCATCAGGGTCTTGCCTTCACCGGTGCGCATTTCGGCGATCTTGCCGAAGTGCAGGGCCATGCCGCCGATCAGCTGCACGTCGAAGTGGCGCATCTTGAGCACGCGGCGGGACGCTTCGCGGCAGACGGCGAAGGCTTCCGGCAGGATCGCATCCAGCGTTTCGCCGCCGGCGATGCGTTGCTTGAATTCGGGCGTCTTGGCTTGCAGTTCGGCGTCGCTCAGCTTCTCGACCGACGGCTCCAGCGCGTTAATCTGGCGGACGATTTTTTGATATTGTTTGAGCAGTCGCTGGTTACGGCTGCCGAAAATCTTGGTCAGGAATGACATGCTTGGATTCTATAAAAGCGCCGATGAACGATCCGGCAGAGTGACGTTGGGCTCCCGGCCGCTGGATTCCAGCCGACAACGCCCGAAAATAAACCATGGATTCTAGCACGCAGGCCGAGGGCATTGGCTCGCCGGCCCGCCTTCGCGCCGACTATGCGCCGCATTGGCTTTAGATCGGGCGTGTTTGCAAGGTTTCAATGGGGAAGGGGAATTTGGCAGAAATCGTCACGCCGGGCTTGCCAGAGATGCAATAAAACGCCGGGAATGCGGCCTGCAGACCACCCTGCCCGGCCGCAAACGCCCGCCCCACCGCGGCAAGCGCCTGCCCGAATTGCCGAAACTTGCCTGAACGGGCTCAGCGGCCGGCGACGAAGACCGGCATCTGCTTGGGCTGGTTGCCGCCGGTAGCACCGAGCGCCAGGAACTTGCGCGGATCCTGGGCGATGCCGCGAATGCGGACCTCGAAGTGCAGGTGCGCCCCGGTCGAGCGTCCGGTCGAGCCCACATCGGCCACGTGCTGGCCGCGCTTGACGATGTCGCCCACCTTCACGAACAGGCGCGAGGCATGGGCGTAGCGGGTGATGATGTTGTTGCCGTGGTCGATTTCCAGCATGTTGCCGAACTGGTAATGATATTCCGAGGCGATCACCACCCCGGCGGCCGCGGCGACGATGCGGGTGCCCACCGGGGCCGGGAAGTCCAGGCCTTCATGGAAGGCATTGTGGCCGCTGAAGGGGTCCAGCCGCCAGCCGAAGCTCGACGAGTTGTAGGCCACGTTGACCGGTTGATTGGTCGGCAGCAGGCGCGACTTGATCTTGTCGCCCATCAGGGTGGATTCAACCGCGTTGAGGTAATCGGTGCGATGGCCGGCGTCCACGGCCAGGTTGTCGAGCATGCGGCGCAGCTCATCCATGCCGACATCGCGGCCGGCACCGGCGATGCTGGAGACTTCGGCGCCGCCGCGACCGGGCAGCTCCTTGAAATTGAATTCTTCCGGACGGATGCCGGCCAGGCCCTGCACGCGTTCGCCCAGCGCGTCCAGGCGCATCATCTGGGCCTGCATCTCGCCGACCTTCACGGCCATCATGGCCAGGTTCTCTTTCAGGAATTTTTCGTTACGGCCATCTTCTTCCTGGCTCATCGAGACGGCCAGCTTGTGCAGCATGGGTGCGGCATCCGGGTCGCCGGCCTTGTTGAGCAGGAAATAGGTGATCGACAGCGAGGCGCCGGCGATCACGCCGACCAGCAGCAGCAACATCAGCAGGAGGTGCTTGGTGCCGAGCGTGACCGATCGGGCCTTGGTGAAACGGGGGTGCAGCAGGATAATTTGCATCTTTGCTCCTTGGGCTCCGGCCGGTCAGACACCGGATGTGATAAGGTTTAAAGATGAAGTACGCATCTACTTTTATCCCTTATCGGCCTGCTCCCACGAGTGCCCAACGCATGGCGAAGAGCACGAAGGGAGCCGCGGATTTCTTGCGGTCGAATTCGACGATGGCGGCGCTGTTGCCCGCCTTGGCTCGCATGGGCACGTTGCAGCAATCAGTGGCCGCGAACTTGCCGGCGATGTTTGCCGCGTGTCAGATCTTGCAGTTTGAAGCTGGCGTGCTTGTCATGAGCGCGCCCAATGCAGCGCTGGCGGCACGGTTGAAGCAGCAAACCCCGAGGCTGCAGGACCGCCTGCTGAAGGACGGATGGCAGGTTAATTCAATCCGAATCAAAGTGCAAGTTGGCCGGACGGCCCCCCCGCCACCGCCAAAACGGGTGCTGGAGTTGACCGAAAACGCCCTGACTTCCTTCGCCGAGCTCAGCAGTACACTGGCCCGCGATCCGCGCAGCCAGGGCTTGAAGGAAGCCATCGATGCCATGATACGGCGGCGCGACCAGCGCAGATTGGCCAAGGAAGCAGGAGAAGACCCGCCATTTCTGCAGGGAAAATAGCCCGGAAATAGCCGGATGACGAAATCCTTCTAAAAAATTTACCAGATATCTCTCGTCAGATCGCCAGCAGAGCTCTCCTGAAAACGAAACGCCCCGGTCCAGGCCGGGGCGTTTTGCGTTGAGACATCAGTAGCACGGGGGCAAGCTTCAGTTCAGCGCCCACTCCTGCTTGGCTTGCATCACATAGGTCTGCGGTGCCTGGTCGAGCTGGTCGAAGCTGACGATTTCATAGGCATCCGGCTGCGACAGCAGTTCGCGCAGCAGCAGGTTGTTCAGGCCATGACCGGACTTGTGGGCATCGTAGCTGGCCAGCAGCGGATGGCCGATGATGTACAGGTCGCCGATGGCGTCCAGGATCTTGTGGCGCACGAACTCGTTGTCGTAGCGCAGGCCGTCGGCGTTGAGGATGCGGTACTCATCCATGACGATGGCGTTCTCGAAGGAACCGCCACGTGCCAGGCCCATGCCGCGCAGGGTTTCCACATCCTGCATGAAGCCGAAGGTGCGCGCGCGGGCGATTTCCTTGACGTAGGAGTCGATGCCGAAGTCGACCTCGGCCACCTGTCCGGTACCGTCCACGGCCGGATGGTTGAATTCGATGAAGAACTTCAGGCGGAAGCCGTCGTACGGTTCCAGGCGCGCCCATTTTTCCTTGTCGCCCGTGCCTTCGCGCACTTCCACGGGCTTTTTCACGCGGATGAATTTCTTGGGCGCGTTCTGCTCCTGCAGGCCGGCCTGCTGCAGCAGGAACACGAAAGACGAAGCCGAACCATCCATGATGGGGATTTCTTCGGCGGTCAGGTCGATGATGAGATTGTCGATGCCCAGCCCGGCGCAGGCCGACAGCAGGTGTTCGACGGTGGACACCTTGGCGCCATCCTTGGTCAGGGTCGAGGCCATGCGGGTATCGCCCACGCCGGTAGCGATCATCGGCAGCTCGACCACGGGATCGAGGTCCACGCGGCGGAACAGGATGCCGGTATCGGGTGCGGCCGGACGCAGGGTCAGCTCGACCTTGGTGCCGGAGTGCAGGCCGACGCCCGTGGTCTTGACCAGGTTCTTGATTGTGCGCTGTTTCAACATCCGGCCATTATAGCCAAGATGCCCCTGCCCCGCCCCGACCGGTACGGCTTTGTTGCAAATCGTTCCTATCTGTAAAACAGGTGCCGGAGGCACTCATTCATCGATTGAATCGATAAATTCATTTCCCCAAGGAAAAACGGCATGCCGCAGCATGCCGTTCATTCCCTGTCCGCTGGCCGGGAAGTCCCGGCCTGTATCAGCCCAGCTGGGCCAGCAGGGTTTCAGCGTTGGAGACCTCGAACTTGCCCGGTGCTTCCAGGTTTAGCTGCTTGACCACGCCGTCTTCGACCAGCATGGAGTAGCGCTGCGAGCGCACGCCCATGTTGCGTTCGGTCAGGTCGAATTCCATGCCCAGGGCCTTGGTGAAGATGGCGCTGCCATCACCCAGCATGCGCACGATGCCGGTGGCCTTCTGGTCGCGGCCCCAGGCGCCCATGACGAAGGCGTCGTTGACCGAGATGCACCAGATCTCATCCACACCCTTGGCCTTGAACTGGTCGGCCAGGGCGATGTAGCCCGGCACGTGCTTGGCCGAACAGGTCGGGGTGAAGGCGCCCGGCAGCGCGAACAGCGCGATCTTCTTGCCCTTGACCAGGTCCGACACCTTGAAGGCGTTGGGGCCCAGGCTGCAGCCTTCGGTCTCGGTCTCGATGAATTCGGTCAGGGTGCCTTCGGGCAGGCGGTCGCCGATCTTGATGGTCATGGTGTTTCCTCGTCTGGTTGTAGGACTGTGAATTGATGAAGTGATGATTAAGTGGTGAAACAGATGCGTCTGCCGCGATTCATCGATGCAGCAGATGAGTTGCCGGCGCGCTGCGCACGAAAAAACGCCGCGCACGTGGCGCGGCGTTAGTATGCCTTGGAACCGGCAAGCCTGCTGTCAAGCTGGCCGCCGCTCCGGGCCAACGACGATCAGTCCGCCTGCTTGCGCAGGAAGGCCGGGATGTCGTAGGTTTCCATGCCGTTCTTTTCCAGGGCGCGCACGGTGTCGGAAGCCGACTCGCGACGCCACACGGCCGGGGCCTTCAGGCCGCCGAAGGTGGCACCGGCCGGTTGCGCGGCGCCTTGCGGCATCACGCCACCGACGGCCATCATCGGCTCGTTGTGGGTACCGGTGCGCATGACCGGGGTCTGCACCAGCTGCACGGCCTTGCGGGCACGGCCCAGGCCGGTGGCCACCACGGTCACGCGGATCTCGTCACCCATGCTGTCATCGTAGGCGATGCCCTGGGCGATGGAGGCGTCCGGTGCCGCGAAGGCGCGCACGGTGGCCATGACTTCCTTGATTTCCTTGCCCTTCAGGCCACGGCTGGCAGTGACGTTGACCAGCACGCCGCGCGCGCCGGACAGGTCGATGCCGTCCAGCAGCGGCGAAGCCACGGCCTGCTCGGCGGCCACGCGGGCGCGGTCCACACCGGCCGCAGTGGCGGTACCCATCATGGCCTTGCCCTGCTCGCCCATGATGGTCTTGACGTCGTTGAAGTCGACGTTGATGTGGCCGGGCACGTTGATGATTTCGGCGATACCGGCCACCGCATTGTTCAACACGTCATCGGCGTGCGACAGCCATTCGATCATGCTGTCGTCTTCGTAGATCTCTTCCAGCTTTTCATTGAGGATGATGATCAGCGAATCGACGTGCTGGGTCAGCTCTTCCAGGCCGGCGTCAGCGATGTCCATGCACTTCTGGCCTTCGTAGGAGAAGGGCTTGGAGACCACGGCGACCGTCAGTGCGCCCAGCGACTTGGCCACCTGCGCCACCACCGGAGCGGCACCGGTGCCGGTACCGCCACCCATGCCGGCGGCGATGAAGACCATGTGCGCGCCGCGCAGGGAGTCTTCGATGCGGGCGCGGGTTTCCTCGGCCAGGCGGCGGCCGACGTCGGGCTGCATGCCGGCGCCCAGGCCGGTATCACCGATCTGGATGACGTTGTGCGCCTTCGATTGCTTCAGTGCCTGGGCATCCGTATTGGCGGCGATGAATTCGACGCCGGACACACCCTTGTTGATCATGTGCTGCACGGCATTGCCGCCAGCACCGCCTACGCCCACGACCTTGATGATCGTACCCAGCGTCGCATTGTCGACCATATCGATTTCCATGATGACTCCTTAAAATATATGTGTCCTGCAGCTGGCAGTTGATAGGCATCACGCGGTGTGACGACTAGCAACTGATCACTGCTGTCCGTATGTGTGATTCCCTGTTGTTTCTTTTTGATGCTGGTATCTGATAGCTGATACCTGATACCTGATGCCGATGCTGCCAATGATGCGACTGATGCCTTGAAACCTTAAAACCTTGTTACCGCTATTCTAAGAAAACACTGCTGCAAATTTGCTGCCGTTCTCATCAATTTTTTACTGCCAGAACCGTACAACCGAACCGCCAGCAACGACCAATGCTTTTACATCCTGATGCATTCACCACCGGCCGCTCGTGGCAGCCGACGGGAATGGATCAGAAATTGCCGAGGAACCATTCCTTCATGCGCTGCCAGACCGCCTTCACCGAGCCTTCCTGGCGCGTCACGATGTAGCCGCGCAGATACTGTTTCTTGGCTTCCTGCAGCAGGCCCAGCACGGTCGAGTAGCGTGGACTGCGCACCACGTCGGCCAGCTGCCCGCTGTATTCGGGCGTACCCAGGCGGGCCGGCTTGAGGAAGATGTCTTCGGCCAGTTCGGTCATGCCCGGCATCATTGCCGAACCACCGGTGAGCACGATGCCCGAGGACAGCACCTCTTCATAACCCGACTCGCGCACCACCTGGTGCACCAGCGCGAACAGCTCTTCCACGCGCGGCTCGATGACGGCGGCCAGGGCCTGGCGCGAGAGCGTGCGCGGATTGCGGTCACCCAGGCCGGGCACTTCCAGCGTCTCGGTCGGGTCAGCCAGGATCTGCTTGGCCACGCCGTAGCGCAGCTTGATTTCTTCGGCTTCCAGCGTGGGCGTGCGCAGGGCCATGGCGATGTCGTTGGTGATCTGGTCGCCGGCAATCGGGATCACGGCGGTATGGCGGATCGCACCTTCGGTGAAGACCGCCACATCGGTGGTGCCGCCGCCGATGTCGACCAGCACCACGCCCAGCTCGCGCTCGTCGGTGGTCAGTACCGAATCGGCCGAGGCCATCGGCTGCAGGATCAGGTCCGACACTTCCAGGCCGCAGCGGCGCACGCACTTGACGATGTTCTGCACCGCAGACACCGCACCGGTGACGATGTGCACCTTCACTTCCAGGCGGATGCCGCTCATGCCGATGGGCTCGCGCACGTCTTCCTGGTTGTCGACGATGAATTCCTGCGGGACCGTGTGCAGCAGTTGCTGGTCGGTCGGGATGTTGACCGCCTTGGCGGTCTCGATCACGCGCGAGACGTCGGCGGCGGTGACTTCCTTGTCCTTGATGGCGACCATGCCGCTGGAATTGAAGCTGCGGATGTGGCTGCCCGCAATGCCGGTATAAACGTTGCGGATCTTGCAGTCGGCCATCAGCTCGGCTTCTTCCAGCGCGCGCTGGATGGATTCGACGGTGGCCTCGATGTTGACCACCACGCCTTTCTTGAGCCCCTTGGATTCGGACTGCCCCAGCCCGATCACTTCATGGCGGCCATCGGGCAGCACCTCGGCCACCACCGCCACCACTTTCGAGGTGCCGATGTCCAGACCGACGATCAGATTTTTTGCGTCTTTTGTCATAGCGTTCCGCTTATTTCTTTTTCCCGTTCATTGCCGCCAGCACCATTCCATCTGCCTTCAAGGCCATCCCGTTGGGATAGCGCAAGTCGACGCTTTCTATCTTGCCCTGCAACCTGTCGAGCAGCTGCGGATACACCGCCACCAGCCGCGCCACCCGTTCCTTCAACACCGCATCGCCCTGGTCACGGCCCAGCTCGACGGTCATCCCGTTGTCCAGCCGCACGGTCCAGGCGTAGCGGTTGGACAGCACCAGCGACTCCGGCTCCAGCTTGATGGGCGCAAACCACTGGCGGAACAGCGCCAGCCGCGCCACTACCTGCTTCTCGCTGCCGGGCGGGCCATCGAACTCCAGCAGGTCACCGTCATCCTCGGCCTCGGCCAGGTTGGCGGTGAACACGTCACCCTTCTGCGAAAGCAGCTTGCCATCCTCGCCCCAGGTGCCCAGGGCCTTGTGTTCCTCGATCTTCACCACCAGCCGGTCCGGCCATTCACGCCGCACCATGGCCTTGCGCACCCAGGGCACGGCTTCGAAGGCCGCCCGCACCGCCGTCAGGTCGGCGGTGAAGAAATTGCCGTGGATGCGCGGCACGGCGGTCGCCCGCACCGTCAACGCATTGACCTTCTCCAGCGGCATGTCACCGGAGGATTCGATGCGTATCGTGTGCAGCGTAAACATCGGCCGCTGCGCCACCCACCATAAACCGGATGCCACCAGGGCCAGCAGCACCAGCGCAAAGAGCGCACTGCTGATGGCGTTGAGCATCTTGACGTCCTGCCACATCGACGCGTTCTTCCTTAAACCCGGGCCATCACGACTGGCCCGCCTGCGGCGTCCAGTCCTTTGAGGGCGTCATGTCCAGTGACGCCATCTGCAGGATCGTGCAGCACAGGTCCTCATAGCTCAGGCCCACGGCCTTGGCCGCCATCGGTACCAGCGAATGGCCGGTCATGCCCGGCGAGGTATTGATTTCCAGCAGGAAGGGCTCGATCTTGCCGTCGGCCTCGCGCAGCATGAAGTCCACACGGCTCCAGCCACGGCAACCGAGCGCATTGAACGCACGTACCGCCAGATCCTGCAAATGGCGCGTCAGTTCCTCGTCAAGGGGTGCCGGACACAAATATTTCGTGTCGTCGGTGAAATACTTGTTCTGGTAGTCGTAATTGCCCTCCGGTGCGCGGATCTCGATGACCGGCAGCGCGCGCGCCTCACGACCCGTGCCCAGCACCGGCACCGTCAGTTCGCGGCCGCGGATGAACTCCTCGGCCAGCACCACGCTGTCATAGCGCGCGCAGAGATCAAAGCCCGCCTGCATGTCGGAATAACCGTTGACCTTGGCAATGCCGATGGTCGAGCCTTCGTGCGGCGCCTTGAGCATCAGCGGCAGGCCCAGCTCATCAGGGACCACGCGCAACTGCTCGCGCGTGGTGGCCTTGGCATCCAGGCTCAGGAAGCGCGGCGTGGGCAGGCCGTGCGAGAGCCAGATGCGCTTGGTCATGATCTTGTCCATGGCGATGCTCGATGCCATCACGCCGGGGCCGGTATAGGGCAGGCCCATCTGTTCCAGCGCGCCTTGCAGCGTGCCGTCCTCACCGTAGCGGCCGTGCAGGGCGATGAAGACACGGTCGAATTTCTCGGCCTGCAATTCACCCAGGCTGCGCTCGGCCGGGTCGAAGGGATGCGCATCCACGCCCTTGCTGCGCAAGGCCTGCAGCACACCGTTGCCCGACATCATCGAGACTTCACGCTCGGCGGAGCGGCCGCCGAAGAGCACGCCGACACGGCCGAAGGCTTTGACCTGGTCCTGGCTGATCATGCGGCCCCCTGTTCGTTCTTGCCACCGGCTTGCGCCACCAGGCGGCCGGGTACGGCGGAAATCGATCCCGCGCCCATGGTCATGACCACATCGCCATCGCGCACCACGTTGCGGATGGTCTCGGGCATGTCACCGATGTCGTCCACGAAGACCGGCTCCACCTTGCCAGCCGCACGCAGCGCATGCGCCAGCGAACGGCCGTCGGCGGCCACGATGGGCGCTTCACCGGCCGAATACACGTCGCCCAGCACCAGCACATCGGGCGAGGACAGCACCTTGACGAAATCCTCGAACAGGTCGCGCGTGCGCGTATAGCGGTGCGGCTGGAAGGCCAGCACCAGGCGGCGGCCCGGATAGGCACCGCGGGCGGCGGCGATGGTGGCGGCGGTCTCGACCGGGTGGTGGCCGTAATCGTCGACCAGGGTGAAATGACCGGCCGGATTGCCCTGCGCATCGGTGATCGGTACTTCGCCGTAACGCGTGAAGCGACGGCCGACGCCGTTGAATTCGGTCAGCGCCTTCTGGGTCGCGGCATCCTCCACGTCCAGTTCGCGCGCAATCGCGATGGCCGCGCAGGCGTTCTGCACGTTGTGCATGCCGGGCTGGTTCAGGCTCACCTGCATGGGGGCGTAGCCGTCCTGGATCACGGTGAATTCCATCTTGCCGTCGACCGCACGGGCATCGATGGCGCGCACATCGGCGTCTTCATGGAAGCCATAGGTGAGGATGGGCTTGGAGACCATGGGCATGATCTCGCGCACGTGCGGGTCGTCCAGGCAGAGCACGGCCACGCCGTAGAACGGCAGGCGCTGGGTGAACTCGACGAAGGCCTGCTTCAGGCGCGCAAAATCATGGTTGTAGGTTTCCATGTGATCGGCATCGATGTTGGTGATGACTTCGATCACGGGCGTGAGGTTGACGAAGGACGCATCGGATTCATCGGCCTCGGCCACGATGAATTCACCGGTGCCCAGCTTGGCATTGGCGCCGGCGCTGGTGAGGCGGCCGCCGATGACGAAGGTCGGGTCCAGCCCGCCCTGCGCCAGCACGCTGGCCACCAGGCTGGTGGTGGTGGTCTTGCCGTGGGTACCGGCAATGGCGATGCCCTTCTTCAGGCGCATCAGTTCGCCCAGCATCACCGCACGCGGCACGATGGGGATGTGCTTCTTGCGCGCGGCCAGCACTTCCGGGTTGTCGCCCTTGACGGCGGTGGAGGTGACGATGGCGTCGGCGCCCTCGATGTTCTCGGCTGCGTGGCCATAGCGGATGCTGGCACCCAGCTGTGCCAGGCGCTGGGTGGCGGCGTTGCTGCCCAGGTCCGAGCCGGAGACGCCGTAGCCCAGGTTGAGCAACACTTCAGCAATGCCGCTCATGCCCGAGCCGCCGATGCCGACAAAATGGATATTCTTGACGCGATGCTTCATGGTGTTACCAGTCCTTCCAGCACGCGCGCGATTGCCTCGTTGGCATCGCGGCGGCCTTGTTCGTACGCCGCCTGCGCCATGGCATGGCATGCAGCGCGGTCCAGTTCCTGCAGCAAACCGGCCAGGCGATCCGGCGTCAGTTCGCGTTGCGGCAGGTGAATCGCCGCCTTGTTCTGTGCCATCCATCTGGCATTGTCGATCTGGTGCGAGGTGGTCGATACCGCCAGCGGAACCAGCACGCTGGCCACCCCCGCTGCCGTCAGCTCGGAGACGGTGATCGCGCCAGCGCGGCAGATCACCAGGTCGGCCTCGGCATAGCGGCGCGGCATGTCGTCGATGAAATCGACCACTTCGGCCTGCACGCCGGCGGCCTCATACGCTGAACGCAGGGCGGCGATGTGCTGCTTGCCCGACTGGTGCGTCACCTGCGGACGCAGCTCGGGGGGCAATTTGGCCAGCGCCGCCGGCACGTTGTCGTTCAACACCTTGGCGCCCAGGCTGCCGCCCACCACCAGGATCTTCAGCGGACCGCTGCGGCCGGCGTAACGCTGGGCCGGCTGCGGCAGCGCGATGATTTCCTTGCGCACCGGATTGCCGGTGACCTCAGCCTTGCCCGCGGCACGGCCGAAATCGGCCGGGAAGCCGAACAACACCTTGGTGGCCATCGGCGTCAGGGTCTTGTTCGACAGCAGCAGGGCCGCATCCGCATTGACCAGCACCAGCGGCTTGCCGCGCAGGCGCGCCATGACGCCACCTGGCACGGTGACGTAGCCGCCCATGCCCAGCACCACATCGGGACGGCGGCGGCCGAGGATGGCATGGCAATGCAAGAAGCTTGCCGCCAGGCGCCACACGCCCTTGACCGTATGCATCAGGCCCTTGCCGCGCAGGCCGGCGAAGACGATGCTGTCCATCTCCACGCCATGGCGCGGCACCAGCTCGCGCTCCATGCCGTGCGTGGTGCCCAGCCAGCTCACCTGCCAGCCGCGCGCACGCATGGTGTCGGCGATGGCCAGACCCGGGAAGATGTGTCCACCGGTACCGGCGGCCATGATGAGCAATGTGCGGGGCGCGTTCATAGACGGCCTCCGCGCATGAGCACCCGGTTTTCGTAATCGATGCGCAGCAGAATGGCCAGGCCCACGCAATTGAGCAGCACGCCCGAACCGCCATAGCTCATCAGCGGCAGCGTCAGGCCCTTGGTCGGCAACAGGCCCAGGTTCACGCCCATGTTGATGAAAGCCTGCACGCCCAGCCAGATGCCGATGCCCTTGGCCACCAGGCCGGCAAAGGTCAGGTCCAGCGCGATGGCCTGGCGGCCGATCTCGAAGGCATGCTTGACCAGCCAGTAGAACAGCAGCACCACCACCAGCACGCCGACGAATCCAAGCTCCTCGCCGATGACGGCAAGCAGGAAGTCGGTATGCGCTTCGGGCAGGTAGTGCAATTTTTCCACGCTGCTGCCCAGGCCCACGCCAAACAGTTCGCCACGGCCGAAGGCAATCAGCGAGTGCGAAAGCTGGTAGGCCTTGCCCAGTGCGTTTTCTTCTTCCCAGGGATTCAGGTAGGCGAAGATACGCTCGCGCCGCCACGGGGAAGTCACGATGACCAGCGAGAAGACCGCCACCAGCGTGGCACCGATGCCACCGAACCAGACGCCGTTGATGCCGCCCAGGAACAGGATGCCCATGGCGATGCAGACGATCACGCCGAAGGCGCCGAGGTCGGGCTCCAGCAGCAGCAGCAGGCCCACCAGGCCGACGGCCGCCGCCATCGGGAAGAAGCCCTTGACCAGCTTGTGCATCACCGCCTGCTTGCGCACCGTATAGTCGGCGGCGTAGAGCACGATGAACAGCTTCATCAGTTCGGAAGGCTGCAGGTTGATGATCTTCAGCGAGAGCCAGCGCTTGGCACCGTTCACACCCTTGCCCACGCCGGGGATGAGCACCATCAGCAGCAGGATCAGGGTGATGGCGAACAGGTAGGGAGCCCACTTCTGCCAGGTCTCCATGCGCACGCGGAAGGCCAGCGCGCCCGCGATGATGGAGAGCACGATGAAGATCGCCTGGCGGATCAGGAAGTGGTAATTCGAGTAGGAGGCGTACTTGGGCGAATCCGGCAGCGCCACCGAGGCCGAGTAGACCATCACCATGCCGAACAGCATCAGCAGCAGGACCACCCAGATCAGCGGCTGGTCGTATTCCATCATGCGCGAACGCTGCTCGAAGCCGATGCTGCCCGATGCGCTGCCACGGCCCGTGCGCGCACGACCGGCGGCCGCCGGCGCAGCTTCCTTCAAGCCACCCAGCCAGCTGCGCACGGAGGACAGGCCCAGTTTCATGCCAGCACCTCACCGCGCGAGAGCGCCAGTTCACGCACCGCATCCACGAAGACTTCGGCGCGATGGGCGTAGTTGCGGAACATGTCCAGGCTGGCGCAAGCCGGCGAGAGCAGCACGATGTCGCCGCCGGTGGCGAGTTCGCCCGCCTTGTCCACGGCGGCTTCCAGGCTGGCGCAATCGATCAGCTCGACACCGCTGTCGGCCAGGGCGGCGCGCACGGCAGGACCGTCACGGCCGATCAGCAAGACCGCGCGGGCGTATTTCTGCACCGGCAGGTCCAGTGGCGAAAAGTCCTGGCCCTTGCCGTCGCCACCGGCGATCAGCACGATGCGGTTGGGGCGGCCACCCAAACCCAGGCCGTTGAGCGCAGCCACGGTGGCACCGACGTTGGTGCCCTTGCTGTCGTCGTAGTACTCCACATCCTGGATCACGCCGACCAGCTCCACACGGTGCGGCTCCCCGGTGTATTCGCGCAGGCCGTGCAGCAGCGGGGCCATCGGCAGGTCAATGGCGCGGCACAGGGCCAGCGCGGCCAGGGCATTCATGGCGTTGTGGGCACCACGAATGCGCAGGGCATCGGCGGGCATGAGGCGCTTGACGGTCACCGGCGGCGGCAGCATGTCCTTCTGCTTGCGGCGGCGCTTGCCTTCAGGCACTTCATCGTCTTCATGCACGAAGGCATTGGCCAGCCACAGCATGCCGTTGTCGTTGACCAGGCCGAAACTGTTGGGCGTGGACGGTTCGTCCAGGCCGAAGGTGGACAGCGGCGCAGCGGCGGAACTCATCTCCATCACCAGTGCGTCATCGCGGTTGAGCACGCGCACGGTGTCCTTGCCGAAGATGCGGGCCTTGTCGGCGGCATAGTGCTCCATGCTGCCGTGCCAGTCGAGGTGATCCTGGGTCAGGTTCAGGACGGTGGCGGCGTGCGGCTGCAGGCTGTGCGTGGTGTGCAGCTGGAAGCTGGACAGCTCCAGTACCCAGGCTTGCGGCATGGAGCCGCGATAAGTCGGCTCGGGCGGCGGCGGTGGCGGGACTTCCACCAGCGCATCTTCTTCGGCCTTGCGCGAGACTTCCATGAAGTCGCCCAGGTTCATGGCCTCGCCGGTGGTCGCCGGGGCGTCGATCTCGGCTTGCGGGATCACGTCCGAGGCCACATCCAGCGTCGCTGCCGCAGCATCGCTTTCGGAAACGGCTTCGGTGTCAGGCTGCTCAGACGCCTGTACAGCCGGCTGAGCAGTTTCCGGACCGGCTTCCTGTGCAACTTGCTGCGCAGGATCCTGTGCGTCTTCGTGATCGCGCTCTTGTCCGCTTTCTTGTCCGCTTTCTTGTCCGCTTTCTTGTCCGCTTTCTTGGGCGGTTGCCTGGACCTCTTCGGGCGTCGCCAGCAAGTCCAGCTGCGGCGCCGGTTCTGGCTCAGGGTGAGCATCAGGTTCTGCTTCAGGCTGCGCCTGCAACACCGGCACCGCAATCGCAGCGGCGGCCTCGATGCTGGCGGCGGCACGGCGGTGCTTCTCGGCTTCGGCCGCCTGCTGGGCATCCAGCACGGCCTGCTGCGCGGCTTGCGCCTCGGCTTCGGCGGCGGCCTGTTCGGCAGCAATCGCATCCTGCTCGGCCAGTTCGGCCAGGAATACCTTGTCCTTGATGACGGCTTCGCGCAGCACATCCAGGGCGGCCGGGCTGATGTTGCCCGCCACCTGCACCGACAGGCCGGCGCGCTGGCACAGCAGGCCGGTCAGGCGGGTCACGGTGGTCTTGCCGTTGGTGCCGGTGATGGCCAGCACCTTGGGTTGATACAGGGTCTCTTCGCGCAAGGCGGCCAGCGCCTGCGCAAACAATTCGATCTCGCCCCACAGCGGCAGGCCACGCTCGGCAATGGCCGGCATCAGCGGCGCCAGCTCGCCCTCGGGCGCCAGGCCAGGACTGACGGCGACGAAGTCGATGCCCTCCAGCAAAGCCGGCGACAAGGGCTGGCCCAGCACCGCTTCGGCCTCGGGTGCGTCGGCGCGCAAGGCGGCCAGGCGCGCGGCCAGGGCTGCTTCGCCACGGGTATCGGCCACGCGCACGCCGGCGCCGCAGTAGACCAGCCACCGCGCCATTGCCAGGCCGGACTCGCCGAGTCCGAGCACCAGAACGTGTTTGCCCGAGTAATTCATCGTTGTTTCCAGACTCACTTCTTCACTTGTTTCTTGCCATGCAGGGACTGCCCTGCCAACCACAAAGGCGCCGCTTGCCATGCTTCACAAGGGGCGCCGTTTTTGTTCATCTCGCCTGTTTACCGCAGCTTCAGCGTGGACAGGCCGACCAGCACCAGCATCATGGTGATGATCCAGAAGCGGACCACCACCTGGGTTTCCTTCCAGCCCTTCTGCTCGTAGTGATGGTGCAGCGGCGCCATCAGCAGCACGCGGCGGCCGGTGCCGAAACGCTTCTTGGTGTACTTGAAATAGGCCACCTGGATCATCACCGAGAGCGTCTCCACCACGAAGATGCCGCCCATGATGAAGAGCACGATTTCCTGGCGCACGATGACGGCGATGGTGCCCAGCGCACCACCGAGCGCCAGCGCGCCGACGTCGCCCATGAACACCTGCGCCGGGTAGGCGTTGTACCAGAGGAAGGCCAGCCCGGCGCCGCCCATGGCGCCGCAGAAGATCAGCAGTTCGCCGGCACCCGGGATGTGCGGGATGAACAGGTACTTGGCATAGGCGGCGTTACCGGTCAGGTAGGCGAACAGGCCCAGGGCCGCACCGACCAGCACGGTCGGCATGATGGCCAGGCCGTCCAGGCCGTCGGTCAGGTTGACCGCATTGCTGGTGCCGACGATGACGAAATAGGTCAGTGCGATGAAGCCCCACACGCCCAGCGGGTAGGTCACGGTCTTGAAGAAGGGCACGATCAGGTCGGCCTTGGGCGGCAGGTCCAGGCTGAAGCCGGAACGCACCCAGGCCACGAAGAGGTCGAAGACCTTCATGTTGCTCACTTCGGACACCGAGAAGGCCAGGTAGAACGCCGCCACCAGGCCGATCAGCGACTGCCAGAAATATTTTTCGCGCGAGCGCATGCCTTCCGGATCGCGATAGACCACCTTGCGATAGTCATCGACCCAGCCGATGGCGCCGAAACCGAGCGTGACGATCAGCACGATCCACACGAAACGGTTGGAGAGGTCGGCCCACAGCAGGGTGGAAATGCCGATGCCGATCAGAATCAGCACGCCGCCCATGGTCGGGGTGCCGGACTTGATGAGGTGGGTCTGCGGACCATCCTGGCGCACGGCCTGGCCGACCTTCATGCGGGTGAGCATGCGGATCACGGCGGGACCGGCGATCATGCCGATCAGCAGCGCCGTCAGCGTGGCGAACACCGCGCGGAAGGTGATGAAGTTGAACAGGCGCAGAAAGCCGAAATCCTGTTGAAAATTCTGTGCGAGCCAGACCAGCATGCTAATGGGTCTCCTGTTGATGTTGCGTGAGGGATTCAACGTTGACCAGATGCTGTACAACTCGCTCCATCTTCATGAAGCGTGAACCTTTTACCAAAACGGTCGCGCCCTGCGGTGCGGCCTGCTCCACCGCTGCGTTGAGCGCGGTGATGTCGTCGAAATGCATGGCCTGCGCTACGTTTTGTAGCGTGGGGCCATACGAAGTGACAGCGTATTTCGTCAATTCGCCCAATCCCAAGAAGAGCGGGATGCCACGGCTGCGGGCATAGGCACCGATCTCGGCATGGAACTGCGGACCCTGGTCGCCGACCTCACCCATGTCGCCCAGCACCAGCACACGGGGGCCGGTGATGGAGGCCAGCACGTCGATGGCGGCGCGCACGGAATCGGGATTGGCGTTGTAGGTGTCGTCGATCACCAAGGCGCCGCTGCGGGCTTGCTTGCGCTGCAGGCGGCCATTGACCGGGGCAAAGCTCTGCAGGCCGCGCACCACGGCGTCCACCGGGATGCCGGCACCGAGCGCGCAGGCAGTCGCTGCCAGGGCGTTGCGTACGTTGTGCTCGCCGACGGCGGCCAGTTCCACCTTGAACTGCGCGGGCGGCACGGCCAGTCCCTTGACGGTGACCTGCAGCGTGCTGCCGAAGGCTGTGGCCTGGTAGCTGGCACTCACATCGGCTTGCGCATCCAGGCCGAAGGTGAGCACGCGGCGCGCACCGGCTTCTTCACGCCAGAGCGCGGTGAAATCATCATCAGCCGGGAACACGGCTACGCCATCAGCGGGCAGGTGACGGATCACGGCGCCATTTTCACGGGCCACCGCTTCGACGCTGGCCATGAATTCCTGGTGCTCGCGCTGGGCGTTGTTGACCAGGCCCAGCGTCGGCGCAGCGATGCGCGAAAGCACGGCGATCTCGCCCGGATGGTTCATGCCCATCTCGATGACCGCCGCCTGGTGTTGCGCGCGCAGGCGGAACAGCGTCAGCGGCACGCCGATCTCGTTGTTGAAATTGCCGCGCGTACCCAGGTAGCCGTCTTCACCGAAGGCGGCCGCGAGGATGGCGGCGATCATTTCCTTGACGGTGGTCTTGCCGTTGCTGCCGGTGACGCCGATGACCGGAATCTGGCGCTGCACACGCCAGCCATGGGCGATCTGGCCCAGGGCGGCGCGGGTGTCGGGCACCACGATGGCCGGCACGCTCAATCCCGGCGGCACTCGTTCGACCACGACGGCGGCGGCGCCCTGGGCGGCGACCGCATCGAGGAAATCATGCGCATCGAAACGTTCGCCGCGCAGCGCAACGAAGACATTGCCGGGCTTGACCGCACGGCTGTCGGTGACCACGTCATTGAGCGCGAGCACGCCGGCAGGCGCGTTGACCACGCCCGGCACGGTATGCGCAGATGCGGCTTCTTCGGCGGCGCGGATCCATTCCAGCAACTGGCGGAAATCGAATCGCATCATGCGCCCCCCATCATGGTCGAGCGCGCGGCAAGCGCCAGCGCGACATGGTCGGCGTCGAGGAAGGGCAATTTCTTGCCGGCGATTTCCTGGTAAGGCTCATGTCCCTTGCCGGCCAGCAGGACCACATCGGCCTTGGTGGCATGGCGGATCGCCCACAGGATGGCACCGGCGCGATCGGGCAGTACGGTCGGTTCGACGCGGCTCATGCCGGCGCGGATCTGCTCGATGATGGCATGGGGATCTTCGGTGCGCGGGTTGTCGCTGGTCAGCACGACCTGGTCGGCCTGCTCGGCGATCTGGCCCATCTGCGGACGCTTGCCGGGATCGCGGTCGCCGCCGCAGCCGAACACGCACCACAGCTGGCCGCCGCGCTGGGTGGCGACCTGGCGCAGGGTGGAGAGGGTCTTGTCGAGGGCGTCGGGCGTATGCGCGTAATCGATCACGATCAGCGGTACATCAGGTCCGCCGAACTGCTGCATGCGGCCGGGCGCCGGGCTCAGCGCGGCAGCAGCAGCGACCACGGCATCCCATGCCACGCCCTGGGTGAGCAGCACGCCCATGATGCCCAGCACGTTGCTGACATTGAAGCGTCCCACCAGCTGGGTCTTGACCTGGCCGCTGCCGAAAGGGGAATCGACGTGGAAGGCGGTGCCGGTATGACTGCTGCGCAGCTGGCTGGCGCGCAGAGTCGGTACGCCGTGCGTGTCGCCGCCCTGCTCGTCGGCAATGGCGTAGCCGATCACGGGCAGCTTGCGCTCGGCCAACAGCGGCAGCAGGCGCTGGCCCATGCCGTCGTCCAGGTTGACCACGGCGTGCTTCAGGCCCGGCCACTGGAACAGCTTGCGCTTGGCGTCTTCGTAGGTCTGCATGTCACCGTGGAAATCCAGGTGATCACGGGTGAAATTGGTGAGCAGGGCGACATCGACGTGCATGCCGTTCATGCGGCCCTGGGCCAAGCCGATGGAGGAAGCCTCGATGGCCAGCGCGCCCACGCGGGCCTGCGACAGCTTGAACAGGCTGCGTTGCAGCAGCACGGCGTCCGGCGTGGTGTAGCCGGTGACCTCGAAGCCTTGCGCTTTGCCGTTGACGAAGCTGCCCACGCCGAGCGTGCCGATCACGCCGGCAGTACTGGCACCGGCCAGGCGGGAGAGCGCCGTACCCAGCCAGTAGGCGCAGGAGGTCTTGCCGTTGGTACCGGTGACCGCCACCGTCAGCATGCCCTGGTCGGGCTGGCCATACCAGGCGGCGGCAATCTCGCCGGCGCGCGCCTTCAGGTCGGGCACGGCCAGGTGCGGCGCTTCGATCTGGGCGGGCCAGGTGTAGCCATCGGCTTCATACAGCACGGCAGCGGCGCCGCGCTCGACGGCATCGGCAATATAGGAGCGGCCGTCGGCGTCGCCCACATAGGCGAAGAACACATCGCCCGGCGTCACGCGGCGGGAATCCGATGTCAGTTGCGCAGACGGCGACGCCTGGCGCAGCCAGGCGATGATCTCTTGAATGCTCAGAACGCGCGGGGACATTACATGCTCTCCTCTAGCGGTTCTTTGGGAATGATGATGTTGGTCACGCTGGAATCAGGCGGTACGTTCAATGCGCGCAAGGCGTTGGCGGCCACGTTGGCAAACACCGGACCGGCCACCGGGCCGCCGTAGTGCTGGCCTTGCGGCTCGTCGATCATCACCGAGATGATCAGGCGCGGATCCGACATCGGGGCGATGCCCGAGAAGGAGGCCACGTACTTGCGCACATACTTGCCGCCCTCAATTTTGTAGGCGGTACCGGTCTTGCCACCGACGCGATAGCCCGGCACCTGCGCCTGCGGGGCCGTACCGCCGGGGGCGACCACGGTTTCCAGCATGCGGCGCATCTGCAGGGCGGTATCGGCCGAGATGACGCGCTGGCCGATGGGCGAATCGGTAACCTTGGTGAAGGACAGCGGGATGATGTCGCCATTGCGGGCGAAGATCAGGTAAGCGTGCGCCAGCTGGATCAGCGAGACCGAGATGCCGTGACCGTAGCTCATGGTGGCCTGCTCGATCGGGCGCCATGACTTGTAGGGACGCACGCGGCCGGCCACGGCACCCGGGAAACCGAACTTGGGCTGCTGGCCGAAACCGACCGTGGTGAACATTTCCCACATCTCTTCCGGCGGCATGCCCAGCGCGATCTTGGCGGTCCCGATGTTGGAGGATTTCTCGATGATCTGCGCCACCGTCAGCGGACCGTGGGCATGCGAGTCGCCGATGGTGGCGGTGCCGATGGTCATCTTGCCGGGTGCGGTCTGGAATACGGTCGAGGGCGTGACGCGATGGGTATCCAGCGCCAGGGCGACGGTAAAGGGCTTGAGCGTCGAGCCCGGCTCGAAGGTATCGGTCACGACGCGATTGCGCAGCTGCGCGCCGGTCAATACCGAACGGTCATTGGGGTTGTAGGTCGGCAGGTTGGCCAGGGCCAGCACTTCGCCGGTCTTGGCATCGACCACGATGATGCCGCCCGCCTTGGCCTTGAACTTGTCGACGGCTTCCTTCAGCTGGGTGAAGGCGATGTACTGGATCTTGCTGTCGATGGACAGGGTCAGGTCGCGGCCGTCATGCGGCTCGCGGATGGATTCGATGTCTTCCACCACGCGGCCCAGGCGATCCTTGATGACGCGGCGGCTGCCGGTCACGCCGGCCAGGGTTTTCTGGGCGGCCAGTTCCATGCCGTCCTGCCCGGCGTCTTCAATGTTGGTGAAGCCGACCACGTGCGCCATCACCTCGCCCTCGGGGTAGAAGCGCTTGTATTCCTTGCGGGTCTCGATGCCGGGGATGCC
Source organism: Herbaspirillum aquaticum (assembly GCF_002213425.1). Taxonomy (GTDB): domain Bacteria; phylum Pseudomonadota; class Gammaproteobacteria; order Burkholderiales; family Burkholderiaceae_D; genus Herbaspirillum; species Herbaspirillum aquaticum. The sequence goes on along the minus strand of NZ_NJGV01000013.1, from coordinate 137,285 downwards.
CAGCTTGACGATCTTGTCGGAAGTCTCCTGCTCGACCTGGCGTTTCAGGTAGACGAAGCTGCGGTCCGAATCAAGCTTCTTGCGCAGTTCGGCATCGCTCATGTCCAAGAGCTTGGCCAGCTGCGCCAGCTTGTCCTTGGGAGCGGCCTGCACGTCTTCAGGGATGGCCCAGATGGCCTTGACCGGCACCGACGAGGCCAGCACCTGGCCGTTGCGGTCGGTAATCTTGCCGCGCGTGGCGGGCAACTCCAGGGTGCGCGCATAGCGCGAAGCCCCCTGCTTCTGCAGGAAATCGGTGGACACGCCCTGCAGCCAGAGCGCCCGCACCACCAGCGCCACGAAGGCGGCAAACAGCACGAACAGCACGAAGCGCGAGCGCCAGGCCGGCAGCTTGACCTGCAGGATGGGATTGGAGGAAAACGCCACGCCCTTGGAGGCTGCCACGCGGCCGCCGGCGACGTTGGTACGCGGAGGCATCTTGGTCATGGCGCCCCCACGGTCAGGTATTGGGTCCGGGCGGCGGAGACCGGGACCATGCCCAGGTCACGACGCGCCAGTTCTTCGATGCGGGCGTTCTTGCCCAGCGTCGATTGGTCCAGCTGCAGCTGCGCCCAGTCGACGTCGAGCTGGCGGGCCGCGCTCTGGGCGCGCTCGAGCTCGATGAAGAGGCTGCGAGCCTTGTACTGGGCGCTCACGACCGACAGCGCGCAACCCACCAGCATGATGGTCAGCAGGATGCACAGGCGCCCGGTCATGCAGGCGCCCCTTGGGTCGTGGTGGAAGAAACGGGAGTCACGCGTTCCAAGCCGCGCATGACCGCCGAACGGGCACGCGGGTTGGCGGTGACTTCCTCGGCGCTGGGCATGACGCGCGACAGCAGGCGGCCCGGGGCTTGCGGCAGGTCCACGGCACGGATCGGCAGGCGACGGTCGGGCTGCGGCGCATGGGCTTTGGAGGCCATGAACTGCTTGACGATGCGATCTTCCAGCGAGTGAAAGCTGATCACGACCAATCTCCCGTGCTGCGCCATCTGGGCAAATGCCTTGTCCAGTCCTACTTCGAGTTCTTCAAGCTCTTGATTGACGAAAATCCGTACAGCCTGAAAGGTACGAGTGGCCGGGTCTTTGCCTTTCTCGCGGGTTTTGACGGCTTGTGCCACGAGCGCGGCAAGCTGTCGTGTGCTTGAAATTGGCTCGATTGCCCGGCCAGCAACAATCTTCTTTGCAATCTGAAGAGCAAACCGTTCTTCCCCATAATCTCGTATCACCTTTGCAATCTGCTGTTCATCTGCCGTTGCCAGCCATTCCGCTGCCGACACGCCACGGGTGGTATCCATGCGCATGTCCAGCGGGCCATCGAGCCGAAAACTGAAGCCGCGCGCGGCGTCATCCACCTGCGGCGACGAGATGCCCAAATCCATCAATACGCCGTCGACCTGCGCAATGCCGCGTGCGGCCAGCGCCTCATCCATGGTCGCGAAACTGTCGTGCACGATCTCGAAGCGGGCATCGTCAATCTTCTGCGCCGTGGCAATGGCCAACGGATCCTTGTCAAATGCGATCAGGCGCCCTTGCGGGCCCAGCCTGGACAGGATGGCGCGGCTATGACCGCCGCGGCCGAAGGTTCCGTCCAGGTAAATGCCATTGGCGCGCTCGCCCGCAATGGCCAGCGCGTCCACGGCTTCTTCCAACAGCACGGTGCGGTGCTGCAGCTCGGGCACCGGTTGCAGATTCATCTTGTCCGGCCGTCAGAAGGAAAAGTTGCTCAACACATCCGGCATGCCACCCGCCACAGCCTCGGCTTCGCTTTCGGCCAGCTTGACGGCATCCCAGATTTCGAAATGACTACCCATGCCCAGCAACATCACATCGCGCTGCAAGCCCACGGCCGCGCGCAGTTCAGGCGCGATCAGGATGCGTCCGGCGCTGTCGAGCTCCACGTCCTGGGCATTGCCCAGGAAGATGCGCTGCCAGGCACGGGCCGACATCGGCCAGTTGGCGATCTGCTCGCGATGCGTCTCCCAGGTCGGGCGCGGGAAGAACAGCAGGCAGCCATGCGGATGGCGCGTCACGGTGGCGCGTCCTTCGCACTGCACAATCAGGGCGTCACGATGCTTGGCCGGAATGGTCATCCGTCCTTTGGCATCGAGATTGAGTGCTGACGCGCCCTGGAACACTGTGTTTTTCCTTAGCCTGCGGCGAGTGAGATTGCTGATCGGGTGCCCTGTCCTGTCGGGCAAATGCAAATAACACCACAAATGCCCCACAAAAAAACACTTTTTGACACTGCCGCCCACTTTAGTGGATGCACTATTGCAGGTCAAGCGGTATACGCTGGGAAAAACCGTGATTTTGCTAATAAAGTCAAAGACTTAGCGCACTTCCTTAAAACCTGCACTTCATAACATTTGTGAGGAAAATGAAGGACTTAGCATTTACATTGAAGGTGCAACCTGAGCTATACACATGTGTTTGGCGCCAGAATTGCGCAACGGCGCGGATTTGCGCCGCATGGACGAGCCGGCATGCCCGATTTCGGGGCGGCACCGTGAGGGAAAATCGAGGGCGTCCGGCCTCACTCGATTTGCGAGTGCGGCGAACCAAGGGACATGGATTTTGCAGTGCAACTTAAGTTCAGTGGAAGTCGCCGAAAAGCGGAAAAAAATCTCGTGCGATCTTGGCGCAGTGCATGAGGAATTGATCACGAAGGGATCGCCATGATCAGCGCGCACGGCTGGCGAGCCTGCCGCGAAATCTGCTCCAACCCCGAAACTTCATCAAATTCTTCAACAAATGAATGGCGGCAAGCGTTTTTGTTTTGACTTCCGCGGCGCGCAGCTTTTACTATCCGTGTCTTTGGGAAGATCGAACCGCAAAAAATGGCGCTGAAAAGCATCGTTGGCGGGTGTTGAAAAGCACGTCGATTTTTTTCAATCAAAGGTCGGTCACGCGCAGGTCAAATCGGCTGAAAACGCAGATAGGGCTTGCGGATCCGCCTCATTCCAGTGCTAAAATCTGGGCACCTTAACAGTGAAAGGAATTTTAAAGTGAACAAATCTGAATTGGTTGACGTTATCGCCGCCGACACCGAGATCTCCAAGGCAGCAGCCCAGCGCGCGCTGGACTCCGTCATCGAGAACATCATCAAGGCCGTGACCAAGGGCGATACCGTGCAATTGGTTGGCTTCGGTTCCTTCTCGACCGGCAAGCGCGCTGCTCGCACCGGCCGTAACCCGCAAACCGGCGAAGAAATCAAGATCGCCGCTGCAACCACCGTGAAGTTCTCGGCTGGCAAGGCTTTCAAGGAAGCCGTGAACAAGAAGAAGAAATAATTTCACGCTTCGCGCATTTGAATGCCCTAAACCAGGTTCAGGGCATTCAAATCGAGGCCGGTTCGACAGGATCGGCCGTCTCCGTACCCCACCGCCGTACCCCACCGCTTCAACCGTCCCCTCCCCCAGATCATTCTTCGCTTGCACACTGCCAGCAGTGAATGCATGGTGCGCCGCATCAGTCCTTGCGCAGCCCGCCAGCACAGTTGCCGTCCGGCGCAGCACGCACAGCAGGAGCAGTCCCGGCGCCACACACGCTTCGTTTGCCAAGGCCAGCCGCAGCGCCTAGAATTTTTTCGGCCCGACTTTTGCACATTGCTTCACTTCCGCTTGCCGTCCCGTCGTACACCATGAACAGCCGGCCCGTCCGGCCCATCCAAGGAGACCGTCGATGAATAGCCCAGCCCAGCGTCCGCCACTTCCTCCCTTCACTCGCGAGACCGCGGCCATGAAGGCGCGTGCAGCCGAAGATGCCTGGAACTCTTGCGACCCGCAACGCGTCTCGCTGGCCTATACCGAAGACAGCCGCTGGCGCAATCGTGCAGATTTCGTCCACGGACGCGCCGAGATCGTCGCCTTCCTCACCCGCAAATGGGCACGCGAACTGGACTACCGCCTCATCAAGGAAGTCTGGGCGCACGAAGGCAACCGCATCGCCGTGCGCTTCGCCTATGAATGGCACGACGATTCGGGGAGCTGGTTCCGCTCCTATGGGAATGAAAACTGGGAATTCGACGAGCATGGCCTGATGCGCCTGCGCCATGCCTCCATCAACGACCTGCCGATCAGGGAAGCGGACCGCAAATTCCATTGGGACCGCTCAGGCCCGCGTCCGTCCGACCATCCAAGCCTGTCCGAACTGGGTCTTTAAGGCCGGGCCGCTGGCCCGGCCAGGGAGTGCCTGAAGCGCTTCAGGCCCCCAGGTCGGCCAGCGGATGATCCGCCGCCGACCAGGGGTCAGCGAAGAAACCTTCTACCCATAGCGGCGTGGCACCGGCCAGCGAGGCCGGATTCCATTGCGGTTTCTGGTCCTTCTCGATGATCAGCGCGCGGATGCCCTCGACGAAATCGGGGCGCGCCGCGCAGTGCAGCGAGACCACGAATTCCAGCCGGAACACCTCCGCCAGCGACAGCCGACGCACGCGCTTCTGCAAGGCATGGCCCAGCCAGGCCGAGCCAGGCGAGCCGGCGCGCAGGGTGGCCTGTGCCTTGGCAAGCCAGGCGTCCTCGGTTTGCAGGGTGAGGATGCCATCCACGATCTCGGGCAGCGTCGGGCGGCGGCAGATGGATTCGATCAGGTCGAAATGGGTGCGCAGGTTGGCCGCCGCGAAGACGGCGGCCCCTTCCTGGGAAGACGAGGCCTGCGCGCTTGCCAGGACACGGTCCAGCAATTCGGCATCATTGCCCTGCCCCCACGGCTGCATCAGCAAGGCGTCGATCACCGAGGCCTTGGCGGCATGGGCGACGCGATAGTCGGCCAGCCCGGCGAAGAGCGCATCGTTGGCGTTGAGGTTGGCGCCGGTCAGCGCCAGGAAGATGCCGGTCTTGCCCGGCATGCGCGCCAGGAACCAGCTTCCCCCCACATCCGGATAGAGCCCGATGGTGATTTCCGGCATGGCCAGGCGCGATTTTTCGGTGACCACGCGATGGCTGCAGCCGGCCATGAGGCCAATGCCGCCGCCCATGACGATGCCGTGCCCCCAGCACAGGATGGGCTTGGCGAAGCTGTGGACAAGATAATCCAGACGATATTCCTGCTCGAAGAATTCAGCCGCGTAGGTATTGGCGCGGATGTCCTCGCGCGCAGGCGAAGCGTGATGCTCGCGCATGGAGCGATAGAGCTGCTGCAAGTCGCCCCCGGCGCAGAAGGCTTTCTCGCCCTGCGCCTGCAGGATCACCATGGCCACGCCCGGATCGGCCTGCCACTGCTGCAGTTGCGGCGTGAGCAGCCGGACCATCTCCAGCGAGATGGCATGCAGGGTCTTTTCGGAAGCGAGGGTGGCGATGCCGATGCGACGGCCGTTGGCGGCCGTCAGTTCTTCGAATGCCACGGGGGCGGCGGTTTGATTCATGGGTCTCCTGGGTCTCTGGCGAGCCCGCAGTGCCCACGGGCCGCAGTGTGTTTTATGGAAATGAATTCAATGAAGCAGGCCGGTAGGCCGGATTCTGTTACGGCGGGAAACCCGCTATGACAGCCATTCCTCTAGGCGACGGATCGCTCCGCCGCTCAAGCTTTCTACCCGCACGCTCCGCGAGCCACATCAACGCGTGCCTATTTGAAATTGCTCCGGGTGGAGGTTACCGCGTTTCACCGTAACTGAATACGCTCGTCTCTGTGGCCCTGTTCCTCGCCTTATACAGGCTTGCGCCGGCTTTCAGCGGACGGCCGTTAACCGTCACCCTGCTCTGTGGAGTCCGGACCTTCCTCCCGCCGCCTCCTTGCGAAGGCGGCCAGCGGCTGTCTGGCCTGCATCGGGCGCTATTGTAGCGCAGCATCGGCCGGCATCGGGCATCGGCCGTCGCAAAACCCTTTTGCGCATGCGCAAAGCTCATGCCAATTCGGCATGTGACACCCGTGCGGCTCTTCGGTAGTCTGCTGCTGATCCGCTGCAGCCCACGCGCCGCGCGGTTCTTGACTGACTTCAACGAAACACCATGCATATCTGCGTAATGGGCGCCGGCGTGATCGGCGTGACCACTGCCTACCGTCTCCTGCAGGATGGCCATCAGGTCAGCCTCATCGATGCTCGCCCACAGCCCGGCGAGGGCACCAGCCAGGGCAATGGCGCCCAGCTCAGCTACTCCTATGTGGCGCCACTGGCCGATCCCTCGGTCTGGACCAAGTGGGCTTACTACCTGTTCAGCAAGGATTCGCCGCTGACTATCAGGCCTACCGCCGATCTTGGCCAATACCGCTGGCTGCTGGAATTCCTGCGCTGCTGCAATGCCCAGCGGGTACGCCAGACCACCATCGACCTGCTGCAACTGGCCTTCTACAGCCGTGATCAGCTCACGCAATGGAATGCTGGCCTGCAGCTGTCCTTCGACCATCAGCGCTCCGGCAAGCTGGTGATGTTCACCGATGCACAAGCCCTGGAGGCCGCCGCGCAGCAAGTGCAATTCCAGTCGCAATATGGCTGCCAGCAGGAAGTCCTGGGCGCTGCCGAATGCATCCGTATCGAACCGGCGCTGGGATACTCGCAGCGCGACTGGGTCGGCGGGGTCTACACGCCCAGCGAAGAAGCGGGCGATTGCCCGCAGTTCTGTCGCGCGCTGGTGGCGTCGATGCAGGCGCATCCGAACTTCCGCTTCATCGGCGGCGCCCGTGTCACCGAGGTACGCCGTGAAGGCCGCGCGCTGCGCGCGGTGCAGGCCGGTGGCCAATGGATTGCCGCCGATCGATTCGTGCTGGCGCTGGGCGCGGAGAGCGTGGAGTTCGCCCGCTTGCTGGACTTGCACCTGCCGCTCTACCCGCTCAAGGGCTACAGCATCACCGTGCCACTGGACGATGAGGCCAGCCGCACGGCCGCGCCACAGGTCTCCATCACCGATATCGCCAGGAAGATCGTCTATGCGCGCCTGGGCCAGCGCCTGCGCGTGGCAGGCCGTATCGAGCTGGTGGGCCAGGATCGCAGCATCCCGCCGACCGCCATCGAAGAACTGAAGAATGGCCTGCGCGAACTCTTCCCGGGTTGCGCGCTGGGCGAGGATGCCACGCTCTCGCCGTGGATGGGCTTCCGCCCCGCCACCCCGAGTGGCGTGCCGATCGTGGGCGCCTCGCCGGTGGAGAATCTTCATCTCAACATCGGCCAGGGGCCGCTGGGCTGGACGCTGGCCTGCGGCAGTGCGGCGCTGGTGGCCGACCAGATCGCCGGGCGCCGGTGCGCCATCGACGACACGGCCTTCCAGTACCGCGGCTGAAGAAGTTTCATGCAAGGGTGCCGCATTCGGACTTAACATGGCCGCTGGCCTGCAATGGCGCGGGCCCATCCATGGGAGACGAACGATGCGGGAAAACCGGCTGCGCACCCTTTTCGCGCAACAACAACTGGCCCTCTCGGGCTGGGTATCGATGGGTAATTCGCTGCTGGCCGAAGTGCTGGGCCACAGCGGCTACGATGCGGTGACGGTGGACTTGCAGCACGGCCCGTTCTCGATCGAATCGGCACTGCCCATGCTGCAGGCCATCTCCAGCACACCCGCCGTGCCGCTGGTGCGCTGCTCCGAAAACAGCCTGGGCGAAATCAACAAGCTGCTCGATGCCGGTGCCTATGGCGTGATCTGCCCGCTGATCAACACGGCGGCCGATGCCGAGCGCTTCGTGCGCGCCTGCCATTATTCCCCGCGCGGCGCACGCAGCTATGGCCCGGCGCGCGGCTTCCTGTATGGCGGAGCGGACTACTTTGCGCACGCCAATGCCACCATCCTGACGCTGGCCATGATCGAGACCCGCGAAGGCTATGCCAACGCCAAAGCGATCCTGCAGACCCCTGACCTGGACGGCATCTTCATCGGCCCCAGCGACCTGGCCATCGAACTGGGCCTGGCACCGGACGCCTACGACGATGCGCGGCTCAACGAGGCCATCGATCATCTGCTGGCGCTGGGGCGCAAGCTGGGCAAATACGTGGGGATCTTCGCCGGCACCATGGAGATGGCGCAGCGCATGAAGGGCATCGGCATGGACCTGGTGGTGCCGGGCACGGATATCCAGCAGGTCAAGGCGGAGGGGGCGCGGAGGATCGCTGCGTTGCGCTGATCCAAGGGAAAGATGAAGTGCGCAGCGCCCGATAGGGGCCGGCCAGTTGAAGTCGGGACGACTTGGTGAAGAAAAAGGCGGAAAACCTTCCGCCTTTTCGCCAGGCACTCAACCGGCAAAACTGATTTGCGGCTTCAGTCCCAGCTTGCCGGCCAAGGTCACCAGCATATCCAGGCTGAAATCCTCGACCTTGCCTTTCAACAGCCGGGAAACGCGCGGTTGCGTGATACCCAGTTCTTCGGCGGCCTTGGCCTGGGTCCATCCTTTTTCTTTCAGCCGCTGCGAGGTTTGCGCCAACACCTTCACGCGCATGAGCATGACCTCAGCCTCGGCCGGTTCAAAGCCGAGATCAATGAACACGTTGCCGCTACCGGAAACAATGCTGTCGTCATTCCAGCGGGGATCGGTCGTTTGCATGTTCAAGCTCCTATCATTCGGTAACGTCGGGCTGCCAGATCGATATCTGCCTTTTCGGTTTTCTGCGTCTTCTTCTGGAAGGCGTGCAGCACATAGATGGCGTCGGCAAACTTGGCCACGTAGATCACACGAAATGCACCACGGGCTTTGTCCCGATAGCGAATCTCATAGACACCCTGGCCGACACTGGGCATGGATTTGAAGTCGCTGGGCTCGACGCCGAACTGAACACGCGCCAATTCGCCGCCCAAGGCGCGCCGCACATCGTCCGGCATATCACGTAGGTCAGAGAGACTGGAACCGAGAAAACGCAGGGGTTTCATGCAGAAATAATACAAGTACTTGCATATTTATGCAAGTACTTGCATCAACCTGTAGCCGCGTCCTTGTACGTCGTTCAGCCCCTCACCACCCGCCCAAAGAACGGATAATTCGGATCGTTATACCCATGCGTGGACGCATGCCCCGGCGTGACCAGGCTGTCGATCAATGCCTCTTCCTCCGCGCTGATCTTCATCTCCACCGCATCGTAGTAATCCTCCATCTGCGCCAGCGTGCGCGGTCCGGCGATGACGCTGCTGATGGAGGCATTGGCCAGCACCCAGGCGGTGGCGAACTGGCCCAGCTTGATGCCGCGCGCTTCGCAGTGCTGCTGCAGCCGCTGCGCGATCAACAGCGATTCCTCGCGGAACTCGGTCTCCATCATGCGCTTGTCGCCCCGGCCGGCACGCGTGTCCTGCGGCGGCTTCTGGCCGGGCTGGTACTTGCCGGTCAGCACACCGCGTGCAATCGGGCTGTAGGGCACCACGCCCAGACCATAGTTGGCGCAAGCCGGCAGGATTTCCACTTCAGGCTGGCGGTTCAACAGGTTGTAATACGGCTGGCACACCAGCGGCAGCGGGACATTGTTCTTCTCGCACAGGCGCACGATCTCGGCAATGCGCCAGCCACGGAAGTTGGAGACGCCAAAGCCGCGGATCTTGCCCGCACGGATCAGGTCGCCCAGCGCCTGCACGGCCTCTTCCAGGTTCTCGTCCTGGTAGTCGCGGTGCATGTAGAGGATGTCCAGGTAATCGGTATCCAGGCGCTTCAAGATGTTCTCGGTCTCGCGCACGATCCAGCTGCGCGAATAGTGCGACTCATTGGGCTTGCCGCTCATGGCATTGCCCAGCTTGCTCGCGAGCACCCACTCATGGCGCTGCCCGGCCAGCAGCTTGCCAACGATGTCCTCGGACTTGCCCTTGGTATAGACGTCTGCCGTATCGATGAAATTGATGCCATGCTCGCGCGCTGACGCCACGATGCGGCCGGACTCTTGCAGGTCGGTCTGGTCCCCGAACATCATGGAACCCAGACACAAGGCTGATACCTTCAGGTTGCTCTTGCCGAGGCGACGATAATGCATGCTGTCTCCGAATCAAAATGGATGTGGATAACTTAACTGCGGGAAGCCCCTCATTCTAGCGAGCCCCCGCTACGCCTGCTCACGCTTACAGCACCGGCGCTTCCTCTTCCTGCCAGCGGCGCTTGTCGCGCAGCGGCGGCGCGCCGAACAGGCGACTGTATTCGCGGCTGAACTGCGATGAACTCTCGTAACCCACGCGATGCGCGGCAGTGGCCACGCTGGCGTCGGCGGTGAGGATCAATTTGCGGGCTTCCTGCAGGCGCAAATTCTTCTGGTATTGCAGCGGACTCATGGCGGTCACCAGCTTGAAATGGTGATGCAGCGAAGAAACGCTCATATGCACATCGCGTGCGACATCCTCGATGCGCAGGGCCCGGTCATAGCCCTCCTTGATGAGGCGGATGGCCTTGGCCACGCGATTCATCTGACTATCCTGCAGCACGGTCTGGCGCAACAGCGCCCCCTGCCCGTTCATCAGCAGGCGATACAGGATTTCGCGCCGGATCATCGGCGCCATGATAGGCACGTCGCGCGGGGTCTCATGCAGGCGCAACAGCCGCAGCACAGCATCGAGCAGGTCGACGTCGAGCCGGTTCACGTACAGCCCGCGCGCAGCGCCCTCGCCGAGATTGGCCGATGCAGGCAGGTTCTCGTCGCCAATCAGCTCACCGATTTCCTGGGTATCGAGTTCCAGCCGCAAACCCAGGTAGGGCTCATCGGGACTGGTCACCATGACCTTGCCAACCACCGGCAGGTCCACCGAGGCGACCAGGTAATGCATGGGATCGTATTCGTAGATTTCATCGCCCACGAAGATGCGCTTGGAACCCTGCGCAATCACCGCAAAGACCGGCTTCTGCACCGCGTGCTTGGGGCCGGTCGGACAGGTGATGCGATAGATTTCCAGGTTGGGGATGGCCGTGGCCAGCATGCCTTCGACGCCGGCCGTATACCGCTCCAGCAGTTGCAGCAGCTCCTGCTGCATGGTTTGGAAACGCGGATCATCCTGGGCCCGGCTGGGCGCACTGTCCCCCGCCCCGGGCAGCAGCAGCGGGCCGGAAAGCGGGCCGGAATCCTGGACGGAATGCAGATCGAGGTCCATAAGCTCCTCTCATTGAAAGACAGACGCGACTGTAGCGCGGACTGGCAACTGCCTGATCCTCTGCCATCGATCCATGGAGAATCGGGCAAGAAGTTTGCAGGATCAGGTATGCCCTTGCACGATTGGGCGCAGCCACGATGGCAAGACATCGCCATCGCTCCAGCTACGGCGCGATTCCACCTGAAACTCCAGCAAGCAGGGAAAGAGAATCGGGCAAAAAATCAGCAGCTTAAGGCACGCGAAAACAGCGGCCCGCCCTGCATAATCCTCGCCGAACCCCAAGCCGGATCTATCGATCAGAACACGCTCTCGGCGATGTTGTATTGCTCCACCACCGTGCGTACCGTCGTGGACTCGGGCTTGTTGACGAAGTGGCACTCGCTGTCTTCCATACCCATGGTGCAGGCCTTGTTCAACGGGCAGGTGGCGAACAGTTCGGCCACCCAGTCCACGAAGGCGCGCACCTTGGGCGACAGATGGCGGTTGTGCAGGTACACCACGGAAATCGGCAGCGGTGCCGGCTTCCATTGCGACAGCACCTCCACCAAGCGGCCTTCATCGATGTGACGCGTGACCATGTAGAGCGGCGCCTGCACCATGCCAAAGCCTTGCAGCGCGCACTCCACGTAGGCGTCGGCATCGTTGACCGAGAGACGGCCATTCATCTTCACCTCGCGGGTGATGCCATCGACCACGAAGTCCCAATCGATGGTGCGGCCGGTGCGGCTGGAGAAGTAATGCACCGACTGGTGCTGCTGCAGGTCTTCGATGGTGTGCGGCACGCCGTGGCGCTCCAGGTAGGTCGGCGAGGCGCAGGTGACGGTCTGGAAGGTACCGATGCGGCGCGCCACCATCGACGAATCCTGCAGGTCACCCACGCGGATGACGCAGTCCACCGCCTCCTGCACCAGGTCCACCGGACGGTCGCCCATGCCCATGACCAGTTCGATGTCCGGGTACTTGCTGTAGAAGTCGCACAGGTTGGGCAGCAGCATGAGCCGGCCGATGGAGCCGGGCACGTCGATGCGCAGCCGGCCCTGCGGGCCGCGGGTGACGTTGCGGAAGGATTGTTCAGTCTCGTCGATGTCGGCCAGGATGCGCACGCAGCGCTCGTAATATGCCGCGCCATCGGGCGTGAGGCTGATGCGGCGCGTGGTGCGGTTCAAGAGGCGCACCTTCAGCATGCTCTCCAGCCCCTGGATCAGGGTGGTCACGGTAGTACGCGGCAGGTTCAGGTTGTCGGCAGCGCGCGTGAAGCTGTTGGCATCCACCACAGCAGTAAAGACTTGCATGGCCTGGAAACGGTCCATCGCTCTCTCCTTTGAGGCCGCCGCCTGGGAAACACCGGCGCGGCAAACGGGGGCCAAGACAGTTTCATGCAAGCCCTGGCACCGCCCCCGGCGCGCCGTCTTGCAAGGACGGGATGGACCTCGATCACGCTGACCAGCCTCATCCCAATTTAAAACAAATAACGACAAAAGCCAGCCAAATTTGCGCATCAGAGGGCAACGTGGTCGATTTTCCCACATCACCCACGCCTTCGCGCAGCGCTGTAACCAGGCTTTTACTTCACTGAAAGGATCAGCAAAGTGAACGAATTGATCGTCCTGATTGTTCAGACTTACCGAACAGTGTTGTTGGATTATAGGTGTTTATTCGAGACCCTGCTGTGGCGCACAATCCGCCTCATTCTTGGACAAGTGGCTTCGGCCCAGGCGCTCATCATGCAAGGTTCCTCTCCGCTGGACATCCGCAATTTCTTCGTTCCCGGCCCGCTGGGACGTATCCCCGTGCGCCTGTACCAGCCCGCTGTCGCCCTGGCCAAGGGCGAAAAACGCCCGCTGGTGCTGTACTTCCACGGCGGCGGTTTCACCAGTGGTTCGCTGGATGACGCCGACACCCCGGCCAGCTTCCTGGCCCAGCACAACCAGGCCGTGGTGCTGTCGGTCGCCTATGCGCTGGCGCCGGCCAAGCCCTTCCCGGCCGCGCCCGAAGACGCCTTCGCGGCCGCCACCTGGGCCTGCAAGAACGCCGCAGAACTGAAGGTGGACCTGGACCGCATGGTGGTGGCCGGTGACGACGCCGGTGGCAGCCTGGCTGCCAGCCTGACGATGATGACCCGCGATCGCTGCGGCAAACCCCTGGCCGCCCAGGTACTGATCAGCCCGATGCTGGACCCGAGCATGCGCCTGCTGGGCGATGCCACCCGCCTGCAATCGGACGTCACCGCCGAGACTTGCGCGGCCAGCTATCGCCAGTACCTGCCGCAGACCATGCAGCGCCTGCATCCCTATGCCGCGCCGCTGGAAGTGAGCCGCCTGGCGGGCTTGCCGCCGGCCTTCATCGCCACGGCCGAACGCGACGTGCTTTGTCCGGAGGCCGAGAAATACGCCTCCAGCCTGATCCTCGCGGGCGTACCGACGCAGGTGTCGCGCTTCGTGGGCATCACCCACGGCGCGCTGCGCACACACCTGCCCTTGCTGACCGAGATCGTCAATTTCCTGCGCTGCCGCTTCGCCACCCTGCGACGCGATGTCGCGCTCCCTGAATTCCTGCCGCATCCGCTTCACCCCTCCACTTCACTCTGAGGACAAGAAAATGAATACTCCCGCTCCCCTGCGCAAACGCTTCGCTCTCACCGCCACGGTGGTGGCCGTCATCGCCCTCTCGGTCGGTGGCGCCATCTCCGTGGTGGGCCTGTCGGCCAATGCCTCCACTGCCCCGGCCGCTGCTGCGGCCGGTGCTCCGGTAGATGTGGCCGAGGTGGTCCAGCGCCAGATCATCGACTGGCAATCCTATTCGGGCCGCATTGAAGCGGTCGATCGCGTCGAGGTCCGTCCGCTGGTCGGCGGCACCCTGACTGCCGTGCACTTCAAGGATGGCGCCCTGGTCAAGAAGGGCGACGTGCTCTTCACCATCGACCCGCGCCCCTATGAGGCCGAAGTCGCCCGCGCCGAAGCGCAACTGGCCGGCGCCGAAGCCCGTGCCGGCTATACCGCCTCCGACCTGGCCCGTGGCCAGCGCCTGCTGGGCGACAACGCCATCGCCAAGCGCGATTTCGAAGAAAAGCAGAACGCCTCGCGCGAAGCCTCGGCCAACGTCGCCGCCGCCCGCGCCGCCCTGCGCGCGGCCCGCCTGAACCTGGAATACACCCGTATCACCGCACCGGTCTCGGGCCGCATCTCGCGCGCCGAGGTGACCGTGGGCAACGTGGTGAACCCGGGTGCAGCCAATGCCCCGCTGACCACGCTGGTGTCGGTGGCCAAGGTCTATGCCTCCTTCGACGTGGATGAACAAAGCTTCCTGAAGTACGTGAACCCGGCGCGCGCCGCCGGCACCTCCGTGCCAGTGGAACTGGGCTTGGCCAATGAAGACGGCTACTCCCGCAAGGGCCGCGTCGGTTCGGTCGACAACCGCCTCGACACGGCCTCCGGCACCATCCGCGTACGCGCCATCTTCGACAACGCCGATGGCCAGTTGGTCCCGGGCCTGTATGCCCGCGTGCGCCTGGGTGGCGGCGAGCCGCACCAGGCCGTGCTGATTGACGAAAAGGCCGTCGGCACCGACCAGGACAAGCGCTTCGTCATGGTGGCCGACAAGGACAACAAGGCCAATTACCGCCAGGTGGTGGTGGGCGCTGGCCATGACGGCCTGGTGGTGATCGAAAAGGGCCTGCAGCCGGGTGAACGCATCGTGGTCAATGGCCTGCAGCGTGTGCGCCCGGGTGACCCCATCACCCCGACCGTGGTACCGATGCAGGCGCAGAACGGGGCAGCCGCACCGGGACCTGCGGCCGGCAAGGCCTGATCCGCACCAGCGCTCTCGCATTCAAGGAAGAACAAGTCGCAGGGGCTGCAAGGCCCGCTGCCAGGGCATTTGCATCCTGACGACTGACAAGGAACCCACATGAATATCTCAAAATTCTTCATCGACCGCCCGATCTTTGCGGGCGTGCTGTCGGTACTGCTGCTGCTGGGCGGCGTGCTGGCCATGCTGCAGCTACCCATCTCCGAGTATCCGGAAGTGGTGCCGCCTTCCGTGGTGGTGCGCGCACAGTATCCCGGCGCCAACCCCAAGGTGATCGCTGAAACGGTGGCCTCGCCGCTGGAAGAGCAGATCAACGGCGTGGAAAACATGCTCTACATGCAGTCGCAGGCCAACAGCGACGGCAACCTCACCATCACCGTCAACTTCCGCCTGGGCGTCGATCCCGACAAGGCCCAGCAGCTGGTGCAGAACCGCGTCTCGCAAGCCCTGCCGCGCCTGCCGGAAGACGTGCAGCGACTGGGCGTGACCACGCTCAAATCCTCGCCCACGCTGACCATGGTGGTGCACCTGACCTCGCCCGACAACCGCTACGACACCACCTACCTGCGCAACTACGCGGTCCTCAACGTCAAGGACCGCCTGGCGCGTATCCAGGGCGTGGGTGAAGTGGGCCTGTTCGGTTCGGGCAACTACGCCATGCGCGTCTGGCTTGATCCCAACAAGGTGGCCCAGCGCGGCCTGACCGCTACCGACGTGGTGCGCGCCATCCGCGAGCAGAACGTGCAGGTGGCCGCCGGTGTGATCGGTGCCTCGCCCAGCTCGCCGGAGACACCGCTGCAACTGTCGGTGAACGCCCAGGGTCGCTTGAAGACTGAAGGCGAATTCCGCGACATCATCCTGAAGGCTTCGCCCGATGGCGCCACCACCCGCCTGGGCGACGTCGCCCGCGTGGAACTGGCTGCCTCCGAATATGGCCTGCGCTCGCTGCTGGACAACAAGCCGGCCGTGGCCATCCCCATCTTCCAGGCGCCCGGTGCCAATGCGCTGGATGTCTCGACCCAGGTGCGTGCGGCGATGAAGGAATTGTCGGCCGACTTCCCCAGCTCGGTCAGCTACAGCATCGTCTATGACCCGACCCAGTTCGTGCGGGCCTCCATCGAAGCGGTGGTGCATACACTGCTGGAAGCCATTGCATTGGTCGTGATCGTGGTGATCATCTTCCTGCAGACCTGGCGCGCTTCCATCATTCCGCTCTTGGCCGTGCCGGTCTCCATCATCGGTACCTTCTCGCTGATGCTGGGCTTTGGCTACACCATCAATGCACTGTCGCTGTTCGGGATGGTGCTGGCCATCGGTATCGTGGTCGATGATGCCATCGTGGTGGTGGAAAACGTGGAACGCAACATCGGTGCCGGCCTCTCGCCGCGCGACGCCACCTATCGCGCCATGCAGGAAGTCTCCGGCCCCATCATCGCCATTGCCCTGACGCTGGTGGCGGTGTTCGTGCCGCTGGCCTTCATGACCGGCCTCACCGGCCAGTTCTACAAGCAGTTCGCGATGACCATTGCGATCTCCACCGTCATCTCGGCCTTCAATTCCCTGACGCTGTCCCCCGCCCTGGCCGCCCTGCTGCTCAAGGGCCATGGCGACAAGCCGGACTGGCTGACGCGCCAGATGGACCGCTTCCTGGGTGGCTTCTTCATCCGCTTCAACCGCTTCTTCAACCGTGCGTCCGACAACTACGGTCATGGCGTCACCGGCGTGATCAAGCGCAAGGGTGCCACCATGGGTGTGTATGTGGTGCTGCTGGCGGCGACGCTGGGCGTGTCCTACATCGTTCCCGGCGGCTTCGTGCCGGGCCAGGACAAGCAATACCTGGTCGCCTTCGCCCAGCTGCCCAATGGCGCCTCGATCGACCGCAGTGAAGAAGTGATGCGCAAGATGAGCGACATCATGTTGAAGGAACCGGGCGTGGCCAGTGCGATTGCCTTCCCCGGCCTGTCCATCAACGGCTTCACCAACAGCTCCTCGGCCGGTATCGTCTTCGTGGGCCTGAAGCCCTTCGAGGAACGCAAGAGCAAGGAACTGTCAGGCAACGCCATTGCTGCCTCGCTGAACAAGAAATTCGGCGGCATCAAGGAAGCCTTCACCGCCGTCTTCCCGCCGCCGCCGGTGATGGGCCTGGGTACGCTGGGTGGTTTCAAGATGCAGATCGAAGACCGCGATGCGCTGGGCTACGCTGAACTGGACAAGGCCGCGCAAGCCTTCATGAAGGCTGCCGCCAAGGAACCGGCGCTGGGCCCGATGTTCTCCAGCTACCAGATCAACGTGCCGCAGCTGGACGTGGAACTGGATCGCGTCAAGGCCAAGCAGCTGGGCATTCCGGTCACCGACGTGTTCAACACCATGCAGATCTACCTGGGTTCGCTGTACGTGAACGACTTCAACCGCTTCGGCCGCGTCTACCAGGTGCGTGCCCAGGCTGACGCGCCCTTCCGTGCCAAGGCCGAGGACATCGCGCAACTGAAGACCCGCAACGATGCCGGCGAGATGGTGCCGCTGTCCTCCGTGGTGAAGGTCAAGCAGACCTTCGGTCCGGAAATGGTGGTGCGCTACAACGGCTATACCGCCGCCGACATCAACGGTGGTCCGGCCCCGGGTTATTCCTCGGACCAGGCACAGGCTGCGGCTGAACGCGTGGCCGCTGCCACCCTGCCGCGCGGCATCAAGTTCGAGTGGACCGACCTGACCTACCAGAAGATCCTGGCCGGCAATGCAGGCGTGTGGGTGTTCCCGATCAGCGTGCTGCTGGTGTTCCTGGTGCTGGCTGCGTTGTATGAAAGCCTGACCCTGCCGCTGGCCGTGATCCTGATCGTGCCGATGAGCATCCTGGCAGCACTGACCGGTGTGTGGCTGACCCGTGGCGACAACAACATCTTCACCCAGATCGGCCTGATGGTGCTGGTGGGCCTGTCGGCGAAGAACGCCATCCTGATCGTGGAATTTGCCCGCGAACTGGAGATGCAGGGCCGCACTGCCGTGCAAGCCGCCATCGAAGCCAGCCGCCTGCGTCTGCGCCCGATCCTGATGACCTCGATCGCCTTCATCATGGGTGTGGTGCCGCTGGTGACTTCCTCCGGTGCCGGTTCGGAAATGCGCCATGCGATGGGTATTGCGGTGTTCTTCGGCATGCTGGGCGTGACCCTCTTCGGCCTGTTCCTCACGCCCGTGTTCTACGTCCTGCTGCGTACCATCGACCGCCGTGCATTGCACTCGGCCTCGCACCACGAAGCCCCGATGACTGCCGGCACCCACATCGCCCACGCTGCACCGGGCGCACAGGATGATCGCTGATCTGCGGATCGGCCCATGAATGGAGCAAGAAAAATGATGAACCAATCTCTCTCGATCGGCCGCCTGCTGCGCCCCGTGCGCATCAGCTCGGCCCTGCTGGCGGCACTGCTGGTATTGGCCGGCTGCTCGGTGGCCCCGACCTATGAACGTCCGGCGGTGGACACCCCGGCCGCCTTCAAGGAAGCCGCCCCTGCGTCGCAGACCGGCGAGAACGGCAGCCAGTGGAAAGCCGCGCAACCGGCCGAAGACATCGCCCGTGGCGAGTGGTGGAAGATCTTCGGCGACGACAAGTTGAACGCCCTCGAAGACACCGCCCAGCAAGCCAACCAGGACCTCAAGGCGGCCGCCGCGCGCCTGGGCCAGGCGCGCGCCCTGACCCGCGACGCGCGTTCGGGCTACTTCCCGCAGGTGGATGCCGGGGTCGGTGCGACCCGTCAGCGCCCGTCGCCCGCCTCGCAAGGCTTGCCGGCCGATGCCAATACACAACCGTTCACTCTCTATCGTGCTCAGGTGAACGTTTCTTACGAAGTCGACCTGTTCGGCCGGGTCGCCTCGACCGTCGATGCCGCCACCGCCGATGCCCAGCGCAGCGAAGCGCTGTTCCATTCGGTGCTGCTGGCCCTGCAGGCTGACGTCGCGCAGCAATACTTCCAGGTGCGTGAACTGGACGCTGCCGCCGAGCTCTATCGCGGCACCGTCGAACTGCGCCAGGAATCGCTGCGCCTGGTGCAGCGCCGCTTCGATGAAGGCGACATCAGCGAAGTGGACGTGGCCCGCGCCCGTTCCGAACTGGCCTCGGCACAATCGGAAGCGCTGGGCATTGCCCGCCAGCGCGCCACCGCCGAACACGCCCTGGCCATCCTGCTGGGCCGCACCCCGGCCGAGTTCTCGCTGCCGCCGCAACCGCTGACGCGACTGAGCGTGACGGTGCCGGCCGGGCTGCCCTCGACGCTGCTGGAGCGCCGCCCCGACATCGCCGCCGCCGAACGCGCCATGGCCGCCGCCAATGCCCGCGTGGGCGTGGCCAAGTCGGCCTTTTTCCCGGCGCTGAACCTGACCGGTGGCCTGGGCTATGAGTCGGCGCAACTGGGTGACCTGTTCAACTGGTCCAGTCGCACCTTCCTCCTGGGCCCGCTGGTGGGCACGGCGCTGTCGATGCCGCTGTTCGATGGCGGACGCCGCCAGGCCGGTGTGGATCGCGCGCGCGCCAGCTATGAAGAGCAGGTGGCAACCTATCGCGGAACGGTCCTGAATGCCTTCCGCGAAGTGGAAGACAACCTGGCCAACCTGCGCATCCTGGACGACCAGAATCGCGCCCAGGATGAAGCCGTGGCCGCATCCTCGCGCGCGGCCAAACTCTCGCACACGCAGTACCGCGAGGGGGCGGTGAGCTACTTCAGCGTCATCGATGCCGACCGTACCGTGCTGCAGACGCGACGCGCCTCGGTCACGCTCGATGGCGAACGTGCCCGCGCAACAGTCAACCTGATCCGTGCCCTGGGCGGCGGATGGGGTGGACCGGCGACACAGCTTTCCTCATCCAGGTAAGTCCATGCCGGACCTGTGCTCCTGCGGCAGGTCCGGCCCACTCAACGCAGCCAACCAGACATCACCATGACCATCACCCTTTACCAGGCCAGCATCCCGTTGCTGGTCCGCGGCCTGAACACCCTTTCCACGCTGCTCGACAAGGCCGAGCAGCATGCTGGCCAACACCAGCTGGATGCGCAGCAATTGCTGTCGGCCCGCCTGTACGAAGACATGTTCCCGCTGTCGGCGCAGATCCAGCGCGCCAGCGATACCGCCAAGGCCACCGCCAGCCGCCTTTCGGGCGTAGCCGCACCGGCCTTTGCGGATGATGAGTCCACTTTTGACGAACTGCAGGCGCGCATCAACAAGACCCTGCTGTTCCTGGAAACGGTCACCCCCGAAGCCGTTGACGGCCAGGAAGAACGCCCGGTGACCATGAAGCTGCGCGGCGAGGAGCGCACCATGACCGCCCAGGAATACCTGACCGTGTTCGGCCTGCCCAACTTCCTGTTCCACGTCACCACCGCCTACGGCATCCTGCGCCACCAGGGCGTGAAGCTGGGCAAGATGGACTTCCTGGGTCTGTAAGCCCCATGCGAAAGCGGCCCGCATCCTGAAATGCGGGCCGCTGCCCAAAACTTTTTCCCGTGGTATTTCGCCCGCCCCGCGCACATGTCTGTGTGCGCCGGCGGGCTTTTTTACGCCACCTGCGGCAAGCCCGCGCGTTCCAGCAACTGGCTGCAACGCTGCGACAAGGCCACCACGCGCAGCGTCTTGCCGGCACGAACGTAGCGCTCGGCCAGGGTCTGTACGGCCGCGATGGCGGAGTGATCGGCCAGGCGCAGATGACGGCAATCCAGGGTCACCTGCTGCGGATCGTTGGCGGTATCGAAGAGGTCGAGGAAGTGCGTGGTGGAGGCAAAGAACAGTGTGCCCTGCGGCAGGTAGGTACGGCTGCCATCGGCCTCCTCGCGGCGATCAGCGCGGATTTCACGCGCGTGCTGCCAGGCGAAGTTGAGCGCGGTGATGACGATGCCGCAGAGGACGGCCACGGCCAAATCGGTCAGCACCGTGATGATGGTCACCGCGATGATGACCAGGGCATCGCTGCGCGGCACCTTGCCCAGCACGCGCAGCGAATCCCAGGCGAAGGTTTCCTGCGCCACCACGAACATGACGCCGGCGAGCGCCGCCAGCGGAATGCGCTCGATGGCCGGGGACAGGAAGAGGATGAACAGCAGGATCATCCCGCCCGCCACCACACCGGAAAGACGCGAGCGCCCGCCCGAGCCGAGGTTGATCATGGTCTGGCCGATCATGGCACAGCCGCCCATGCCGCCGAACAGGCCCGAGACGATGTTGGCCGCGCCCAGCGCGAGGCATTCGCGGTTGGGTTGGCCACGGCTGGCGGTGATCTCGTCGGTGAGGTTGAAAGTCAGCAGGGTTTCCAGCAGGCCGACGATGGCCATGAGCACTGCATAGGGACCGATGATGCGCAGCGTCTCCAGGTTCATCGGCACGCTGGGCCAGTGCAGCGGCGGCAGGCCACCAGCGATCTGCGCCATGTCGGCCAGGGTGCGGGTGTGCAGGCCGCTGAGATAGGTCACCAGGCCTACGCCGAGAATGGCCGCCAGCGCCGGCGGAATCGCCTTGGTCACGCGCGGCAGCAGCCACACGATCAGCATGGTGGCCAGGGTCAGGCCGATCATGATGGCCAGCGCCCCGCCCTGCAACCATTGCGGACCGGCGGGCGACTCGACGCGGAAATGTTCCAGCTGCGACATCGCGATCACGATGGCCAGTCCGTTGACGAAGCCCAGCATCACCGGGTGCGGCACCATGCGCACCAGCTTGCCCAGCCGCAGCGCGCCGAAGAGCAGCATGATCACGCCCGACAGCACCACCGTGGCCAGGAAATACTGTGCACCGTGCTGGACCACCAGGGCCACGATGACCACGGCCATCGATCCGGCCGCCCCGGAAATCATGCCTGGCCGGCCCCCGAACAAGGCCGTGATGGTACAGATGAAGAAAGCGCCATAGAGCCCCATCAGCGGGTTCAACTGCGCCACCAGTGCAAAGGCGATGCATTCGGGCACCAGCGCAAAGGAGGTGGTGAGGCCGGCCAGCACGTTCTGGCGCAGGTCGCGCAGGCGCGATGTGGTAGGGGCGATGGTCGTCATGAACAAGATCAGCAGGAAATCAGCCGCCGCACAAGAAGGCAAGGCGGCCGCTACGGGACAGCAAGGAATGGCCCGCAAGATGCCGCGCCGGCAAGTCACGCGGGGCATGCCCTGCAGCGGGCAGGAGTGAAGCCGCTATTTTACCGCATTGCAGCAAAATGGCTCCCTGTGCGCTTTTCCAGGCTCATTCCCGCGAATACAGCACGCGCAGCGCCACGCGCCGTTCGTCCGGAGGCAGCTGGTTGACCGCGCGCAGGTAGGCAATGGAGGCGTCGCAAGTGGCATCGGGATCGGCCTGGCGCCGCAATGGCGACGACAGCAGTTTCAATTGTTCCTGGGTCAGCGGCGCGAGCGCCTTGCGCATCACGCGGGTGCGCTCGGCCAGGCTGTAGCGGCCGGCATTGGCGGGGTCGGCGTCACGCAGCAGGCGCTGCGTCATCACCTGCTCGCGGTTGGCGAACTCCTGCGGCAACGCTGATTGCGGGGCTTCGCGGCCGGCCACCGCCTCCGCGCGCGAGCGCGGGTAGATCAGTTCGGTGCAGGCCGCCGCACTGATGCCGCGCAGGGCCACGGCTTCGTCCAGCAGCAATTGCTGGAACTCGGCCAGCGATTGGTCAGAAGCGATGGGCAACAGGCGCCGACTCAACAGTCCGACCTGCTCGCGGCCCACAGCGAGGATCTCGGCATCCGACGCATGGGCTTGCGCCCGGGCCCAGGCCAGGTCGATGGTGCGGGCGAAGTCGGCAGGGTGATAGCGCGCCATGATGTCGAACAGGGCGCCCTTCTTGAATTCGGCCTCCAGCACGTCGCGCGACGTGGCGATGGTGGCGAGCTGGGCAGTCTCGCCGCCCGGCGCCAGCCGGGTCAGCACGCCTGCCTGCAGGAGCTGGCCGAGTTCGGGATACCAGCTTTGCGCGGCCGGCGTGTCGGCGATGCGCTCGATGAAATCATGCGGCAGGCCCAGCTTGCCGTAGGTGTCGAAGGTCAGCTTGCGGTCGAAGCTCTTGTTGATGCGGTCGTCGCCGCCGACGGTATAGAGCGTATGGAAACCGATGTGCGCGCGCGGATCCATGGCGCGGTCGCGGCCGGCCAGGAAGGCCAGCGTGCAGGAAGAGGAACACTCCTGCTCCACATAGGTATTGAGCCGGTGGCGACGGATCACGTCGCCCACCAGCTTGCCTTCGCGCACCCAGCCGCCGGCCGAATACAGCACCACCGTGCGCACCGACGGATGCTGCTGCAGGACGGCCTCCAGGCCATCGGCGGCACCATCGTTCATGCCGCCTTGCAGCAAGACCGACCGGCCATCCACCCGCACCTGGTACACCACCGGCGGGCCCAGCTGCTTGCCCAGCGCAATGTCGAGTTGTTCACGTAGCGAATGCGCCGCCCGCCAGGTGCTGGTGGCCATGCTGATGGCGCCGCACACGATGAGGAATTTGACCACCACCTCGGCCCAGCGCCGTCCGCCGCGCGCCACGTGCTTGCTGGCCGAGCGCCAGCAGCCGCACACGCCCCAGGTCCAGGCCAGGTAGCTGAAGGCCGCAATGCCCAGCACGCCGGCCATGCCGTAGCGCGCCGGCATGTCGTTGGTCAGCCGCGCCAGCACGGAAATGGCCAGGGCCGGTACCAGTGAGGTCAGCAGGACGGTATGCAGCCAGTAAGAACGGCCGAGCGAATAATCGCCACGCCAATGACGGCGCAGGAAACTGGCGGGTGGGCGAGCGGGAACGGGGAATCGGGTTACTGCCTGGGACACGTGATGCTTTTCCTTGATGCGCCGGCGCACGTGCGACGGCGTCTGCAATGAAGGGAAACTTTATGAAGCCATCAGCATAACCCAGCTTGCGTCGGCTGTTGCGCTTTCAGCCGCCATGGCCTGGAATGCGCGACAGGTCGACCTCGTCGATCTGGCTGGGATGCATGAATTGCTCGGCGTACTTCTCATAGATGCGTTCACGCACGAACAGGTCGAACAGGTCGGGGTCGATGTGGTTGCGTGCCTTGAATCCGGCCAGGATGTCCACTGCCTCGTTGAGCGTGTTGCCGCGCTTGTAGGGACGGTCGGCGGCAGTCACGGCCTCGAAGATGTCAGCCACCGCCATGATGCGCGCCTGTACCGACATCTGCTCGCGCGTCAATCCCTTGGGATAGCCCTTGCCGTCCATGCGCTCGTGGTGGCCGCCGGCGAACTCGGTCACGCGCGCCAGCTGCTTGGGCCACGGCAGCGACTCCAGCATGCGGATGGTGATGACGATGTGGTTGTTGATGATGGCGCGCTCGGCATCGTTGAGGGTGCCGGCACGGATGCGCAGGTTGCCGGCCTCCTCGTCATCGAGCAACTTGCGGACCTGGCCATCGGGACCACGCCAGCTGTGCTCGGCAATATCGAGCACGCGCTGCTGGTCTTCGGCGCGCATGCCCTCGTTGCCGAAGTTGATCCGGCGCAGGAAGTTGCGCTCCTCGTCCAGCTGCAGCCGTTCGGCCTCCAGGGCGGCATCCAGCTCGGCCGCCTTGTCGGGCGTCAGGGACGCACCCAGCGCCAGCTTTTCCTGCAGCACGCGGATCTCGGCATCGCGCTTGAGGACTTCGAAACGGGTATCGACCAGGTGGATGCGGTCGAAGATGGTTTCCAGCTTGGTGGCTTTTTCAACGATGTGGCTGGGCGTACCGATCTTGCCGCAATCGTGCAGCAGCGCGGCCAGCCACAGTTCGCGGCGGTCGGCATCGGTCATGCGGAAGTCCGCTAGCGGACCTTCGGTGGCATTGTGCGCGGCCTCGGCCAGCATCATGGCCAGCTGCGGAACCTGCTCGCAGTGGCGGCCGGTGTGCGGGGACTTCTCGCCGATGCCGATGTTGATGAGCTTGATGAGGCTTTCGAACAGGTTTTCCAGGCGCCCGATGAGCTGCTGGTTGGTCATCGCCATGGCCGCCTGCGCGGCCAAGGCCTCGATGAAATGCTGGTCCGTCTCGGAAAAAGGGACGGTCTGCCCGGTCTCGGGGTCGATGGCATTGATGAGCTGCAGCACGCCCACCAGCTCGCCTTCGTGGTCCTGCATGGGCACGGTCAGGATGGATTGGGAGCGGTAGCCATACTTCTCGTCGAAGAGCCGCATGCCGTTGAAATTGAAACCGGTGGCCTGGTAGACATCGGCAATGTTGACCGAATGCCCGGTGTTGGCCGCATAAGCCGCCACGGCCGCCAGGTTGGGCTTGCCATCGGGCAGGGTCAGGGCGATGTCGGGAATGGAAATCGCCTGGCCGCTGCTGCCGCCCTGGTGCATTTTCAAGGTCTGGTTGACCGAGATGTCGAAGCACAGCGCCTCGCCGTTTTCAGTGGTGCGGTAAAGCGTGCCGCCGTCGGCGCGGGTGATGTCGCGCGCGGTCAGCAGGATGCGTTCCAGCAACAAGGGAATGTCGCGCTGGCTGCCCAGCGCGCGGCACAACTCGGTGAGCCGCTCCAGCCGATAGGCGATGTCGCGGTGCTCGCCGGCGGTGGGCGCCAGATCATGCCTGCTGGCCGGCGCGCTCATGCTGCCCGCTCCCCGGCTCGGCAGTGCGTGCACTGGCCGGTCTGGCAGGTATGGGCTGCTGGATGGACTGCTGGCAACATGCGGCTCCCTGAAGCGTTGGCGGGTGAACACGGCGTGGTCATTGCGACAAGGCAATGCCGGCGCGCTTTTTACGGATGCTTTTTCGGCATCATCGAGATTCTAGAACGAGAGTGCACGCTGTCTTGCAGCGAACTTGGGGGGAATTGGCCGCCAATTCTGCGCTTGGCGCAATCGCAGCGGCAAGTGCGCCGGGACAGCGGATCAGGGTTCTCCCGATTGCGCGGAGGCGCCGAATCCCTTAACATCCCGGTATGTTGCATGATTTGCCACATCGTCCGCAAAGCCAGTCCTGACAAGGGTTTCCGGACTGCAATAAGCTTCCTTTCAAGTCAACACCGCGGGGGCGGCGACGGAAGCTTCCATCCTATGAGCGGCAATCACAATGCGTGTAGAAATTTTGGGCTGCAGCGGGGGCATCGGTGGCAATGGCATGCGCACCACTTCCCTGCTCATCGATGACGATATCCTGATCGACGCCGGCACCGGCGTAGGCGACCTGCCGCTGGCGCGGCTGGCGAAGATCGATCACGTCTTCATCACGCATGCGCACCTGGATCACATCGCCTGCCTGCCGCTGATGATCGACAGCGTGGGCGACATGCGCAGCACGCCCCTGACCATGCACGCCACGCCGGCCACCCTGGAGATCATCCGCAAGCACATCTTCAACTGGCACATCTGGCCCGACTTCAGCGTCATCCCCACGCCCGAGCGAGCCTTCCTGCGCTTTGCCACCCTTGAGCCGGGCCAGCCGGTGGAGATCGGCCAGCGCAGCATCACGCCGCTGCCGGCAGCCCATACGGTGCCAGCGGTCGGTTACGCGGTCCGCAATCATGCCAGCGGCGCATCGCTGGCCTTCAGCGGCGACACTTGCGTCTGCCCGCCGCTGTGGGAAACGGTCAATCGCATCGCGCAGTTGCGCTATCTCATCATCGAAGCCGCCTTCGCCAACCGCGACCGCGAACTGGCCCTGCTCTCCAAGCACCTGTGCCCCAGCCTGCTGCTGGAAGAACTGCAGCACCTGCAAGGCCGTCCCGAGGTCTTGATCACGCATGCCAAACCCGGGCAACTGGAAGAGATCTCCGCCGAGATCGCCGCCGGCGACAGCGTGCATCGTCCGCGCATGCTGGCCGCAGGCACCGTCCTGGAATTCTGAACCGCCGTCGTACCAGCGAAAAAGGCGCCGCACATTGTGTGCCGGCGCCTTTTTCATGGCCGATGACGGTACCCTGCGATTACTGGGTCACGCAGGCATCAAGCTTGGCCGCACCGATTTTCTGGGTACCGGTATTGCCGTTGCTGCTGATGGCCTGGGGCATGGTGACCGTCACGCCCTGGGACGGCGGCACGATCACCGGCGGCTGCAAGAGCGAGGGCACGAAACCGAACTGGCCGGCACTGTAGAGCTGCGTTCCGCTCGGGTTGGTGACCTGGATGGCACCGGTGACCACATCCACGTGCAAGCCATTGGCCGGCGGCTGGCCGTTCGGGGTCGGTACGCCGCCGCAATCATCCTGGCAGAACAGGGCGCCGAAGTGGGTGCCGCGAATACCGATGGTGGCCGTGGGTGTATCGAAGTTGACGGCTTCATGATTGCGCTTGCCCACCAGGCCGGTCACCGCGCGCAGCCCGCCCTTGACCAGGCCGATGGCCACGGCATCGTTCTTCGGTTCCTTCTCGTCGTAGAGATATTTGCTCACGGCCACCTCGGAGCCCGGGCGCAGCACGATCTCGCCGTTGTCGACGAACTTGACGCGGGCATAGGTCTCGCGCTCGGTGATGAGGGTGTCGCCTTGCAGGATGGCCGACTTTACCGACAGCACCACCCGCGTGCCATCGGCGTGGCGCACGCTCAACACGCCCGAGAGATGGGTGACCTGACCCACCACCGGCTGCGGCTGGGCGAAGGCAGACGCCACCACCAGCAGAAGCAGCAGCGCCAGGGTCAACCCGGCCAGAGTGCGCCGGACCGAGGCCGGCGAAGTTTGCTTGAAGGCATTCATGAAGATCACATCATCCGGTTATCAGGTGCACATCGGGAGCGGTTTCTTGGCCTGCTTGCGGTCATCGCCCTCGTCGCCAAAGTGGTCCGTCGTACCGCCCACAGTTTGGGTGGCGGCCCCGGTCTGCTGTACGACATTGCCGCTGGTGGCGGGCACGGTATCGGTGATCTGCGCGTTGTTCAGACTGGCCTGCAGGTCACGGCTCTGCTGGTTTTGTTGCTGCTGCACGGCCAGCGCGGTCTGGCTGTTGGCCGAGCTGCTGCTGGTATTGCCGGAGCTGGAGCTGCTGGAGCTGGCCGCTACCGGCGTGCGCGTCCCGTTGGCGTCGACGATGGTGACGCCTTGGGCGTAACCGATCACCTGGCCGGAATCCACCGAAAGAAGCGCCACGCCCGGCGGCGAGGTGGAGATGTTGGCGTTGATGGTCATCGAATCGCCCGCCGACAGCGTGATATTGCCGCCGGTAGAAACCAGCACGCCATTGATCGTCAGCGTGTCGTTGCTGCCCGACGAGGCGCTCGCGGTCAGGGTAATGGTTCCGGTGGCGCTGACACCACCCGACCCGATGGTCAGCGGGCTGTGCGTGACCACGCTGACCGAACCGTTGCTGCTCTTGATCTGGCCGGTGCTGTTGATACCCAAGGTGGCCAGCTTGCTGTCGGTGCTGATGACCGTGCCATTGGCATTGCTGGGCAGACTGCCGAGGAAGCTGGCGCGGGTGCCGATGGCCGAAGTGACCACACCGCCCGTGTTGTCGATGCTGATGTTGCCGCGCGCGGTGGTCACACCGGTGATGCTGACCGCGCTGGCATCGCTGGTGTTGAGCGCGTTCTTCAGCGTGATGTCACCGGTGCCGCTGTTGTTGGCGGCAAAGCCGGCAATCTGGTTGCCGCTGTTGTTGAAGGTGATGCCGCTGCTGGCCGAGGCGATCAATTGCGACTTCACCCGCATCGAGGTGCCGGTGCTCTGGGTAAGGTTGCCATTGGCAGCCTGCAGCACCAGATTGTTGGCGGTGATGTTGCCGATGGCCAGCGAGCCGGTCGCCTGCGACAGCGCGGCATCGGCCAGGGTCAGGTTGCCGCCGGTCTGGCTGAAGGCATCAGCCACGACCAGGCGCGAGCCGACGTTACCGGTCACGGTACCGTTGGACACGGTCAGATTGGACAGGCGTACATCGCCGCCCAGGGTCAGGTTGCCGGCCACCAGCTCCGCCGTCATGTCGGACTGGGCGGCATTGGCCAAGGTGACGGTTCCGTTGAGCAGGACCGTCTCGCCGTTGATGAAGTCCGTGCTGCCGATATTGAGCGCGCCGTTTCCACTGGTGGTGCCATTGAGCACCAGGGCAGCGATGCTGTTGTTCGAGCCACTCATGCGGTTGACGCTGATCGTCCCGTTGTTGCTGGTGCTGTTGCGTACCGTCAGCGTACCGCCGCGCTGGTAGAGCTGGGAACCCGCAGCGATCTGCAGATTGGCGATGGTATCGTCAACACTGTCATGTCTCACGGTCTGGTTGCCCGAGATGACCACGGTATCGATCTGGGTCGGCAAGTAGGTCGAGCCGTTGCCTACGGTGGCGTTGCTGACCCAGTTGTAGCGGTCCTCCCAGCCACCTTCCGAATAGCCGTACTGCTGATAAGTGAAGGTCTCGGCACCGCGCAAGGAGAGGTTCGCCAGGCCGTTGTCACCGTAGACCGCCTTGAACATCTTCTCCTGTCCGCCCGCCGTGACGATATCCCCGGTCACTGATCGGAAGTAGCCAGTCGGTGACGAAGGGCCGCTGATGTTGATGGCATTGATGCTCACTTCGCCAGCGGGTGAGTAGCCGCTCAGCAGACGGGTCTTGAGGCTGCCGTCCAGACTGGTCGAAGAGAATCCGGTCAATTCGATCACGTCATAACTATCGTTGCTGGCACCGGCGATATCGATGAGCATTTTTCCGGTCTCGCCCTGGCTGAAGCTGGCATCGCTGGGGTCGCCGGTTGCCCGCAAAGCCAGACGCCCCACGGTCCCGTCGGCACCCGGTGCGAGGATACCGTCATTGGTAAACGACCCACTGACCGACAACGTACCATTGCCCGAAATGGTCCCGTTGGCCTCGTTGCGGATGTATCCGGCGCTGACATTGCCGCCGGCCATCGTCAGGGTGCCGTAGTTGCTCACACTGGCATTGCCGGTGACGTTCAACACTGCAGCGTCACCATTGAGCACCAGCGTGGCATTGGCATTGTTGTTCACATCACCACTGGAATTGACGCGACCGCTGATGTTGAGCGTACCGTTGTTGGTGATGCCATCGCTACCGACCAACAATCTGCCCTCACCGTTGGAGGCGACGCTGACGGTCCCGTTGTTGGTGAGCGAGGTGATATCGCCCCCGCCGCCGTTGAGCGTGAGCGTACCGGCGCTGTTGACGCGCACTGCTGCGGCGTAGAGGTTGCCGCTGCCAAGGTTGACCGTGCCATTGTTGATGAGCAGATCCCCGTTGACGGAATCATCGGTGACCCTCAGCGAGCCACCATTGAGCACGATGCGCGCGCCATTGTCGATGGTACTCAGATTGCGCGGCTTGACCGCGTCCATGATGCGGGCTTCCGAGAAGCTCTCTTGCGATGACTGCACATAGCCGCTGTTGAGGGTCAGCCCAAGTCGTCCGCTCTCGCTGATGATGTTGGCCCGGATGCTGATGTTGTTGGCGGAGTTGAGCGTCAGTGTGCTGTCCGTGCCGCCGGTCTTGGTGATGTTGGCGGAGACGGTGATGTTGCCGCCCACGCCATCGCTATCGCCGGTGGTCAGACTGACGTTGACGCCATTGCTGAGCTGATTGGAAATGGTCGCCGCCGAAATCGTCGCGCCGCTATCGGTGGAGGTGACCGCGTAAGACGAACAGCCATCAAAGCTGGACTCCGTATTGTTTGTGTTGTTGGCAACCACCTCCAGATCGTGCGGATCGATGAGCCACGTCCCGCCCGTCCCGACCTTCGGCACCTTCACCACATCCAGCCGCTTCAACCCGGAGGTATCCACGAATCCACCCTGCCCTGGCGCGCCCACTGCCGACACATCGCCATCGATGAAGGCGGCATTGGCGGCATACAACGTGACATTGCCGCCCTTGGTGCCATCGGCACTGATGCTGGAACTGGTCGTGGTGGTCAGGTTGCCCGAGGCGCGCAGGAAGATGCGTCCGCCCTCGCGCACTACGCTGGAGGCATTGATGACACCGCTGTTGGTGATGAGGCCGGCGGCCACGCCGATGCGTCCCGCCTCGGCCGTGATGGTACCCAGGTTGGTGACGTTGCCGGCGCTGCCGGTGACGTTGACTGTCACCCCCGGGGTCGCGGTATCGGCCAGCGTCACGGTCTGGCCGGCGGCCAGGATGAC
The DNA here is from genome assembly GCF_002213425.1 of Herbaspirillum aquaticum. GTDB lineage: Bacteria > Pseudomonadota > Gammaproteobacteria > Burkholderiales > Burkholderiaceae_D > Herbaspirillum > Herbaspirillum aquaticum. The sequence continues at coordinate 106,438 of NZ_NJGV01000013.1, read as the reverse complement.
CTCGCCCTGCGGACTGGTGATGACACCGCTGTTGGAGACGCTGCCGCCGATCAGGTAGACGCTGCCGCCGGTGGCCGAACTGATCTTGCCCTGGTTGTCCACCAGGCCGGCATTGCCGTCCTTGATGAAATTGAGACGGCCGGCCAGAAAGTCGTTGTCGCTGATGGCCAGGGAGGTCGCAATGAAGCGGGCGGCATCCACCGTACCGCCGGGCCCGATCACCACGCCATTGGGGTTGTACAGCACCACCGTGCCATTGGCCGAGAGCTTGCCGTAGATCTGCGAGATGTCGGCACCGGTCACCTTGGCCAGCAAGGCCGCGGACGAACTCGGCTGGGCCACGTTGACCGCCGCATCGGCACCGATGCTGAACGAGGCGAAGCGGGCAATGGCCTGCGGCGACAACTGGTTGATGTTGAGCGTGTTGCCGTTCTGGCTGAAGCTGAGATTGCCATTGGCCACACTCCAGCCGGTGGGCAAGGTACCGGGCGCAGGCGCGGCGGCCAGCGCCGGGGCCTGCCACGCGCCACACACGGCGGCGGCGGCCAGCGACAGCCGCAACCCGGGCGCGAGCGCCCGTTTCCACGCACGCTGCAACAGACGCGACAGCAGCAGCGGCAAGGGCTTGCGCGCCCGCCAGGAAAGCGTCAGGCGGCGCTTGCCGACGCGTACCGTGATCGACGGGGGCAGCAGTTCGATGGCCGGCGGAACCGGGGCTGGTGCGGGAGTGGATGGTGATGTCATGTCAGAACCCCAGGATGGCACTCAGGTGGGCATTGAGATCGCCCCGCTGTTCGGTGACGGAATGGCCGTTGAGCAGAACCCGCGCCACATCCAGGCGCAAGGTGAAGTCACGCCCCAACGTATAGCGCAACCCCGCGCCGAAGCTGGCCAGCGTGAGCGTCGACGGCACCGTCGAAGCCGCGGTTACGTTGTTGTTGGCACCGCGCGCGGCATCGACAAAGCCGAGCAGACGCAGGTTGCCGCGTGCCTCGCTCTTGGCCAGCAGATCCGGGGTATAGAGTTCGGCATTGAGCACCGCACCGCTGTCGGCTGCCACCGCGCGCTCAGTGAAGCCGCGCACGGTATTGGCACCGGCCAGACCGAACTGTTCCACCGGCGGCAGCGCATGGGGAGAGACCTGCAAGCTGCTGGCCAGGCGTACCTGCCAGTCATTCTGGAAGACCTTGAACCAGCTTGCACCGCCCCGCACGATGATGAAATTGTCCATCGACTGGCGCGCACCGGTGAAGAGCGAATAGCGGTCCGTCACCTGCAGCGCGTCGTTGCGGCGCGGCTCGCCGGTAGCCATGTTGCGGGCGATGCCAAGGTTGTAGTCCAGCACCTGTCCCACGCCCTGTTGCTGCGCGCTGTAGCTCACCGACAGCGGCAATGTGGAATACGGCAGGCAGGTATTGAGCGAGGCGCCATTGAGAAGTCCGCCATTGATGCTGCAGCTGGAATCGACCTTCTTGTAGTCGGCACCGAAGACCAGCTTGCTGCTCCACTCGCCGCTGCGGGCAAAGTAATGGTTCCAGCGCAGCGCATAGATTTCGCCGCGGCCGGTGATGTTGAGCGTGGAGTTGACCGCCAGCGTCTGGCCCGAGGTGACGTTGGATTTGCCGTAGATGAAATCGAGGCTGTCGCCCAGGCCATACATGGGCAGACGATAGCCCAGCGAATACAGGTCGACCTTGGCACCAGAGGGACTGTCGGGCGAGGTGGTGTAGGCCACCGTGGCCACATGGTCGCGGTTGAACAGGTTGGAGTGCTGCACAGCCACGCCGGTACGCCATTGCCCGGTGTCACGGTTGCCGCTGTTGTCGACGTTGAGCATCACGCGCAGGGGATTGTCATCCTTGACCGTGATGGCCGCATCGATCTGGTTGGTGGATTCGGACGCGGTGAGCGTGACGTTGACCTGCTTGGCCGGATTGTCGTTGGCCAGTTGCACCGATTCGGAAATGCGCCGCAGGTTGGGGGCACTGCCCTCCACCAGCTGAGGAATGCTGGCGCGGATGTTCTGCTCGCTGAAATGGCGGTTGTCGCTCACCACCACCTTGCCCACCACCGTCTCGACCACCTGCAGGCGCACTACGCCGCCCGTCAGCTCCTGCTCCGGCACGCTGACCTGCACGGCGGTATACCCGGCACTGCGATAGGCATTCTCCAGGGCTTCCAGCGCCTGCTGGATGTCGCCATAGACGCGGCCGGGGCCGCGGAAAGGCGTGACCGCTTCGTCGACCCTGGCCTGGGACAGCAAGGTGTTGCCCTCCACGGCGAAGCGCGTGATGTCGAATCGTTCGTCGTTGCGGACTGGCGCGCTGCCCGCCGCCACGGCGGCGGAAGCCTGTGGTGCCGGCTGCGGCTGCGCCCACGCGGCGACGGCGCTGCCCAGCAGCGCCATCCCCATCAGAGAATGCCCAAAGCATCGTTTCATTGTCTCTGTGACCCGCCCCCCGGCGAGCTCTCCCAGTTTTCTTGTTGCGCAGCGCGGCGGCAAGCCACGCTGTCACTGCCACCCTCCCATCCGGCCAGCCGCCTGCACTGACGTCAGCACATGGATCGCGCAGACGCAATGCGTGGCCGGCACGCAAGTACCCGGACCACGTAAGCGAACAACAAGACGAAAAGGAACCCCTGAAGCAGATGCGCCCGGACACCGATATTCCACTTCTTGAAGGAGGGATCAATCGCGTCCGGCAGCGACGCCGCCTTGCCAAGCAACATCACTCTTGTTACTTGCAAAGTATACTGACTAGTCCTGACCTCGTCGACAAGAATCGCTGAAAAACCGCTTCCAGCGGGCGTTTGCGGCTGATTGCACAGCACTTGGTTGCCACTCGGAAATGATTTGCGGTTTCGACATGCAAAGATTTTCGTGAAATGTCAGCGGATGAGAACGTTTGTGCAAAACGCGGCTCGCGGCGATCAGACCGCGCTGATTTCCCCTAGGAAAATGCGGCGGACTGACCAAGTCCATTTATTTGGTCTCGAAAGTCGTCACGCCATCCCAATCGGCCGGTGGCGGTGCCTGGCGATAATGGGCAATGCGCTCCAGGTAAAGCGCATACAGTCCACGCGCCTGCGCAGCCTGCAATTGCAGGATCGCCGCTTGCGCCTCATCCCAGCGTTGCGCACGCACCAGTGCCAGCGCCGCATGCCATTGCTCCACTTCGGCGCGCAGCGCGGCATCGAGTTCGCCTTCCAGGGCCAGCGGTTCAAAGATCGGGACCGGTTCGTTCTTGCCCTTGACTCGCACCCGGTCCAGCTCGCGGTAGGCAAACTGCGGCGCCGCCTGGCGGGTGGCATCACCGACCAGCACGCCTACCCCATAGACCTTGGTGATCGACTCCAGGCGCGAGGACAAATTGACCGCATCGCCCATCACCGTATAAGCCTTGCGGATGCGCGAGCCCATGTCTCCCACGCGCATCTGGCCGCTGTTCAAACCGATGCCGATTTTCAGCGGCGGCCAGTTGCGGCGCGTGAATTCCTCGTTGAGCAGCAGCGTGGTCTGCTGCATCTTCAATGCCGTGGCGACTGCCCGGGCGGCATGATCGGGCACATCCAGCGGGGCGCCCCAGAAGGCCATCACGGCGTCGCCAATGTATTTGTCGAGCGTGCCGCGATTGCCGCGGATGTCTTCGGACATGGCCGTCAGGTACACGTTGATGTATTCGCGCAGCTCGTTGGGCTGCAGGCTCTCCGAGATGGTGGTGAACCCGCGCACGTCGGAGAACATCACGGTCAGTTCGCGGATCTCGCCTTCCATGTTGTAGCTGGCGGGATTGGCCGCCATTTCGGCCACCAGTTCCGGCGCCACGTATTCGCCGAAGAGGTTGACGATGGCCTTGCGGTTGCGATATTCGAACAGGTAGCCCCAGGCCAGGTTGCTGATGAACAGCAGCGCCACCAGCAGCAGCGAGGACGCCAGCGGCAGCACCAGGCCGGCACTGTCATAGAGCCAGTAGTTGAGTCCGCCCAAGGCCGCCGCCGTGCCCAGCGAGAGCAGCACCGAGGCCAGCGGCCCCAGCGCGGGCAGCAACAAACCCAGCAGCAGGCCGGCCAGCGCCACCTGCAGGCCGTCATAGCCGACCGCAAAATCGGGCCGGGTCTTGAAGTCGTCATCGATGATGGAGGCGATCAGGTTGGCGTGGATCTCCACCCCCGGATAGACCGGACTCACCGGCGTGGCCCGCAGGTCGTTCAGGCCCGGCACGGTGGTCCCGACCAGCATGATGCGGCCATCGAGCTGGTCGTGCGGATAGGTGCCACGGATCACGTCCACCGCCGGGACATAGCGGTAGGCACCGCCCTGCGGTCCGCCACGCCCGCGATAGGTCACCAGCGTGGTCAGCCCGCGCTCCACCGGAATGATCAGCGGCTGCGGACGCGCCTCCACGGCGATGGCGGCCAGCGCATCGTAGTTTTCCTTCTGGCTCCCCAGCAGACCATCGGCGCTGGTCAGGAAGACCGGCTTGATGCGCTTTCCATCGACGGCCACGCGGGCCGTAGCCAGGGCCAGCGACTCGTAGAAGTCGTCGCCATGCCGCGCCAAGAGCGAGACCGTGCGAATGAGGCCGTCGTCATCAGGAACCGGATTGAAGAAACCACCGGCGCGCGCCGCCGCTTGCAGCTGCGGCAGGTTGGCGCCGTAAGCGCGCCAGCGCACCACCTGCACATTGCGCCCGCCCAGCGCGGTCACGCTGAAGGCCGGCGGCGGCAACTGGCCCTTGACCACGGCACCCGTCTCGTTGGAGAAGGCGTAACCCATCACCACCGGCTGTCCCTGCAGGGCGGCGGCCAGGCGTGCGTCGTAATCCATCTGCGGCTTGAGCAGGCGCAATTGCTGCGCCAGTTGCGGCACGTCCTTCAAAGGCCCGCGCGCCAGGTCTTCCAGGCGCCCATAGCCGGAGGTGGTGTCGGGCTCGGCGAAGACCACGTCGAAACCGACCGACTGCGCCTGATAGGCCTGGGTCATCTGCTCCACCAGCTTGGCCACCAGGTCGCGGCTCCAGGGCCAGCGGCCCAGCTCGTTGATGCTGCGTTCATCGATGTCGACGATGACGATGCGCGGATCCAGCGCCGGCTTGGCCACGCGCATGCGCAAGTCATAGAAGAACAGGTCCATACGCTCGACCACGCGATTGGGCAGCAGCCCCACCACCACCGCCTCGGCCAGCCCGATGAGCAACAACGCCAGCAGCCAGCGCGCCCAGTACTTGGTGAAGACGGAACGCAAACGACGCAACATGGACTTTCCCCCGATTCCCTTTTTGATTGGCTGCGATCATGCCACCAGTTGCCTGTGCCTACAATCGGCGCGGCCGCCGGATGTTGCCGCACGGCATTGCCGCACAGACGGCAAACAAGGCGGGCGCCATGAACCGATGCGCAAAATGGGTTCTAATGATCTTCCGCCACTGATGAAGGAGCCTCCATGCAGCCCATCCCACTGATCACCCTGCGCAATGGCGCGCAAGTCCCGGCCCTGGGCCAGGGCACCTGGAACATGGGCGAGTCGGCCGCAGCCGCCGGTGCCGAGGTCCGCGCCCTGCAGGCCGGCATCGACCTTGGCATGACCCTGATCGATACCGCCGAGATGTATGCCGATGGCCAATCCGAACGCATCGTCGGCCGTGCCCTCGCCGGCCGCCGCGAACAGGTCTACCTGGTCAGCAAGGTGTTGCCGCACAATGCCAGCGAGCGCGGCACCATCGCCGCCTGCGAGGCCAGCCTCAAGCGCCTGGGCACCGACCACCTGGACCTCTACCTGCTGCACTGGCGCGGATCGCATCCTCTGGCGGCCACCATCGCGGGTATGGAGACGCTGATGGCGCAAGGAAAAATTGGCGGATGGGGGGTGAGCAATCTCGATACCGATGACATGGACGAACTGGCCGACGCGCCCGGTGGCGAGCAGGTGCTGTGCAACCAGGTGCTCTACAACCTCTCGCGCCGGGGGATCGAATATGACCTGCTGCCGCAGGCAGCGCAAAGCCATATCGCCGTGATGGCCTATTCGCCCATCGAGCAGGGGCGCATCCTCAAGCAGCCGGCCCTGAAGGCCATCGCGCAGCGCCACGGCGTGACACCGGCGCAGGTGGCGCTGGCGTGGGTGTTGCGGCGTCCGGGGGTGATCGCCATTCCCAAGGCCGCCGATGTCGCGCACGTCCAAGCCAACCGCGCCTGCCTGGACCTGCACCTGAACGAAAATGACCTCAGTGAACTGGACGCCGCCTTTCCACCGCCACGGCGCAAGCAGCCGCTGGCGATGTTGTGAAGCAATGGCCCCTCAGGCCGCTGCTTCCAGCGCTTGCAAGGCCTTGAGCAGGTAGCGAACGGCGGCCGGAATCGGCGCGATCACCGGTACCGGGAAACGCTGCGCCAGTGCCAAGGCCGCCTGCCCCAGGGGGCCGCCGCCAATGACCACCGCCTCGGCACCATCGCGCTCCACGCAGGCGCGCACGGCTTCTGCCAGCGCCTCTTCCAGCGCCTGCGGGTCAGCCGCCAGCACGCGCGGATCACCGGCGGTCAGGCGGATGCCGGTATAGCGCCCGGCGACTCCCGCCTGCTGCGCCTTTTCACCAATCACGTCAGCCAGCTCCGGCGTGACGGTGGCCACACCGAAGCGGCGCCCGCCCTCGGCAGCCTCCAGCATCGACGCTTCACACAGCCCGGCGACGGGGCGGCCATCGAGCGCACGCAGGCGCTCGATGCCGGGGTCGCCGAAGGCGCTGATGATGGCGCCCACGCTGTGCCGTCCGCCTTCGCGCCAGTTGCGCTCGACTTCCTCACCCGCTGCGGCCAGCTCCACGGCATTGACGATCATCCCCGGCCCCTGCCGCGCGCTCACGCCGCTGAGCGCGTATCCCGCTGGCAGCGTGCTGCGGGCAATGGCCACCATCATCTCGGTGGTGGCCTGGGAGGAATTGGGATTGATCAACAGGATATGCGGCATGCCAGACTCATGAAAAAGAACATCAACTACGCGCAGCGACCGCCTGCACCACGGCATCCGGCGCGCTCTCCTCCACCGGGGCATCGGGCGACTTGCCATAGGTCTCGGGCACGGTGCGGATGGCAATCGTGAAGATGCCGTACATGGCGGCGATCATGCCAAACACGCCGGCCAGGCCGAAGGCATCGAACAGGCGTCCGGCCACCAGCGGCATCAGGGCACCGGCCGCCGTGCCGGTGGCGAGGATGAAGGCGGTGCCGAAGGCGCGCACGCGGGTCGGATACAGCTCCGGCGCGAAGATCCAGATGGTGGTGTTGAGCAGCAGCACGAAGAACTGGAACACCGCACCCGCCGCCAGGATCAGCACGATGCTCTTGGCCAGGAAGCCGATGGCCAGCGCCGCCAGGCAGGCACAGATTGCACCGACGGTCAGCACGCGCTTGCGCGGAAGATGGAATCCGAATACCGAGGCAGCAATCGCCCCCAGCAGGCTGCCGCTCTGCATGACCATGGTGAACAGCAGGCTTTTGGAGATGGTGTAGCCCAGGCTCACCAGGATGGTCGGCATGAGCGTGAGCACCGAGATCTGCGCGCCGTAGGTCATCCAGATGGCGATGCACAGCGGCAGCGTGCGGCGCGCCAGCGCGCCCTGGAAGATTTCCATGGAGCGCACCTTGGCCGGGGCGGCCTGCTGGCGGCTGCCATCGTCGCTGATCCAGTCCCGGCCTTGGGGTGCCGGGCCGGAGAGCTTGCCGCTGGCCAGCCGCGCCAGGACCTCGTTGGCCTCGGCGATCTTGTGGCGGGAGAGCAGGAAACGCGGCGTCTCCGGAATGTAGCGGCGATAGAAGGCCCCCAGCAGCGCCGGCAGCATCAGGCAGAAGAACAGCCAGCGCCAGCTGTTTTCACCAGGAAAGAGCGAAAACACCAGCAGGCCGAAGGCCGGTGCCAGGAAATTGCCCATGCCGCCCGCGCCCACATTGACCAGGCCCACGGCGGTGCCGCGGAACTTGCTGGAACAGAATTCGGCCAGCATGGTGACGGCAATGGCGATCTCGCCACCGAGACCGAAACCGACGATGGCACGGCCCACGGCCATGACGGTCAGGTCCGGCGCCAGCGCGCAGATGCCGGCCCCCAGCGTAAAGAGCAGCAGGTCCAGGCTCAGCATGACGCGCCGGCCATACCGGTCGGCTACCAGGCCGGAGACGATGCGGCCAATGGCGGCGCTGGCGAAGGTGACCGTATTGAGCAGGCCGATGTCGGTCGCCGTCAGGCCCCACTGCTGCTTGAGCAGCGGGCCGACCAGACCGATGGCGTTCTGTTCGAAGGCATCGAAGAGACAGCCGATCAGGATCAGGAAAATGATGGTGTGATGCGAACGGGTCACCCCGATCTTGTCCAGCGCGCCGTCCAGTTCGGCCACGCGCGGCGAGTGCGGCAGGTCGGGCGATGAAAGTGTGGGTCCGGCCATGGTCTGCTCCTCTTGCGTTGGAAGTTCCAATGAGTGCTGCTCGGTGTGTGCATCGGATGATGCGAGGCTGTGAGACCACGGCGACCTGACCTTGCGGCCATGAAACTACTGTAGTCCAGCATGCCCGGAAATGAAAGTGCGATTTCAATTTATATTGATAATTGAAATTTGAATTTCATTCTTGTAGCAGCACTAGCAACCTGCGTGCCAGCCATCGGTCCCGTATGAAATCTGGATTTCAGGACGAAATGACCTGCCGGAAGAGCCCGGCATGCGCCGCAAGAGGGCATGCAGCGCGGTCAGCGCACTGCCAAGGGGCAGCACGCATGAAAATCATGAGTCAAAAAAGGGAAGATCCTGAAATCAGGATTTCAATGTACAAAGAAGGCAATTCTCCAACATTCCACCGCAGCAACTCAATCGAAGTCGCCCAGCTCCTCGTGCTCCTGCTCGACCGCCGCCAGCCGCTTGCGGCCGGCCGCACCGCTGGCTTCAATCACCAGGGTAGACAACAGATCACACAGCGCCATCACGCCGACGTGATTGTCCAGCGAGCCGGGACCGCGGCAATGTGCCTGCAGCGACCAGGTGGCCAAGGCATAGTCGGATGAAGCCTGGTCACTGATGTAGAGCAGATAGGACCCGGCGCGGGTGGCGGCCTCCAGCAGGCGTTCCATCTGCCCGGTCTGGCGGCGCGTGCCGAAGACGATCACGCAATCGCGCTCGGACAGGCCGGCGGTATATTCGGCGAGGGTCTCGCCCGGCCCCGGCAGGCAGCTCACGCGCGGCAAGACCTGGATGATCTGCCAGCGCAGATAGAGGGCAAAGGCCTGGCTGCTGCGGCTGCCGAAGATCAGCACCTGGGGCGCACTGACGATGGCGCGGGCGATCTCGGCCAGGGTGGCGTCGGAGAGGCGCTCGAAGGTCGCCGCCAAATTCTGCTGGGATTGCTGGAAGTGCGCCGCCACCGACCGGACCTGGCGCGCGGCAGCGGGGCTGCTGGCATGGAACAGCGGGGAGCCGGTTTCCTGTTCCTCGCGCACGTGGCGGCGTGCTTCCTCGTAGCTCTCGTAACCGACGCGGCGGATGAAGCGGCTCACGGTCGACGGCGATACCCCCGCCAGTTGCGCCAGCTCATTGCCTGCATAGCTGGCCAGCTCGCCCGGAAACTCCAGCAGGAAGTCGGCCAGCTGGCGTTCGGTACTGGAAAGTTCGTCGAGTTTGCTGCGCACGCGGCGCACGAAGGATTCGGCAGAAGGTTTCATGTCGGTGCGGGGCAGGTCCGCGATGCAGTTCGATGCGGGCGGTCGTGACGCCGTGGCGGGCGAACAGCTTCATATCGCCGCACACCCACGCTATCCCGACCGGGTGGCCGCATTGTATAGCAGCCAGGCGCTCCTGCGGCGTCAGCTGAACTTGCGCGCGGCGTCGATGGCCAGGCCGCTGCCGATGCTGCCGAACAGGTCGCCTTCCACATGCCGCGCCTGCGGGGCCAGCGCACTGATGCGTTCACGCAGCAGGCGCACGCCGCTGGAGCCGCCGGTGAAGAACACGCTGTCGATATCGTCGGCGCGCAGGCCGGCCTGCTGCAACAGGGCCAGCACGGTCTGCTCCACCGATTGCACCAGGTGGTCGACGGCACCGTTGAAATCGCTGCGCAAGAGCGGCAACTGCTCGGGCTGGCGCAGGCGGTCCAGGTCCAGCAGGGTCTGCTCGGCACTGGAGAGCGCGATCTTGCCCGCCTCCACCTGCAGCGCCAGCCAGTGTCCGCAGCGCTGCTCGACCACATCGAGCAGGCGCGCGAAACGCTCGCGGTCGGCCACTTCACGCGCCACGTCCTGCAGCTGCTGCCAGGCCTTGCGGGTGTAGAGCTGGTTGATGGTGTGCCAGGTGGCCAGATTGAAATAATAGCTGGAGGGAATCTCGGCATTGCCCTGCAGGCGGCCGCCCAGGCCCAGCAGCGGCATCACGCAGGCCAGGCTGAAATACTTGTCGAAGTCGGTGCCACCGATATGCACGCCGCCATTGGCCAGGATGTCCTCGCGCCGCTCACTGCGCGCAGCGCGCTCGGGCGAGAGGCGTACCAGCGAGAAGTCGGAGGTACCACCGCCGATGTCGACGATGAGTACCAGCTCTTCCTTGTCGATGCGCGACTCGTAATCGAAGGCGGCGGCAATCGGTTCGAACTGGAAGGCGATGTCCTTGAAACCGACATCGCGCGCAATCTCTTCCAGCGTGTCCTGGGCCAGCTGGTCAGCGGCCGCATCCTCATCGACGAAGTGCACCGGACGGCCCAGCACCACCTTGGAAAAAGAGGTACCGGCAGCGCGTTCGGCGCGCTGCTTGAGCTCGCCGATGAACTGCGAAAGCAGGCCACGATAGGGCAGCGCCCGGCCGCCCACTTCCGTCTGGCCATCGATGGCACCGGAACCGAGCAAGCTCTTCAGCGAGCGCATCAGGCGGCCTTCATAGCCGGCCAGGTATTCGCCCAGGCCGGCGCGGCCATAGCTGAAGCTGTTCTCGTCGGCATTGAAGAACACCACCGAAGGCAGCGTGGCCTTGCCGTCTTCCAGCGGCAGCAGCAGGGAATCCCCGGCCTGCGGACGCAGCCAGCCGACCGTGGAATTGGAGGTGCCGAAATCCACACCGCACGCGTTCGCCATCGATCACTCCTTCTTTTTTGGGCCGGCAATCATATAGAAAACCACCGTGCTTGTCTGCACGGCGTCATGGCGGCGTTTGAAGCAAACAACATGCCGCCGCGAAATCATTGCCGACTCGGCAATGGCAGGATGACAAGCCAACGAAAAACGGCACCGCCAGGCAAGGCTGCCCCGCGGTGCCGCTCAATGGCACTGGCTGAAAACGGCTGTGGAAAACTTAGAACTCCTGGGCCACCGGGCGCAGCACCACCTCGCTGATATCCACATTGGCCGGCTGCTCGATGGCATAGGCAATGGCGCGCGCCACCGAATCGGACGGAATCTGGTTGGCCTCATACCAGGCCAGCAGGGCTTCCGAGGTTTCCTGGTCGCTGCTGTGGGTCTTCAGCTCCGAATCCACCGCCCCCGGGGAGATGATGGTGGTGCGCACACCGTCCGGTGCTTCAGCGCGCAGGCCTTCGGTGAGGGCACGCACCGCGAACTTGGTGGCGCTGTAGACCGTACCCATGCCGGCGAAGACCTTGATGCCGGCCACCGAGGACACGTTGATGAAATGGCCCGAGCCCTGCGCGGCAAAGCGCGGCAGCGCGGCGGCCACACCGTAGAGCACGCCCTTGACGTTGACGTCGATCATGCGGTCCCATTCCTCGACCTTGAGCTTGGCCATCGGGGCCAGCGGCATGATGCCGGCGTTGTTGACCAGCACGTCGATGCGGCCGAAGTGTTGCTCGCCCTTGGCGACTAGGGCCTCCACGTCGTCGCGGCGCGCCACGTCAGTGGTCACGGCGATGGCCTGGCCACCGGCGGCGGTGATCTCGGCCACCAGTTTTTCCAGACGTTCGGTGCGGCGTGCACCCAGTACCAGCTTGGCGCCGAGGGCAGCCAGGTGGCGTGCGGCGGTTTCGCCCAGGCCGCTGCTGGCACCGGTGATGACGACGACTTTATCCTTGATGTTGTTGCTCATGATGAATTCCTTTCCAGTGATGGGGGTTGGCTGGCCGTTGCTGCATGTCGATGGAAGGATTATGGGTGGCGCCACTATGCCAAACAATGGAAATGATAAGATTACAGAATTCCATTTTCAGGAATCATCATGCTCAACCGACTGGAGATGCTGCGCATCTTCTGCGCTGCCGCCGATACCGGCAGCTTCAAGGACGCCGCCATCCGGCTCGGCATTTCGCCGCAAGCGGTCACCCGCGCCATCCAGAAACTGGAGCGCCTGCAAGGCGAGATGCTGTTCCATCGCAATACGCGCCAGGTGCGCATCACCAGCTTTGGCGAGGCCCTGGCCGAACGCGCCCGGGCCAGCTTGCGCGACCTGGATGGGCTCTTCGAGACGGAAGCCGCCAGCCCGGCCGACGAGATGAGCGGACTGGTGCGCCTGGCAGCACCGTCGGCGCTGGGACGCAGCCGCCTGCTGCCCATCGTCGAACGATTGGCGCAGGCCCATCCCGGCTTGCGTTTCGACCTGCGCCTGACCGATCAGCGCGCCGACGTGGTGGGAGAGAAGATCGACATCGGCATCCGCGTGGGCACCGTGCCGGATAACCGCTTCGTGGTGCGGCGCCTGGGCAAGGTGCGCTTTCATGTGGTGGCCACGCCGCGCTTCCTGCGCCGCCATGGCATCCCGGAGGATACCGAGGCCCTGCGCGCCCTGCCCTGCACGGCCATGCTGGACCGGGGCACGGGCCGGCCCTGGCCCTGGCTGTTCGCGCAGGAGCAGCAGTGGATGGCCGATCACGCACGCTTTCTCTGCGATGATTCCGAGGGTGAATACCTGTTGGTCAGAAGCGGCGTGGCCATCGGCCAGATTGCCGGTTTCCTGTGCGAGGACGACATCGCGGCCGGGCGCCTTGTGCCAGTCATGACCGACCACGAACCCGATCCCTGGGACATGTACCTCTACCGCCCGCAGCGCGGCCCGGTACCGCCGCGCCTGCGGCTGGTGTTCGATACGCTGGTGCGCGAATTTGCCCAGTGATGGCGCAGGCCTACCAGCGGCAGTCGTGATCCATCAGCACCTCGGCACTGCCCTGCTCCTCGCGGTCGAAATTGACCGGCATGTTGACCAGGAAGAAGCCGGTGCTGCCATCAGCAAACCGCGCGCCGGTCAGCAGCAGTGACTGCGAGGCCATGTTGTCGGCCGCATAGGCACTGCGGGCAGCGGCGAGCTTGAAGGGATCGTGCCGTGCCAGGGCATCGGCAGGCAGGCGCATGACCCAGTAGCGATGCCCTTCGAAATACCACGGCAGCCATTGCTGCAAGGGGTCAACCCGGTGATCGGCCAGGCTGGCCGCCACATCGCGGCGCATGCAGTCGATGTGCAGATGCAGGTGCAATTGCGAACGGCCGGCTGCCGAATTGATTTCAACGCCCAGCTGTTCATCGGTGAGCGGACGGCCCAGGGCCTGCGCCACACGCCCCCGCTGTTCCCAGGCATGGGCCCAGTAGTTGGGTGCATCCGGCTCCAGCAAGGCGGGACTTTCAATGCCGGTGAGCCGCCGGGTCGGCATGAGCAGGTATTGCGCCGGGCCGACGATGTCCTTGAGGACCACGAAGCCACGGGCCAGGTCGACCATCACGCAAGGTTGCGGACGGCCGGTAGCCTGCATGCCGGGCACGCATTGCTGGCTGGTGATTTCCCACAGCTTGTGGGGATCGGCGGCCTGGGCCGGCGAAGCCGGCAGCGCCAGCCACAGGCCCAGCAGCAGGGAAAAGCAGGAGGGAAAACGGGAAAGCAGTCGCATCGTAACCGTCCGGAGCAAGGGGCAAAGGCCGAGCAGGGTAGCGGGCCGGTGTTTCCGCAGGATGACAGCGTGGGGGCGTGAGGGATTACTTGTCGCGCGTGGCCTGGACCAGGCACTTGGAGAGCTTGTCGAAATGCAGCCAGGCAGCCTGGCTCAGTTCGACCTGCTTGCGGCGCGGATCCTCGGTATCGGCCAGCACGATCCAGCCCTTCTCGCGCATGGATTTGAGGCGTGCATGCAGCATCGCGGGCGAACCGAATTCGCTTTGCGCCATCAGGTCGCGCACCGACAGCCGCTGCTGGTCCTGGCCGGCGCGGGCGATGAAGGCCAGGATCCGGTCTTCGAGCGGATCCAGCGTGGCCAGTGACGGCAATCCCCGCAGTGCTTCGGCCAGTTGCAGAAATCTCAGGTAGATATCCGCCGGCCGCTTGTTTTTACCCATATGGCGATGGTGTTGGTTGTTGTGGTGCAAGTCCGGAACCTGCCTGGTACGTACTGCGCGTAACACGCGCGCGCGACATTGTTCCAGAATTGATAGCGAATCATACGCCGGGCCCGGCTGAAAGTGCAATCTTTACCGCCTTGACCGGCAGCAATGCCGCCGGCGCGACCGTTTGCGCGCCGATTGGCGAGGCTTGCGCGCCACACTGCTGAAAATTGTTGAAGTGCGGCGCACCGCCGCATTGGGTAACATACGCGCCGTTCCGCATGTCCCAGCCGCCCCGCCATGCCAGCCTCATCCGACCACCCTGCCGTCCTGCGCACCCACCTGGCCGCCATCGCCGGCACGGCGCTGTGCTATTTCCTGTTCTATTCCATCAATGAATGGCTGTTCCGTCGCACCCAGTTCACCGAGGGCATCGCCTGGATCTACCTGCCGGCCGGGGTACGCCTGATCTGCACCCTGCTCTTTGCCGAGGCCGGCTGCGTGGGGCTGCTGGTCGGCTCGCTGGCCACGGCGGCCACTTACCAGCTGTTCCCGCATGACCTCATCGCCGCCGCCGGCTATTGCCTGATCTCGGCCGGGGCACCCTACCTGGCCTACCGCCTCACCCTCTCCGGCATGGACCTGGGGCGCAACCTGGCCAACCTCAACACCACCCGGCTCATGGCCTGCATCCTGCTCTATGCGCTTTCCAATCCACTGTTCCAGCTGATCTGGTTCGTCATGCGCGGGGTCTATCCGGATTTCTGGAGCGGCCTCATCGTCATGTCCATCGGCGACCTCTCGGGCTCGCTGATCGTGGTCTACCTGTGCAAGCTGCTGCTGTCGCTGCTACCCCGCATGCCGCTGCCGCGCCGCTGATCGCAGGGCGCATGCTGTCGCCGACAGGCGTCAACTCCTGCGACAGAGACCGGCTTACGGGTCACTTGAAGCAACATTTTCTTCACGCCGGTTAACACCAACCTGCATGGTGTAATACGCCCGACATATTTCCTCGCTACGCTGCGCATCGCTATAAAAACTATAGCGCTACAAATCGTATAACGAAGCTTCGAGGAGGTTGGCATGCGCAGTTGGGACGAACCCAAGAAACGAAAGGCCCGCGTCGAGATCATCCCGATGATCGATGTGATGATGTTCCTGCTGGTCTTCTTCGTGCTGATCAGCCTGAACGTGATTCCGGCCCTGGGCCTGAAAACCCAGCTGCCCAGCTCCTCCACCGCACAGGACCTGAAGCCCCAGACCAAGGCCGTCATCACCATCGCCAAGGACGACGTGATCCAGGTCGATGGCGAGAACACCACCCTGGACGCGCTCACCGCGCGCCTGGACAAGCTGCGCAAGGAAGGCGAAAAACTCAACCTCATCATCAACAGTGACCGTGGCGTGGAAGTGCAGCGCCTGGTCGACGTGATGGATACGCTCAAGAAGGGCGGCTTCGACTCCATCTCGATTGCCACCCGCAAGCAGTGATGATGAACGCTCCCGCCCTCTTCCGTTTGCGCGAACCGCTGGCCACGCTGCCCTCGCTGGTGGTGCTGGCCGTGCTGATCCTGGCCGGCGTGCAAAAGGCCACCGAATTGCAGCGCAAGGAAGACCCGCAGCCGGTCCAGATCTCGCTGATGGAAGTGCCACCACCACCACCACCGCAGCCCAAGCCGCAAGTGGAACCGCAACCCAAACCCGTAGAGCCGCCGAAGAAACAGGAAGCGCCCAAGCCCGTGGCCAAACCGGCCCCGGTCAAGCAGGCGCCAGCACCGGTTGACCCGGCCCCGCCCTCGGCAAACGCACCGATCCTGCCAGCCACGCCGCCGCAACCCAGCGCCCCGGCCACCCCTCCGGTGCAATCCGCACCGGTAGCGCCACCGTCGCCGCCACCGGCCAACACGGCCAATATCGAACAGACCTACGTGGGCCAGCTGCGCGCGCATCTCAACAGCATCAAGCGCTATCCGACCGGACGCGAGGCCAGCACCTTGCGCCCGCAAGGCAAGGTGCGCATGTGGTTCGTGTTGAAGCGCGACGGCAGCGTGGTCGACAGCGGCATCGAGAGTTCATCGAACTCCATGCTGCTCGATGATGCCGCCCGCAAGACCATCAACCGCGCCGCCTTCGCGCCCTTCCCGGAAGAGAGCTACAAGGGCGAGAGCACGCACCGGTTTACCGCCGACCTGGAATTCATTCCCGTCTGACGCGGCGCTCCGCCAGATACGGGGCCGCGCACCGGCAGCAACGATTTCAACAGCAGTCCAACAAACCCAGGGGAACACGACATGCAATGCAAACTCACCCGGCTGTCCTTGCTGATATCCGGGCTTTTCATGGCAGGGGCACCGGCCTTTGCCTTTGCCCAAACCACCACCGACATCGGCACCGTGACCGTGCAGGGCGGCGGCAGCGCCAGTGCCGGTACTGCCGCGGCCACCGGCCTGATCCAGGCCGAGGATTCGCCCAAGGCGCGCAGCTCGGTCAACCGTGACTACATCGAGAAGCAATCGCCCACCGGCACGCCCTACCAGATGATCAACCTGCTGCCGGGCGTGAACACCTACGACAACGACGGCTCGGGCCTGTTCGGCGGCAACATCCGCGTGCGCGGCTTCAACAGCGACCAGCTGGGCTTCACCATCAATGGTGCGCCGGTCAACGACTCCGGCAACTTCGCGGTGTATCCGCAGGAGTACACCGAGCCTGACAACCTGTGCAACGTCTTCGTGACCCAGGGCTCGACCGATACCGAAGCCCCGCACGTGGGCGCCACCGGCGGCAACATCGGCATGACCTTCTGCGCACCGGAAGACCAGCAGCGTATCCGCGTGACCAATGCCTTCGGCTCCAACAGCCTGTGGAAGCGCTATGTGCGCTTCGATTCGGGCAAGCTGCTGGACAACAAATTCAAGTTCTTCATCTCGTACTCGAAGACCACCGCCGACAAGTTCAAGGGTCCGGGCGGCGCCATCAAGGATCACGTCGACATCGGCACCAACTTCGACCTGGGCCAGGGCAGCTTCATCAACGCCAACCTGCTCTACAACCGCCAGCTCAACAACAACTACCGTTCGCTGACCAAGACCCAGATCGCCCAGCTGGGCCGCAATGCCGACTTCGGCAGCACCGTGCCGCAGCACCAGCCTGCGGTGGCCGGTACCGCCCAGAACGACACCACCTATGCGCCCAACGTGGCGGCCAACATCGCCAACAACGCGTATTACGCCTACAACCTCAATCCCTTCGAGAACTGGCTGGGCACCATCAATGCGCACTTCCAGCTGAGCCCGACTTCCAGCCTGGATGTCGATCCCTATTTCTGGTACGGCTTCGGCACCGGCGGCAACCAGCTGCAGACCGTGCGTGAGGGCGGCGTGTCCGGTGCCAGCCAGCTCGGTGGCGGCGCACGCGACATCAACGGCGACGGCGACCGTCTCGATACCGTCTACGCCTACGAAGGCAGCCGCACCCGCACCTATCGTCCGGGCGTGACCTTCAAGTTCAACCAGCAGCTGGACAACCACCGCATCCTGGCCGGCTACTGGGTCGAGCGCGCACGCCACCAGCAAACCGGTCCCTTCAGCCGCGTGGACAACAACGGCAACATCGCCGACCTGTGGCAGGACAGCTCCGACCTGTGGCTGCGCAATGCCGATGGCTCCTTCCTGCAGTACCGCGACACCATGACCGTCAGCACGGCGCAGTCGATCTTCCTGCAGGACAGCATCAGCATGATGAACGACAAGCTCAACGTGCAAGTCGGCGGCCGCTACTCCTCCATCGACCGCGACTTCACCAACTACCCGAGCACCGGCTCCACCAGCGGCACCAACAGCTATTCCAGCGCCGGCTTCTACAAGGTCAAGAAGAACTACGCCGACTTCCTGCCCAGCCTGGGCGTGCGCTTCCAGCTCGATGAGAAGCAGTCGGTGTTCTTCAACGCCGCCAAGAACTTCAAGGCACCGGGCAACTTCTCCTACTTCGGCCTGCTCTCGGGCGGCACCATCGTCAACGGCCAGCTGGTCGGCGCCACCCAGCGCGAAGTCCCGGTGGACAAGGAGACCTCCTGGAACTACGACCTCGGCTACCGCTACAACACCGAGAAGTGGATGGCCTCGGGTTCGCTGTTCTACATCGATTATCACAACCGCATCGCCAGCGCCTACAACCCGAGCACCAACAACAAGACCGACTACAACGTCGGCGACGCCAGCTCGCACGGCCTGGAACTGGAAACCGGCTACGCCTTCACGCGCAACCTGTCGATGTACGGTTCGCTGTCCTACATCAAGAGCAAGATGAAGCAGGACCTGCGCAACGGCTCGACCCAGTTCCTGCCGACCTCCGGCCGCGAGTTCCCGGATACGCCGAACTGGCTGTCGGGCCTGTCGCTGCAATATCAACAGGATGGCTGGTACGTGTTCGGCCAGGCCAAGTACACCGGTCGCCGCTACACCACGCTGGTCAACGACGATGCACTGGGTGGCTACACCCTCTTCAACGCCGGTGCCGGCATGACCTTCGCGTCCACCACCTGGTTGAAGAAGCCGACGGTGCGCCTGAACGTCTACAACCTGTTCGACAAGCAGTACCTCAACCTCAACGGCGGCAGCGGCAGCCAGTTCACCACCAACGCAGTGGCGGTCAACGGCATCCCTGGCACCGATCCTTCGCTCTACATCGGTGCCCCGCGCACCTTCACCGTCACCCTGACCGCGGATTTCTGATCGCGGCCTGAACCGGGCGGCCCGCACCTGCACACCAGCAACACGGGCCGCCCCTCACTGCAAGAGAGGCAAGCATGAACATGCAATTACTCCACGAACTGGCCTTCTACCTGATGTACGCCTGCGCGGCGCTGGCCATTTTCGTCATCGTCGAACGCGGCCTGTTCTTCGGCTACACCATGCGCCAGGCCACCGGCCTGGAGCGCGCCATGACGCACGCGGTGCAGCACCTGGAGGAACTGCCGGCCGAGCTGACATCCCGCCCCAGCCTGCCGCTGGCACTGGTGTCGGACATCCTGGCCGAGAAGCATCACCTGCATACCGAGAAGGACCTGGAAGATTTCAGCGAGTCGGTCTACATTGCCAAACGCGGCGAAGTGCAGCAGCGCCTGTGGATCCTCGATACCATCGTGACGGCCGCGCCCCTGCTGGGCTTGCTGGGCACGATCCTGGGCATCATCGACACCTTCAAGGCACTGGCGGTCTCGGGCGTATCCGATCCGGGCCAGGTATCGCAGGGCATCGGCACGGCGCTCTATGCGACGGCACTGGGCATCGGCATCGCGGTGGTCGGCATGTTCTTCTTCAACCTGTTCCAGGAACGCATCGAGCGCATCAACGATCACCTGAAGGTCCTGATGCTGCGCGCCTGCGTCGGCCGCCTGAACCAGCAGCCGCAACATAGCCCGCAACCGCAGGGCAAGCTGCACATCGCCTGAGCGCAACACTGACTTCTCCCTTGCCGACATCATGATCCTCGCACCACGCCGTCTCCTGCTTCGTCTGGCCGCCGCCTTCGGGCTGGTTGTTTCGCTGGCCACACCGGTCCGGGCCGAATTCGCCATCCCGGGCTTCGAGCTGGTCCATACCGTCCCCCGCGAGACCGCGCTGGCCACGCCCGACTTGCGCGATGCGGCCGTGGTGTGGAAGGAGATGTTCGACAGTGCGCAGCGCGAGATCGTGTTCGGCCAGTTCTACGTGGCCGGGCAGGACGGCGAGGCGCTGGACGACATCATGGCGCACCTGGAGGCCGCAGGACGGCGCGGCGTGAAGATCCGCTTCCTGATGGAAAAGAAGGGCGAGTTCGCCTCGGTCCCGGCCACCATCGAGAAGCTCAAGCGCATCCCCAACCTGGAGTTCCGCCAGATCGATTATTCCCGCATGACCGGCAACGGCATCATCCACGCCAAGTATTTCGCCGTCGATGGCCGCAGCGCCTATGTGGGCAGCCAGAACTTCGACTGGCGGTCGTTCTCGCACATCCATGAAACCGGATTGAAGATCACCGACCCGGCCGTGGCGGGGCAGGTGCAGGCCATCTTCGAGATCGACTGGGCGGCGCAGGCGGCCATCGCCGCCGGGCAAACCCCGGTCATGACCAACCGCAGCGTGGTCCCGGCCGATGTGGCGCGCGGCAACTACCTGGTGGCCAGCCCGAATGCCTACAATCCGCCCGGCGTGGGCGATTCACAAAGCGAACTGGTACGCCTGATCGGGGCGGCACAACAGGAAGTGCGGGTGCAGTTGCTGGACTACGCGCCGCTTTCCTACGGCCCCAACCACACCCGCCCCTATTACGCCGTCATCGATGATGCCCTGCGCGCAGCGGCCACGCGGGGCGTGAAGATCAAGCTGATGGTCTCCAACTGGAACACCGAGGCACCGGCCATCCGCTACCTGCAAAGCCTGGCGCTGCTGCCCAACGTGGAGATCCGCATCGTGACCCTGCCGCAGGCCAGCAGCGGTTTCATCCCCTTCGCCCGGGTGATCCACACCAAGGCCATGAGCATCGATGGCAAGGTGGCCTGGGTCGGCACCAGCAACTGGGCCGGCGGCTACCTGGACAACTCGCGCAACCTCGAAGTGGTGCTGCACGACGCCGCCATGGCACACCGCGTGGCGGCCTTGCATGAGCAGACCTGGAGTTCGCCGTATGCCCAGCCCATCGATGTGCTGAAGGTCTATCCCAAACCGGCCAAGGGCAAGCCCGCCTCGGAATGATTCGACCCGGGAGCGGCGTTTCTTGGCCGCTTCCCGCCACTGCGCGCCTGCTGGTCTACACTGACGAAATGTAGCGTTGTTTCGTCATTGTGTAGCATCGACCAGGAGAACCGGGATGACCAGGCTGGACCAACTCGACGACATCGACCGTCAACTGCTTTCCATCCTGCAGCTCAACGCCCGCGAACCGGTGGCCGAAATCGCCCGCCGCCTCGGTGTGGCACGCACCACCGTGGTAGCCCGCATCGAGCGGCTGGAACAGACCGGCATCATCGGCGGCTATACGCTCAAGCTCGGGCGCGACGTGGTCGACGCCAGCCTGCAGGCCTACGTGGGCGTGACCGTGCAGCCGCGCGCCGGGCGCGACGTCATCCGCCGCTTCGGCCGCATCCCGGAAGTCCACCAGCTCTGCGCAGTCAGCGGCGAATACGATTACGTGGCCTGGCTGCGCGTGAACACGCCCGAGCAACTGGACAAGATCCTCGACCAGATCGGCGAGATGGAGGGCGTGCTCAAGACCACCACCTCGGTGGTGCTGGCCCGCAAGATCGACCGTGGTGATGCGGCCAGGACGCGCTGAAACGCGCATGGATTTCGCCGGATTGCATGACTCATGCTGCAAAATGACGAAATCGCACTACAAAGTGACGAAACCTGCGCTACTTTCTGACGATCTGGCAATGGTTTCCGTCACGGCGGCTTCCTAGAATGAATCATCGTATCCACCTTCATTCAGGAGCCCCTCATGCGTACCGTCCTCCTCGGCAGCGGCCACATCGGCCAGACCATCGCCCGCCTGCTGGCGCAATGCGGCCAGGGCCGCGACTACAGCGTCACCATCGCTGACCGCGATGCGGCGGCCTTGCAGGCCATCGCGGGCGTGCATGCCGAAAAGGCCGTGGTCGACTCGTCCGATCCACAGGCCTTGGCGGCCCTGCTGCAGCGCGCCGACGTGGTCATCAATGCCCTGCCCTATCACATGGCCACGAGCGTGGCCACGGTCGCGCGCCAGACCGGCACCCACTACTTCGACCTCACCGAGGAGGTGCAGGCAACCCGTGCCATCGCAGCGCTGGCCGAGGATGCGCCCTGCGCCTTCATGCCGCAATGCGGGCTGGCCCCGGGCTTCATCGGGATTGCCGCGCACCATCTGGCAGCCGGCTTTGAAGAAGTGCATGAGATCAAGATGCGCGTCGGTGCGCTGCCGCAGTATCCGACCAACGAACTGAAATACAACCTCACATGGAGCGTGGACGGCCTCATCAACGAGTACTGCCATCCCTGCGAAGCCTTGCGCGACGGCGAGCGGGTCATGGTCGATCCCCTGGCCGACCTCGAACACTTTTCGCTGGAAGGGGTGGAGTACGAAGCCTTCAATACCTCGGGCGGCCTGGGCAGCCTGTGTGAGACCCTGGCCGGCAAGGTGCGCAATCTCGACTACAAGTCGGTGCGCTACCCGGGCCACCAGCAGCGCATGAAATTCCTGCTGGGCGATCTCGGGCTGCGGCATGATCCGGGCTTGCTCAAGGACATCCTGCGCAAGAGCGTGCCGGCTACCTTGCAGGACGTGGTGCTGGTGTTCGTCACCGTGAGCGGACTGCGCGAGGGCAAGCTGATGCAGGAAGTCTTCACCCGCAAGATTGTCGCGCAAGAGCGTGCAGGCCGGCGCGAAAGCGCCATCCAGGCCAGCACGGCCGCCGGCCTCTGTGCGGCGCTGGACCTGTTCCGCGCAGGACGCTTGCCCGCACGCGGCTTCATCCGGCAGGAACAGATCAGCTTGCCGGAGTTGCTCGGCAACCGCTTCGGCGCGGTGTATGCCTGAATGGACGCTGCACGCCAGCCAGTGGACAAGTTGAATTGCCGCAGAGGGACCAGGGCCGTGGGCCGGTGTTAGGGCCTGTTCACATTCAATCTGTGAGTGCGAGAGGTCGCCAAGCGTTGACTGCCTAGGCGCGGCGACGCGCCGTGGTGGTGCCACGGCAAGGAGCTGCAACAACGGCAGGCGACGCATGGCGGCCTCTCCCGGAGGGTTGCCCCCAGAAGGCGCGCTGGCCGCGTTGCACGTCAGGGCTGGTGGCACCACCACCAGCCCTGACGCGCGCCTTGCCAGCACGCCTTCTGGGGGCAACGCATCTCACAGATTGAATGTGAACAGGCCCTAGTGGATGATGAAGCTCGAGGCCGGCCTCACTTGCCTCCGGTGACGTCCAGAAAGGTCCCGGTACTGAAGGAAGCTTCCTCGCTGGCCAGCCAGAGAATGGCGCGCGCCACTTCCTCGGGCTGCCCGCCCCGCCCCATGGGAATGGATTCCCTGACCCGGTTGACCCGGTCCGGTTCGCCACCACTGGCGTGCATGTCGGTGTAGATGTGGCCGGGCCGCACGCAGTTGACGCGGATGCCTTCGCGGGCGACTTCCTTGGCCAGTCCCGTGGTGAAGGTTTCCAGTGCGCCCTTCGAGGCGGCGTAGTCGACATACTCGTTGGGACTGCCCAGGCGCGCCGAGGCCGACGACACGTTGATCACCACCCCGCCCCTGCCCTGGTGCCGATAGGCCATACGCCTGATCGCCTGCTGCGCGCACAGCATGGGACCGATGGCATTGACCGCGAAGATGCGCTGCATGCGTGCGAAACCCAGGTCTTCCATGCGTGACTGGCGCTCCAGCATGGCCGCATTGTTGACCAGCACATCGATGCGGCCGAAGCGCGCATCGATGGCAGCGAAGAGCTGCGCCACCTGGTCCGGGTCGGCACTGTCGGCCCGCAGCGCCAGCGCCCGTGCGCCGCGCTGCGCGATATCGGCCGCCACCGAATCGGCCGCTGCCGCATCGTGCAGATAGCTGAAGGCCACATCGTAGCCGCGTTCGGCGGCCAGCCGCGCGGTGGCAGCGCCCATGCCGCGGCTGCCGCCGGTGATGAGGATGACGGGCTTGGTTGTTGCATGAGTCATGTCGGATCTCCTTGGAGTGAGCAAAACGGCAGGGGAGCAGGGGCGGGAGCAGCCACCGGATCAACCGATCAGTACCGTCCCCGCTGCAATGGCGGCACAGGCCAGTACCCGTGGCCAGCTCAGCGTCTCGCCCAGGAACAGCCGGCCGATGATGGCGGCAAACAACACGCTGGTTTCGCGCAGCGCCGAGACCGCGCCCATGGGTGCCAGCGCCATGGCCTGGATGACGATGCCATAGGCCAGCAGCGACACCAGCCCGCCCGCGAAGGCGGTGGCAAACGTCGCCGCCGATGCGGGTGGCTGCCACAATGCGCGAGGGCCGCGCCAGGCCATGAAGACAGCGGGCATCAGCAAGCCCCATCCGGCGCACATCCATGCGGTATAGGCCATGGGGTTGCCCGAGAGGCGCACACCGAGGCCATCGACCACGCTGTAGGCCGCGATGAAACAGCCGGTCCCCAGGGCATAGCGCAGGCCGGGCAGTGCCACCCTGCGGCCCCGAAATGCCAGGGCGATGATGCCGCCCGATACCAGCCCGATGCCCAGCAGCGCCTGCGGTCCCGGCGTCTCGCCGGCGAGCAGGGCTGCGCCCAGCGTGACCAGCAGGGGTGAGCTTCCACGCGCGATCGGATAGGTTTGGCCCAGCTCACCGCTGCGGTAACTGCGCACCAGGAACAGGTTGTAGCCCACGTGCAGCAGGGCAGAGAGCACTCCATACGGCCAGCTGGCCGGCAACGGTACCGGCAGCCACGGCGTGCCGGCCAGGCTGGCCACGGCTACGGCCAGGCACATCACTGTCATCGACCAGAGGCGGTCGACGCCGTTGCGCAGCAGCGCATTCCAGCTGGCATGCAGGAAGGCGGCAAGGAGGATGAGCAGGACGACAGGCAAAGGCATGCGCCATGGTAAGCAGGAGCGCCGCCGGACAGAAGCGAAGTCTCCTCATCCCGTCATGAGTAAATTCTCATGCCTGGCGCCGAGGCAGTGACCCCGCATATCAGTAGCGCGTACCGGCGGCCTGTGACTGCGCCAGCAGCCAGGCACGGAAACTGGCCACGTGCGGCTGCGTCTCCACGCCCTTGGGGCAGACGAAGTAATAGGCCAGCGGGGAAGGCAAGGCCAGCTCGAACAGCCGCACCAGGCTGCCATTGGCCAGTTCCTGCTCGACATGGCCGCTGCGGGCCAGCGCCACACCCTGGCCCAGCAGGGCCGCCTCAAGCGTCATGTTGGTATCGGCCAGGCGCACGCTTTCCCGCAAGGCCGAAACGCTTACCCCGGCTTGCTGGAACCACAGGTCCCATTTCGGCACCATGTCGGCCCCCGCGCGCGTGAGCAGGGGATAGCGGCGCAGGTCAGCCGGCTTGCGCGGCATGCCCAGGCGCGCCAGCAGGGCCGGGCTGGCCACCGGGAACACCTGCTCGCGGAACAGGAATTCGGAAAACAGGCTGGGATAGTGGCCGGGGCCGAAGCGGATCGCCACATCCGGTTCGGACGGCGTGAAGTGGATGGCCGTATCGGTGGTCTCCAGCGTCACCAGCAGCTCGGGATGGGCCTGTGCCAGCGCCGGCAGCCGGGGCAGCAGCCATTTGAGCGCAAAGGAATAGGTGGTACTGACCTTCAGCGGCTGCCGCCCTTCCTGTGCGCGCAGCTCGGCCAGGGTGGCTTCAAGGCGGGCGAAGAACTCGCGCACCACCGGCGCCAGCGCGGCCCCGGCCGGGGTCAGTGTATTGGACTTGCCGCGCTGGAACAGCGGCATGCCCCACAGCGCTTCGAGGTGGCGCAGCTGGTGGCTGACCGCACTCTGCGTGACATGCAGCTCTTCCGAGGCGGAGGTGAAACTGGCATGGCGAGTGGCGACTTCAAAGGCCCGCAGGGTGGCGGTGGGGGGAAGGTCTCTCATGGGTGCGCTCAAGGATGGATGGCTGGAAACAACCGTCATGAACAAGAACTCATGATAGCAACAGCCGCCGTCTTGCAGTCCGGAAAGCCCCTCGCAAGCGGACGAGAATGCAGCACAACATCGCGGCTATACATAACGTCTAATTTTAGATAATATGTATCGCATGACCTCCCGCTCCCGCAAAAAGAAACCTGACCGCCCCGACCATGCCCTGCTGCTTTCGCAATTGCAGCAGGTGGCCAAGGGCCTGGGCGAGACCTTCGCACCGTTCTGCGAAGTGGTGCTGCACGACCTGCGGGACGCGGATCACTCCATCGTCGCCCTGCACAACAACCTGTCCGGCCGCGAGGTAGGAGATGCCACCACCGAACTGGGACTGGCACGCATCGCCGACGAGAGTTATCCGCAGGTCCTGACCAATTACGCCAACACCCTGCCCGACGGACGCCAGGCCAAGAGCACCTCGATCGGCATCAAGGATGCCGACGGCAAATACGTGGCCGCCTTGTGCATGAATATCGACCTGACCCTGTTCGGCGCACTGCAAGGCATGCTGCGCCAGTTTGGCGGCATCGACAACGCAGTGCGCGTGGCCGAGACGCTGGAGCCGGCGGGCGCCGATGCATTGCGCCAGCGCATCGATGCCTTTGCCGCGCGGCTGTCGGCCACGCCGCGCAGCCTCAAGGCCGAGGACCGGCGCCAGCTCATGCGTGAGTTGCGACAGTCCGGATGCATGGATGTGCGGCGCTCCGCCGAAATCGTGGCCGCCCACCTGGGCGTATCGCGTGCGACGGTCTACAACGACGAGAAGGAGTGAGGGCGTCGCTCCGCGCCTTCATCGCTTGCCATGCCCAAGGTCCCCATCTTTCCATCCCACTTGAAGGAAACCTCATGATTCCGCTCTCCAGCGCTACCGAATTGCCCAGCTTTGCCGACGTCCTGCTGGCCGCCGAACGCATCAAGCCCTGGGCTCACAAGACGCCCGTGCTGCGCTCGCGCACGGCCGATGCGGAGGTAGGCGCGCAACTGTTCTTCAAGTGCGAGAACTTCCAGCGCATGGGCGCCTTCAAGTTCCGGGGTGCCATGAATGCGCTTTCACAATTCGACAGCGAGCAGCGCAAGCATGGCGTGATCACCTTCTCCTCCGGCAACCACGCCCAGGGAACAGCGCTGGCGGCGCAGCTGCTGGGCATTCCGGCGGTAATCGTCATGCCGCAGGACGCGCCTGCGGCAAAGGTGGCTGCCACGCGTGGTTACGGTGCCGAGGTCGTGATGTATGACCGCTATACCGAGGACCGCGAAGCCATCGGTGCGCGCCTGGCGGCCGAACGCAAGATGACCCTGATCCCGCCCTACGACCATCCGCACGTGATGGCCGGCCAGGGAACGGCCACGCTGGAACTGCTGCAGGAAACAGGCCCGCTGGATGTACTCTTCGTCTGCCTGGGCGGCGGCGGCCTGCTCTCCGGCGCGGCACTGGCGGCGCGGGCGCTGTCGCCGGACTGCAAGATCTATGGCGTCGAGCCGGAAGCCGGCAACGATGGCCAGCAATCGCTGCGCGCAGGCCAGATCGTGCACATCGATACCCCCAAGACCATTGCCGATGGTGCCCAGACGCAGCACCTGGGCAGGTACACCTTCGAGGTCATCCGCGAGCTGGTGGACGACATCCATACGGTCAGCGATGCCGAGCTGGTGTCGGGCCTGCGCTTCTTTGCCGAGCGCATGAAGATGGTGGTGGAACCGACCGGCTGCCTGGGCTTTGCCGCGGCCCGCAAGCTGAAGGACCAGCTGCAGGGCAAGCGCGTGGGCGTGATCATCAGCGGGGGCAACATCGACCTGGGCAAGTTGTCGGGGTATTTGTCCTGATGATTGGCCGCATCAGTGACCCCAATCTCGCGCGGGGTCATTTTGGCTTACAGTGTTGAGCCTCATCATTGACTTAGCTCCCACCATTCAATCACAAGGACTGGAAACACCATGCCCCATCTCGTTCTGGAATACACCGGCAATCTCGCGCTCGATGTGCAGCCCACGCTGCTCAAGCTCAACCAGGCACTGGTGGCCAGCGGCCACTTTGAAGAGAACGCCATCAAGGCGCGTGCCGTGCGCCTGGACAACTACCTGGTCGGTACCGCTGCCGAGGCCAAGCGTGCCTTCATCGCGCTGCGCCTGGCCATCCTGACCGGCCGCACGCTGGAAGAAAAGAAGTCGGTGTCGGACCTGCTGGGTGCGGCGATCCAGAAGGACCAGAGCTGGCCCAAGGATCTCCAGGTGCAGATCACCGTGGAAGTGGTCGACATGCAGCGCGAGACCTACTTCAAGGTCGCCCTGCAATAAGCCGATGGCGTGACCCTGCTGCCCTGGCAGCGGACACCCCAAAACAAAAAGCCGCGCGGTGCAAACCGGGCGGCTTTTTTTCGGGTGAAGAGCACAGCGCGATGCTGTTCTTGTGATGCCGCGCTGCCTTCTCCCCGATGCATCAGGCGTTCAGGACGCCAGTGCCGTTTCACGCAGGAACTCGCGGAACTGCACTACGTTGCCTTCCGGATCGAAGCCATCGCAGGCCCGGAAATCCGGTCCGTTCCATTCGGCCGCAGCGGGCTTCATGCCACCGCCGAGCTGCTCGGAAGACAGGCGTGTGTGGGCAAGTGAACGCACGGGGAGGAAGAGCTTCACCGGCACGTTCTCGCGCAGCACCGGTGGTGAACAAATCTCCACCTTGGCTGCCGTGGCTTGTGGAATCGCATGAATCACCAGCAGGAAATCCTCGGCCTCGATCACTACCTTCTCGGCCTGGGCCTGCTTGGGAACCACCGCCAACACCTGCGCATAAAACGCGGCGAGGCGGGCTACATCTTTGGCGAACAGGACTGCGCCTGCTTTGGGCTGGGTCGACATCTCTGCTTTCAAAAACGTTGATCGGATCAAACAAGGAACGGCAGAGTTTATTTACGACCTTGGCACTTGGCAAGCACTAATCGTCTGCCTGTGGCGACGCTGTTGTGTCGCCGTCAGGCGACGCCTTTCTGTCGCCCTTTGCATGAAATATTGCAGAGCAATATAAGAATCCGCTGACAAGCGAAAGTGGTGCTGTCCGATGTTCATTTCAGCGCGTTGAAACTAAGGTTATCCATCGCCGAGAAGAGACTAGCAAAACGTCAATTGTCAGCATGATCAGCCAAGCTGTTTGTATGTGATCGGAATAGCATCGTTTCAGCTTCGAACGCGTATAAATTGTAAGAGGATGTTCCAAAACGGTTTACTTCCGAACTTGATCTGCTACCTTGATGTCGCAGGGCAACATGATGTGCAGTGAAGAAAAAGAAAAATATTTCCACTTGCGCACCGAGATGCCACGCCGTCCTCCCCACTGCATTCCACGATGCACTGACGGCGACCAACGACAACGCCATATAACCCTCACGAGTAACGCGCCATGAACATTCGAGACCTGCACGCTCAGTACACTCCCGAACGCTCCATTTTCAAGCGGTCCACCTCAGCGCATCGTGCCTTGAGCGAAGGCACCGCCGACCGCATCGAACTCGCGCACACCGACAGCGATGCCGATGCCTGGCTGGAGCCGGCGCTGTCCGATTTCATTTCGCTGGCGTCCAGCGTCTGCGGTACGCCCATGGGCATGTTCAGCCAGCTGCATGCCGACATCGGGCTGCAGCATCCTTACCTCTCCGTCAACAACGGTCGCGGCGACGCGCGCAACCAATGGTGGCGCTTCCCTGGCCAGACCGGCGTACTGCGCAACGCGGTGGACTTCTCCTTGTGTGAAATGGCCGCCTGCACGCCCGGCCAGATCACCGAAGTCAATGACCTCAGCAGCGACCTGCGCTTTGCCACCAGCGCGCTGGCACGTGGCAATCCGGCGGTGCGCTTTTATGCGGGTGTACCGCTCGTGTCGGGCAATGGCGACACCCTGGGCACGCTGTGCGTGATGGACCGCGAACCGCGCACGCTCACCCCGGCACAACGCGACGCGTTCCAGAAACTGGCGCGCCAGCTGGAGGCGCAGATTGACAGCCATCGCGCCATGCAGAAGCTGGAGCAGCAGACCATGACTGATGCGCTGACCGGCATCGGCAAC
Source organism: Herbaspirillum aquaticum (assembly GCF_002213425.1). GTDB lineage: Bacteria > Pseudomonadota > Gammaproteobacteria > Burkholderiales > Burkholderiaceae_D > Herbaspirillum > Herbaspirillum aquaticum. The sequence continues at coordinate 76,478 of NZ_NJGV01000013.1, read as the reverse complement.
CGCCGCAGCTTCGATTCGCGCCTGCGTGAAGAGTGGACGCGCCACCTGCGTAACGCCCGTCCGCTGACCATGCTGATGGTGGATGTGGATTACTTCAAGCAATACAACGATACCTATGGCCACCCGGCCGGTGATGCGCTGCTGGTGCAATTGGCACGCGTACTGCGCTCGCCGCTGCGGGCCAGCGACTTCCTGGCGCGCTATGGTGGTGACGAATTTTCGCTGATCCTGCCGGATACCGATGAGACTGGCGCGATGCAGGTCTCCGACCGCATCAAGAAGGCGGTGGCCCGCGTGAAGTGGCCGCACACCGACATCGAGATCAGCCTGGGCGCGGCGACCGTGACGCCGTCGGAAATGTGCGACTTCAGCGCCTTGCTGCATGCGGCTGACCAGGCCATGTACCAGCGCAAGCATGGGCGTAATCCGCGTAATGCTTGAACGATGAAATGCATGAGCGTATGAGGGAATGCGCTACGGATATCGGCTCCCAGCCTTACTTGCATTCAACAGACGCCGCTGTGCTCACAGCGGCGTCTGTCATTTGAAGATGCTCACCCGGCTCCGCTGTCTGCCACCGTCGAAATCAGCGCCGCACCACAGCTGGTGCGATGGCCTTCGAAAGCCACTGCAACACCATCGACCTGGATCGTGGGATGGCCCTCGATGATGACGCAATCCTCATGCCCCTTGATCGGGCAGGTGCAAGAATCACCGACGCGGGCAACGGCTTTTCCCCTTGCCGCTACACGCGCCCCGGCACTGACGACTTTGCCGCCGTGCGTGGTCGGATCGCCGAGACGGATGACGCCTTTCATCTTGTTCTCCTTTTGACATGGATGACCTGCAGGTCAGTCCGAGTAGCCCTGCATATAGGTCGACCAGTCGAGGTCCTTCCTCAGCCCCCACCAAGGCAAGTAAGCGTAGCCCTCTCCTCGGGCGCGGAACCAGTTCTTCTCGGGGTCGAAGACGCGGGCACGATCAGGTGGCGTCACCATCACTGCCGTGGCCTTGTCAGGCTCGGTCGTGCCAGCCACCATCACCGGCCTGCCTTTGTGATGGGCCCAAGCGATGGCCAGTGCTACGTTGGTGATGGCTGTGCCCGCACGCATGGCGTGCTGGAATGAGGCTTGCCAGCCTGTTTTCCATTCATGGATGACCCTCGATAATAGTGTTGATGGTTGCTTGCAGGAGTGCTGCGCATTGGCCCCATTGATGGGCAGGATGGTGCGCAGTAGAATGCGACGGATCCGTCATATTCGATGCGATGCAGTATGCGACGGATTCGTCAGGTTTCCTAGTCGCATTCCGTTTACATCTTTTTTATCTTCCCTGTCCTTCCCATGAACAAGCCGCGCCGCCCCGAAATCTCCCTGCGCAAGTCACCACAGCAAGCCCGCTCCACCGAACTGGTCGCGGCCATCCTGCAAGCCGCTGTTCAGGTTTTGCTGCGCGAAGGGGCGACGCGTTTTACCACCGCACGCGTGGCAGAGCGGGCGGGCGTGAGCGTGGGATCGGTGTACCAGTATTTCCCCAACAAGGCGGCCATCCTGTTCCGCCTGCAGGCCGACGAATGGCAGCAGACCACCGCCATGGTGCGCGCGCTGTTGCAGGACCAGCGCAAGGCGCCGGCGCGGCGCCTGCGCGAACTGGTGCATGCCTTCCTGCGCAGCGAATTCGCCGAAGCCCAGGTGCGCATGGCCTTGGCCGATGCCGCGCCGCTCTACCGCGACGCGCGCGAGGCCCAGGAGATGCGCCATGATTGGGACGGCATCATCGCGCAGTTCATGCGCGAAGCCTTGCCGGGGGTGTCTGCGCCACGGCGCAAGCGCGCGGGGGAATTGATGATGACCACCCTCACCACAGCCGGCGAACATCTCTCGCGCGATACGCCAGCGGCCAAGGAAATCCGCGCCTACGGCGAAGCCATGGCCGACATGTTCTGTGCCTATCTGGAGAGCCTGCAGCGCTGAATTGCGCTCATCCCTTGCGCTTGCGCGGCGCCGCCGTGGAGGCGCGCTGGACCAGTTGCGGTGTGGCGGTGACCCGCATCACCGGTGAGGGACTGCGGCCCTCGATCAAGGCCAGCAACAGGTCGATGGACATGCGCGCCGCCTCTTCCGTGGGCACGGCCACGGTGGTCAGTGCCGGTCGCGAGACACGTGCCCACTGGATGTCGGTGATGCCGATCACCGAGATGTCGCGCGGCACGTTCATCCCGAGATCGGCAATGGCATTCATCGCGCCCAATGCGGGCAGGTCATTGCTGGCGAAGATGGCCGTCAGTGTCGGTTCTTCGCGCAGCAGCGTCATGGTCGCCTGGTAGCCCGCTTCAACCGTATCACCGATGTAGCGCGCACTCTGCAAGCTGTGCTTGATGCCAGCGGCGGCACAAGCCTCGACGAAGCCGCGATAGCGTTCGGCATGGATGCCGCTCTTCTTGCTGCCCACCAGCGCACCGATGTGGCGATGGCCGAGTCCCAGCAGGTGCTGCGCAGCGGTCGCCCCGGCTGCATAGAAATCCACCGCGATGCAGGGCAGCTCGGGCGGGGCGTCCGGTTTCTCCCACATGCACAGCACCACCGGGGCGCCGCGCTGCTCGGTCTTCTTCAACTCATCCATGGGCAGGTTGGCGTTCATGATGAGCACGCCGTCGGAGAGCGTTCCGGCTATCTGGTCGAGATAGGCGCGGCCGGTATCCGGATCGTCATTGGTGTTGCAGACGATCAGGAAGCGGCCCCGCTCGCGCGCCGCACGCTCGGCCGCCAGGGCGAACTCCGGATAGAACGGGTTGGCGATGCTGGAGACCACCAGCGCCAGCGTCGGCGCACGCCCTTCGGCCAGCGCACGCGCGGTCAGGTGGGGACGATAGCCGAGCTGGGCCACCGCCTCCAGCACGCGCTGGCGCGTCTGCTCGCCGACCTTGCCGCGCTGGCGCAAGACGTTGGACACAGTGGCCGAGGTGACACCGGCCAGACGGGCGACTTCGGATAAGGTGGTCATGGGTGCATGGAGTTGGAAGCCCTCGCATTCAAACCGCTTATGCCAGGCTTGTCAACGCGCACGGGCCGTTGGCATCGGCCGCCATGGGTGCGATACGCAAGGAAATCCGGAAATGATTTACGCCTTGCCCGGGCAGGCAGGGGCGCGCTAGCTGACAAAACGCTGGCAGTTTCCCGTTACAGGATTGTTGTTGCAGAGGCCATGCAAGATGGGTATGATCGACCAAAATATTTGCCAACCCAAGACGGCAACACGCTCAGAACAACGACGTGGAGACAACCCCCGATTGCACACAGGAAACTCAGGCGATCTTTTTTTTGGGTCACTTGATTAAGCGCTTAACCTGACGCCCCGCCTGCCTCGTGGCGGCCTGCCCTGCAATCCATTTCTGTTAGGAAATCGTGATGGCCAGCATCAGTTTGCGTGCAGCACAAAAAGCCTACGGCGACGCACCGCCGGTAATCCGCAATGTCGACCTCGACATTGGCGAACATGAATTCTGTGTCTTCCTGGGCCCGTCCGGCTGCGGCAAATCCACGCTCCTGCGCAGCATCGCGGGGCTGGAAGATTTGACCAGCGGCGACCTTTTCATCGGCGGCAAGCGCGTCAATGATGTGCCCTCGGCGCAGCGTTCAGTAGCGATGGTGTTCCAGAGCTATGCGCTGTTCCCGCACATGACGGTGTATGAAAACATGAGCTTCGGCCTGACCCTGGCCAAGCTGCCCAAAGCCGAGATCGAACAGAAGGTGCGCGAAGCGGCACGCATCCTGCAGCTGGAAGAACTGCTGCAGCGCAAGCCCAAGGAACTCTCCGGCGGCCAGCGCCAGCGCGTAGCCATCGGCCGCGCCATCGTCCGCCGTCCGGGCGTGTTCCTGTTCGACGAACCGCTCTCCAACCTCGACGCCACCCTGCGCAGCCAGACCCGCATCGAGATCGCCCGCCTGCATCGCCAGTTCGAACAGGCCAGCGTGGTCTACGTCACGCACGACCAGGTCGAAGCCATGACCCTGGCCGACCGCATCGTGCTGCTGCATGCCGGTGCCGACACCCAGCGCTTCGGCAGCATCGCCCAGGTCGGCGCCCCCATGGAGCTGTACCACCATCCGCGCAACCGCTTCGTGGCCGGCTTCATCGGTTCGCCGCGCATGAACTTCCTGCCCGCACAGGTGGTGAATGCGCAGGAGAACGGCATCCTCATCCGCCTGCAGCACAGCGAGGAAACCCTGCTGGTGGCGGCCAAGGGTGCGGTGCAGCCAGGCCAGCAGGTCACCCTGGGCGTACGCCCCGAACACATGGAAATCGGCAGCCAGGGCCAGTACGGCATTACCCGCGAAGTGATGCTGGTGGAACGCCTGGGCGAGCAGACCTATGTGCACCTGGACGAACCGGCCGGCCAGCCGCTGGTGGCCAAGGCACCGGGCGACGCCCACATCGCGCGCGGCGAACGCCTGCGCGTGTCAGTCGCGCCGAACTGCGCCTACCTGTTCGATCAGGACGGCGTCGCACTGGCACGCACACAAGTTCATCCGGGCCTGGCTGCCGCAGCCTGAACAGGCTCTGCGCACGCGCCCTCTTCTCTTGACGCTTCACTACCGCTAAGGAACCACGATCATGTCGTTACGACTGGGAGTCTGTTACTACCCCGAACATTGGCCCGAGGCCATGTGGGAAAGCGATGCCCAGCGCATGCAGGCGCTGGGCATCAAGCAGGTGCGCATCGGCGAATTCGCCTGGAGCCGCATCGAACCCTCGCCCGGCGACTTGCGCTGGGATTGGCTGGACCGCGCCATCGAAGTGCTGGCCAAGCACGGTCTGGAAGTGGTGATGTGCACCCCAACCGCAACGCCCCCCAAGTGGCTCATCGATCGTCACGACGACGTGCTGGCAGTGGACGCCAACGGCCGCGAACGCGCTTTCGGTTCGCGCCGCCATTATGATTTTTCCTCGGACTCCTACTACGAGGAGTCGCAGCGCATCGTGCGCCTGCTGGGCGAGCGCTACGGCCAGCATCCGGCGGTGACCGCCTGGCAGCTGGACAATGAGTACGGCTGCCACCAGACCGTGGCCAGCTATTCGCCCTCGGCCCAGCGCCGCTTCCGCCAGTGGCTGCGCCAGCGCTATGGCAGCATCGACGCGCTCAATACCGCCTGGGGCACGGTGTTCTGGAGCATGGAATACCGCAGCTTCGACGAGATCGACGCGCCGGTCGGCACCGTCACCGAGGCCCATCCCTCGCATCGCCTGGACTATCGCCGCTTTGCCTCGGACGAAGTGGTGCGCTACAACCGCATGCAAGTCGAGATCCTGCGCCCGCTCTCGCCGGGCCGGCTGATGGTGCACAACTTCATGCAGATGTTCCTGGAGTTCGATCACTATCCGGTGGCCGCCGACCTCGATGTCGCCACCTGGGACAGCTACCCGCTGGGTGCGCTGGAAGTGATGTGGTACGACGCCGAAACGAAGGCTCGCTGGCTGCGCACCGGCCATCCGGATTTCGCCAGCTTCAACCACGACCTCTATCGCGGCATGTCGGCCCAACCCTTCTGGGTGATGGAGCAGCAGCCCGGCCCGGTGAACTGGGCCCACTGGAATCCGGCCCCGCTGCCCGGCATGGTGCGCCTGTGGAGCTGGGAAGCCTTCTCGCACGGTGCCGGTTGCGTCTCCTACTTCCGCTGGCGCCAATGCCCGTTCGCGCAAGAACAGCTGCACGCGGGCCTGAACCGCCCCGATAATCGCCTCGACGTGGGCGGTACCGAAGCCGAGCGCGTGGCCCAGGAAATCATCGCGGTGGAAAAGGCCAACGGCGTGCTGGCCCAGCCGCGCGGCAAGGTGGCGCTGCTGTTCGACTACGATGCCAAGTGGCTCTTCGAGATCCACTTCCAAGGTATCGATTTCGAGTACGCGCATTTCGCCTTCGACTATTACTCGACCCTGCGTTCGCTGGGCCTCGATGTGGACATCGTCCCCCTCAACGCCGACCTGCAAGGCTACGCCATGATCGTGGTGCCGCCGCTGCCCATCGTGCCGGACGACCTGCCGGGCCGCATCGCAGACAGTGGCGCGCAGGTGGTGTTCGGCCCGCGCAGCGGGTCCAAGACCAAGTCGCTGCAGATTCCCTCGACCCTGCCCCCCGGCCCGCTGCAGCAGTTGCTGCCCATGCGCGTATGGCGCGTGGAATCGATGCGCCCCAACGTCAGCGAAACAGTACGGTTCGGTACGGAAGAAGGCCAGGCCCGCTACTGGCGCGACCTCATCGAAGCCGATGGCGACGGCCTGCAGACTATCGCCACCTTCGGTGATGGCCATCCGGCCATCGTGCAGAAGGAGCGTGCCCATTACCTGGCCGGTATCTTCGATGCCGAGCTGACCACGCGCTACTTCGAGCAAGTGGCGCGCGCCGCCGGACTGGCCCCGCAACGCCTGCCGGAAGGGCTGCGCCTGCAGCAGCGCGGCGGCCTTCAGTTCGCCTTCAACTATAGCGACGCACCGATCGCGCTGCCGCATGCCGACGGCGCGCAGTTCCTGGTCGGACAGGCGGCGCTGGAACCGCAGGGCGTGGCGATCTATCGACCGCGTACGCAAGGATAAGCAACACGCTGGCCTCACTCTGGAAGACAGCACGGCGGCTGCGGCTGCCGTGCATGAGCAGGCGACAGAACCTGCGCAGCAACGCCTTACCGTGAACCCAAAAGAACCTGGAAGATCCACGACATAGCTGTTTGAACCAAACATTCGGAGACAACAATGAAGAAAATGATGCGCATGACCGTGATCGCCGGCTGCCTGGCCGCCTCCGCCGCCTGGAGCGCCGCTGCCCTGGCCGGCACGCTGGCCGTCAACATCGCCTACAAAGGCGCCGTGCAACGCACCGTGTGGCAATCCACGGTCGATGAATTCAAGAAGGCCAACCCGGACGTCGACGTCAAGGTCTCCTTCATCGAGGAAGAAGCCTACAAGGTGCAACTGCCGGGCTGGCTCTCGACCCAGGCCCCGGACATCATCAACTGGCACAACGGCGAGCGCATGGCCTTCTACGCCAGCCGCGGCCTGCTGGAAGACCTGAGCGAGGACTGGAAGAAGAATGGCTGGGACAGCACCTATGCCTCCACCAAGGAAGCCTCGTCCTGGCAGGGCAAGCAATACTCGGCACCGACCGTGTATTACTCCTGGGGCATGTTCTATCGCAAGGACCTGTTCAAGAAGGTCGGCATCGCCGGCGAACCCAAGAGCTGGGATGAATTCCTGGAGGCCTGCAAGAAGTTGAAGGCGGCCGGCATCGCCCCCATCGCCGTGGGTGGCCGTGACGCCTGGACCCTGGCCGGCTGGTTCGATTACCTGGACCTGCGCATCAACGGCAACGCCTTCCACCAGCAGCTCATGGCCGGCGACGTCGCCTACACCGACCCGCGCGTCAAGAAGGTCTACACCGCCTGGAAGAGCCTGATCGACAACAAGTATTTCATCGACAATGCGCTGTCCTATGACCTGGATGGCGCCCAGCCCTTCCTGTTCCAGGGCAAGGCCGCCATGATGCTCATGGGCACCTTCATCGCCAAGGGCTTCCCGGCCAAGCTGGCACCGGAGATGGGTTACTTCCAGTTCCCGATCATCGATGCCAATGTGCCGACCGCCGAAGAAGGTCCGACCGAATCCATCCACATCCCGGCCAAGGCCCGCAACAAGACCGATGCGCGCCGCTTCATCGCCTTCGTTGGGACCCCGGCCATCAGCGCCAAGCTGGCCGATGGCCTGGGTTCGCTGCCGGCCAACAGCAAGTCGCCGGCCCCGGCCGATCCGATCTCGCGCATCGGCTTCGAAATCCTTTCCAATGCCAAGGGCGGCATCTCGCAGTTCTATGATCGCGACATGACCAAGGAAATGGCCGATGAAGGCATGAAGGGCATGCAGAAGTTCATCAGCGATCCGAGCAAGATCGACGACGTGCTCAACGAGCTGGAACAAAGCCGCAAGCGTATCTACAAGAAGTCCTGATCGTCGTCGTTGATGCCTGGCTGGTCCAGGCAGTCCATCCGGGCCATCCCGCCTGCCCCGTGCAGCAGCGGGATGGCCCGCAGAAAAAGAAGGAGACCCCGCCATGCTAGCGCCCACTTCCGCCGCGCAGCCGCCTGCGACCCAACCCGCTGCCACGCCAGTCTCAGGTTCGCAGCGCAGTGCCGCCCGCCGCAATCGCGCCGCCTTCTGGTTCCTGGCGCCGGCCTGCGTGATGACGCTGGTCTACGTGCTGTACCCGATTCTCTACACGATCTATCTCAGCTTCTTCAGCTGGGATGGCATGACCGATCCGAAGTACGTGGGCCTGGCCAACTACATCGAACTGTTCCACGCGCCGACCTTCTACACGGCCTTGAAGAACAACGTGCTGTGGCTGCTCATGTTCCTGCTGGCCCCGCCCATGGGGCTGGCCATTGCGCTCTACCTGAACCAGAAGGTCGCCGGCATGCGGGTGGTGAAGTCGCTGTTCTTCGCGCCCTTCGTGCTCTCGGGCGTGGTGGTCGGGCTGATCTACAGCTGGTTCTATGACCCCAGCTTCGGCCTGCTGTCGCTGATCCTTGGCCAGGGCGTGCCGGTGCTGGGCGATGCGCGCTATGCCACCTTCGGCATCATCTTCGCAGCCCTGTGGCCGCAGACGGCGTATTGCATGATCCTGTTCCTCACCGGCCTGACCGCCCTGAACCATGACCAGGTCGAAGCGGCTCGCATGGAAGGCGCCAAGGGCTGGAGCATGCTGCGCTACGTGATCCTGCCGCAGCTGCGTTCGACCACCTTCATGGCCTTCGTGGTCAGCATCATCGGCGCGCTGCGCAGCTTCGACCTGATCTCGGTGATGACCAGCGGTGGTCCTTACGAAAGCTCCACCGTGCTGGCGTATTACGCCTATGACCAGGCCATCAAGTACTACCGCCAGGGATATTCGGCGGCCGTGGCGGTAACGCTGTTTGCCATCATGCTGGTCTACATCATCTATCAACTGCGCCGCATGCTGCGCGACGAACGCTGATCGTCCGACGCTGCACGTCCATCGCCCAACGCTCAAGAGAAAAGAGAAATCGCCATGTTCCCCATGCCGATAGAAAAATGGAAGCCGATCAACCGCGCGCTCTACCGGGCTTCGCTGCCGGTGGCGCTGCTGATCTGGCTGCTGCCGATGCTGACCGCGCTGGTCACCTCGATCCGCTCCAACGATGAACTGATGGCCGGCAACTACTGGGGCTGGCCGCAGGACTTCGCCATGCTGGAGAACTACCGCGAGGCGCTGACCGCCTCGCCCATGCTGCATTACTTCTGGAACAGCTGCCTCATCACCATCCCCTCGGTGATCGGCGCCATCTCGCTGGCGGCCATGGCCGGCTTCGCGCTGTCGACTTACCAGTTCCGTGGCAACACGGTGCTCTTCGCCACCTTCGTGGCCTGCAACTTCGTGCCGCAGCAGATCCTGATGATCCCGGTGCGCGATTTGTCGCTGTCGCTGGGCCTGTTCAACACCATCACGGGGATGATGCTGTTCCATATCGCCATGCAGACAGGATTCTGCACCTTGTTCCTGCGCAATTTCATCAAGCAGCTCCCCTTCGAGATGATCGAGGCGGCGCGCATCGAAGGGGCCAGCGAGTGGACCGTGTTCTATCGCATCGTGCTGCCGCTGATCCGCCCGGCACTGGCCGCGCTGGCGGTGCTGGTATTTACTTTCGTGTGGAATGACTACTTCTGGGCGCTGGTACTGACCCAGGGCGATGACGTGGCGCCCATCACCGTGGGCGTGGCTGCGCTGCGCGGGCAATGGACCACGGCCTGGAACCTGGTCTCGGCCGGTTCCATTCTGGCAGCCCTGCCCTCGGTGATCCTGTTCTTCGTGATGCAGAAGCAGTTCGTGGCCGGACTGACCTTCGGGGCCAGCAAGGGCTGAAGCGTCCCGGCTCGCTTAATGCAGGGCTGGCACTCCCGCCCCGGCGCCTTTCGGTGATGCCGGGGGCGGGAGCTGGGGCTGGACCATGATCATGATCATTTTCATCGAACCGGCGGCGAATCACCGCCGGCCGGTATCGGCGCCTGCGCTGCATGCGCCGGCGTTTCGTACCCGACACCCATGGCCTGGTAGAGCGTGGCCGTGTCATTCATGCGGCTGGCCGTGGCGCGAATCTCGCCCAGCCTGGCGTTGAGATATTGGCGCTCGCCCGCGCGTGCCGCACTGGCCGGGTAGGCCCCCAGTTGCGCACGCCGCTGCGCATTGCGCCAGCCCTGTTCCGACGCCGTGCGCGCTGCGGCCGAGGCCTGCAAGGCATCGGCGTCCTGCGTCAATGCCACCAGGCTATCGGCCACGTTCTGGAAAGCATTCAACACGGTTTGGCGATAATGGGCTTCGGCGGCGAGATAGGCTTCCTTGGCCGCATCGCGCTTGGCGCGCAGCGCACCGCCGTGGAACAGCGGCTGCGTCAACGACGCGCCCAGCCCCCACACTGCACCGGCACCGCTGGTGGCCTTGGCCCAGGAGAAGCCGGACTGGCCGAAGGAGGCACTGATGGACAAGCTGGGAAACATCTCGGCCGTGGCCAGCGCCTGTTCGGCGGCCGCCACCTTCAGGGCCGCATCGGCGGCGAGGATGTCGGGACGTTGCTTGAGCAGTTCGGAGGGCACCGTCATCGGTACCTGCTCGGGCAGCTTGAGGCTGGCGATATCGAGATCGGGTGGCGCGGCATCCGGCGTACGTCCCATCAACACCGCCAGGGCATGGCGCGCACCCTGCCACTGCGCCTTCAAGGCCGGCAGGCTGGCGCGCAATGATTGTGCACTGGCGCGCGCGGACAAGACCTCATCATTGGAGACCGCCCCCAAGGCCAGCCGCCGCTGCAGCTCCTGCACATCGGCATCGGCCAGCGCCACCAGGCGTTCGGTATCGGCCACCTGCGCGCGCAGCGAGGCCGCATTGATGGCGCTGATGACCACATTGGCGGCCACTGCCCGGCGCGCCGCGTCGAACTGGTAGGACTGGGCATCGACTTGCGCGGCCAGCGCCGAGTTGGCGAAGCGCTCCACGCCGAACAGGTCGAAGGTATAGCTGGCGCGGATCTGGCCGGCGAAGACGTTGTAGAGATTGGTGGTCGGGCCGATGTTGGGCAGGCCCAGGGCACGCTGGCGCTGGGCCTGGCCGACCGCATCGATGGTGGGCCAGAGCGATTCATCGATCTGCGCGCGCAATTGCAGGCGCGCGCTGGCCAGGTTGCGATCCGCCTCGGCCAGCGAATGATTGCTGCGCAAGGCCTCCTCGACCCAGGCCGACAAATCCGGCGACCCATAGGCACGCCACCATTGCGGTACGGACCGCTGGCCCAGCACGAAGGTCTGGCGGGCCTCCTGCGGACCCAGTGCAGCCGGCGTGGCCTCGACGGCGTATTGGGCCGGCCGGGGCGTGGCAGGGGCTTCGCCGGTCGGGCCCAGGGCGCATCCGGAGAGCAGCAGCGCCGCGGCCAGGGCAACCGGACGCACCTGCGGGGTGAACATCAAACGAATTGCGCTCATCAGTGGCTCCCTTGCGCGGCCTGGTCGCGGTGATGGGTTTCATCCGGCTTGACCCGGTAGCACAGCGCATACAGCGCCGGCAGGTAGAACAGGGTCAGGATGGTGGCGATGGTGATGCCGCCCATCAGGGCGGTGGCCATCGGACCGAAGAAGTTGCTGCGCAACAGCGGGATCAGCGCCAGCACGGCCGCCGCAGCAGTGAGCGTGATCGGGCGGAAGCGGCGCACGGTGGCGCCGACGATCGCATCGAAACGGCCACGTCCTGCGGCGATGTCCTGCTCGATCTGGTCCACCAGGATCACCGAGTTGCGCATGATGATGCCCAGCATGGCGATGGTGCCCAGCATGGCGACGAAGCCGAAGGGCTGGCCGAACAGCAGCAGTGCGCCCACCACGCCGATCAATCCGAGCGGTGCGGTCATGACCACCATCAGGGTGCGGCCGAAACTCTGCAACTGCACCATCAGCAACAGCAGCACGGCAATGACCATCAGCGGCATCTGCGCCGAAATCGAGGATTGTGCCTTGGCGTTTTCTTCCACCGGTCCGCCGACGTCGATGCGATAGCCCACCGGCAGCTCGCCGCGCAGCGCATCGAGCTTGCGGTCGACGTCATTGGTGACGTCGATGCCCTGCACGCCAGCCTGCACATCGGCCAGCACGGTGATGGTCGGTTGGCGATCGCGCTCCCAGATCACGCCGTATTCCAGCGTGTTGTGGAACTGGCCGAGCGCGGCCAGCGGCACCGGGCCGTTGGCGGTCGGCATGGACAAGGTGGCCAGGCGCGATGGATCAACCCGCTCGCTACGCGGTGCACGCAGGTCGACTCCGATGAGTTTGTCGCGTTCACGGTATTGGGTCACCGTGAAGCCGGACAATTGCATGGCCAGGAAATTGGCGATCTGCTGGCTGCTCAAGCCCAGTTCGCCGGCACGCTTCTGGTCGATCTCGAAGGACACCGAACGCTGGGCCGGTTCATCCCAATCGAACTGTATGTTGGTGGCGCGGCTCTCCTTGCGCAATTCGGCGGCGACCTGTTCGGCGATGGCGCGCACCTTGGGAATCTGTTCGCCACTGATGCGGAACTGCACCGGGAAGCCCACCGGCGGGCCGTTCTCCAGCCGCGTCATGCGCGTGCGCGCGCCGCTGAACTGCTTGCGCAGCGGCTCCTCCAGCGCTTTGGCCAAGGCCTCGCGATCTTCCACCGACTTGGCGGTGACCACGAATTGCGCAAAGTTGGGGCTGGCCAGTTGCTGGTCCAGCGGCAGGTAGAAGCGTGGCGCACCGACCCCGACGAAGCTGACCACATGCTCGATCTGCGGACGATCCTTGAGCAGCGCTTCCATGCGCACCGCCTCGCGCTGCGTGGCTTCGAAGGAAGCGCGCTCCGGCAGGTGCAGGTCGATCAGCAATTCGGGGCGATCCGAGCTGGGGAAGAATTGCTGCGGCACCAGCGCAAACGCCGCCAGGGAAGCGATGAAGAGCACCGTGGTGGCGATCACCACGCGGCCCCGGAATGCCACGCACCAGGCCACCGAACGGCGCAGCCAGGTGTAGATGCGGGTCTGGTAGATGGGATGGTCGTGGTCTTCCTCATCGTGGCCGGCATGCGGATTGGCGGCGATCTCTTCATCGGTGAGCGCGCCCGGCTTTTCCTTGAGCATGTGATAGCCCAGCAGCGGGATGAGCACCACCGCCGCCAGCCAGGACAGCAGCAGCGCAATGGCCGAGACCTCGAAGATGGATCGCGTGTATTCCCCCGTGCCCGACTTGGCCAGGGCAATCGGCAGGAAGCCGGCCACGGTCACCAGCGTACCGGTCAGCATCGGGAAGGCCGTGCTGGTGTAGGCGAAGGCAGCGGCGCGGCGGCGGTTCCAGCCCTGCTCCAGTTTGACCGCCATCATTTCGACGGCGATGATGGCGTCATCCACCAGCAAGCCCAGCGCCAGCACCAGCGTACCCAGCGAGACCTTGTGCAGGCCGATGTCGAACATGTACATGAACAGCGACGTCACCGCCAGCACGATGGGAATCGAGATCACCACCACCATGCCGGTGCGGATACCCAGCGATACCAGGCTGACCACCAGCACGATGGCCACCGCTTCGGCTACGGCTTCCAAAAAGTCATCCACCGATTTTTCCACCGCATGCGGCATGCTGGAAACCGCCGTCAGCGTGAGGCCGGCGGGCAGGCGCTTGCGCAATTGTTCAGTGCGCTCGTCCAGCGCCTTACCCAGGCGGATCACGTCGCCGCCCGGCTGCATGGTCACGCCAATGCCCAGCACCGGCTGGCCGTTGGCGCGCATCTCCTGCTCCTGCGGTTCGTCGTAGCCGCGCGTGATGGTGGCGATGTCGCCCAGGCGGAAATTGCGGTTGTTGACGTGGATGATCTTGTCTTCCAGCGCGCGCAGGTTGTCGAACTGACCGGTGGGACGCACGTAGACGCGGTCACTGCTGGTGGTGATGAGGCCGCCCGGCACCACCGCATTCTGCCCGCCGATGGCGTCGGCCAGCTGCTGCGGGCTGATGCCCAGGCGCGTCATGCGGGTGTTGCCGATGTCGATGTAGATGCGTTCCTGGCGCTCGCCGAAGTAATCGATCTTGGCCACGCCCGGCACATGCAGCAGTTCGCCGCGCAGCTGGTCAGCATAGTCGCGCAGCTGCGCAGGCGTGAAGCCATCGCCGGCCAGGGCGTAGATGTTGGTGTAGACGTCCCCGAACTCGTCATTGAAGTAAGGGCCCCTGACGCCCTGGGGCAAGGTAGCCGCGACGTCGCCGACCTTCTTGCGTACCTGGTACCAGGTCTGCGGCACCTGTGAAGCCGGGGCCGTGTCCTTGATGGTGAAGAAGAGTTGCGACTGCCCCGCGCGCGAATAGCTGCGCAGGAAATCCACATCGGGGGTCTCCTGCAACTTGCGCGCAATGCGGTCGGTGATCTGCTCCTGCACCTGGCGCGCGGTGGCGCCGGGCCAGTCGGTCTGGATGACCATCACCTTGAAGGTGAAGGGCGGGTCTTCCGATTGCGACAGGCGCGAGTAGGAACCGATGCCCAGCAAGGTCACCAGCGCCAGGATGAAGGTCACCAGTGCCTGGTGCTGCAGGGTCCAGGCGGACAGATTGAAACGGCCGGGCGCGCTCATAGGGTGAAGTCCTCGGCATGCAAGGGCGCCACCGGCTTGACCTTCTCACCCACGGTGAGGGTATGCACACCCTGCACCACCACCTTGTCCTGTGCGCCCACGCCTTGCGAGAGCGAGATGCTGCGCTCGCCATAAGCGGCTACTGTGACCGGACGCAATTCCAGCTTGCCCTCGTTGCCCACGATCCATACCGCAGGCTTGCCACCCTGGTGGAACAGGGCAGTGGCCGGCAACATCAGCACCTGGCCCTGCGCGGTATCGGCCGGGGTGATGCGCACTTCACCGGTCATGCCCAGGCGTACGCTGGCGTCCGGCTGTTCCAGGGTGACCTTGATGCGGAAGGTGCGGCTCTGGGGATCGGCCGCCGGGCTGACTTCGCGCACGCGGCCCTTGTACGTCTTGCCGGGCAAGGCTGCCAGCGTGACCTCGGCGGCGGCACCGGGCTGCAGGCCGGCCAGTTGGCGGTCCGCGACATCAGTGACCACATCGACCGCACCCGACCAGGCCAGCGAATAGACTGGCTGGCCAGCACTCAATACATCTCCGGTATTGGCCTGCTCGGCGCTGATGACGCCATCATGCTGGGCCACCAGGGTAGTGTAGTCGCGCTGGTTGCCGGCCACCGAGGCGCGGGCCTGCGCGGCCTTGAATTGCGAGAGCGCGGCAGCGTGGGCATCCTGGCTCTGCTCCAGTTGCTGGGCGCTGATGAGCTGTTCGGCGGCTTGTGCGGTGTCGCGCTGCAGCTGCTTCTGCGCCGCCTCAAGGTGCTGGCGGGCGGAGTCCAGTTCGGCGCGGGCCGAGGCGGCATTCTGGTCGGCGTCTGAAGGATCGAGACGTGCCAGCACCTGCCCCTTGCGCACGCTGTCACCCAGATGCACGCGGCGTTCCACCAGCTGGCCGGCCACGCGGAAGGAAAGCGAAGTCACATAGCGCGACTGGACCTCGGCCGGCAGGTGCAGCGGCCGGGTGCTGCCGCGTTCCTGCGCCTGCAGCACCACCACTTCGCGCGGTGCATCGGCGACCGGCGCGGGCTTGCTGCAGGCCGAGAGCAACAGCGTGAAGGGAATCGTCAGCAGCGCCAGGCGCGCCAATGGGGCGCGGCGAGGGCCCGCGACAGATGTGGAAAGACGACCGGAACACGGACGGGAGACTGGCTTCACAGCATTCCTTTCGGGAAAGGGTGGTGTCAGGTGTCGGATCGCGGCGCGTTCCGCATCTTTACAAAATTTCAGCGATTCTAATGCAGATATGAATTCAAATGCAATCCTGTATCCGAATACAACAGTGTTAGAATCCAGACCCATGACACGCCAACGACTCAGCCGCGAGCAAAGCCGTGAGCAGACCCGGGAACGTCTGCTGGAGGCGGCGCACGCGGTGTTCATGCAGAAGGGATACGCGCAGGCCAGTGTGGAGGATATCAGCACCGCCGCCGGTTACTCGCGCGGCGCCTTCTATTCCAACTTCGATGACAAGGAGCAGCTCTTCTTCGAGCTGCTGCGCCGCGAAGGCGAAAGCATCGACCGCGGCTTCGAGCGTATCCTCGATGGCGGACTGACCGATCCTGCCGCCCTGCGCGATGCGCTGGCGGTGCAGTATTCGGCGCTGTACCGCGATGACAAATGCAGCCTGCTGTGGATGGAGGCGCGCATCATTGCCCTGCGCGACGAGAAATTCCGCGCCCAGCTCGATACCTTCCTGGAACAGCGCTACAGCCAGATCACCGCTTTCGTCGAAGCCTACTGCCACCTGACCGGCACCGCCCCGGCGGCACCGCCGCGCGAAATCGCCATCGGCCTGATGGCCTTGTGCGAGGGTGTGAGTTTTTCCTATCGCTGCGTACCGCACATCGTCGATGGCAAGACCGCCGAATCGGTGCTGGCGTGGTTCCTCAAGGCTTCCGTTGCGGTCGCTGCCCCTGGGGATCACCCTCTTGCTACGGACGTAAAAAAGGCGGTGTGCAAACCCGCCACCGCCCGCAAGAAAATCCCGCCAGTTGCCTGAACCGGGCTAGCCGGTGGTCTTCAGCGGCGCGCACAGCCACTGCGCGATCTGCGGCCAGGCCTCGGCCAGCGTGCGCCCTCCCATGAACAGACCGATGTGACCGCCCGGCACCACGCGCTGCGTGATGTGCCCGGGCGCGGTGCCCACCAGCTGCGCCGCGTTGAGCACCTGCTCAGGGGTGGTGATGTCGTCGCGCTCGCCGGCCAGCAGGTAGAGCGGGCAGGTGATGTCGCGCAGGTCCAGCGTCTTGCCCAGGGCCACGTACTGGCCGCGTGCCAGCAGGTTGTCCTTGAAGATCTGGCGAATCGCCTGGAGATACCAGCGCCCTGGCAGGTCGATCGGGGTTTCGTACCAGGCGGCGAAGGTCTCGCGCTTGGCCAGGTACACGGGATCATCAATGTGCTGGAACAGGTCCACGTGTTCGGTGAAGTAGTGCTCGTCGGGGTGCATGTTCTTCCAGCCCTGCAGCATGAAGCTGCCGCGCATGAGTCCGCCGCCGGTGCGAACCAGGTCTTCGTAGAAGCGGATCGGCGTGCGATCCACCATCTGCTTGAGCGGCCCGTCGCCGGCCCCGGCATCGATGGGGGAACCGGCCAGCACCAGGCGCTGCACCTTGTGCGGGAAGCGCGCGGCGATCATGGCCGAAATCCAGCCGCCCTGGCACAGGCCGACCAGGTTGGCGCGTCCGCCCAGTTCATCGATGACCACGCACAGGTCGGCCAGGTAGTTGTCGATCTCCAGGTCCTTCATGTCTTCGCTGGCGCTGTGCCAGTCGGTCAGGAACGCGTGCGGCACGCCATGTTCGAGCAGGGTCTCCACCAGGCTCTGGCCCTGGTAATAGTCGGCAATCACCGAGGTGTGCCCGGCATAGGGCGCCACCACCAGCGTAGGAACCGCATGGGCCGCACCCGGCTTGCCGTATTCGCGCAGGCTCAGGGTGCGCAACGCCAGGCGCACCCGGTTGGCAGTGGCCATCTGCGGATGATGCAGGGCATGCAGCTTGGCCTCTTCCTCCAGGAAGCGCAGGTGCTTGTCCACCACGTCCTGCCCCTGGCGAAATACTTCGGTGGCCAGCATCATGGGCCAGAACAGCGGGACGCAGCCGGGTCCGCAGGCCGCTGGCTCTTGCGCGGGATGGCGGGTGTGGCTGGCAGGGGAAGTCGTCATGGATGGCTCCGGGAAGCTTGGACAAGTCTTGCCGCATCGTCGGCAATGACCTGTTCTTCATTGGTCGGGATCACCAGCACCCGCACGCGGCTGGCCTGGTGGCTGATGCATTCGAGATGCTGGGCATTGGCGCTCTCATCGAGCTGCACGCCAAGCCAGTCGAGGCGTGCGCAGATGGCCGCACGCATGCGCGCGTCGTGTTCGCCGATGCCGGCGGTGAAGACCAGCGCGTCCATGCCGCCCAGGGTAGTGGCCAGGCGCGCCGCTTCGCCGGCGCAGCGCAGGGCAAACAACTCCAGCGCCTCGCGTGCGGCGACCCCGTTGCTCTGCTGCAGGGTCCGCACATCGGCGCTCACGCCGGACACGCCCAGCAGGCCGGACTGGTGATACAGCAAGTCTTCCAGCGCGGCCGGCGTCATCCCCTGCTGCAGCAGGTACAGCAGCACGCCTGCATCGAGCGCGCCACAGCGCGTGCCCATGGGCACGCCTTCCAGCGTGGAAAATCCGGTACTGGCATCGACGCTGCGCCCGTTCTGGATGCCGCACAGGCTGGCACCATTGCCCAGGTGTGCGACCACCACGTTGCCGTGTGCCTCGGGCAACTGGCGGCGGCGCAATTCACTGGCGATGTAGCTGTAGGAGATGCCATGGAAACCATAGCGCAGCACGCCCTGGTCATGCAGCTTGCGCGGCAGGGCGAAGCGGCGCGCCAGTGCATCCTGCGTCGCGTGGAATGCGGTATCGAAGGAGGCCGTCTGCGGCAGGCCCGGACGCAACCGCGCGATGGCGCGAATCAGGCGCAGGTTCTGCGGCTGATGCAAGGGCGCCAGAGGGGCCAGGGCTTCCAGCTCCTGCTCCAGGCGTTCGTCGAGCAGGACCGGATGCGCCAGATGCAGTCCGCCATGCACCACGCGATGGCCCACCGCACACAGGGCGCCCTGTTCATGGCCCACTTCGAGCTGGTGCAGGACCTGCTCCAGCACCTGGTCCATGGAAGCGGCAGGATCGGCATCGATGCCCATCTCCGAGGCTACCCCCTCGATCTCCAGGCGCAGCCGCAAGGGAGACAGATGCAGGTCGAGCTGGCCGTGGCCGATCTTGCTGGCACTGCTGCCATCAAGGCGGAACACGCCCAGCTTGATCGAGGAGGAGCCCGCATTGAAGGTCAGCAGCCAGCGGTTCATACGGCCTCCTTGCCGATGGCCGCCACCTTGCTGCGCGAGGCGAACAGGCGCGCCAGTGCAGACGAGGCCAGACGCACGCGCAGGCTGTCGGCGCGGCTGGTCAGGATCACCGGCACACGCGCCCCCAGCACCAACCCGGCCGCCTCAGCCTGGGACAGGTAGATCAGCTGCTTGGCCAGCATGTTGCCGGCCTCCAGGTCAGGCACCAGCAGGATGTCGGCACTGCCCGCCACGGGTGAATCGATCTGCTTGATGCTGGCTGATTGCAGGCTGATGGCATTGTCGAAGGCCAGCGGTCCGTCCACCAGGGCGCCCGTGATCTGGTGCCGCGTGGCCATCACGGTAAGGGCCGCCGCATCCAGGGTCGAGGGCATGGCCGGGTTGACCGTTTCGACTGCCGCCAGCACGGCCACATGCGGACGCGGCACGCCCATCACGTGCAGCAGGTCGATGGCGT
Source organism: Herbaspirillum aquaticum (assembly GCF_002213425.1). Taxonomy (GTDB): domain Bacteria; phylum Pseudomonadota; class Gammaproteobacteria; order Burkholderiales; family Burkholderiaceae_D; genus Herbaspirillum; species Herbaspirillum aquaticum. Next base: position 56,985 of record NZ_NJGV01000013.1, on the reverse strand, counting down.
TCTGGCAGATGTCGCGCTTGTGGGCCAGGGTGGGCGTGATGTTGATGGCGGCATCGGTGATGATGAGCGGCTTGGCGTAGGTGGGGATGGCCATGGCGTAGACATGGCTGATGCGGCGTTCGGTGCGCAGCCCCGAACCGGTGGCGACCACCGCGCCCAGCAATTCATCGCTGTGCAGGCTGCCCTTCATGAGCGCGGCCACGCGCCCCTGGACGGCCAGTTCGGCCGCGCGTGCGGCAGCGGCGTGGCTGTGTTCGGTGGACTCGATCTGCAAACCCGCCAGCGACAGGCCCGCCGCCTCGGCGACCCGTCGTATCCTGGCTTCCGGCCCCACCAGGAGGGGCTCCAGCAGGCCTTCTTCACGCGCCTCCAGTGCGCCCTGCAAGGCCTCGGCAGAACAGGGATGGACCACGGCTACCCGCATGGGCTGTGCGCCGAGGGCATCGCGGATGAGTTGACCGTAGCGTTCGGCAGGCGTGGCCTGCGCAGGTGGGACCATGTCGACCTCCTTGGGGGGATGGCATGAGGCAGGACGCGCTCATGCGGGCTTGCTGTGTCGCAGCATATCCCTGGCAGGAGGTGAGTTCAATTGCAGGACTGCCCGCTGGCGGGACAGAGAACACAAAGCTTGATCTGCTTCAACTTTGGTCCTGTGATCCGGTCGATCAGGCCGGCGCCAGAGCCAGCACATGCTGGCGCGCGCGTTCGGCCGGCATCGGTTCGGCGAAGTAATGGCCCTGCATGGCGTGGCAGCGCATGGATTGCAGCACCTGCAGGTCTTCAGCGCTCTCCACGCCTTCGGCCACCACCTGGAAGCCGAAGGACTCGGCCAGCTGCAGCACCGCCGAGACCAGGGCCTGGTTCTCGGTCTGGTCGGCCAGGCCGGTGACGAAGCTGCGGTCGATCTTCACGCGCGAGACATGCATCTGGCGCAGGAAACCCAGCGAGGAATAGCCCACACCAAAGTCGTCGATGGCAATGCTGACGCCCTGCATCGCCAGCGCAGTCAAGGTCTGCGTGGCCGCCTGCAGGTCCAGCGCAGTCTCTTCGGTGATCTCGATTTCCAGCATGCGCGCGGGCAGGTCCTGGCGCTTGAGGGTACCGGCGACCAGGTCTTCGATGACGATGCGCTCCATTTCGCGCGGCGAGATGTTCATCGACACGCGCAGGTCGCTGCGGCCGTTGTCCTGCATGAAGCGGATCATCGCGGCGACTTCACCCATGATGAAACGCAGCAGTTCTTCGGACAAACCCGCCAGCGCCGCGATCTCGATGAGATCGGGCGGGGCGATGGCGCCGTGGCGCCGATGGGTCCAGCGCACCAGCGCTTCAAAGCCGTCCAGGGCACGCCCGCCATCGCAGACGATGGGCTGGAACCAGACCTGCAGTTCGCCATCGGCCAGGGCCTGGGCAAGGTCGCGCTCGACGTCGCGCTTCATCTGCAGATGGGCATCCAGCGCGGCGTTGAAGACCTGGTACTGGTTGCGGCCACGGCGCTTGGCCTCATACATGGCGGCGTCCGAGCAGACCAGCATCTCGTTGATGTCGTCCCCGCGCGAGAGGTAGATGCCCAGGCTCAGGCCGATGTGGCGATGGGCCAGGCGCGCGAAGGGCTGGCGGATCGCTGCGATCAGGCGCTGGGCCACCTGCTCCGGCAGCTCTGCCTGCACCGTCAGCGGATAGAGGATCACGAATTCATCGCCGCCCAGGCGCGCCAGCGTGGCGCCTTCGGGCAGGGCGGCCTGCAGGCGCCGTGCCACTTCGATGAGCACCTGGTCGCCCGCTTCGTGGCCATAGGCATCGTTGATGACCTTGAAGCCATCCAGGTCGAGGAACATCAGGCAATGCCGCTCCTGCTGCTGTGCCAGCACCCGGGTGGCCACCTGCATGAAACCGGCGCGGTCCAGCAGGCCGGTCAGCAGGTCGTGCTCGGCCTGGTACTGCATGCGCGCGGCGAACTGGCGCAGGTCTTCATGCGCCACGGCCAGGGCGTGGTTGGCGGTGGTGGCTTCGTTCTTCAGGGCGCAGGCGCGCGAGAACATGCGCTCGCCCACGCGCGCACCGCGGATCAGCCCGGCGAGATAGATCACGGCCGTGGCGGCCAGGGCCAGGCGGGTCGGGGTGCGATCGAATGCGAGCAGGCAGAAGATCACCGACAGCAGGGGCGGCGTGATGAAACTGATGGGGATGCGGGCAAAGGCAAATCCGTGCGTGACCGCACCGGCCGTGATGCCGCACACGCAGGTGAGGTAGAACAGCGTCTCGGGCGTGGTGTAACCCTCGCTCAGCCAGGGCATGCCGGCCCAGGCGATGCCCGAGACCAGGGCCAGGATCCAGTGCAGGCGCAGGTTCAATTCGACCACGGCGCCCGGGCCGCCAGCCTCGCCGCGCCGTTGCATCCACGGCACCAGCTGCGCCACGCGTTGCGGCGACAGACGGCACAGCGGGATGCGCACTACGTTGACCAGCGTGGCGCAGGCAAGCCACACCAGGGCGACCCAGATCTTGCCGGAATGCCAGGCCACGAACGTGGAAATGCCGCTGAGCACGAAGGCCACCGGAATGGACAGCATGACGGTATGCCGTGCCGCCGTGAGCTGGTCGGCGCGGATCAGTTGTCGCAATGCGATCCGGGAGTCTTGATCCCCGGCGCCGGTTTCTGTCTTGAGTTCGTTCACATCTCCATCCCGTCATGCCCATCTGCGCTGCCTGCCGAGCGGCCAGGCAGAACCGGCTGGGCCTCCCTGTCCAGGGTAGCGCTACCGGTCGCGGGTATTATCCAATGAATAAGAAAAATTCCCATCAAAACATGAGCCCCATTGAGATGTATCAACGAGTTGTTGGCGCGGAAGAGACAAGCTCCGGGCTTGCTGATCCCTTTTCATGACCTGGAGAACCCTCATGTCCCAAGACAACGGCAACTGGCTATCGGCTGAACAGGCCGTCATGCCCGACGGCAGCGAGCGTCATAACTTGCCCCTGGTCAACAGGAAACTGCCGCAGCTGTCGCCGCAACAGGCTGGCGGGGACGCTGCTGCTGCGGCACCGGAGGCAATACCGCAGGCGCCCGCGGCGCCATCGGCGGCAAGCTGAGTTCTCCGAAAGCAACAGTTCCCGCAGGGGGATTTCCGGACCCGGTGCGCCGGAAGGCTAAAATGGAGCGGTATTTACTGCGCGGCAAATTGGCGCTGCTCCTGTCATGGCTCTCGATCCCTCCACTCTCCTCATCCTCACCATTGCGCTGGCCGCCGCCGCCTCCCTGTACCTGGCCATCGAATGGGGCAGCGTGCGGGAACGTTCGCTGCTGCTGTGGAGCAGCGGTTTCGCCATCATCACGGTCGGCTCCTTCCTGGCGCTGCTGCGCTCGCGCGGCTACCTGGTGGTGGGCATCTGGTTCGCCAATGGCCTGCTGATCGCCGCCCACGGCTGCTTCCTGGCGGGGGTGGCGTGGTTCACGCGCACTCGTGTCTCACGCTGGTGGTGGCTCATCGCCCTGCTCTGGCTGCTGATGCTGCTGCTGCCCGCGCACGCCTGGTGGTCGCGCGTGATGCTGGGCCTGCAGTCGCTAATGATCGCCGCCCTCACCTTGCACGCCAGCCTGCTGCTGCGTCCGCACGGCGCCTCCTTGAGCGTGGGCGCGGTACAGCTGCGCTATGTCCTGCTGATCCACGGGCTGTTCTATCTCGCCAAGGCGGTCTCGGCGCTGGCGCTGGGCGCGTTCGTGGATCTGGCGGCCTTCGGCGGGGCGCTGATCCAGGTCTCGCTGGTGGAAGGATCGATGGCGGTGATGCTGATCGCCTTGTCGATGACCGGCACCGAACGCCATCGCCGCGAAGAACGCATCGGCCAGCTGGCCGCGCGCGACCCCCTGACCGGACTGCTGAACCGCCGTGCCTTGCAGGCGGGCGCGCCGGCACTGCTGGCCCAGGCCAGCGAGGCCCATCCGGGTGCGCTGCTGCTCATCGACATCGACAACTTCAAACAGGTCAACGACTTGCACGGCCATGCTGCGGGCGACAAGCTGCTCGAAGCCCTGAGTACCCTGCTGCGCGATGAGCTGCCCGCCGATGCGCTGGCCGCGCGGCTGGGCGGGGACGAGTTCGTGATCCTGCTGCGGGATGTGCGTGCAGAACAGGTGGCCCATCTTGGAGAACAATTGCGGATGGCCTTTGCGCATGTAGCGCGCAAGGCAGTGGCAACCCCTGATGCGGTGAGCCTGAGCGTGGGCGCCAGTCTCTACACCACGCCCGCGCTGACGCTGGAAAAGCTGATGGCGGCAGCCGATGCCGCCCTCTATGATGCCAAGCGGGCCGGGCGCGACCGGCTCATCGTGAGCCCGGCACACATCACTGCAACCAGTCCTTGAGGCGGTACCAGGCACCGACCAGGGGCAGGAACCAGGGCTTGCCGACATGACCGGGGATGGCCGGCCAGTCGAAGTCTTTCCATGGGTTGAGATCGGTGCGGCCGTCCATCACCTCGGCCATCAGCGTCCCCATGAGGCTGGCCATGTGCGTGCCGTGGCCGCTGTAGCCCATGGCATGGAAGACGCCATCACGCTGTCCGGCACGCGGCAGGCGGTCCACGGTCATGTCGACCATGCCGCCCCAGCAGTAGTCGATGCGGACCTTGGCCAGTTGCGGGAACACCTCCAGCATCTGGCCGCGCAGGATCTCGCCGCTCTTGGCGTCGGACTGCGGATTGGACACGGCAAAGCGCGCCCGCCCGCCGAAGAGCAGGCGATTGTCGGGCGTAGCGCGGAAATAATTTACAAAATTCTTGGTATCGGTGTACATCCGACGCGTTGGCAGCAACTGCGCCAGCAGTTCCGCCGGCAGCGGTTCCGTGACGATCAGGAAAGCACCCACCGGCACGATGCGGCGGCGTATCCAGCCAAACGGACCGACCTGTGAAATGCCGCTGGCCAGCAGCACCTGGCCGGCGCGCAGGCTGCCTGCCGGCGTCTGCACCTGATACCCGCCTCCCTGCGCCTTCAGGCCCAGCACGGGCGTGTGTTCGAGGTAGATCGCGCCGCGTCGCTGGGCGGCGTGGGCCAGGCCGCGCACATAGCGTCCGACATGCATGCCGGCACTCTTTTGCATCAGCAGTGCGCCGTAATAACGGTCGCTGCCCAGTTCGTCACGCAGTTCGGCGCGGCTGACCAGGCGCGTATCGGCATCCACATTGGCGGCCAGCAGGGCCTGGCTGCGCGCCAGCTTGTCGAAGTGCTCGGGCTTGGCCGCCAGCTTGAGCTTGCCGTAACGGGCAAAACTGCAGTCGATGGATTCCTCGCGCACCAGCCTTTCCACGGTATCCACTCCGGCATCGAAGGCCCGATAGAGCCGGTTGGCGCATTCCGTTCCCAGGCGTTGTGACAGCGCAGCATAGTCCTGCGCGAAACCGTTGTTGCACATGCCGCCATTGCGTCCGGAGGCGGCACCTCCGACGATATCGGCTTCGCACACCACCACCCTGGCCCCCTTGCGCGCAAGCGCCAGGGCCGCGGCTGAACCGGTGATGCCGCCGCCGACGACCAGGACGTCGCAACCGCCGTCGGGCAAGGCGGGATGGGTGCTGATGAAGGGGGATGAGGTGTCCAGCCAGTACGACTTCAATTGCATCAGGAGCTCCATCGACAGTCGGCAGCCGGGGCATGAACGCAGGGCGAGGCCGCAACAGGGTGTGTGCTGATTATGGTGTGCGCTCCCGGTACGGTGATTAATGCTCATTGAACGCAGCATTAAACGCAGGTTAATGCTCGTGCAGCGCCCGTCCTTGCTGGCTGCCAGCAGGACGAGCGGCGCAGCGTAACGAAAAATGCCGGAAAGCCGCCGTTTAAAAGTAGAAGCTGCTCCGATCCCGGCGCAATAAGAATTATTAGTTGGAGGCCGGCGGCCATACTTCTTCCATCCCCAACGAAGGAGTTTGAGCAAATGACTTTCAAGCCGAAGTACATCAGTTTTGACTGCTATGGAACCCTGATCAATTTCGAGATGGGTCCGACCGCCCGCACACTCTTTGCCGATCGTGTCGACGAGAAGCGCATGCCGGCCTTCCTGGACAGCTTCCGCTTCTATCGTCTGGACGAAGTGCTGGGCGCCTGGAAGCCCTTCTTCGACGTGGTGGAAAGCGCCATCCAACGTGCCTGTCACGCTCATGGCGTGGAGTACCGCGCCAGCGATGCGCAGGCGCTCTATGCAGCCGTGCCGACCTGGCAGCCGCATCCGCATGTGGTGGAAACGCTGGAGAAGATCGCCCCGCACATCCCGCTGGTGATCCTGTCGAACTCCATGGTCGACCTGATCCCGCACAGCGTGGCGCACCTCAAGGCGTCCTTCCATGCGGTCTACACCGCTGAGCAAGCGCAAGCCTACAAGCCGCGCGGACAGGCCTTCGAATACATGTTCGACCAGCTCGGCTGCGGTCCGGAAGAGATGGTGCACTGCTCGTCGAGCTTCCGCTACGACCTGATGACGGCCAAGGATCTCGGCTTCATGGGCAAGGCTTACATCGATCGCAATCACGAGCCCTACTGCGATGGTTATGGCGTGAGCCGGCTGACCGACTTCCGCCAGCTGGCCGCGCTGGTGGGCCTCTGATGGACGCCGGGCCGTTCACGCGATGCGAGACGCATGATGCTTGAGACCGCTTCGACCGATACCGCCGCCCTCAGCACGGCGGCACCTGACCTGCCGGCGCCGGCGCTGCAAAGGCTGGCCGCGCAACATTACGGCATCCAAGGCGTGGCCACTGCGCTGGGCGGTGAACGCGACCAGAACGCCTGCATCGAGAGCGCCGATGGCACGCGCTACGTGCTCAAGATCAGCAATCCGTCCGAACAGGCCACCGTGGTGGATTTCCAGATCGCCGCGCTGGATCACATCGCGCAGGCGGCACCGGACCTGCCGATCCCGCGCGTGCTGCGCTCGCTGGGCGGGCAAAGCATCGAACGGGTGAGGCTGCCGGATGGCAGCATCAGCATGGTGCGCATGCTGACCTACCTCGACGGCGTGCAGATCAAGCATACCGACCGCAGCGACGGCCAGCGGCGCGCCATGGGCAGTGGCCTGGCCAGGCTGGACCTGGCCCTGCAAGGCTTCAACCACGCCGGGGCGCATCACGACCTGCTGTGGAACGTCTCTGCGGCGCACCGGCTGCGCGACAAGATGGAGAGCCTGCAGGATCCGGCCAAACGCCAGTTGGCACGGCACTTCATGACGCGCTTCGAAGAGCAGGTGTTGCCGCGCCTGCGCGACGTCCGTGCGCAGGTGATTCACAACGACTATCACCTCTACAACGTGCTGGTGGCCCCGCACGAGCAGGAGCGCATCACCGGCATCATCGACTTCGGCGACATGCTGCACGCGCCTCTGGTGGGGGAAGTCACCACGGCGGCAGCCTTCCACATGACAGGCAACGAGGATCCCTTTACCGGGCCGGCACAATTCGTGGCGGCCTATCACGCCGTGCTGCCGCTGAGCGCACCCGAACAGGAGATCGTCACCGACCTGATGGTCACGCGCCAGCTGGTCACGGCCCTCATCTCGGAATGGCGCGCCGTGCGCTATCCCCACAACCGCGCCTACATCATGCGGCACAACCCGGCGGCCTGGGAGGCGCTCGGCCAGATGGCCGACCTGCCGCGCCAGGACGCACGTGACCGCCTGCTTTCCGACATCCGACACAGGAGCATTGCATGAGCACGACCACCACCACCACCACCGACCTCACCATGGTCAACGCCTACATTCCCGGCCGCGCCGACGTCGGCCCCGTGACAGGGGCCCTGATCGAGCGCCGCAATGCCCTGCTGGGGCCGGCCTATCGCCTGATGTATGAACATCCCTTGCACATCGTGCGCGGCGAAGGCGTCTGGCTGATCGATCCGCAGGGGCGGCGCTACCTGGATGTGTACAACAATGTCACTTCGCTGGGACACTGCCATCCGGCCGTCACCGCAGCGATCTGCGAACAGGTGCAGACGCTGGCCACCAATACGCGCTACCTGCACGACACCATCCTGGAGCTGGCCGAGCGCTTGCTGGCGACGGTACCGGAGACATCGCTGGCCCACCTGATGCTCACCTGCACCGGCAGCGAAGCCAATGACCTCGCCTATCGCATCGCCAAGGTACATACCGGCGGCACCGGCGTCATCGTCACTGACACGGCTTATCACGGCATCACCGATGCCGTCTCGCAGTTCTCGCCCTCGCTGGGCAGCAGCGTCAACCTGGGGCCGCATGTGCGCCTGGTACCGGCCCCGCGCGCCTATCATGCGCCAGGGCAGGACCTGGGAGAAAAATTCACGCGCGACGTCGAAGCCGCCATTGCCGACCTGCAACGGCACGGCATCCGGCCTGCTGCCCTGATCGTGGATTCACTGTTCACCAGCGACGGCATCCTCCCCGGACCTGCGGGCTTCCTGCAGGGCGCGGTGCAGGCCATCAAGGCAGCCGGTGGCTTGTTCATCGCCGATGAAGTGCAACCGGGCTTCGGCCGCACCGGCCAACACATGTGGGGCTTCCAGCGCCATGGCGTCGCGCCCGACATCGTGACCATGGGCAAGCCGATGGGCAATGGCCAGCCGGTCGCAGGCATCCTGGCGACCGCCGATGTGCTGCAGGAATTCGGGCAGCGTTCGCGTTACTTCAATACCTTCGCCGGCAATACGGTCTCGTGTGCAGCCGCGCTGGCGGTACTGAAGACGATAGAACGCGAAAGCCTGATTCCCCATGCACGGGAGGTCGGTGGCGTGCTGCTTGACGGCATCCGTGCGCTGGCCGAACGCCATGAGGCCATCGGCGACGTGCGCGGTGCGGGCATGTTCGTGGGCGTGGAACTGGTGTCGGACCGGGCACAGCGTACGCCGGACCGGGCGCTCACCAGCGAAGTGGTCAACCGGATGCGCCAGAAGGGCGTGCTGCTCAGTGCCTGCGCGATGGGCCACAACGTGCTCAAGATCCGGCCGCCGCTGGTGCTGTCGGCCGACCAGGCGGGCATGGTGATCGATGCGCTGGACGAGTCGCTGACCGAAGTCCGGGCAGCTGCGGCACGCGGCTGAGGCCGATGATGCGGTGCTATGATCGATCCATGCGCACCCCCGACCCCATCGACCGCACCGACATCAAGATCCTCGAGCACTTGCAGCGCGAGGGCCGCTGTTCCAACGTGGAGCTGGCCGAGGCCGTCAATCTCAGTCCCAGCCCCTGCCTGACGCGGACCAAGCGCATGGAAGAAACCGGCGTCATCGCCGGTTATGCGGCCCAGGTGGCACTGGAGAAGCTGGGAAGCCACGTCGTGGTGTTTTCCGAAATCACGCTGGGCAGCCACCGTCCCGCGGACTTTCGCAAGTTCGAAGAGGGGGCAGCCCGGTATGCGGAAATCGTGGAGTGCTACAACGTCAGCGGGGGGTATGACTATTTGCTCAAGATCGTCTCGCCCACTGTTGGGCTGTTCCAGGAACTGATGGAACGCCTGCTGGAGGACGAGATCGGCATCGAGAAATTCGCCAGCCGCATCGTGTTGCGGCATCCGTATGAGCGGCGGGTGGAGCCGGTGGAGGTGATTGCTTCGGGGAAGAGCAGCTGGAAGTGACGGCAGGCGAGCCCGCCGTCGCCGCCCTCAGGAAAACCGGGTGAAATCCGGCTTGCGCTTCTCGAAGAAAGCCGTGAACGCTTCCTTGGCCTCGGGCGCGGTCAGCATGCGCGAGAAGTGCTCGATCTCGGCCACCATCTGCTGCTCGGTCGCTGTCACCCGGTTTTTCTTCATCAACTGCTTGGTCACCCGGATCGACGCCGCCGGCAGTGCCGCCAGCTTGGCGGCCTGCTGCTGCGCATAGGGCAGCAATTCTTCCAGCGGCAGCACGCGGTTGACCACACCCATCTGGCAGGCTTCGTCTGCACCGAAGGCTTCGCCCAGCAAGAGCTTCTCGGCCGCACGCTGGTAACCGGCGATATGCGGCAACAGCAGCGACGACGCCGCCTCCGGGCACAAACCCAGTTGCGTGAAGGGCATCGAGAACTTGGCATTGTCGGCGGCGTACACCAGGTCGCAATGCAGCAGCAGCGTGGTACCGATGCCCACGGCCACGCCCGCAACGGCCGCCACGATGGGCTTGCTGGCATGGCTGATCTGCCACAGGAACTGGAATACCGGTGCGTCCTGGGTCTTGGGCGGATTCTTCAGGAAATCTTCCAGGTCATTGCCGGCCGAAAAGGATTTGGGCTTGCCGGTGAAGAGGATGGCGCGCACCGCGCTGTCGGTCTCGGCCTCCTTCAGGGCATCAGCCAGTTGCTGGTACATGGCGGCGGTGATGGCGTTCTTCTTGTCTTCGCGGTCGAAGTGGATGGTCAGGACGCCATCGGCCTTGGTGAGCTGGATATCCATCTGCACAGGTCTCCTTGAATGTTATAAATGATTTATAAGGTTCATGAAAAAAAAGCCGCACGGCATGCGCAGTGCGGCTTTTGCATCAGGCCTTGCGGGTGCGGATCAGACGCGTTCGAAAATGCCCGCTGCACCCATGCCGGTACCCACGCACATGGTCACCATGCCGTACTTCAGGTTCTTGCGGCGCAGTGCATGGATGGTGGTGGCGGCACGGATCGCACCGGTGGCACCCAGCGGGTGGCCCAGGGCAATCGCACCGCCCATGGGGTTGACCTTGCTCGGGTCCAGGCCGAGGTCGCCGATGACGGCCAAAGCTTGCGCAGCGAAGGCTTCGTTCAGTTCGATCCAGTCGATCTGGTCCTGGGTCAGGCCGCCGGCCTTGAGGGCCGCAGGAATCGCTTCCTTCGGGCCGATGCCCATGATCTCCGGCGGCACGCCGCGCACCGCGAAGGAGACGAAGCGCGCCAGCGGGGTCAGGTTGAATTGCTTCAGGATTTTTTCCGAGACGATGATCAGTGCACCTGCGCCATCGGAGGTCTGCGAGCTGTTGCCTGCGGTGACGCTGCCCTTGGCGGCGAAGACAGGCTTGAGCTTGGCCAGCGCGGCCAGGTTGGAATCGGCACGCGGACCTTCGTCCAGGGCGACGGTACGGGTCTTGATGTCGATCTCGCCGGTAGCCAGGTTGGGGAAGCGCTCGACGATCTCGACCGAGGTCATCTCGTCGGCAAATTCACCGGCCTGCTGGGCGGCGATGGCCTTCTGGTGCGAGGCCAGCGAGAACTCGTCCTGCGCTTCCCGCGAGACCTTCCACTGCTGTGCCACCTTCTCGGCGGTCAGGCCCATGCCATAAGCCATGCCGACGTTCTCATCCTTGAAGGCATTGATGTTGATGGAAGGATGGAAGCCCATCATCGGCACCATCGACATCGATTCGGCACCGGCGGCGATCATGACGTCAGCTTCACCGACGCGGATGCGGTCAGCGGCCATGGCGATGGCGGTGATGCCAGAGGCGCAGTAGCGGTTGATGGTGACGCCGCCGATGGTATTGGGCAGGCCGGCCAGCAGCACGGCATTGCGCGCCATGTTGAGGCCCTGTGCGCCTTCGGGGAAGGAGCAGCCGACGATGGCATCCTCGATCAGTTTGGGGTCCAGGCCCGGCACTTGTGCGACGGCGGACTGGATGGCACGCACCAGCAGGTCATCCGGGCGGGTGTTCTTGAACATGCCACGCGGCGCCTTGCCGATAGGGGTGCGGGTGGCGGCGACGATGTAGGCGTCTTGCAGTTGTTTGCTCATTACCAAATCTCCTTGGACTCTCCCTCCCCTTCAGGGGGAGAGAGGTTTCATTAATTGCGCACAGGCTTGCCGGTTTGCATCATGCCCATGATGCGTTCCTGGGTCTTGGGGTGGTTGAGCAGCTCCATGAAGAACTTGCGCTCGATGTCGAGCAGCCATTGTTCATTGACGATGCTGCCCTCTTCCACCTCGCCACCGGCGACGGTCTCGGCGATCATCTTGCCGAGCTTGAAGTCGTGGGCCGAGATGAAGCCGCCATCACGCATGTTCACCAGCTGCGCCATGATGGTGGCCAGGCCGTTGCGGCCGATCACCGGCACCTGCGGCGGCAGCTGCGGACGGTAGCCGGCATCGAACAGCGCGCGCGCCTCGACCTTGGCCACGTGCAGCAATTCATAGGGGTTGAAGACGATGACGTCATCCTCGCGCAGGTAGCCCAGCTTGCGCGCTTCCAGTGCGGATTTGGAGACATTGGCAGTGGCCGCGGCCAGCATGTATTCCTTCAGGAATTGCAGGATGTCATTGCCTTTGGCTTCCTTGGCCGCACGCACGGCCGCTTCCTTCAGGCCGCCACCGGCCGGGATCAGGCCCACGCCCACTTCCACCAGGCCGATATAGGACTCGATGGAGACCACGCGCTTGGCGGTATGCAGCAGCAATTCGCAGCCACCGCCCAAAGCCAGACCCGCCACAGCGGCAATCACCGGCACGCTGGCGTACTTCAGGCGCTGGTGCGCCTGCTGCAGCTGATGCACCACCGGCTCAATCGCTTTGACGCCACCGGACATGAACAGCGGCAGCATCGATTGCAGGTCGGCACCGGCCGAGAAGGCGCCGCCTTCGGCCGCATCCGGATGCCAGATCACCAGGCCCTTGAAGTTCTGTTCGGCTTCGGTGACGGCCTTGTTCATCCCATCGATCACGCCCTGGCCGATCACGTGCATCTTGGTCTTGAAGGACAGGATCAGCACATCGTCGTTCTGGTGCCAGATACGCACCGATTCGTCTTCGAAGAAGGTGGTGCCGGCGCTCTTGCCATCGGCTGCCCCCTCGCCCACCAGCGGGGCGCGGAAAGCCTGGCGCTGGTAGACCGGCAGCTCGGAACGAGCCACGTCAGCCTTCTTGGAGGGCGACCAGGAACCCTTCTCCGAATGCACGCCGTCACGGCCATCGAAGACCCATTCGGGCAGCGGTGCGGTGGAGAGTGCACGGCCGGCCTCAATGTCTTCCTTGACCCATTGCGCGATCTGCTTCCAGCCGGCGGCTTGCCAGGTCTCGAAGGGACCGACGCTCCAGCCGAAGCCCCAGCGCATGGCGAAGTCCAGGTCGCGGGCGTTGTCGGCCACCGATTCCAGGTGCACGGCGATGTAGTGGAAGGCATCGCGGAAGATGGCCCACAGGAACTGGCCTTGCGGATTGGTCGAATCATGCAGCGCCTTCATGCGCTTGACCGGATCCTTTTCCTTGAGGATGCGGGCGATGATGTCATCGGCCTTGGCACCGCCCGGGACGTAATCGCCCTTGGCCGGATCGATGCGCAGGATGTCCTTGCCGACCTTCTTGTAGAAACCGGCACCGCTCTTCTGGCCCAGTGCGCCCTGCTCGACCAGCTTGGCCAAGAGCGGCGGGGTGGCATAGGAGGAGAAGAAGGGATCGTCCTTCAGGTTGTCCTGCATGGTCCTGATGACGTGGCCCATGGTATCCAGGCCCACCACGTCGGCGGTACGGAAGGTACCGGACTTGGCACGGCCCAGCTTGGCACCGGTGAGGTCATCGACCACATCGACCGAGAGGCCATACTTCTCGGCTTCGATGATGGTGGCCAGGATGCCGAACACGCCCACGCGGTTGGCCACGAAGTTCGGGGTGTCGAAGGCTCGCACCACGCCCTTGCCCAGCGTGGTGGTGAGGAAGGCTTCGAGCTGGTCGAGGATGTGCGGTTCGGTCGATTGGGTCGGGATCAGTTCGACCAGGTGCATGTAGCGCGGCGGGTTGAAGAAGTGCACGCCGCAGAAGCGCGCCTTCAGGCCGGCATCGAAACCTTCGGACAAGGCATTGATCGACAGGCCCGAGGTATTGGAGGCGAAGATGGCCTTGGGGCCGATGTGCGGGGCGACCTTCTTGTAGAGGTCATGCTTCCAGTCCATGCGCTCGGCGATGGCTTCGATGATGAGGTCGCAGCCTTCCAGCACGGCCAGGTCATCCTCGTAGTTGGCGACCTGGATCAGGGCCGCGTCATCCTTGTTGCCCAGCGGTGCCGGGCTGAGTTTCTTCAGGTTCTCGATGGCGCGTTGCACGATGCCGTTCTTCGGGCCTTCCTTGGCCGGCAGGTCGAACAGCACGACCGGCACGCGGGCATTGATGCAGTGGGCGGCAATCTGGGCCCCCATGACGCCCGCGCCGAGCACGGCCACTTTTTTGACGATGAAATTGGACACGCAAATCTCCTTTGCTGGTGCTGCAAACATGAAACATGAATTCGGGCCTGGCAAGGTGCTGCGCCGCAGGGGCGAGCGCTCACTGTACGCTCTTTATCCCTGGTGCGGCGGCTCACAGCATGCCCTGCCGCAGTGACGCCCGCGTGACGCCGTCACGGGCCGCATTGCGTTGGATCAACGCCGCGTGCAGGCGTGCAGCCCGCGCGCGGCGTGGTGTTGCGATCAGAACAGTTCTGCGTCCAGCGCCATCAGGTTGGCCGCACCCGAACGGGCCTGGCGGATCAGCATCGCGGTTTCCGGCAGCAGGCGCGCAAAGTAGAAGCGCGCCGTGGCCAGCTTGGCGGTGTAGAAGGCGTCGCCGCTGTCCTGCTTTTCCAGCGCGATCTTGGCCATGCGCGCGAACAGGTAGGAGAACACCAGGTGGCCCACCACGCGCAGGTAAGGCACGGCAGCCGCGCCGGCTTCATCCTGGTTGGCGAAGGACTTCATGCCGATTTCCATGGTCAGCTTGGTCACCTTGTCGCCGATGTCGGCCAGCGGGGTGATGAACTCGGACATGGATTCATCGGTACCGTGCTCTTCCACGAAGGCCTGGATCTGCGCGCCGAATTTCTTCAGCTTGGCGCCGTTGTCCATCAGGATCTTGCGGCCCAGCAGGTCCAGCGACTGGATAGTGTTGGTTCCTTCATAAATCATGTTGATGCGGGCATCGCGCACATATTGCTCCATGCCCCACTCGGCGATGTAGCCATGGCCGCCGTAGACCTGCAGGCACTCGGAGGTGGCCATCCAGGCGTTGTCGGTCAGGAAGGCCTTCACCACCGGGGTCAGCAGGGCCACGATGTCGGCGCTGTCCTTGCGTACTTGCTCATCCGGGTGGGTCAGTTCCTTGTCCAGCTCCAGCGCGACATAGGAGGTGAAAGCGCGGCCGCCCTCAGCAAAGGCCTTGGCGGTCAGCAGCATGCGGCGCACGTCCGGATGCACGATGATCGGATCGGCCGGCTTGTCGGCGGCCTTGATGCCGGACAGGCTGCGCATCTGCAGGCGGTCCTTGGCGTAGACCAGGGCGTTCTGGTAAGCCACTTCGGTCAAGCCCAGGCCTTGCATGCCCACGCCCAGGCGGGCTGCGTTCATGAACACGAACATCGCCTGCAGGCCTTTGTGCGGCTGGCCGATCAGCCAGCCGGTGGCGCCGTCCAGGTTCATCTGGCAGGTGGCGTTGCCGTGGATGCCCATCTTCTCTTCGATGGCACCGCAGAAGATCGGGTTGCGTGCGCCCAGCGAGCCATCGGCATTGGGCAGGAACTTGGGCACCAGGAAAAGTGAAATCCCCTTCGAACCTTCGGGTGCATCGGGCAGACGGGCCAGGACCAGGTGAACGATGTTGGCGGACACGTCGTTTTCACCGGCGGAGATGAAAATCTTGTTGCCGGTGATCTTGTAGGAGCCATCGGCCTGCGGCTCGGCCTTGCTGCGCAAGAGGCCCAGGTCGGTACCGCAGTGGGCTTCGGTCAGGCACATGGTGCCGGTCCATTCGCCCGAGACCAGCTTGGGCAGGTAGAGCTGCTTCTGTTCGTCCGAACCGTGCGCATGCAGGCACTCGTAGGCACCGTGCGAGAGGCCGGGGTACATGGTCCAGGCCTGGTTGGACGAGTTCAGCATCTCGTAGAAGGAGTTGTTGATCGTCAGCGGCAGGCCCTGGCCGCCGAAGTCCGGATCACAGGACAACGCCGCCCAGCCGGCTTCCACATATTGCTTGTAGGCTTCCTTGAAACCCTTGGGCGTGGTCACGGACTTGCTCTCGCGATCGAAATGGCAGCCCTCGCGGTCACCCGAATGGTTCAGCGGGAACAGGACCTGCGAGGCGAACTTGCCGCCCTCTTCCAGTACCTGGTCCACCAGTTCGCGGTTGGTGTCGGCGTGGGGCGGCAGTTCCTTGAACACTTCCTCGACATTGAGCAGCTCGTGCAGCACGAATTGCATGTCGCGCAAGGGGGCGTTGTATTGGGGCATGGATGTCTCCGGACGGGTTACGCTGCCTTCCTGGCAGCCGATTTGGAATTCTTGGGGGTGCTGGTGCTGGCGCTGTCGCTGCCCTGCGGGCGGTAGCTGTCGATGAGGCGGCGGAAGCTGGCCTCGGCACGTTCAACGCTGCCGGGGATGTGCAGGAAGCGCGCATCGTGATGCAGGGCCAGGATCAGGCCATACATTTCATAGACCATCTGGCTGACCTCAATGTCGGTGCGCAGGTGGCCGGCTTCCATGGCCTGCTTGATGCAGCGCTCCAGCGCATCGCGCCAGGCCTGGACCATAGCCACGAGGTGATCGCGGATGGCGCCGGGACGGTCGTCATACTCGACCGCGCCGCTGATGTAGATGCAGCCCAGGGCGATTTCCACCGTGACCTGCTTGATCCAGCGCGCGAACATGCCTTCCAGGCGCGGCAGGCCGCGCGGCTCCTTGATGGAGGGATAGAACACGTCCTGCTCGAAGCGGTTGTGGTACAGGCGCACGACCTCGATCTGCAGGTCCTCGCGCGAGCCGAAATGGGCGAAGACGCCGGACTTGCTCATCTTCATCTTCTCCGCCAGCAGGCCGATGGTGAGCCCTTCCAGGCCATCACGGCTGGCCAGCTCCAGCGCCACATCCAGGATGGCGGCGCGGGTCTGCTCGCCCTTGCGCAGGAACTTGGGCCGGGCGGGCGCGGTGGTCACCTTGCTTGTCTCAGTCATCGTTGTCTCTTTGATATCCGCCGCAGGCGGCGACGGGAAGGAACCGGTTCGACGGGCGCGGCTCGGGGTCCGCTGTCTTGTGCCCTGGATAAACTGACATGAATTTATCTTCATGCAGAATTTATTCGAACGATCGTACTATTATTCATCACGCCGCAAATGTCAAACAAAAAATCGGGCCGTCTTGCGGTACGGATTTTGCCGGGTGGCAAGCCTTCAGGCGGACGTGGGAGGGGGATTGGCGGCACCCAGCAGGTCGTGGGCATCGAGCAGGGCGTAGACGATGGTGGGGTTGTTTTCCAGGCACTTGCGGATGGCTGCCGGGATGGTATCGCGCGTCTTGCGGCACAGGCCGGGCTGCTCGGCCAGGTGGATCTGCAGGCCGCGCACGGTGCGCACCTCGTTGGGGCCGGGGCTGATGTGCAGGTGGATGCCGAGGTTCTTGCGCATGAGGCTGCCCACATGCAGCAGCTCGTCGTAGGTGCTGATGCGGGTGATGCGCTCGATCAGGCGTTTTTCTTCTTCACGGGTAAGCCAGAGCACGCGGGCTTCCGGCGCGTGCAGGCATTCCAGCAGCGCTTCACGCTGGCAATCGCAGGCACCGGGCGGGCACTCCTTGCGCAGGGGCCGGGCCACGGGGACGGACTGCATCGATTCGGAAGAGACCACCTGAGACATCTGCACCTTTGCACCTGGGTTGGAGAAAAGACAGGCCGGGGAAAACGGTCTTCATCTTACAACGAGCCAGCGTTGCGGCGGGATCAGGATGAGGAGCGGTCCAGCAGGCGGCGGTCACGCTTGGTCGGGCGTCCCTTGATCTCGGCCGAGGGTTCGCGGAAGAGTCGATGGCGTTCGGCCAGCGCGGCACGGCGCGTGATGCTCTCTTCGGTTTCCTGATAGAGGGTGGCGGCAATGGCGGCCGAGCCGCGCTTGTCGGCGATGCCGGTGACCAGCACTTCCCATTCGGTGGAACCGTTGTCGATATCCAGGCGGTCGCCATTCCTGACGTTGTGGGCGGGCTTGGTGCGCTCGCCGTTGAGCTTGATGCGGCCGCGCTCCACGGCTTCGGTGGCCTGTGACCGCGTCTTGAAGAAGCGTGCGGCCCAGCACCATTTGTCGATGCGGGTGGTGTCCATGTCAGGATGTGAATTGGTGAGTGACGCTCAGTAGGTAGCGGTAATTATCGATATTTTTTGAATCATTTGCTCAAGAAAATCGGGATTCACTTCCTTTCTTTGGCGGATCGGCGTCCTGGCGGGCAGGCGTCACTATGCTGGGCAGTTTTTGTGACCACGCTTGTTGCTGCAGTCCATTCCGCCATGACAGATCACCTCCAGACCATCGCTGCGGCGTTCGCCAGCGCCGTACTCTCGCAGCAACACCGCCCGCTCAGGCTGCGCTGGCGACCGCAGGAAGCCCGTTTCGCGCAATGGCTGCTGGTGCAGCGGGTCGATATCGAGGAAGCCTGGCTGGAAGGACTGCAGGCGAAACTGACCTGCGTTTCCAGCGATCCTGAACTGCCGCTGCAGGCCCTGCTTGGACAGCCGCTGGGCATCGAGATGGTGACCGACCGTGGCGGGCTGCATCACACCAACGGGATCATCACCGAGGCGCGCGCAGGCCACGCCGACGGGGCGCTGCGGATCTACCAGCTCACGCTCAAGGACGCGCTGTCGATCATGGAGGAGCGCATCAATACCCGCATCTTCCGTCAACTGAGCGTACCCCGCATCCTGGAGATCATGCTGGGTGAATGGCGCCAGCGCAGCCCGGCACTGGCGGCGGCGTTTCACTTCGACCTCCATCGCCTGGAAAATCGCCGCTATCCGGTGCGCGAGATCAGTCATCAGTTCAACGAATCCGACGCGCACTTCATCAGACGCCTCTGCCGGCGCGAAGGCATCGGCTGGTACATAGCCAGCGCCCAGCCTGCGGACGATACTGGCAAGCCAGCCGATGCGGGCGTTCCGATGCACACGCTGGTGTTTTGTGATTACGCCGCGCTGCTGCCCCAGGCCGCTGCCGGCACCGTGCGTTACCACCGCACCGGCGCTACCGAGCAGCGCGACACCATCAACGCCTGGAGCCGGCAGCGCAGCCTGGTGCCGGGGCGTGTGTGGCGCGGCAGCTGGGACTACAAGGCGGTGCGCGTGGACGAGGTGGCCAGTCAAAATGTACTCGACCAGGGCGATGCGGGCAGGGCCTTGGCCTGTGTCCTGGATGACGGGCTCATCGAGGCCCCGCACACGGCCGACGGCCAGCAAGATCACTTGCGCATGGCCCATGCCCGCATGATGGCGCACGAGGGCCGCAGCGAATCCTTCGAGGCCAGTGGCACGGTGCGCGATCTGGCCGTGGGGCACTGGTTCGTGCTGGAAGGGCATCCCGACCTACGCGGACACGATCGCACCTTGCGCGAATTCATCGTGACCTCGTTACGGCAACAGGCTGAAAACAATTTCCCCAAAGCGCTGCAGGATGCCATCGAGCGCCTGCTGCCCGCCTCCATCTGGCAAGCCGAGGTGCCGGGTGCAGCGGACATGCGCTACCGCAACCAGCTCAGCTGCCGCCGCCGCAGTGCGACGCTGGCACCGCACTACGACCCGCGATTGCACCTGCCGCCCGTGCATCCGATCACGGCCTTGGTGGTCGGTCCTGCACGCGAGGAGGTGTACTGCGACGAACTTGGTCGCATCAAGGTGCAACTGCAGGGACTGCATGCGGAAGACCATGTTCATGCGCAAGGCGCGGGTACCACCGGAGAGGACCGCGACAGCGCTTTTGTGCGCGTATCGAGCGCCTGGGCGGGTGCAGGCTATGGGCAGGATGCCGTGCCGCGGGTGGGCATGGAAGTACTGATCGATTTCCTCGGGGGTGATCCCGACAAGATGGTCGTCGCCGGTGTCCTGCACAACGGCATCAACCATCCCGCCCGCTTCAGCCACGGTGGCGGTTTGCCCGGCAATCGTTTTCTCTCCGGGATCAAGTCCAAGGAGATCGACGGCGCGCGCTACAACCAGCTGCGCCTGGACGACACGCCAGGACAGATCAGCTCGCAACTGGCCAGCGAGCACCAGCACAGCCAGATCAACCTGGGTTATCTCACCGAACCGCGCCACGATGGACATGGCGATGATCGTGGCGAGGGGCTGGAAATGCGCACGGATGGGCATGGCGTCCTGCGCGGGGCCAAGGGTGTCCTCATTACGGCGCAAGCACAGGACGGTGGGCGTGGCCGCATGCTGGAGCGGGAGACCCTGCTGGACACGCTGCGCAGCCTGGAGGAACTGGCGCAGCGTTTGAGCCAGGATGCCGCCAGGCACCACGCAGAAGCGACCGATCTGGCACAACTGGAGCGCATCAGGAAGCAACTGCAAGCATGGGAGTCGAGCGAAGGGGCCGGCGGCACAAGGCACGCTGCGGCACCCATGGTCGCCCTCGACGCGCCGGCCGGCGTGAGCGTGACCAGCCAGGACACCATGGTACTGGGCGCGACGCGGCATATCGATCTGGTCAGCCGGGACAATATCCAGCTCAGTGCCGGACGCAAGCTGCTGATGCGGGCAGGAGAACTGTTCGCTGCCTTTGCGGCCAAGCACATGAAGCTGATCAGCGGCAAGGGCAGCGTCCAGGTACAGGCTCACGAAGAACACATCGAGCTTCAGGCTGCGCGACGCATCCTGCTGGAGGCCAGCGAGGAGATCATCCTGCAGGCCCCGAAGATCAGCATCCGTTCGCGCGACAACACCGAAATCAATGGAGGCGGCAGCTTCAGCCGCTGGCACGCCAGCCTCATCGAACACGGCACCAGCGGACAGTGGCGGCAACAGGCGGCCGAGCACAATGTGCTGGGCCCGGCCAATTGTCCGCCACCGGAAATACCGCCGCCGCCCACCTATGAAGACTTGCAGCAGAGCGACAGTTTGCTGGTGCGCTTGCGCAGTCATGCGCGCCATGGAAGGCCGCTGGCACACCAACCCTATACGCTCTTCAAACAGGGGGCGCAGATCGCCGAGGGCGTCACTGACGCGGCCGGGCGATTATGGATCGAAGGCCATCAACCGGGCGACGACGACTATTCGGTCAAGCTCCCCAATGGCTATCGCTTTGATTTACCGGTCCATGAACAGATCGGTGCTCTGGACCAACAGCTGGCAGCCTCGGGCTACCGCAGCACTGAAGCGGACGCAGAAAGCCGCCTGCGCCATGCAGGCGCCTGACCCCCTTCCCTTTTTTGATCATCGCCATGACACAGACCTACCATCCAGGCAGCATTCCCATCGATCTGCGCAAACGTAGTGCTACCGCAACGGCACAATGGCTGCTGGAGCGCGCAGAAGACAGCAATTCCCCGATCTATCACGCCAACCAGCTTGAAGTACTAATCTGCGGCGAAGAAGGATTTGCCCGCATCCTGCAGGACATCCGCCAGGCAAAGCACAGCGTGGAAATCATCTGCTGGGGTTTCGACCCTGCCATGGAACTGGAGCGCGAGGGCAACACCTGGCCTCGCGGTCCGACCTGGGGGGATTTGCTCAGGGAGGTCGCAGCCGGCAAGTACAACAATGGCAAGCCGTTAGAGGTACGGGTGCTGTGCTGGAATGAGAGCCCGATCTCGGCCATGGCCAACAATACGCCGGGCTACGGCAAGCTCGACGCCCAGCAGGTCAAGCGCATCCGGCATCACGAACGACTCTCCGGAAAACCTCACGAAGCTGGGCTTTCGCCGCAAGAACGCCGTGGCTATTTCAATGCCTTGTGGTTCTTTGAGGCCACTCACGGCACGCATCCTCATCTCACCTTCAAGGTCCGCGCGGGCGACGCCGATAAAGTCCGCCAGAGCTTGGCAGAAGAGCGTTCCGCCAGGCTGTCGATGACTGAGCACCAATCCCTGGTCCAAGCATCGACTGCCCATCAGAAAACAATACTCATCGACTACGACCATGCGCAGGGAGAACATGCGGTCGGCTACGTAATGGGACTGAACAGCGTCACCGATTATTGGGATACGCGAAAGCACTTGTTTTACGACCCGCGCCGGGGCCAATCGTGGGAAGGTGGCGGGGATGAACTTCCCGGGCTGAAACCACTGCAAGACTATGCCTGCCGCATTTGCGGCGAGGCCCTGATCAGCGTGAGCAAGAATTTCGTGGATGCCTGGAACCGGGTAGCCACAGCCGACCAACAAATCCAGCGCATGCACGACCTGCGCTCACCACCGGCTGGCCTGAAGGTTCGCGCTGGCAGGGCCGCTCATCGCGCGCAGATCGTGCGCACACAGGCGGAGGAAGGCGACAAGACCATCCAGCGCCTCTATCGGCAAGCAACCAGCTTCGCGTCCAATTACATCTACATCGAAAACCAGTATTTCCAGTACGCAGAGTGGGCGAAGTATCTCAAGCAGCTGCGGCGTGATTTCATCACAGCATGGAAGGCAGCGGGGCAGCCGATGAACAAGCTCCCCGATCTGCACGTCTTCATCGTCATCCCCACTCCAGAGCGCCCGCAGATGGTTCCGGCTACGCATGAGACCGTCAAGGCACTCGGGCATGGCACATCGATGCCCAATCAGGACAAGGAGGTGGAACGAGAGCTGGCTCTCCGGGAACGGGAGAAAGAACTGGCGACCTACGAGTTCAAGGAAAGGAAAAATGGTGCTCCGCCAGAGCTGGTGCGGGGATCCAAGCAGGCCTCTCCTGATAGTGAATCACGGAGCAATGCCGACATTGCCAAGGAGCTCGATTCCCTCGGCATCAAAACACTCGTGGCCAGTCTGTGGACCTACGATCATGCCGGCGACAGCAAAGGGGAAAAATATCGCGAGATCTACATCCACAGCAAGTTGATGATCATCGACGATGCGTTCTTTACGTTGGGTAGCGCCAACATGAATCTGCGCAGCATGGCGGTAGATGCTGAGATCAACATCGGGTGTGATGATCCGCTGTTGAGCGAGAAATTACGTAGGGAGGTTTTTTCTATGCACTCTGGAGGGGCTGCGTCCTGTGACGGCGGCAACGGAACTTCATCGTCAATTAAATTTGCGTTTGAAGCTTGGCAGGAATTGTTGCGAATTAACCAGAATAAGAAAGATACACGGAAACCGATAACAGGCTTCTTGTTGCCATTTTTTGATGTACGCACTTCCTCGATCCGCCTTGCATGAATAACGAATCTACTCCAAAAGCATTTCCCGGCGAGGGCATTCTCAAGACAGTTTCGCTCGCCATTACTCTTTATCTTTTCTTGAATTCCTGCATGAACTCCCTTCCCCGCAACATGCCCCTGGCGACATTCGATCCACACATGAAAATTTGGATGTGCCGATACGAAAAGTCTGCAGAACCTCAACTAGATGCAGATGCCGAGCAATGGTTCAGAGAAGGCTTGGCGTTAACCAGTTTTGAACTTTGGCCTGATGATCGTCAATTCAATAAGGCGGCGGCTCTCTGGACCAAGGCGGCCGAAAAAGAGCATTGGAAAGCCATGCTCAACCTGGCAAGTCTTTATGTTGACGGAAAAGGTGTTACGCGGGACACGGAACGTGCTGTTCAACTTGTTGAAGAAGCTATGCGCAAAGGAGTTCCGAAAGCCTTCGATTTAATGGGGACTTACCACATCAATGGAACGGGTGTTAAACAAGATGCCACAAGGGCTTATGCATTCTGGACCCTGGCGGCCGAGATGGGAAATGCTGATGCACAGGCTCATCTGGGGGCAAAGCTCATGGCGGCATACGACGACACCAAGGGAACAGTCTGGAGCAATTCAGTCATTGGAAGAAAAATGCTGGAATGTTCCTACGCACAAGAGAATGGCAATGGTGCGTCCGAGCTAGGATTGCGTATCGCACTCCCTGAAGAGCTGGAACGCTCACTCAAGGTTTATCACGACGGCGTGAAATTCGGGAACGAAATGAGTGCCATCCACATGGCAGTAGAGTTTCGAGGAGGTCTCGAACCTGGTGGTCCAAGACCGGATCCCGATCGTGCTGAACGCTACTCTGCCATCGCCGACATGCTCCGCCTCAACCCCGACCTGCGCCTTCCCAACCTGGACAAAGTTCTTCCTCTACCGCCTGCCATCCTCCCCTACTGGGATGGCGAAAAGGAAACCCTGATCAATGGCGCCAAACCCGTCAAGGCAACCTCACTGGCGGACATCAAACCTTCCCCCGCTTCACTGCGCCAGGGCCGCGCTCATATCCCCGACGGCCTTGTCCTCCCCGACGAGCCGCAAGGTGGCCACCTTATCCAGCACCTGCACACCGATGCCACCATCAGCGGATTTTGGCTCGCCCAATTGGCCAAACCTTACACACCCAAGCAGGTGGCATGGAATGCCGCGCAGGTACCGATGTACTACGCACAGGGCGAATCCTTCACTCCCCCTGAAGACATTACAAAAGAGTCCGGCATTCTTCGTTTCCACTATCTCGGCACTCCTGTTCCCAAACCGCCGGCTGCGCGGCATGTCCCTGACTGGCGAGTCCCGCAAGGCGTGCTGCGCGAGATCCCCGTCCCCTCACGCGATTTGCGCTCCAGCGGCTTGCTCACTGCACCAGCCACCGGCTTCTGGCATGGCGAGGTCGATCCCGCCCATCCACTGGCCAAGGTCTTCAATCAATGGACGCGCCAAGCCTATGTCGAAGAGGGGCAGCCCTTCCCTGACCCGCGTGATCGCGGCCTGGACATTTCTCCAAAAGATATCCAGTGGCAATGGCTGGATCAGGCGAATCAGCCTCTGCCGTCGGGGCGCAAGGACATCACCATCCGCAACTTCAGTCCGTAAGAACCGGCATCAACAACACGCTGAGCTGCGCCAACCCACCCTTCCCCAAAGAAAAACGCCGGCTCGCAAGCCGGCGTTTTCTTCATCTCAACAAGCGCTTCAACAGGCTCAACGCTCCACAGCCAGCGCCACACCCATGCCGCCACCGATACAGAGGCTGGCCAGACCCTTCTTGGCATCACGGCGCACCATCTCGTGCAGCAGCGTCACCAGCACGCGGCAGCCAGAGGCACCGATGGGGTGGCCCAGGGCAATGGCGCCACCGTTGACGTTGATCTTGCTGGTGTCCCAGCCCATCTGCTTGTTCACCGCAATGGCTTGCGCAGCGAAGGCTTCGTTGATTTCCATCAGGTCCAGGTCCTGTGCAGTCCAGCCTGCCTTCTTCAGGGTCAGCTGCGATGCCGGCACCGGGCCCATGCCCATGATGCTGGGATCCAGGCCGGCCGAGGAATAGGCCTTGATCTTGGCCAGCACCGGCAGGCCCAGTTCGGCGGCCAGCTTGGCCGAGGTCACCACCACGGCCGCTGCGCCATCGTTGATGCCCGAGGCGTTGCCGGCCGTCACCGTACCGGCCTTGTCGAAGGCCGGACGCAGCGCCGCCAGCGCCTCAGCGGTCACGCCGTGCTTGACGAATTCATCGGTATCGAAGACCACGGTTTCCTTCTTGCCCTTGATCTCGATGGGCACGATCTCATCCTTGAACTTGCCGGCCTTCTGCGCTGCTTCAGCCTTGTTCTGCGAGGCGGCAGCAAAAGCATCCTGCTCTTCGCGGCTGATCTCGAACTTCTTGGCCACGTTCTCGGCGGTGATGCCCATGTGGTACTGGTTGTAGACGTCCCACAAACCATCCACGATCATGGTGTCGGTCAGCTTGGCGTCTCCCATGCGGAAGCCGTCACGCGAGTTGTTGAGCACGTGCGGCGAGGCACTCATGTTCTCCTGGCCGCCGGCGATGACGATCTGCGCGTCGCCGCAGCGAATCGCCTGCGCCGCCAGCTGCACCGCCTTCAGGCCGCTGCCGCAGACCTTGCCGACCACGAAGGCCGGGACCATGTCAGGCAGGCCGGACTTGATGACCGACTGGCGCGCCGGGTTCTGGCCCAGGCCAGCGGTCAGCACCTGGCCGAGGATGACTTCGCTGATGGCTTCCGGCTTGATGCCGGTCTTGGCCAGCAGGGCCTTGATGACTTGCGCACCCAGATCGGCCGCCGCAATCTTCGACAAGGATCCGCCGAATTTGCCGATCGCCGTTCTCTGTGCTGCGACAATGACCACATCATCCATAACTCGCTCCTTTTATTGAAATGGCAGGCAGCCGCGCACGGCTGTCCTTCGAAAACCGGGATGGTCATCTTATTCGATTTCAGCTTGGAACGCGATATAGTGAATTTTCGGTAAATCAAACACCCGGCAGAAAGACTCAGGCGTCTTTTCCCAGCGTGATGATGTGAATTACCGTGCGATAAAGGAGGAAGGCGGCACCATACGCGGCGCGCTTGTACCAGGGCACGTGCAGGAAGTCCGACAGGTGCACCACCCTGCCCCCGGCCGCACCGGCCTCGATCTCCTGGCGCAGGTAAGCGGCGAAGGCCGGATCCTGGACCACCACGTTGGCTTCCTGGTTGACGAACAGCGAGAGCCCGTCATAGTTGCTCGATCCCACCGTCGCCCATTTGTCGTCCACCACGGCTACCTTGGCATGCAGCTCGGTATGGGTGTATTCCACGATGCGCACCCCCGCGCGCAGGAGCTTCGGATAGAAGGAATGCGCCACCGCATCCTGCATCACGAACTGCCCTACCCCCAAGAGCAGGGTCACCTTCACCCCGCGCATGGCGGCCTCTTCCAGCGCGCGGCGCATCTTGCGGCCCGGCGCGAAATACGGATTGGCGAGGAAGGCGCTCTCGCGGGCACGCCCCAGCGCCTGCAGGTAGGCGCGCTGGATGGTGCGCCGGTTGCGGAAATTGTCGCGCACCACCAGCGCGGCCTGGGTCTGGTCATGCACCGGGCCCGGATGGCCATGGCGCAGGTGCTTGAAGTTGCGCCAGCGCGCCTTCAGTTTCATGCGCCCCACACGCAGCCATTGCGCCTGGACTTCACGATAGATGTCCTGCACCAGCGGCCCCACCACGCTCACGGCGAAATCCCAACGCGGTGCGGGCAAGGGCATGGCATGGTCGCGGTCGGAGACCATGTCGTCATTGATGTTGAGCCCACCGACGAAGGCCACCTGGCGATCCACTACGCACAGCTTGCGATGGCTGCGCGCCACGCCGCGCCGGAACCAGGGATTGAAGGAGCGGTGCTGCACCCCGGCCGCCGTCAGCGCTAGGCGCAATTTGTTAGTATTTTCGCGGCCCGTGCCGAGCCAGTCATTGATGACATAGACCACAACACCGCGTCCAGCAGCCCTTTGGAGGGCTTCGCAGACCAGCATTCCCGTCTCATCGAGGGAAAAAATATAAGTTTCGAGATAGATCTCGACGCGCGCCGCATCAATCGCACTGATCAGTGCGGGATAGAAACCCGCACCACTGTGCAGCAGCGCAATCTGGTTGCCGTCGGTAAAGGCGAGGTGGCGCAAGATCAGGCCAGCTGCAGTTCGGTGACGATGGGCGCATGGTCCGACAGGCGCGCCCAAGGGCCATCCTTCAGGACCTCCGCCGTTTCCACGCGGAAACCGCGCACGTAGATGCGATCCAGGCGCAGCCACGGCATCATGGCCGGGAAGGTCCGCGCCGGGCGGATCGGCGCCGACAGGCCACCCAACCGGCGCAAGCCCTGCATCACGCCACGCGCAGTGGGTTGCGGCTGGTCGAAGACTTCGGTCACAGCCAGGTTCTGGTACAGGGTGCGGCTGAGCTGGTTGGTCCAGTCATTGAAATCGCCGGCGATCAGCAGGGGCGCATCGGGCGGCGAGGACGTGCTCACCGCTTGAATGAGCGCATCGATCTGGCGCCGACGGCCCCCGGCGAACAAGCCCAGGTGGATCACGTAGCAATGCACTTCCACCCCTTCGATGGGCACCACGCAATGCAGGATGCCGCGCGACTCGTAGGCATGGTCGGAGACATCCTGGTTGCGGATGGACGCGATTTCAAAGCGCGAGATGAGGGCATTGCCATGATGGCCGTGGTCATAGACCGCATTCATGCCGTAGGCCGAGTGATGGGTGTCACCGGCAAGATATTCATGCTGGCCCTGCTGCGGCCAGTTGGAGGCGTGGCGCAGGGCGTTGAGGTCATGGCGGCCCTGCACTTCCTGCAGGAACAGGATGTCCGGATCCAGTTGCGCCAGCGCCTGCTTCAGCGCCAGGATGCGCGGGCGGCCGGCAAACGAGGTCACGCCCTTGTGGATGTTGTATGTGGCAACACGCAGCTTCATCGATGCAACCTTTCTCTTGTTCTTGTCCGGTGCCGGTCGCGCCTGGCGCTGGCTAGGAGGCCAGGTAGCGCGGCAACTGCAGGATCGCCTCGGCATTGGAGGGCGAGAAACAGCGGTCGGCCGCTTCGCGATACGGCAGCCAGACATGGCGGGTGTGCTCGCGCGGGGCCAGCGTCACCGGGATGTCGCGCGGCACCAGCAGGCCAAAGACGTGTTCGGTATTCCTGGTCACGCCCGGCGCGTAGCGGTGCCGCCAGACCGGATAGATGTCATAGACATTGGAAAGTTGCCAGTCGCGCAGATGCGCGCGCGGCACGCGGTTTCCGCCATCGTGGGCCGAGTCTACGCCGAGATCGGCCACCACGATGCCGGTTTCTTCCTCCACTTCGCGTCGGGCGGTCTCCGACAAGGGCTCATCGAGGGCGTCCCTGGAGCCGGTCACCGATTGCCAGAAGCCGGGCTGGTCGGCGCGTTCGATCAACAACACGTATTGATCGGGGCTGTGGATCACCACCAGCACCGATTCGGGAATCTTGTAGGGCTTGGCTTGCGTCATGGCCTGTCCGTGATGCGGGAAAGGTTCCATTGTATCGGGACGGCAGCGTTTCAGAGCAGCGAGGCTTCGCTCTCGGCCACCAGCCAGCTGCGGAAGGCCCGTGCCGCAGCGTGCTCGATGCGGTCGCGCGGCCACACCGCGTAATAGCCGCCGCCCAGGCTGGCGTTGGCTTCACAGGCGCGCACCAGCAGTCCTTGTTGCATGCAGGCGTCGATCATGTGACGCCAGGCCAGCACGATGCCCTGCCCTTCCATGGCCAGTTGCAGCAGCACCGGATATTGGTTGGACAGGATCTGCTGTTCGATGCGCACGTCGTCCACGCCGTTGTGCGCCAGCCAGTTCTGCCAGGACATCCACTGCCGCTGCCCGTCTTCCAGCATCAGCAGGGTCTCCTGGGGCAACTCGGCGGGTGCCAGCGTGCGGCCCTTCAGATAGGCCGGGGAACAGACCGGGAACACTTCTTCGTCGTACAGGCGGCGCACCGCCAGGCCCGAGGGAGGGCCATCGCGCAGGAAGTAGATGCCCATGTCGAAATCGGTTTCTGACAGCTGGGCCAGGCTGTCATTGACGACCAGGCGCAGGTGGCAATCCGGGTGCTGGGCGCGAAAGCGCGCCAGGCGTGGCGTCAGCCACAGCACCGCCACCCCTTGCGAACAGGCTACCGTCAGTTCCTGGTGGCCCTTGCGCTTCATGATGTCTTCGGTGGCTTCGGCACAATCGACCAGCAGGCGCTGCACCAACGCCGCATAACGCTGGCCGCTGACCGTCAGGCGCAGTGCGCGCGGCTCGCGCAGGAACAGCTTCTTGCCGAGAAAGCGCTCCAGCTGGGCAATCTGGCGGCTGATGGCGCTCTGCGTGAGATGCAGTTCAGCCGCCGCGCGGGTGAAGCTGCCATGGCGCATGGCCGCCTCGAAGGCGATCAGCGAAGGTAAAGGGGGAAGTGGCGATATACGCATGGTCGGCGCTCCGGCTCGAAAGGTCTCATCCAGGTCGAGATGGTAGAGCGAAAAGCATGCCCACCGCAGCTTTCCGATGGTGTACGGAAAGCGGCGACGGTAAATGCGCAGTGCCGGCGATCAGCGGCTGCGGTGGATGTGCCCGGATTGCATGACCAGCGACAGGTGTTCACCCTGGCCGGTCAGCAGCGTGATGTCCTGCAGCGGATTGCCATCGACCACGATCAGGTCGGCCAGCGCACCGGCGCGCACGGTGCCCAGTTCGCCGTCGCGCTGCAGGATCGCGGCGGCGATCGAAGTG
Source organism: Herbaspirillum aquaticum (assembly GCF_002213425.1). Taxonomy (GTDB): domain Bacteria; phylum Pseudomonadota; class Gammaproteobacteria; order Burkholderiales; family Burkholderiaceae_D; genus Herbaspirillum; species Herbaspirillum aquaticum. Next base: position 27,136 of record NZ_NJGV01000013.1, on the reverse strand, counting down.
GCCGAGCGGATGGTTTCCAGGTTGCCGAGGATCTCGGCACGGATCAGGAACTCGGTCGATTGATCCTGATGCATCTCGCCCAGCAGGTCGGAGCCGAAGCCCATCTGCACGCCGTGTTCGGCATAGATGCGCAGCGAGTCGCGGCCAGCCTGGCGCACCGATTCGATCTTGGCCACCGAATCGGGCGGCAGGCCCAGGCGCGCACCGTCGCGGGCCAGGGAATCGTAGGTGACCAGGGTGGGCACCACGAAGGCACCATGCTCGCGCATCACGCGTGCGGCCTCGGCATCGACCAGGTTGCCGTGCTCAATGGTGCGCACGCCGCAGCGCACGGCGCGGGCGATGGCGCGGCCGGTGTAGGCATGCGCCATCACGTAGGTCTGCGCGGCCTCGGCTTCGGCCACGATGGCGCGGATTTCATCTTCGCTGTATTGGGTATTGCCGATGGGGTCGGTCGGCGAAGCAACGCCGCCCGAGGCCATGATCTTGATCTGGGTTGCGCCCTTCTGCAATTCCTCGCGGGCAGCCAGCCGCACGGCATCCACACCATCGGCCACGCGCGCAATGGCACCGGCACGGAAGGCGCATGAGCAGGGCTCCAGCACATCGGAACGCGGCCGGAAATCGCCATGGCCGCCGGTCTGCGACAGCGCCTTGCCCGAGGGGAAGATGCGCGGGCCCGGTACCAGGCCGATGGCGATGGCTTGCGCCAGGCCCCAGTCGGCACCACCGGCATCCCGCACGCTGGTGAAGCCGCGATTCAACATGGCTTCGACGATGGGCAAGGCGCGGATCGAAGTCAGCGAGCCGGGTTGCAAGGCATTGAGGCCCAGGTTGGCCAGCGAGGCCAGCACGTGCACGTGGCAATCGATCAGGCCGGGCATGACGGTCTTGCCGGTGACGTCGATCACGCGTGCGCCGCTCACTTCAAGAGGCGTGGCGGAGACATCGATGATGCGGTCTTTTTCGATCAGGACATCATGGCGCGGGAACAGGCTGCCCAGTGCCGGGTCGAGGACGTTGCCGCCCTTCAGGAGAATCTTGGTCATGGCGAATTTCAATGTTGTTGCAGGTACTGCGGCTCACGCACGAAGCGGGTGCCGACGAAGCTGATGGCAGCGGCGATCATCACGTAGAAGGCCGGGGCCATGTTGTTGCCGGTGGCAGCGATCAGCCAGGTGATGAAGAAGGAAGCAAAGCCGCCGAAGATGGTCACGGCCAGGTTGTAGGCCACCGACAGTCCGGTGGAAAGCACCTTGGCCGGGAACAGTTCGGAGAAAGCCGCCAGGATGGGGCCGGTGTAGGCCGCGATCAGGGTGCCGAAGACCAGCTGGAAGACCAGCAGGGTGGTCAGGCTGGGTGCGCTGTTGATCCAGGCAAACATGGGATAGGCCAGCACCAGGATCAGCGCGGCGGCACCGGAGAGCAGCGGACGGCGTCCGATGCGGTCGGCCAGGCGGCCAACGATGGGGGCCAGCACCATGATGCAGAGTCCACCCACCATGCCGGCGATGAAGCCGGTGGTTTGCGGCAGCTTCAGCACCTTCACCGAGTAGGTCGGCATGTAGAACAGCAGCACATAGGTACAGACCGTCCACAGGATGACCATCGAAAAGCTGGCCGAGGTCTCGCGCGGGAAGTTGCGGATCACTTCCTTCAAGGGCGAATCGGTCTTGTCCTTTTCTTCGAGGAAGGTCGGGGTTTCTTCGAGGTGATTGCGGATGTAGTAACCGACCGGGCCGATGATGATGCCCAGCAGGAAGGGCAGTCGCCAGCCCCAGCTGGCCAGGGCTTCCGGTTCCAGGCTGGTGGTGACGAAGGTGCCGACGGCCGCACCCAGCAGCACGGCCACGCCGATGCTGGCCTGGATCCAGCTGGAGTAATAGGCGCGTTCACGCTCGGGCGCGTATTCGGTCAGGAAGGCGGTGGCACTGCCCATCTCGCCGCCGGCCGAGAAGCCTTGCAGCAGGCGCGCCACGACGATGATGAGCGGGGCGAACAGGCCCACGCTTTCATAGGTCGGTGCCAGGCCGATCATGGTGGTGCCCACCGCCATGAGCAGGATGGTGACCGACAACGCCGCCTTGCGGCCCACGCGGTCAGCGTAGATGCCCAGCAGGATGCCGCCCACCGGACGCATGAAGAAACCGACACCGAAAGTCGCCACTGCCAGCAGCAGGGACGTCAGGTCGTTACCGGTCGGGAAGAACAGCTTGGCGATGATCACCGCGAAGAAACTGTAGACGGTGAAGTCGAACCATTCGAGACCATTGCCGATCACGGTGGCAATGATCGCGCGACGGCGCTGGTGGTTGGTGACCACCGGAATCCCGCCGGCTGGTAATGTCGTTGCTTGCATGCTCTCCCCTCATGTCAGACGTTGATATGCGGCCGATAATAGGGTCAGCGGGAGGCAGGCGGAAATGATATCTGTGCATGCAGCCATGCTCTGTGCGCATGCATGCGTAAATGATATGAGGATTTCCCGTATTAATTTTTTATATTGTTTATATCTTTTATGAATCCGCTTCCACAATGAAAAAAGCGCGTGCATTTCTGCACGCGCTTTTTGTGGCTGCCCTCTTCGATTCATCAACCCCATCGATGAATTGATGAGGAGATGAATGTCGAATCGATGAATCGATGAGTCGCTGAATCGATCAGGCCTTCACTGCCGGCTCGGTATTGCGCAGGCGGATGTGCAGCTCGCGCAGCTGCTTCTCGTCCACTTCCGAAGGGGCGTGGGTCAGCAGGCACTGGGCGCGCTGGGTCTTGGGGAAGGCGATCACGTCGCGGATCGATTCGGCACCGGCCATCATGGTGACCAGACGGTCCAGGCCGAAGGCGATGCCGCCGTGCGGGGGCGCGCCGTATTGCAGGGCGTCCAGCAGGAAGCCGAACTTCAGGCGGGCTTCTTCGTCATCGATCTTCAGGGCGCGGAACACCTTGCTCTGCACGTCGGCGCGGTGGATACGGACCGAGCCGCCGCCCAGTTCCCAGCCGTTCAGGACCATGTCGTAGGCCTTGGCGATGGCCGCACCCGGGTTGGTCGAGATGAAGTCTTCGTGGCCATCCTTGGGCGAGGTGAACGGGTGGTGCAGGGCCACCCAGCGCTGGCCGTCTTCGTCGTATTCGAACATGGGGAAGTCGACCACCCACAGCGGACGCCATGCGTCGTCGAACAGGCCGTTCTTCTTGCCGAATTCGCTGTGGCCGATCTTCACGCGCAGCGCGCCGATGGCGTCGTTGACCACCTTGGCCTTGTCGGCACCGAAGAAGATCAGGTCGCCGTCTTGTGCGCCGGTCTTTTCCAGGATGGCGTTCAGGGCCGCATCGTGGATGTTCTTGACGATGGGCGACTGCAGGCCGTCACGGCCCTTGGCCTTTTCATTGACCTTGATGTAGGCCAGGCCCTTGGCGCCGTAGATGGCGACGAACTGGGTATAGGCGTCGATTTCCGAACGCGGCATTTCCGCACCGCCCGGCACGCGCAGGCCGACCACGCGGCCGCCTTCGCTGTTGGCAGCGCCCGAGAAGACCTTGAAGTCCACGTCCTTCATGACATCGGTCAGCTCGGTGAATTCGAGCTTGACGCGCATGTCCGGCTTGTCCGAACCATACATGCCCATGGCGGTGGCGAAGTCCATCACCGGGAACGGGTTCGGCAGGTCGATGTCCAGCGCGTTCTTGAAGACCAGTCGGATCATGCCTTCGAACAGGTCACGGATTTCCTGTTCGTTGAGGAAGGAGGTTTCGCAGTCGATCTGGGTGAATTCCGGCTGGCGGTCAGCACGCAGGTCTTCGTCGCGGAAGCACTTGGTGATCTGGTAGTAGCGGTCGAAGTTGGCCACCATCAGCAGCTGCTTGAACAGCTGGGGCGATTGCGGCAGGGCAAAGAATTCACCGGCGTTCACGCGCGAGGGCACCAGGTAGTCGCGGGCGCCTTCCGGGGTGGACTTGGTCAGCATCGGGGTTTCGATGTCGATGAAGCCTTGTGCATCCAGGAACTTGCGCACTTCCATGGCCACCTTGTAGCGCAGGCGCAGGTTGTTCTGCATCTGCGGACGACGCAGGTCCAGCACGCGGTGGGTCAGGCGGGTGGTTTCGGACAGGCTGTCGTCATCGAGCTGGAACGGCGGCGTCACCGACGGGTTCAGCACTTCCAGTTCGTGGCACAGCACTTCGATCTTGCCCGACTTCAGGTTGGCGTTGGTGGTGCCTTCCGGACGGTTGCGCACGAGACCCGTGATGCGCAGGCAGAACTCGTTGCGCACCGATTCGGCGTTCTTGAAGACATCCGCGCGATCCGGGTCGCAGACCACCTGGACCAGGCCTTCGCGGTCGCGCAGGTCGATGAAGATCACGCCGCCGTGATCGCGGCGACGGTGCACCCAGCCGCAGAGGCTGACGGTTTGGCCGAGCAGTGCCTCGGTAGTGAGGCCACAGTATTGGGTTCGCATGGACATGGTTGTGATTCCGTTGACAGTGTTCTTGTTGGATTTCAGAGAAGACGCTAAGGGCGAAGGCGGGGCTGGCCGGGCAGCGGACTGCCGGCCGCCCCCTCAATTCTTCGGCGCCGCCGCGTCGGTGATGATCTTCTTGTCGGTGACCATCTCGGGGGCGACCACGCCCATGGAGACGATGTACTTCAGGGCTGCATCCACCGACATGTCGAGCTCGATGGCATCGGCACGCGGCAGCATCAGGAAGAAACCGGAAGTCGGGTTGGGGGTGGTGGGCACATACACGCTGATGAACTCGCCCTGCAGGTGGTTCTTGACCTCGCCACCGGGCGTGCCGGTCAGGAAGGCGATGGTCCACGAACCCTGGCGCGGGTACTGGATCAGCACGGCCTTGCGGAAGGCGTTGCCGGAGGGCGAGAACAGCGTATCGGAGACCTGCTTGACGCTGGAATAGATCGACTTCACCACCGGAATGCGGGTCAGCAGGCCTTCCCACAGCAGCACCAGGCGGCGGCCGATGAAATTGCGCGCGGCCAGGCCGGTGAGGAACACGATCAGCAGCGTCAGGATCGCGCCCAGGCCGGGAATGTTGTGGCCCAGCCAATGCGCCGGCCGCCATGCTTCCGGCAGCAGCAGCAGCGACTGGTCCATGGTACTGATGATCAGGTTCAGTACCCACAGCGTGATGGCCAGGGGGACCAGGATCAGCAGACCCGTGATGAAGTATTTGCGCATGGGGGAAAGGAAGACCTCGTTAGCTGGCGCTGGGGGTGGACGGTGCCGCCGCAGGGGCAGCCGCCGCCGGTGCGGGCGCAGCAGCCGGAGCCGCCGTAGCGGCAGCAGGCGCTTCTGCGGCCGCAGCGGGGGCGTCGGTGGACCCGGCGATGCCGGTGCCATTGGCACCCTTGCTGTTGGCCGTGCCACTGCCATTGCCCCGGAAATCGGTCACGTACCAGCCCGAACCCTTCAACTGGAAACCGGCCGCAGTCAACTGCTTGCGGAAACTGTCCTTGTTGCAAGATGGGCAAACGGTCAACGCATCGTCAGAGATCTTCTGCAAGACATCCTTGGCAAAACCACACGCTTCGCAGCGATACGCGTAAATGGGCATGACTAACTCCGCAAAAAACTTCCAAAACCCTGAATTATAAAGGCTTTTGGCGGAGTTTTAGTGAACCTGCCCGCGCAGGCGATGCGCTGGCGCGACGGCATGCACCGTCGCGCCAGGCAAATTTTGCCATTTTGCAATTTTATTCACTACGCTCGCCGGGCGGCGCGGGCACCCGGCTCAACTGTCCACCGGGGCGGCGCGGCTGCTGCGCAGCGTGTCAAGGAATTCACGGCACCACCAATGCACGTCGAAGCGGCGGATGTTCTCCATCAGCGCGGCATGGCGCTCGCGCCGTTCGCCCTGCGACATCTGCAGGGCCTGCTGGATGACCTGGGCGGCACCGTGGGTGTCGTAGGGGTTGATGATGAGCGCCTGTTTCATCTGCTCGGCCGCCCCGGCAAAGCGCGACAACACAAGGACGCCCGGATCGTCCGGATCCTGGGAGGCGACGAACTCCTTGGCCACCAGGTTCATGCCGTCCCGCAGGGGCGTCACCAGCGCCACCGCGCAGGCGCGGTACAAACCCGGCAGGCGGCGGCGCGCCACGGTACGGTGGATGTAGCGGATCGGCATCCAGTCGAAGTCGCCGAAGTCGCCGTTGATGGAGCCGCACAGGCTTTCCAGTTCGCGCTGGATGTCGCCGTAGGCTTCCACGTCTTCACGGCTGGGCGAGGCGATCTGCAGCAAGGTAGCGCTGTGGCGATTTTCCGGATACAGGCGCAGCAGTTCGCGGAAGGCGCGGATGCGCTGCGGCAGGCCCTTCGAATAATCCAGCCGGTCCACGCCGATCAGCAGGCGGCGGCGCGAATACTCGGCCTTGGTGCTTTCATAGGTGTCGCGCGCTTCCTTGGCCTGGCCCAGGCGCTGGAATTCGGCCACGTCGATGCCGATCGGGAAGGCATTGGCATGCACCGTGCGGTTGAAGGCGCGGAACTGGTTGGGTCCGACCGGCTCGGCGGTCGCTTCGGCCTGGACGTACTGGGCGAAGTGCTGCAGGTCGGCGTGGTTCTGGAAGCCCACCAGGTCATAGGCAAACAGTGCGCGCATGAGCCATTCATGCGAAGGGATGGCAGTCAGGATGGGCGGCGGCGGCAGCGGGATGTGCAGGAAGAAGCCGATGCGCGCCTCGCAGCCCATGGCGCGCAGTTCGGCAGCCAGCGGGATGAGGTGGTAATCGTGGATCCAGACGATGTCATCGCGCTTCAACAGCGGAAACAATTTGCGCGCGAAAAGCTGGTTGACCCGGCGATAGCCACCCAGGTGGCCGGCTTCGAAATGCGCCAGGTCCAGTCGATAGTGGAAGACCGGCCACAGCACGCCATTGGCGTAGCCGCGGTAGTAGGCATCATGGTCTTCCTGCGACAGGTCCAGTTCGGCCAGGGTGACCGGCCCGGCCTGGTTGACGCGCAACTCGCCCTCGCCGGGCGTACCGTTCTCGACGACCTTGCCGCTCCAGCCGAACCAGAGTCCGCCGGTCTTCTTGAGGGTTTCGCCCAGGGCAACGGCCAGGCCGCCCGCAGCCGGCTTGCGGGGATCGGCGAGGCGATTGGAAACGACGACGAGTCTGCCCATCAGATCACCGCCTCCCACGAAGCCGACAGGCGCATCGCACAGTTGATGATGCCCACCATCGAATAGGTCTGCGGGAAGTTGCCCCACATCTGGCGCGTGACCGGGTGCGTATCCTCGGACAGCAGGCCCAGGTGGTTGCGCGCATCCAGCATGGCCTGGAAGATCTCGCGCGCCTGCTCCTTGCGGCCGATGCGCGCCAGCGCATCGATGCGCCAGAAGGTGCAGATGTTGAAGGCGGTCTCGGGACGGCCGAAATCATCCGGGGCTTCGTAGCGGCGCATGTAGGGCCCGTCGCAGAGCGACTTCTCCAGCGCTTCCACGGTGGAGATGAAACGCGGATCGGTCGGCGAGATCAGGCCCACTTCCACCATCAGCAGCACGCTGGCGTCGAGGTCGCGTCCGCCGAAGCTTTCGGCATAGGCCTGGCGCTGTTCATTCCAGGCTTCGGTAAGGATGCGGTCGCCGATTTCCTTGGCGCGGTCGCCCCAGTAGCGGGCCCGCTCGGGCAGGTCCACGCGGGCGGCGATCTTGGCCAGGCGGTCGCAGGCGGCCCAGCTCATCAGCGCCGAGGAGGTATGGATGCGCGAGCGGGTACGCAGCTCCCACATGCCGGCATCGGGCTGGTTGTAGACCTCGTAGGCGCGTTCACCCACGGCCTCCAGATGCTGGAAGTGCTCGGCACCGGCGCGATGGTGCAGGCGCATGTCGTGGAAAGCCTGCGCCGCGCCCAGCACGATGTTGCCGTAGACGTCGTGCTGGAAATGTTCATACGCCTGGTTGCCCACGCGCACCGGCTGGTGGTGCTGGTAGCCCGGCAGGTGATCCAGGATCTGTTCGGGCAGCGCTTCTTCCAGGCCGATGCCGTACAGGGGCTGCACGTGGCCGCCGCCGGAACGCACCACCACATTGGTCAGCCAGCGCAGGTAGTCTTCCATGGTGCCCAGCTCGGAGAGGCTGTTGAGGGCCCGCACCACGAAGAAAGCGTCACGCAGCCAGCAATAACGATAGTCCCAGTTGCGCTGGCTGCCCGGTGCTTCGGGCACGCTGGTGGTCATGGCGGCGATGATCGCGCCCGTATCTTCATAGACCGACAATTTGAGCGTGATGGCGGCGCGGATGACGGCATCCTGCCATTCCAGCGGTGTGGCCAGGGCGCGGCTCCAGTTGCGCCAATAGGCGGTGGTTTCCTGCTCGAAATCGCGGGCGGTATCGTTGATGCCGCCATGCAGGGTTTCGTCCGGGCCGAGGATGAAGTTGTAGGGGCGGCTGACCACGAAGGCGGTCTCGTCGACGATGTAGCTGATGGGCGCATCGGTATTGAGGCGCAGGGTCTGCTCCTGGCCGACATAGCGGATATGGTTGCTGCCACGCGTCTGCGGCGGCACTTCGCGGCCCCAGTCGAATTTGGGACGCAGCACCACGCGCATGCGCGGCGCACCCGAGAGCGGATGGATGCGGCGCACCAGCTGCAGCGGACGGAAGAAACGGCCGCGGCTCTGGAAGCGCGGCGCCAGGTCGGTGATCTCGATGCCCTGGCCCAGCGTGTCGTACAGGCGGGTGCGCAGCACGGCGGTATTGGGTTCATACCACTGCTCGCTGTGGGAAAAGTTCTCCAGCTGGAAAGCCCACAGCGCGCCGTTGTCGGTGGGATCGAGCAGCGCATTGAAGACCGGATCGCCATCAAAGCGCGGCAGGCAGCACCAGACGATGCGGCCCATCTTGTCCACCAGCGCCGAGAAGGCGCAATTGCCGATCACGCCCAGCTCCAGCGAGGAGGTCGAGGGCATGTCGTGCGCCTGGGCGGCCAGGTGCGGTTGTTCGGTGTGCTGCGTCTGGGAATGCGGCTGCGGTTGCGCTTCTTGCTGCGGATCGGGGCTGGGCTGGCTCATGGTTCCTCGTGCTCTGTTCTGTGGGTCAGATTTCTTGATGGAAGGCGATGTGCTGCGGGCCGGCAAAGATGCCGGCAAAACGGCTATGCGGAGGTGCTGCGCACCTCCACGCTCTGGCGCAGCAGGTCCAATACGGCGGCCGGATCAGCCAGCCGCTGCAGGGCCTGGCTGGGGCCGGCACCGATCTTGATGCCGAGCCCGCCGAAGACTTCACCCTGGGCGATGGCAAACCCGGCTTCGTCGGTGACGTCGTCGCCGATGAAGACCGGGCGGCGGCCGCGAAACGGCGCTTCATGCAGGAAAGCGGCGACGGCGTCGCCCTTGTTGATGTGCGGCTTGGCTTCCACCACCATCTTGCCGTGCAGCAGGGTGAAGCCAGGTTCGTGGCGCAGCGCGTCCATCATGGTCTCCACGCAGCGCTGTTCCAGGTGGGCGGCATGGCGGTAATGCAGCGCCAGCGCGCCGCGCTTGAGTTCCAGCTGCAGGCCGGGATGCGACTCCACCAGCGGCAGCAGGCGCTCGCGCAGGTGATGCACGTCCGGCACCGGCTGCTGCAGGATGCGGCCATCGGCCGTGCGGCGCTCGGCGCCATGCACACCGGCGGCCGGCAGGCGCAGCGGGGCCAGGAAGAAGTCCAGCTGATCCAGCGGGCGGCCGCTGACAATGGCCAGCGCGCCGTTGGACTCTTGCTGGATGCGCTGGAGCAGCGTGATCAGCTCCGGCGGCACCACGATCTCTTCAGGCTGGGGCGCCAGGTCGACCAGGGTGCCATCGAAGTCCAGAAACAATGCATCCGCAGACACATCGTAGGGGCGAGTGTGCTCAGTCATGCCATTTCAGGTTGATGGAAAGCAAATAAGTTCCGGCTTGATCTCGAATTATTGTCAATTAAATATCGAATAATGTCGAAAACCCGGGCGTTGGAATTGCTTTGACAGCGCCTGGCCCAGCAGTTCTGATGACCTCCCCAAAAAGACAAAACGGCCGCGCGGCGAGGCCGGGCGACCGTTTCAATCAGGCAAGCGGGATCAGGACTGGACGCTGCCCTCGGCGGGCACCGCCACCATGGGCGGCACGGGGGCCAGCACCTGGGGCATGAGCGAACCGACCACCATGCCGCCGATGGAGAATAGCAGGCCGGCCAGCTGCGGCGGCCACAGGCCGTCGGGGGCGGCGTATTCCAGGGTGATCCAGGAGACCAGGCCGAGCACCATGGCCATCAGTGCGCCCTGGCGCGTGGCACGCTGCCAGTAGACGCCGAAGGCCAGCGGCACGAAGGCAGCCACCAGGGTCACCTTGTAGGCGTTCTCGACCATTTCATAGATGCTGGACTGGCTGTTCAGGGCCAGCGTGGTCACGCCCACCGTGAAGAGCAGCACCACCGCACGCATGGAGAAGAGGAATTCACGGTCACTCTTCCAGGGGCGAATTTCCTTGAGCACGTTCTCGGTAAAGGTCACCGAAGGTGCCAGCAAGGTCGCGCTGGCGCAGCTCTTGATGGCCGACAGCAAGGCGCCGAAGAACATCACCTGGGCAAACACCGGCATCTTTTCCATGATGAGGGTCGGCAGCACCAGCTGGGAATCGGTTTCCAGCAGGCGCGAGACCATGTCCGGATCGATGAGCGTGGCCGAATAGGCCAGGAAGATGGGGATGAAGACGAAGAAGAAATAGATCACGCCACCCAGCACCGAGGCGTTGCGCGCCACTTTTTCATTCTTGGAGGACATGACGCGCTGGAACACGTCCTGTTGCGGGATCGAGCCCAGCATCATGGTGATCCAGGCGGCAAAGAACCACAGTACGTCTTTCAGTTCAGCGGCCGGCCAGAAGTTGAACTTGCCGGCCTCCGCGGCATGCGCAATGACTACGCCCGGACCGCCGACCATGCCGGAAACTTCATATCCGATATACAGCATGCCGACCACCACGATGATCATCTGCAGGAAGTCGGTGATGGCCACGGCCCACATGCCGCCCATCAGCGTATAGACCAGCACGCTGCCGGCGCCGATGATCATGCCCCAGTGCATGGGAATGTAGCCGCCCGAGACGACGTTGAACACCAGGCCCAGTGCCTTGATCTGCGCGGCCACCCAGCCCAGGTAGGAAATGACGATGCAGATCGTCACCAGCATTTCGGCGGCACGGCCGAAGCGCTTCTTGTAATAGTCGCCGATGGTCAGCAGGTTCATGCGATAGAGCTTCTTGGCGAAGAACACGCCGACCAGGATCAGGCACAGGGAAGAACCGAAAGGATCGGCCACGATGCCGCCCAAGCCTTCCTTGAGGAAGGTCGAGGACACACCCAGCACAGCCTCCGAACCGAACCAGGTCGCAAAGACGGTCGCGGTCACCACCGACATCGGCAGCGAGCGGCCGGCGACGGCGTAGTCCTTCGAACTCTTCACATAGCGGGTGGCATACAGGCCGATTCCGACCGAGATGACCCAGTAGAGGACGACGAACCAGAGCAGTGCATTCATGCCTTTTTCCTTGCAGGGGGGGTAAGAAAAACGCGCATTATAGCGGCAACTTCCTCGCGCAAAGCCGCTTGCGGCAAGACTTTTCATCTGTCGCCCCGGGACCACAACCGGGCTGGGCAATGCGCGCGGATCGCCCGCAAGGCAAGCAAGAATTGCTCCCGCCTGCAGGACGCGGGCATTCAGGATGTGTCAGGGGAGATGAAGCGGAAGTGCAGCATCCCGCGCCACCGGAAGGGGCAGCGCAGGACCAAGCGGGATCAGGCGCCTTCGTTGTTGCGCTCGTAGGAGGGGCAGCCGTTCTTGCCCCACTTGCCGTCGCACAACTTCCACAGGCAGCTTTCGCGGGCAAAGACCGACAGCGCGCTGCATTGCTTGACCTGCTCGGCCAGCGTCGGCACGGCCTGCACTTCGACCACTTCCGGCACCGGTACCACGGCCTGGGCGCGTTCGGCCTTCGCACGGGCATTGGCCAATTGCGCCTCGGCTTCGCGGCGCCGCTGTTCGCGCAGGGCCAGGGCGGCATCCTCGCGGCGGTGGCGGGCCTCGGCGCTGGCACGCTTCTGGGCCAGCAGATGGGCTTTTGCGTCGGCTTCCTGCTGCAGCTGGGCAATCACTTCCGGGCCGGGTGCAAGGTCGCTGGCGGATGGCTCGGCCGTCTCCTGGCTGGCCACCGGCACCACCGGTTCGGCCGCGGCGGGCTTGGACAGCGATGGCAATTGCTGCATCACCGGCTTGAGCGCACGTTGCGGCCATTGGGCACCCAGCCACATGGCCAAGCCGATGATGGCCAAGGTCAGCAGCGACACCAGCAAGGCGCCGCGGGTCGACGCCTGCACCTCGGGTTCGGTACGCGGACCGCGTGGTCCCCGCCGGGTGGCCGGTGCGGGTTCCTCTTGCACCGCCACGGCGGGCGCTTCGTCCTGGTAAGGCAGGCTGGCGGTGGCGGCCGATGTGGCGACGGCTGCCGTCACGGCGGCGGCTGCGACCGCCGCTGCGGTAATGTGCGAGGCACGGACTTCCAGTTCTTCCTCACTGAGCGCCTGCGGCGACATCAACGGGCGTGTGCCCTCAGCAGGCTCGCTGGCTTCATGCGCCGCATTGGCGTGGCCGGCAGGCTGCGCGCCTTCGTTGGCGCCGCGCCGCTCACGATCTTCCTCTGTACGTTCCAGAACTTGCATTGGAATTCCCCTGTATGCGCTACCGGCCACCCTCCCGGCGGCCCTGGTGTGCTCCCTCACGTCCATGATGGCTGCCTGGTCTCCGGTGTCGGGCGCATGCGCCTCCAGGCGGTTTTGATGCTGCGTTTGTTTTTTGGACGGATGGCTATTTTGCGCCGAAATTTCTGAAAGGCAAAACAAAAATGCCGCTCTGCAAAAAATATCTGCAGCCCAAGCCGGGTGGGACTTGCCGGGCTATTAACAATCCCGCCTCAAACGATGTGCAAAAAGAAACGGCAGTCCCGTTGCCGGGACTGCCGTTTAGCAAAATGACAATAAACTGCGTCAGTCGGCGATCTTTTCCAGCGCGAACAGGTCGGCGGGATTTTCGCGTGCACGGACCAGGTGGACCTGGTTGCCATCCACCAGCACTTCGGCCGCCCGGCCACGGGTGTTGTAGTTGGAGGCCATGGTCATGCCGTAGGCACCGGCCGACATCAGGGACAGCAGGTCGCCCTCGTGGATGGCCAGTTCGCGCGAGCGGGCCAGCCAGTCGCCTGATTCACACACCGGGCCGACCACATCATAGATGCGGGGCTGGCCGGCGTTTTCCTTCACTGTCTTGACGCCATGCCAGGCTTCGTACATGGCCGGACGCATCAGGTCGTTCATGGCGGCATCGACTACGGCGAAGTTTTTTTCTTCACCATGCTTCAGGTATTGCACCTCGGTGAGCAGCAGGCCGGCATTGCCGACCACCGAGCGGCCCGGCTCGAACATGACCTGGATCGGGCGGCCGTCGTACTTGCTGGCACGCCAGGCATCGACGCGGGCGAACACGCGCGCCAGGTAGTCGCCGATGGCCACCGGCTGCTCGTCGTCATAGCGGATGCCGATGCCGCCGCCGATGTCGAGGTGGTGAATGGGGATGCCCTCGGCTTCCAGCGCATCGACCATGTCGATGACCTTGTCCAGCGCTTCGAGCAGCGGCGCGTCATCCAGCAGCTGCGAGCCGATGTGGCAGTCGATGCCGACCACTTCGATGTTGGGCAGGGCGGCCGCTGCACGGTAGCAGTTCAGGGCATCGTCGTAGGCCACGCCGAACTTGTTTTCCTTCAGGCCCGTGGAGATGTAGGGGTGGGTCTTGGCATCCACGTTGGGATTGACGCGCAGCGAGATGCGGGCGCGCTTGCCGAGCGACCCGGCCACCTCGTTCAGGCGCGCCACCTCGGGGATGGATTCGACGTTGAAGCAGAGGATGTCATGTTCCAGCGCCAGCTTCATCTCGTCGCGGCCCTTGCCCACGCCCGAGAAGATCACCTTGCGCGCATCGCCGCCGGCGGCCACCACGCGCAGCAGCTCGCCACCGGAGACGATGTCGAAGCCCGAGCCCAGCTTGCCCAGCAGGTTCAGCACCGCCAGGTTGGAATTGGACTTGACCGAGTAGCACACCAGCGCGCCACCCTTGCCGCCCTGGTCACGGCCTGCCGCGCGGCAGGCATCGGCATAGGCCGAGAAATTCTGCACCAGCGCCGCCTTGGAATAGACGTAGAGCGGGGTACCGAACTGGTCGGCCAGGGCTTGCAGGGAGACGTCTTCGGCGTGCAGCGCGCCATTGCGGTAGGAAAAGTGGGACATGGGGATCCGGAAAAGTCAGCGGAAAAAAGCAGTTCGGTGGAGTCGTCCGGCGCAGTCCCCGCCCTCATCACCGGGGGGACCGGCCGCGTTGCAGCGCGATGTTTCAGCCGGGCATCATCGTTTGGGAGCGTCGGCGGCCGGGGTGTCGCCAGCGGCTGCAGCGGCTCCCGATTGGGCGCCCGCCTTGTCCGGGACCGCTGCCGGGGCGGCCGGCTGGGTGCGCACGAACGGGTCCGGCGGCACCTTGGGCATGTACAGCGGGCCTTTCTGGCCACAGCCGGCCAGCATCAGGACGGCGGCGCACAGCGCCAGGGAAGCTGCACAACGGGCGGGAGAATAGTGTGACTTCACGATAAAATGGCGGATTACATCGAAATCTTAGAATGACTTGGAGTGTAGCATGACCGAATCGGAATTCCTGGACCTGGCTGACGCCACCCTCAACGCCATCGAGACGGCCCTGGAAGATGCCTGCGACGCCAGCGACCTGGATGTGGAATGCAGCCGCAGCGGCAATGTGCTGGAAATCGAGTGCGTGGACAATGGCTCCAAGATCATCATCAACAGCCAGGCGCCCATGCAGGAAATGTGGCTGGCCGCGCGTTCCGGGGGCTTCCATTACAAATTCGATGGCAGCCACTGGCTCAATACCCGCGATGGCAGCGAGCTTTACGCCACGCTCTCGGAAGTGGTCAGCAGCCAGGCCGGCGTACCGGTCACCATCAAGCCCTGAAGCGGTGCGGCGCCCGCCTGTGCCCTGCCGCATCCGTGGGGCGCAGCCGGGCAGCTGCCCTGCCTGCTTCACTCGTCCACCTGAATAAATCCGCAGCATCCATGCGTCGATCCCTCCGACATCCTGCCTTCCTGTTCCTGCAGCGCGGCCTGGCGCGCCTGCGCTGGATCCTGGTGCTGACCGTGCTGGCCGTAGCCGCCGCCCTGCTGTTGCCACCGCTGGTGACACGCTTCAACCACGACCACAGCCCCCAGGCCCAGGCCGCCGAGAAAGACATGCAAGCCATCGCCGCTGGCCTGGAACGCTATCGCCAGGACAACGGCCGCTATCCCAGTGCCGCCCAGGGCCTGCTGGCGCTGGTGATCAAGCCCACGCGCGCACCGGTCCCGGCCAACTGGCCCATCGGCGGCTACGTCGAGCGCCTGCCGCGCGATCCCTGGGGCAACTCCTACCAGTACGGCGCCGAGGAAGACGGCAGTGCCTACGAGCTCTACTCCTTCGGCCAGGCCGGACCGGAAGGCGGCGCCGACGGCGACCAGGTCATCCGCCAGCACTGAAGCTGTTCCCTACCCGCACTTGCGCAACGGGGCGGCTCAGGCCGCCCCGTTGCGTTTCATCCCGGCTATCCTGCTTCAGGCCAGATCCGGGAGGGCCGTGCGCAGCCGGTACTGGCGCTGCCGGTAATTGCCTTCCGGCCCGCTGAAACCACAGTCCACGTCACCGAACAAGCGGCTGACGCGATTGATGGCAGCCCGCTGGGCTTCGGTCTGCACGGCGATCAGGCGTCGCTTGCTGCGGGCATGATGGGCGCAGATGTCGACCACCAGGCAATGGCCGTAATCGGCCTGCTTGATGTCGATGAGCAGCGCCTCCGGCTTGGTCAGCCCGAAGATGGCCGCCAGTTCGATACGGGCGCTGAGGAAGGGATTGCTGTTGCGCAGCTTGTCGCTGAGCTGGGCCAGTGCCTGCTGCGCCCATGGCTGGGCAGTCTCCTCGGCCATGAAAGGTCGCAGCGCTTCAGATGCGCTGCGCTCGCCCTGCGCGGCGGCCTGCTGCCACCAGTAGAGCGCCTTCACGTCGTGCATGGGATCGTCGCGGCGATTGCGCCAGAAGATCTGGGCCAGTTCGCACTGGGCCTCGGACAGTCCCGCTTCGGCGGCCTTCTCCAGGTATTGCTGGGCCACCTGCAGGTTGCGCTGCGAATAGATCGAGCGCGAATAAATGCGTGCCAATGCATGCCATGCCTGGGCCGAACCGCCCTCGCCGGCCAGCTGCAGCCAGTGCAGCGCCTTCTTGAAATTGGCCAGGCCCTGCTCCATGAATACGCGGTTGCCGGCGCGGTCGATCTTGGCGCACAGCAGTCCCAGTTCCAGCCGCGCTTCGACGTCGCCGGCCTCGGCCGCCAGTTCGAACAGGCGCATCAGTTGCGACAGCTCCGGCTTGGCCGCGCGTGCCTGCCACTGGCCATAGCGCAGCAGCAGCGTGGCCTCCTCGGCGTTGAGTTGTACCAGGCCGGTGGCATCCCCGTCTTTGTCCAGCTGCGCCAGCGCTGCGCTGTTGCGCTCCATCAGGCGCTTGACGAGCACCACTGCGCCCCGCGCAAAGGCCTCGCCCTGGCCCTGGTTCCAGGCTTTGTCCAGCAGCGCGTATTGCGCCTGCTCGATGCCGGCGCGTGCAGCTTCCCGCACCAGCCGTTCTTCCACGGCCGAGGCAGGCAGGCCGGGCACCATGGGCTGGCCGTGACGCTGCATCTGCTGGGCCAGCAACCATTGCGCCTCATGATCGTCGCGGCTGGCCAGCAGGGACAGTGCCGCAATCGCACGCGCATGCGCGTTGCTGTCGAACTGCTCGGTATGCTCCAGCACCAGGCGTGCAAAGATGATGCCGGCCTGCGGCACGCCGGCTTCGAAGGCCTTCTCGTACCAGATGGCCGCTTCCTGCGGCGAAGACAATTCCTTGACCTGGTCGTAGGTGATGTTGCGGCCGATGATTATCCACGCATCATCCACGCCCTGTTGCGCAGCGCGCCGCAGCCAATAGAAGGCAGTGCCCTTGCTGCGCGGCAGGCCGCTGCCGCCGTTGAGGTAGCGTCGGCCCAGGGCCAGCTGCGCACGCGACTCACCCGCACGCGCGGCCTTGATGACGGCCAGCTCTTCTCTCGTTGCCATGTTCTTTTCCTTTCTCAGCAAATCCGCAGTCGCAAAACTGCAGACGAAAACGTCCCCACTGGCGCAGCAGGCTGCGTCAGTCCGGTGTGCATCAAAAACTAAGTATTTGGATGCGGATCCGCCACTACGTTTTGGGGCGGTGCGATGCGTGGGTCATGGAAGAGGATGAGCTCGTCACGCATCGAAATAGTGCTCCTATTAGAGCAGTGCGCAGCAAAAAAGTGCGCATAGGCGAGAGCTTATTACGCTTTCTTTACAGCCATCAAGAGCCGCTACCAGTAAGGGTTTCGTCAGCTATTTACGATGTAAAAGCGAGCTTTTTGCGGTGCCACAAAGAGGCGCTCAACATGGCTGCGGCATGCGAGACGCACCAAATTTGATGGGAATGCGAAGTAGAGAAGGGAATGTTCCATGAAAACGGGACATTGGTACCACGCACGAAAAACACTGTTACAAAAACTAACAAAATGAAACGCGTATTGAGCAAGAAAAAAGCGCCGCATGAACCTCATGCGGCGCTTCTTTTGCTCACTTGTGCATCACACTGCGCCGCCGGGAAGACGACGCAGCTCAACTCACATTAGAACTTGTGACGGATACCCACGGCGACGGCGCCTTGGTTGCCATCGGTGCCGGTGCTGTCGGAGACGCCCGGATTGACCATGTCGCTAGCCTTGGTGTAAGCCAGGAAGGCGTACAGGTCGGTGCGCTTGGACAGCCAGTAGTCGGTACCCAGGCTGACTTGGGTCAGCTTGGCCTTGTTGGACACGCCGTCGAAGTTGGCACGGGTGTGGTCAACAGCCGCCAGCAGCTTGAGCGACGGGCTCAGCGAGTAAGCGGTACCGATTTCGTAGATGTCAGCCTTGTTGGAACGGGCCAGGGTGCGGTTGGTCACCGTGGTCAGCGAGCCGACGCCCACTGCGGTCAGGTTGGCCTGGTTGTTCAGGTCTTGCTTGACGCGCGAGTAGTTACCGTACACACGTGCCGGGCCGAACTGGTAGGACGCTGCCACGTTCAGGACCTTCTGTGCGGTATTGCCGGACACGGAGCTCAGGCTGCTCACGCTGGTAGCGTTGGCAGCGGCCAGCAGGGAGGTGTCAGACGGGGTCGAACCAGCCTTCGACTGGTAGTAAGCCACGCCCAGACCCAGGGGGCCGTTGTCGTACTTGCCGCCGACGCCGAAGGACTGGCCAGCCGAGGTTTGACCAGCGGTCTCACCGAAGCCGTACATCAGGTTACCAGTGAAGCCGTTCAGGTTGGCCGTGGTGTAGCTGATGGAGTTGTTGGTACGGGTGCCTTGCAGGCGATCCAGACCGGAACCGGAGTTGCTGACCCAGCCACCGAAGTCGTTGACGGCGGTGTAAGCGGAGATGGTGTCAGCGAAGTCGGTTTGACGACCCACCAGGACGGTACCGAAGTTGCCGGCCAGACCGACCACCGACTTGCGACGGAACAGGGTGTTGCTGGTCTTGGAATCGTCCAGAGCACCGGTATCGTTGGCGAAGCCAGCTTCCAGGTTGAACACAGCCGACAGACCGCCGCCCAGATCTTCAACACCCTTGAAGCCGATACGCGAACCCTGGATGACGCCCGAGTTCAGGCCGAACTTGGTGCCGGTGCCGCCGGCGGCAGTAGCAACCTTGCTTTGGTAGACAACACCGGTATCGACGATACCGTAGATCGTGACGGAGCTTTGCGCATTGGCTGCGCCTGCGAACGCGCCCAGAACGGCGAGTGCCAGCAGAGATTTTTTCATGTGACGTCCTTCTCTAAAAATAGTCTTGAGGATCCGCACTTGCAGTCGGATGGGCAAACATTAATGCTTCTCGCCGCGCATGACTGCACCTTGGTCGATAGAAGTCATTTTTTAGACGGGAGCCAAAGATTGAAATGGCAATTGTTGTATTTTTTTATCGCCGGTTTCGCTCGTACTGATAAGGCCCCGCTTCCACATCGGCCTCCATCAAGGAAAAAGCGCCGGTATCCCTACCGGCGCTTTTCGTCATTTCTAACATTTTGATACATCTTGCCAGCAGAGCTTGCCGGGGCCTTCATTCCTTTTCAGGATCACCGACCAGCTTCTTCAACAGATCCGACTTCAATTGCTGGCGCTGTGCCGAGGCATTCTTGCGATGCGCACCCGCACCACCGGCACGCTGCTGTGCAGCCAGCGCCACCGGATTGCGTGGCTTGGATTGCGATGGCTCGATCCGAAAACTCAGCTTCTGCCGTGTTCCCAAGGTCTTGTTGGCCATCGCATTCTCCTTGCCCCAGCGGGCGTCATCATCGCATCGCGTTACAGCACGTAGCGCGACATGTCCTCATCCACGGCCAGCTCGCCCAAGCGCTCGTTGACATAGTCGGCATCGATGCGCAGGCCATCCACACCGGCCTCCCCTGCCGTGAAGGAAATCTCTTCCAGCAGCTTTTCCATCACGGTATAGAGACGGCGAGCACCGATGTTCTCGGTCTTCTCATTGACCGTATGCGAGATCTCGGCCAGGCGCTTGATGCCGCTGTCGGCAAATTCGATCTTCACGCCTTCGGTGGCCAGCAGCGCTTCGTACTGCTTGGTGAGGCAAGCATCGGTGCCGGTCAGGATGCGTTCGAAATCGGCGATCGACAGCGAATCCAGCTCAACGCGAATCGGGAAACGGCCCTGCAATTCCGGAATCAGGTCGGAAGGCTTGGACAGGTGGAATGCACCCGACGCGATGAAGAGGATGTGATCGGTCTTGATCATGCCGTACTTGGTATTGACGGTCGTGCCTTCCACCAGCGGCAGCAGGTCGCGCTGCACGCCGGCACGCGAGACGTCGGCATTGCCATTCTGCGAGCGGGTGGCGATCTTGTCGATCTCATCGAGGAAGACGATGCCGTTCTGCTCGACATTGGCGATGGCCTTCTGCTTGAGTTCTTCCTCGTTGACCAGCTTGGCCGCTTCTTCCTCGATCAGCAGCTTCATGGCTTCCTTGATCTTGATCTTGCGCGCCTTCTTGCGCTGGTTGCCCAGGCCCGAGAACATGGTCTTGATCTGCTCGGTCATTTCTTCCATGCCCGGCGGTGCCATGATTTCCATCGACGGTGCGGCGTCGTTCAATTCCAGTTCGATCTCGCGATCATCCAGCGCGCCTTCGCGCAGGCGCTTGCGGAAGGTCTGGCGGGTGGTGTTCTTGTCGTCCTTCTCGCCGCTGGCACCGCCTTCCGGCGTAAAGCCGAAATCGCGTGCCGGCGGCAGCAGCACGTCCAGGATGCGGTCTTCTGCCGCATCCTCGGCACGGGTGCGCACCTTGCGCGTTTCCAGCTCGCGCGTCTGCTTGATGCCGATGTCGACCAGGTCGCGGATGATGGTGTCCACGTCGCGGCCCACGTAGCCGACTTCGGTGAACTTGGTGGCTTCGATCTTGATGAAGGGCGCATCGGCCAGCTTGGCCAGGCGGCGTGCAATCTCGGTCTTGCCCACGCCGGTGGGGCCGATCATGAGGATGTTCTTGGGCGTGATCTCGTGGCGCAGCGGCTCCTCGATCTGCTGGCGGCGCCAGCGGTTGCGCAGCGCAATGGCCACCGCGCGCTTGGCGCGGGCCTGGCCGACGACGTGCTTGTCGAGTTCGGAGACGATTTCCTTGGGAGTCATATTCATGGTGGTGATCTTTTCGCTGTGACGATTCATCGGAGAAATAGGCAGGAAATGCGCACTGTGCGGCTTAATCCAGCGTCTCGATGATGTGGTTCAGGTTGGTGTAGATGCACAGCTCGCCAGCGATGGTCAGCGACTTCTTGACGATCTCGGCAGGCGTCAGCTCGGTGTTCTCATACAAGGCCTTGGCGGCCGATTGTGCATAGCTGCCTCCGGAACCGATGGCGCCGATACCGTCATTGGGTTCGAGCACGTCGCCGTTGCCGGTGATGACCAGGGTGGTGTCGCGGTCCGCGCACAGCAGCATGGCTTCCAGGCGGCGCAGCATGCGGTCGGTGCGCCAGTCCTTGGCCAGCTCGACCGAGGCGCGCATGAGGTTGCCCTGGTGCTTTTCCAGCTTGGCTTCGAACAAGTCGAGCAGGGTGAAGGCGTCGGCCGTGCCGCCGGCGAAACCGACCAGGACCTTGCCGTGGTAGAGCTTGCGCACCTTGCGCGCACTGCCCTTCATGACGATGTTGCCAAGCGTCACCTGGCCGTCGCCGCCGAGCGCGACCTGGTTGCCGCGACGGACGGAAAGGATGGTGGTGCCGTGAAATTGTTCCATGCTTGCCTCTGTTCAATATGTGCCGGGGGAGCAGCGGAGGGACGTACCGATTCCGCATTCCTGACGAGATGGGGCTGGCCGGCCGGATTGCAAGTCATGCCATCGGGGCGGCCGCCATCCGGGCCAATATTGTACGCGCCAAGAAAAACGGGCGCCCTGGCCACAAGGCCGGGCCGCCCGTCTCAGGTGGCGGGAGCGATTACACCGAAATGGTCATCAGGCTGGCATTGCCGCCGGCGGCCGTGGTGTTGACGCACAAGGCACGTTCGGCCAGCAGGCGCCAGAGCGGAATCGCACCGTCTTCGCTGCACAGGATCAGCGGCACCAGCGCACCTTCCCGGGCGGCCAGGCGCATGCGCCATGCGGCGGCCTGATGGCTGTCCACCAGGGCGGCCTGCAGCGGCTCGGCCTCCAGCTGGCTGGCACGGCGGATGGCCGCACGCACCGGCGCAGGCAAGCCGGCCGGCAACAGCGCCGCGGTGGCTTCGTCGACCACGACCGTATTGCCGGTGGCGAAGGCGGCCGCCAGTTGATTCAAGAGTGTGCCGACGCTGGCGGCCACGCACAGCACCAGGCCGCGCGGGGCGAAGCCCAGGGTATTGCGCTCGCCGGTGGGGCCGGGCAGCAGCAGGCTGCGCTGCAGCAGGCTGTCACCATGATAGCGCTGGCCGCTGGTGGCCAGGCGCTCGTGGCCGTGGGTGCGGGCCCAGTCGAGCAGGCTGTCCAGCAGCGTGTTGGGTACCTGCGCCGGTTGCGCGCGGGTCAGTTCCTCATGCAGTTGCGCATTGCGCTGCAGGCGCTTCAGGTAGAGCGGGCCACCGGCCTTGGGACCGGTGCCGGACTTGCCTTCGCCGCCGAAGGGCTGCACGCCCACGACCGCGCCCACGATATTGCGGTTGACGTAGATGTTGCCCACGTGCGCACGCTGGGCCACGAAATCGATGGTCTCGTCGATGCGCGAATGCACGCCCAGGGTCAGGCCATAGCCGGTGGCATTGATGGCATCGATGAGCTGCGGCAAGGCATCGCGGCGATAGCGCAGCACGTGCAGTACGGGGCCGAAGACTTCCCGCTGCAGTTGCGCCAGGTCGTCGATCTCGATGACGGTCGGGGCCACGAAGGTACCGTGCTGGCAATCCTCGCCCAGCGGCAGCTGGTGCACAGCGCGCGCACTCTTGCGCATGCGCTCGATGTGGGCCAGCAGGTTCTGTTGCGCCTCGGCATCGATGACCGGGCCGATGTCGGTGGAGAGGCGGTCCGGGCGGCCCACGCGCAGTTCAGCCATGGCGCCCTTGAGCATCTCCAGGGTACGGTCGGCGATGTCTTCCTGCAGGCACAGGATGCGCAGGGCCGAGCAACGCTGGCCGGCACTGTCGAAGGCCGATGACAGCACATCCTGCACGACTTGTTCGGCCAGGGCCGAGGAGTCGACGATGAGCGCATTCTGGCCACCGGTCTCGGCGATCAGCGGGACATCGCCATGTTCGCCGCTGCCATCGCCATCATCATGCTTGCGCTGGGCCAGGGTGCGGTTGATCAATTGCGCCACTTCGGTGGAACCGGTAAAGATCACGCCCTTGACGCGCACATCCGAGGTCAGTGCGGCACCCACGGTCTCGCCCCGGCCCGGCAGCAGCTGCAGCGCAGCGCGCGGCACGCCCGCTTCATGCAGCAGTTGTACGGCGCGATGGGCGATCAGCGCGGTCTGCTCGGCCGGCTTGGCCAGCACGACGTTGCCGGCGGCCAGCGCAGCGCTGACCTCGCCGATGAAGATCGCCAACGGGAAGTTCCACGGGCTGATGCAGACCACCGGCCCCCACGCCAGCACGTTGCCGTCGTGACGCGAGGCAATGGCGTAGTAGCGCAGGAAGTCGACCGCCTCGCGCACCTCCGCAATCGCATTGGGCAGCGACTTGCCGGCTTCACGCACGGCCAGTGCCATCAGTTCGGCAATATGTTCTTCCAGCAGGTCGGCCGCGCGTTCCAGCATGGCAGCGCGCTCGGCGGCCGGAGTCGATTGCCATTGCGGGGCATAGTCGGTCGCCGCAGCGAGGGCCGTATTGACATCTGCCACCGTGGCTTCGCTGACCTGCCCCACCACTTCGCGATGATCGGCAGGATTGCGCACCACCTGCGCCGGCTGCGCAGCCAGCTCACCCGCGATCAGCGGGGCCGCCTGCCATTGGTGCTGGGCCATGGAGACGAACAGTTCGCCCAGTTGTTGCAGGCGCGATTCATTGGAGAGATCAATGCCCGCCGAATTCTTGCGCTCCTGGCCATACAGCAGATGCGGCAAGGCGATGGCCGGATGCGGCGCGCCGCCCTGGGCGCGCACGGTCTCGATGGGATCGGCCACCAGGCGCTCCAGCGGCACGGCCTCATCGACGATCTGGTTGACGAAGGAAGAGTTGGCGCCGTTTTCCAGCAGGCGGCGCACCAGGTAGGCCAGCAGGGTCTGGTGCGACCCCACCGGGGCATAGATGCGGCAGGCCTTGCCCAGGTTCTCGGCACCGACCACCTGGTCGTACAGGGTCTCGCCCATGCCGTGCAGGCACTGGAATTCGTAGTTGTCGACCTGGTGCTGCTTGGCCCAGTGATAGATCGCTGCCAGCGTGTGGGCATTGTGCGTGGCGAACTGCGGATAGATGACGTCGGTGGCCGCCAGCAGTTTCTGCGCGCAGGTCAGGTAGGACAGGTCGGTGTGCACCTTGCGGGTGTAGACCGGATAGCCTTCCAGGCCATCGACCTGGGCGCGCTTGATTTCGCTGTCCCAATAAGCGCCCTTGACCAGACGGATCATCAGTCGGCGGCCGTTGCGGCGGGCCAGGTCGACCAGGTAGTCGATGACGAAGGGGCAGCGCTTCTGGTAGCCCTGCACCACGAAGCCCAGGCCATCGAAGCCGGCCAGGTCGGGGTCAGCCACCAGTGCTTCCATCATGTCCAGCGACAGTTCGAGGCGATCGGCTTCTTCGGCGTCGATGTTCAGGCCAATGTTGTATTGCTTGGCCAGCAGCAGCAACTGCTTCAGGCGCGGCAGCAGTTCACCCATCACGCGTGCATGCTGCGCGCGCGAGTAGCGCGGATGCAGGGCCGAGAGCTTGACCGAGATGCCCGGGCCGTCCTTGATGCCGCGGCCGTTGGAGGCGCGGCCGATGGCGTGGATGGCGGTCTCGTAGGACTGGTAGTAGGCGTCGGCGTCGTGCATGGTCAGGGCGGCTTCGCCCAGCATGTCGTAGGAATAGCGATAGCCGCGCTTTTCGTTGTCGCGGCTGTTTTCCAGCGCTTCTTCGATGGTCTGGCCGGTCACGAACTGGTTGCCCAGCATGCGCATGGCCAGGTCCACGCCCTTGCGGATAAGCGGTTCGCCGCCCTTGCCGATCAGGCGCGTGATGGCTTGCGTGAGGCCGCTTTCGCTGCTGGTGGAGACCAGCTTGCCGGTGATGAGCAGGCCCCAGGTGGCGGCATTGACGAACAGCGAGGGCGACTCGCCCAGGTGCTTGCGCCAATCGCCCTTGCTGATCTTGTCGGCGATGAGGCGATCGGCAGTCTGGCGGTCGGGGATGCGCAGCAGCGCTTCGGCCAGGCACATCAGCGCCACGCCTTCTTCGGAGGACAGCGAGAATTCATGCATCAGCGCATCCACGCCGGAGGACCGGGTGCGCTTCTCGCGCACCTGCTGCACCAGCTTCTTGGCCAGTTGCTGGGTGGCATCCTTCCAGGGTTGCTGGCCCTGCACCTGCTGCAGGAGCCATTGCACGGCCTCGCGCTCGTCGCGGCGATAGGCGGCGGTGATGGCCGCACGCAGCGGGCTGGGGGCCGGCAGCAACTCGGCCTGGAAAGTGCCAAAAGGCAGGCTGGAAGCGGAGGCCGCAGGGGCGGCGGAGGCGACGGTGGTCATGGTCTGGAGTCGAAATGGGATGGAAATGGGCTACCGGATTCTATGTGCTTGATGCCAATATTAATTCTGTATTTCAGGCATATATCCAATATTTAATTCGGTAACTATAGTTTTTACGAACTTTAATTTTCCATATGATGCCAATATGCTCCGCCTGCGCAGCACTGTCGCGGCTTGGCGGGCGGCCAGCCCCTTGGGCCGCATGCGCCGGGGGCAGGCGCGGTGTCTGCACGTTGTCCGTTCCTTTGCTGGCCGCCGAAGGTGATGCATGTCGAGGCGATGAGCATTCATCCAAATGATGTACTCAGTCTCAAAGCAAAAAAGCGCAGCCGAGGGTGCGCTTTTTTCGTTGATACATCAGATGCATCACATGCATCACATACATCACAAATGATTTATATCATTTACGAATTAATGACTGAATGAATCAACGAATTGAATCATTGACGAATCGACTCAACCCTCACCCAGATAAGCCGCCTTCACCCGCGGATCATCCAGCATCTGCTGCGCCTGCCCTTCCATGGTGATCAGGCCCGACTCCATCACATAACCGCGATGCGCCGCCTGCAGTGCCAACTTGGCGTTCTGTTCCACCAGCAGGATGGTGATCCCCTGCGCCGACACATTGCGGATCACTTCAAAGATCTTCTCCACCATGATCGGCGACAGGCCCATCGACGGTTCATCCAGCAGCAACAGCTTGGGATGGCTCATCAGCGCGCGCGCCATCGCCAGCATCTGCTGCTCGCCACCCGACAAGGTACCCGCCATCTGCGCCGCACGTTCCTTCAGGCGCGGGAAGACCTCGAACCAGCGGTCGATGTCGGCCTGGATCTGGCCCTTGTCATTGCTGGTGTAAGCCCCCATCAACAGGTTTTCCTGGATGCTCATGCGCGTAAATACGCCACGGCCTTCCGGCACCATCGCCAGCTTGTCCTTGACCAGCTCGAAGGACTTCTTGCCCTTCAACGGATTGCCGAGATAGTAGATGTGACCATCGACTTTACTGCTGGGCAGCGTGCCGGTGATGGCCTTCAAGGTGGTGGTCTTGCCCGCGCCATTGGCGCCGATCAGGGTAACCAGTTCACCGTCGTTGACTTCCAGGCTGATGCCCTTGACGGCCTGGATGCCGCCATAGGCCACGCTCAGTTGTTCGACTTTGAGGATGTTCGTTGTCATGTTCTGTGGTCTCGCTTAATGTCCTGCACCGAGGTAGGCCTCAATCACCGCCGGGTTCTTCTGCACGTCGGCCGGCACACCTTCGGCAATCGGCTTGCCGTAGTCCAGCACCGTGATGCGGTTGCACAGGCCCATCATCAGCTTCACATCGTGTTCGATCAGCAGGATGGTCTTGCCTTCAGCCTGGATCTTCACCAGCAGCTCGCGCAGGCCCAGTTTCTCGGTAGCGTTCATGCCGGCCGCCGGTTCATCCAGCGCCAGCAGTTGCGGATCGGTCGCCAGGGCACGGGCGATTTCCAGGCGGCGCTGGTCGCCATACGACAGGTGGCGCGCCGTGCGCTTGGCGAACTGGCCGATGCCCACGAAGTCCAGCAGCTGCTGCGACTTGGCGCGGATCGCCGCCTCTTCGTCACGTGCTGCCTTGTGGCGGAACACGGCACCGAAGACATTTTGCTTGGTGCGCACGTGGCAGCCGACCATCACGTTTTCCAGCACGGTCATTTCACCGAAGAGGCGAATGTTCTGGAAGGTACGCGCGATGCCGGCCTTGGCCACTTCGTGCGGTGCGCTCGGCGAATAAGGCTTGCCGTCCAGCTCG
>NZ_NJGV01000012.1 GCF_002213425.1 Herbaspirillum aquaticum | reverse complement strand
CCGTTGGGGCCGATCAGGCCATAGATCTGGCCGCGCTCGATGGTGATGCCCACGCCATTCAAGGCTTGCAGGCCGCCGAAACGCTTGCTGACGTCACGGATCTTGAGCAGTGTCTGACTCATCTTCTTATCTCCTGCTTAGGCTTTGACTTCGCCGGTGGTACCGACTTTGGTATGGTCCACTTCGGGACGGTCTTCATGGCGCGGCGAGGGCCACAGGCCAGCCGGACGGGTCAGCATGATGATCACCATGGCCAGGCCGTAGAGCAGCTGGCGCAGCACTTCGGCATCGATCCACACCTTCCCGAAAATGGCCATCTGCAGCGGCTCCACCACGTGGCGCAGCACTTCGGGCAGCGCCGCCAGGATCACGCCGCCCAGCACCACGCCAGGAATGTGGCCGATGCCGCCCAGCACCACCATGGCCAGCACGGCGATGGATTCGGTCAGGGAGAAGGATTCCGGCGAGACGAAGCCCTGGAAGGCACCGAACATGGCACCGGCCACGCCACCAAACGATGCGCCCATGGCGAAGGCCAGCAGCTTGACGTTGCGGGTGTTGATGCCCATCGCCTTGGCAGCGATCTCGTCTTCACGGATGGCCACCCAGGCACGGCCCAGGCGAGAATCCTGCAGGCGGGACGAGAAGAAGATCACGAAGATGCACAGCACCAGGAACAGGTAGTAGTACGCGTTCACCGAGGGCAGGTTCATGCCGAAGACCTTGACCATCGAACCCGAACCCGGCTCACCAGCCAGCGATACGCCGAACACGCGGATCGGGTCGATCAGGTTGATGCCCTGCGGACCGTTGGTGATGTTTACCGGCGCGTTGAGGTTGTTCATGAAGATGCGGATGATCTCGCCGAAGCCCAGCGTCACGATGGCCAGGTAGTCACCGCGCAGCTTCAGGGTCGG
>NZ_NJGV01000011.1 GCF_002213425.1 Herbaspirillum aquaticum | reverse complement strand
AGTGCTGCAACCAGTGTGAAAGTAGGTCATCGTCAGGCTTGTTATTCCCAAGAACCCTCGTTACGAAAGTAGCGAGGGTTTTTGCTTTGCGCGTTCGATTCTTTTTTTCTCTCCTAGCGGAGTGAATTCTGCTTTGTTGTGATTGCGGGCATTCGCGGCCAAGTGCGGTTCGGATGAGGGCAAAACAGGTTTGAACAGCACGAGAACCGATGCTCTGCGCTCATTCAGGCCGGTGCCAAGCGCAGTTCGCCCACCAACCAGCGCAGCGAGGACAGTTGCTACTGCCAACGCCTCCTGCTGACGAACAAGGTCTGTTCTTAGTTTTATTCACAGGCGAAAATGGTTTCCCTCGCCGCTGTGCAGTTTTTTATACACAGGCATTTAAGATTTGAAGCACTCAATCGGCCGCAAAACCGCGTGGCACACCACTGCTGGAAATCCAAACCTTAGATTTATGCACAGCCTGCGCCAACAGCGCCGGCAGCAGTTAATTTATGCACAGGTAAAAATCTAAGGATGGGAAGGAAGTCACACGCTGCTATGCAACAGCAGGCATTGGCAGTGCGCCCTCATCTTTCCCGAACAACAGACAATAAAAAAGCCGGCATAGCCGGCTTTTTTATTTTCAGCAGTACAAGCTCAGGTCATCAGAACTTGTAAGCCACACGTGCCACGGCAAAGTTCACGCCGCCGTTGGGCTGCTTGATGCCACCGTTGGAGAAGTGCTGCAGGCGGATGCCCAGGTCCAGGCCATTGCTGAACACATAGCCGGCGCCCACGTGGTCACCGAACTGGAAGGCAGTCGACAGCACCTTGTCGTTGTTGCGGTAGAGCTTGGAGAACAGGTGCACGCCGATGCCGGCTTCGCCGTAGAAGCCCTTGCCATCGTCACGCTGGAAGCGCAGCACCGGGGTCAGGCCCAGGTCGACCAGGTTGCCGCTGCTGCTGGTGTTGTTGTAGTGGTTCATGCGCCAGTTGGCCAGCGACAGATCCCAGTAGCCACCGATGTGGGTGCCGTTGGACTGCCAGAAATTCCAGTTCGGGCCCCAGTTGAACTGGGCGCCGATACGGGCCAGCTGGGTGCTGTTGCCGGTACCGTATTCCAGCGACATGCCGTCGATGGCATAGCTGGGCGACTGGATGGCAATGGCGGCGACGCCAGCAAAAGCGATCTTGGCGACCAGGCTCTTCATTTTAGTCATGGATTCTCTTTCAGCGCGTAAAGTGTTTTGAAGGATCTTTGCTTGTATTCGGCGCGGCGCCAGGGCATCCGCGAGGACGCGATATTCTCTCATAATCGTCACAAATGCATACTCGCGTGAAAGATTCTGCCGCGTCCTTACCACAGACAGCTTCCAGCCTCAGGGACGATAGCTGTACTCAAGTCTTCCCGGAACCGCCACACGGATGGCCAGCACATGGCCGGACAGGGGGTATTGCGCCAGCTCCGCATCGCTGCGGCCATTGCGCCCCGTGGTGATGAAGAGCGTGCGCAGGTCCTCGCCACCGAAAGCCACCATGGTCGGGCATCGCGCCGGCAGCCGGATCTCCTGCAGGATCTCCCCTTGCGGCGAGAGCCGCAACACCCGGCCCCCTTCAAACATTGCGCACCAGTAAGCGCCTTCACTATCGACCGCCGCACCATCGGGCCGGCCGCCATAGTCGGGCGCGCTCTTGTCGCTGTCGAACTGACGCAGCAGACGGCATTGGCTGGTCTGGCCCGTGGCGAGATCATAGTCATAGACATTGATGCGGTGTGCCGGCGTATTGGCGTGATACATGCGGCGCTGGTCCGGGCTGAAGGCCACGCCATTGGACGTCACCACCGCATGATGCGCATCGCGCAGCGCATTGCGCTCGAAGCTGTAGAGCGTGCCGCCATCGCGGTCACGCGGCTCATAGATGGTGCCGCACCAGAAGCGGCCGGCAGCATCGCAGCGGCCATCATTGAAACGAATGCGCGCCGTATCGTAGGGCGCCTCCAGCAGCAAGGACAGTGCGCCATTGCCGGTATTGAGATGGAACATGCCCGTGCGCAACGCCACCACCAGCCCGCCCTGGGCGTGCTTGACGATGCTGCCGGGTTCTTCCGGCATGTCCCAGCGCTGATGCTGCTGCGTACCCAACACCAGCTTGTGCACTGCCTTGCCTGGAATGTCGATCCAGTACAGCGCACCTTCCTCGGCGTGCCACAAGGGCGATTCACCGAGCAGCATCGGTTCGGAAGTCACGGGAGTGAGCGTGTCGGCAGAAAACGCCGGAGATGCCTGGGACATGAGCTTGCCTGTAAGCATGAATGAGGAAGCGCTCATTATGCCGCGAGCCTTCCTTTTGATAAACCTGATCCGCAACCGCGATGGAAGACGGACCGCTGCGATTCCGAAAAGAAAAAACGGCATGCGTGCAGCATGCCGTCCGACGTACCTGAGCGCTCGCTCCTCCGGGGCCGCGTGGCACCCGAACGGCAAACGCTGTTCAATCACCAGCTCAGTTGGACCATCCACCATCAATCATGTGGATCGATCCGGTGGTGAAGTTGGACTCGTCCGAGGCCAGGTACAGCGCCAAGGCCGCCACTTCCTCGGCCTTGCCGATGCGGCCCATGGGCTGGCGCGCCACGAAGGCGGCGCGTACTTCGTCTTCGCTCTTGCCGGTTTCCTTGGCTTGCGTGCTGATGCGCTGGTTCAGCGAGGGCGATTCGATGGTGCCCGGGCAGATCGCATTGCAACGGATGCCCTGTGCCACGAAGTCCGCCGCCACCGACTTGGTCACTCCCACCACGGCCGCCTTGGAGGCGCCATAGGCAAAGCGATTGGCCACGCCCTTCACGCTCGAGGCCGCCGAGGCGATGTTGACGATGGAGCCCGCCTTCTTGGCCAGCATGCCCGGCAGCACCGCGCGGATGGTGTGGAACATGGCCTTGGCATTGAGGTTGAAGGAAAAGTCCCAGGCCTTGTCATCGCACTCCAGGATGTTGCCCGCCGCCACATAACCGGCGCAGTTGAAGAGGACATCGACGCTGCCGACCTTGGCCACCAGCGCCTTGATGGCGGCGTCATCGGTCACATCCAGCAGATGTGTTTCCACACCGGCGATCGACGCCAGTTCATCCAGATGCGTCTTGCTGATGTCGGTAGCGATCACGCGCGCCCCTTCGCGCGCAAACAGTTCGGTCGAGGCGCGGCCAATGCCTTGGGCTGCAGCGGTGATGAGGACGGTCTTGCCGGCGAGGCGGCCAGTGGATGCGGACATGCTTGTTCCTTTGCGATTAAACGAGTTTGCGGTTGGCCAGGTTCTTGTACAGCGCGGTGAGCCCGAAGGTCCACGGTGCGGTCTGGTCGCTGAAGTTGACCGTGTTCACCAGCGCGCCCAGCTTCGGGGTGGAGATCGTCACGATATCGGCGACCTGGTGGGTGAAGCCCTGGCCGGGACCGAAACGGCCCTGGGTCGGAGCGAACATGGTCCCCAAAAACAGCACCAGACCATCCGGATACTGGTGATTGGGACCGATCGCATGTTCCACCAGCTGCAGCGGATCGCGGCTGATCATGGACATGGAGCTGCTGCCCTTGAGCGTGAAGCCTTCCGTGCCATCGACCCGCATTGTAAGTTCGGCGCGGCGCACGTCGTCAATTGAAAAGTTTGCGTCGAACAGGCGAATGAAAGGTCCGACCGCGCAAGACGCATTGTTGTCCTTGGCCTTGCCCAGCAGCAGGGCACTGCGGCCTTCGAAGTCGCGCAGGTTCACATCATTGCCCAGCGTCGCACCGACTACCTTGCCGCGGCTGTTGATGGCCAGCACGATTTCCGGCTCGGGATTGTTCCACGCCGACTTGGGGTGAATTCCCACCTCATCGCCCAGGCCCACAGACGACATCGGCTGTGCCTTGGTGAAGATTTCCGCATCCGGGCCGATGCCCACCTCCAGGTACTGCGACCACACGCCTTGCTCCAGCAGCACTTCCTTGAGGCGCGCAGCTTCCGGCGAGCCCGGCACCACGCTGGAGAGGTTGTCGCCGATCACGGCCGTGATCGCCTTGCGTACCGACTCGGCCTTGCCGGCGTCGCCGCGTGCCTGTTCCTCGATCACGCGTTCCAGCATGCTGGCCACGAAGGTCACGCCGCTGGCCTTGACGGCCTGCAGGTCGATGGGCG
Source organism: Herbaspirillum aquaticum (assembly GCF_002213425.1). GTDB lineage: Bacteria > Pseudomonadota > Gammaproteobacteria > Burkholderiales > Burkholderiaceae_D > Herbaspirillum > Herbaspirillum aquaticum. The sequence goes on along the minus strand of NZ_NJGV01000011.1, from coordinate 209,774 downwards.
CGAGCAGCCAGGGCCGCGAGGTATCACGGCGGGCGGCGTCGGCATTGTCCAGCAACTCCTGCAAGGTGGCGATGCGGGTCATGTTGGTGGCCGCGCGCACGGCAGCGGCGGGGTCGTCCAGTTCCAGCAGTTCGCTGGAGGTGGCGGCGATGAGCGTGAGGTCATACGCACCGTCGGCATCGATCCTCACCAGCACCGGACCCACGCCGGGTTGCCAGAGCCGGCCGATCAGCGTGGCCTGCGCGTGGTCTTCAGGCAGGTGGGCCTGGAGCGAAAAAGTGTGTGCCATGTTCTTGGTTCCTTATGTTGGAGGCGGGCCCGGACTACACGGGAAGCGGGCATCGCCACGATCTTGGGTTCTGCAAGGGGAGACTGACTGCGGGCGAAACATCCTCCTCTTCGTGGATGCCCGAAGGCAAGGATGCTTGGCCGGCAGCCCGTATTACGTGAGCCGGGCCAGCGTAATACGGATCGGCATGGTTCGCTGCGGATGACATTAGCCCAGCCGCAGCCGGGCCTTGATGATCTGCATCAGCATCAGGTGTAGACGCCGATGTGCCAGGGCACGAATTCATCTTGCCCGTAGCCATGCAGCTCGCTCTTGGTCTTCTTGCCGGAGGCGGTATCGAGGATCATCTGGAAGAAGCGCTGGCCGATCTCCTGCGGGGTGACATTGCCGTCGGCAATTTCGCCGCAGTTGATATCCATGTCTTCTTCCTGGCGCTGCCACAGCGCCGTATTGGTGGCCAGCTTGAGCGAAGGCGCCGGTGCGCAGCCATAGGCCGAACCGCGGCCCGTGGTGAAGCAGATCATGTTGGCGCCGCCCGCGACCTGGCCGGTGGCCGAGATCGGGTCGTAGCCCGGCGTATCCATGAAGACGAAGCCGCGCGCGGTCACGGTTTCCGCATACTTGTAGACATCGACCAGGTTGGTGGTGCCACCCTTGGCGACCGCGCCCAGCGATTTTTCCAGGATGGTGGTCAAGCCACCGGCCTTGTTGCCCGCCGACGGATTGTTGTTCATCTCGGCATCATTCTTGGCGCAATACTCCTCCCACCAGGCGATGCGGGCCAGCAGCTTTTCACCGACTTCCGGCGAGACCGCACGGCGGGTGAGCAGGTGTTCGGCGCCATAGATTTCGGGTGTCTCCGAAAGAATGGCCGTACCGCCATGCCGCACCAGCAAGTCCACCGCAGCACCCAGTGCCGGGTTGGCGGTGATGCCCGAATAGCCATCCGAACCGCCGCACTGCAGGCCCAGCGTCAGGTGCTTGGCCGATACCGGCTCACGCTGGATGTCATTGGCCTTGGGCAGCATCTTCTTGATCTTCTCGATCCCCAGCGCCACGGTCTTGGCGGTGCCGCCGGTACCCTGGATGGTGAAGGTGTGGAAGTATTCGCCTTCCTTCAGGTTGTGGCTTTCCATCAGGCCCGAGATCTGGTTGGTCTCGCAGCCCAGGCCCACTACCAGCACGGCGGCGAAGTTGGGATGGGTGGCGTAGCCGGCCAGCGTGCGGCGCAGGATCTGCAGCGGCTCGCCTTGCGAATCCAGCGCGCAGCCCTGGCCGTGGGTCAGCGCCACCACGCCATCGATGTTGGGATAGTCAGCCAGCACTTCAGGGTGGATGTCGCGGCGGAAGTAATCGGCGATGGCACGCGCCGCGGTGGCCGAGCAGTTCACCGAGGTCAGCACGCCGATGTAGTTGCGCGTGGCCACGCGGCCATCGGGACGCACGATGCCCATGAAGGTGGCCGGCTCGGCGACGAAATCGACCGGCTTCACGTCTGCGCCGAAATGGTGTTCACGCGAGAACTCGGCCATGGCCAGGTTGTGCGTGTGCACGTGCTGGCCGGGCGCGATGTCCTGGCTGGCCGTGCCGATGATCTGGCCATAGCGCTTGACCGGCTCGCCGGTAGCGATGGCGCGGGTGGCCATCTTGTGGCCGGCGGGGATGAGGCCCTGGACCTTGAGGCCGCCTTCGTCCTGCAGCACGGTGCCGGAGATGAGCTGCTGGCGGGCGATGACGACATCGTCGACCGGGTTCAGGCGGATGACGGGAGAGTTGGCTTTCATGTTGGTCTCGGAGTTCGTGGATGCTGCAGGCTGGCCGCGCAGGCGGCGGGCGCATGCCGCGCTGGCGGGCGCGGCATGCCGGAAACGGCGGTCTTACTTGGGCGCGAACTGCGCCAGGTCAGGCATGGGGCTGCCGACCCATTGCTGGTAGATGCCGGGCAGCTTGCCATTCTTGAGGTTGGCGGTGATCCATTCGTTGAGCCACTTTTCCAGTGCCGGCTCGCCCTTGCGCAGGCCGATGGCATAGGGGATGTCCTTGATGGCGAACTTGGTTTCCAGGTTCTTGGACGGGTTCTGCTTGGCAATGGCCGAGGCCAGCGAATTGGGTGTGCACAGGGCATCGACCTGGCCCGAGATGATGGCCGCAGTCACGGTGGCATCATCATCGAAGCGCACGATGTTGGTCCCCTTCGGGGCCAGCGGGGTCAGCAGCGAATCCTGCATGTTGCCGCGAACCACTGCCACGCGCTTGCCGACCAGGTCATTGAGGCCCTTGATGTTCTCGCCCTTGGGCGCGGCCACCACGAACTGCGAGGCGCCATAGGGCTGGGTGAAGGCCACCACCTTCTGGCGTTCCGGCGTGATCGAGAAGGACGAGATCACCATGTCGGCCTTGCCGGTCATCAGGAAGGGAATGCGGTTGGGGCCGGTGACCTGCACGATCTCCAGTTCCACCCCCATGTCCTTGGCCAGCAGGCGTGCGGTTTCCACGTCCGAGCCCTGCGGCTCCAGCTTGGCGTTGGTCATGCCGAAGGGCGGCGCGCCGAGGTCGATGGCGATCAGCACCTTCTTGCGGGCCTTGATGTCGGCCAGGGCATCGGCATGCGCGGCCTGGGCAAAACAAGCCAGGCCCAGCACGACGGCGGCGGCCTTCCTGGTGAAGTTGAACAGTTTTTTCATTGATGTCTCCTGGGTGATTGTATGGATACTGCTGACAACAAAATCCATACAAGATGGATATGCGATCTTTTACAGATCGCTTGATACGAACTTCTGCAACTCGGCGGTCTTCGGGTTGCTGAAGAGTTCGTCGGGCGGACCGATCTCCCACACCTGGCCCTGGTGCATGAACACCAGCACATCGGCCAGCTTGCGGGCAAAGGCCATCTCGTGCGTGACCAGCACCATGGTCATGCCGCCACGGGCCAGGTCTTCCATGACCTTCAGCACTTCGGCGGTCAGCTCCGGATCCAGCGCCGAGGTCACTTCGTCGAACAGCATCAGTTCCGGTGCCATGGCCAGCGAGCGCGCAATCGCCACGCGCTGCGCCTGGCCGCCCGAGAGCTGCTCGGGGTAGGCTTCCTTCTTGTTCTCCAGACCCACCAGCTGCAGTACCTTGTGGGCGATCTTCTTCGCCTCTTCGGTCGACATCTTCTTGATGGTCGTCAGCGCCAGCGTGATGTTGCGCTCCACCGTCAGGTGCGGGAACAGGTTGTAGCTCTGGAAGACGATGCCGACCTGCTTGCGCAATTCGCGCAGGTTCAGCTTGTCCGGATGATGAATATCATGTCCGCATACATGGATGTTGCCGCCATCGACTTTCTCCAGGCCGTTCAGGCAACGCAGCAGCGTGCTCTTGCCCGAACCGCTCTTGCCGATGATGGCCACCATCTGGCCCTTCTGCACATCCAGCGAGACACCGTTCAATACCTTGTTGCTGCCGAAGCTCTTGTGCAGATCATTGATCTTAACGATGGCTGACATTCAATTTCCTTTCAAAGTGCTTGGACAGCGCCGACAGCGGGAAGCACAGGCAAAAATAGATGAGTGCGACGCAGCCGAACACGGTGAACGGCTGGAAGGTCGAGTTGTTGATGATCTGGCCGGCGCGCGAGAGATCGACAAAGCCGATCACCGAGGCCAGCGAGGTGTTCTTGACGATCTGCACCATGAAGCCCACCGTCGGTGGCGTGGCGATCTTGACCGCCTGCGGCAGGATTACTTTGGTGAGCTGTTCGAAGCGGTTGAAGCCCAGGCATTCCGAGGCTTCCCACTGGGTCTTGGGGACCGCCTGGATGCAGCCGCGCCAGATCTCGCCGAGGAAGGCGGCGCAGTAGATCGCAAAGGAGATCCCGGCTGCCACCAGCGGGGTGAGCTTGAAGCCGGCGATGGCCAGCCCGAAGTAGGCCACGAACAGGATCACCAGCAGCGGGATGCCTTGCACCACCTGGATGTAGGTACTGGCCAGGCCGCGCAGGAAAGCGTTGGGCGAGACCCGCCACAAAGCGATCACGAAGCCGGCCACACCGCCGAAGACGAAGGCTACCAGCGACAGCACCACGGTCCAGACCGCCGCTTGCAACAGGTACTCCACGTGCAGGAAACTGAATGCGTTCATCGCGCCTCCTTACAGGTTGGTGCCAAGCTTGCGCTTGCGCACGAAGGCCATCTGGCTGATTGCCCAGAATGCGCCACGGAACAGGAAGGAAAGAACGAGATACGCCACCGCGATGACCGCATACACCTCGAAGCTGCGGAAGGTTTCCGACTGCACCAGGTTGGCGGTGGCGGTCAGCTCTTCCGCCGAGATCTGCGAGGTGATGCTGGAGGCCAGCATCAAGAGGATGAACTGGCTGGTCAGCGAGGGATAGACGCGCTCCACCGCCGGCAGCAGCACCACGTGCCAGTACACGTGGAAGCGCGACATGCCCAGGCATTCGGCCGCCTCGATCTGGCCCGGATGGATGGAGTTGATGCCGGCGCGCATGATCTCGGTGGTGTAGGCGCCGACGTTGACGGTCAATGCAATGACGGCAGCGGTCTCGGCGGTGAGCTTCCAGCCGATGCTGGCCAGGCCGAAGAACACCAGGAACACCTGCACCAGCAGCGGCGTATTGCGGATGATCTCGACATAGGCCTGCACCAGGCCGCGCACCAGCGCCAGCCGGCTCTTGCCGGCAATGGCGCAGAGCGTGCCGACCACGAAGCCCAATGCAATGGACAGGGCCGAGAGCTGTATCGTCAGCCAGGCGCCCATCAAGAGGCGATCCCAGTTGGCGAACACGCTCATGAAATCGAAGGTGTAATTCATCGACGCTCCGTCCGGGCAGCATCAGGGCAAGGGGGATACAACAACATGAGGGTGGTCTCCTTTTCTGGTTTTCCTGGGGGCGGCCTCTTGTTGTGCGACGGTGAGGTCGGGGCCTTGGCATGATTGCCGTTACTGCTGCGCCTTGCGGCGCGCCTGGGTCCGGGCGGCGTGGCTACAGCGGCTTGACGCCACCCGGTCGCAAGGTCGATGGCACGTGCTGGATTCCATTGACCAGCGGTGCGCCGAAATCGGGAATGCTGATCTCGATGCTGTCACCATCTTCAGTGCGCACGCTGTAGGCGAAGGACAGGTTGGCCGCGCCCATGAAGTGCGCATGCACGTCGCCCGCATGCAGCAGGTGCGCATACTTGAAGGTGTGGTATTCGAGGTTCTCGATGGAGTGGCACATGTTGTCGGGTCCGGTCAGGAATTCCTGTTCCCAGATCACGCGGCCACGGCGACGGATGCGGGTCATGCCGGTCAGGTGCGCCGGTGGCAGGCCGACCAGCAGCTCCGGACCGAAGGCGCAGTGGCGCAGCTTGGAGTGGCCTTGGTACAGGTAATTGCGGCGTTCCATCACGTGATCCGAAAACTCGTTGCCGATGGCAAAACCGAGGCGGCGCGGACAGAGTGCGTCATCGATCAGGTAGAGCCCGACGATCTCCGGTTCTTCGCCGCCATCAAGGGCGAAATCAGGACGCGGCAAGGGCTGGCCGGGCGCGACGATGCAATGGCCATCGCCTTTGTAGAACCATTCAGGCTGAACGCCCACGCTGCCCGGCGCGGGGCGGCCACCGGCGATGCCCCATTCGATCATCAGTTGCGTATCGGTCTTGTCGAGCTCATCGCCTTCGATGCGGCGATGCATCTTGTCGCGCGTGGTGGCGCTACCCAGGTGGGTGGTGCCTGCACCGGAGACGCGGCAGTGGGCCGGGTCGGGATGATCCAGCGGCGCCAGGATGCGCCCCTCGGCCAGGATGGCGGCATAGTCTTCGCACTGGTCGGTATTGAGCAGCTGGGCCAGGCGTTCCAGCCCGGTATTGCGCGCGATGGCCAGCAAGCCCAGCTCGCGCATGGTGCCGACCTCGCCCAATACCTGGATGCTGGCGCCATTGACGATACCCACCCGGCGTTGGCCATGCAGGTCGCGATATTGAATCAGCCTCACCAGGTCTCCTTTGCCGTCGTCATCCACGTTGCCGCCTGTCAGGGGCGGTCAGGTATAAAAGGAGCGATGTGCAGAACAGGGGCTGTGATTCGCACGCGGCAGGAAACTGCCGCCAGGCCAAGCCACCTGTGGATCAATCTGCCCGTCGTCTCCTGAGCTTTTTTCACGCATCGCCGTGGGCAGGGGGCAGATGCGCTAGCATTGTGTTTTTTCCGGGACGACTATAAGAGGCTGAACCAAGGATGTCTAATGAGCTTAATTCATCGGGTGATAACCGACTCGACGAGGAGGGCGCGGCGGGCGGTGTGCTGCCTTCGGTCGGTTCCATCGTCAGCCGCCTGCGCTTTCGGCAGGTCGCGCTGCTGACGGCGCTCGACGAGCAGGGCTCCCTGCACAAGGCAGCCGAAGTGATGCACATGACCCAGCCGGCCGCCACCAAGGCCTTGCATGAAATGGAAGATGCCCTGGGCGTGACCCTGTTCGACCGCTCCCCGCGCGGGATCGAGGCCACCGAGCTGGGCCGCTGCGTGATCCGCTATGCGCGCCTGATCCAGAGCGACGTGGCCAACCTGCGCGAAGAATTGCAGAACATGATCAGCGGCCGCGGTGGCCGCTTGTCCATCGGCACCATCATGGGGGCGGCACCCTTCGTCACGCGGGCACTGTCGCGCCTGCGCGAGATCCAGCCGGACGTTTCCATCGAGATCAGCGAGGACACCAGTGCCCGCCAGCTGCTGCTGCTGGACCAGGGCCGTATCGACCTGATGATCGGGCGTTCCTCGGTCAGCTCGCAGCCCAACCTCTACCATTACGAAATGCTGCGCGGCGAGCCCATGTGCATCGTCAGCGGCATCGACCATCCGCTGGCCACGGCGCAGAAGGTGCGCCTGCAGGAGCTGGCCGACGCCTCCTGGATCCTCTATTCGAGCAACATGCCCATGCGCATCTGGATCGAGCATGAGTTCAAGCTGGAAGGCGTGAAGGTACCCGGCAACGTGATCGAGACCGCCTCCCCGTTCGTGACCATCACCCTGCTGGCGCAATCGAACATGGTGGCCGTGATGCCGCTGGACATCGCGCATTTCTTTGCCGCGCGCCAGATGCTGGGGATCCTGCCGGTCAACCTGAAGACCCGCATCGAGCATTACGGCATCGTCACGCGCAAGAACAGCACCCTGTCCTCGCTGGCCAAGATGTTCATCCAGATCCTGCGGCAGCAAAACTGAGCCAACGGCTGCGTTGCATTCCTGACGTTTTTTTACTGGCTAGGGTTTTTCCGGATGCCTTCAGGCGTGATTTTCCTGTTAGTGTTCGTCTGCGGTCGGGGTGGCCGCAGACTTTCCCTCAGAATCCGCTTTTTCCGGTTGGCCTTCATGAATTTGCGTCTTACGCGCGTGCGCGCGCGCCTTGCTGCTCTCGGTCGTGTTTCCCTGCCTGCCTTTGCTGCCCGTGCCGTGCTGGCCTCGCTCTGCGTGGGCGGCGCCCTGCTGCTGGCCGGCTGCGCCGCACAGAAGCCCGCGCCGCTCGATGAAGCTGCCCGGCAAGCCAAGCAGGCCAAGCTGGACCAGGCCCTGGCGCTGTTCTCGGCCAACCCGCCCGAAGGCTTGCCGGCTGGCTGGGAGCCGCTGGTGTTCACCCGCAAGAAGATTCCTACCGAATACCGCCTGGTGCAGGACAATGGCCGCAGCGTCCTGCACGCCTTTGCCGATCGCGCTTCATCCGGCCTGCGCCATGCGGTCGACATCGACATCAACAAGAAGCCCTGGCTGACCTGGAGCTGGAAGGCCGCCGGCCTGATTCCCACGGCCGATCTCACGCACCGGGAGACCGATGATTCGCCGGTGCGCATCGTGCTGGCCTTCGATGGCGACCACGACAAGCTCTCGCTGATGGATACCATCCTCTTCGATACGGCCAAGCTGTTGACCGGGCATGAGCTGCCCTATGCCACGCTGATGTACGTGTGGGATCCCAAAGCGCCTGTCGGCACGGTGATCGCCAATGGCCGCACCGGTCGCATCCAGATGCTGGTGGTGGAAAACGGTGCGGAGCACGTGGGGCAGTGGCGCAATTACCAGCGCAACGTCGCCGAAGACTATGAGCGTGCCTTCGGTGAAAAGCCCGGCCGCCTGATCGGCGTGGGCGTGCTCACCGATACCGACAATACGGTCCAGAAGATGCAAGCCTGGTACGGTGACATCCGCCTGATGCGCGATGCCCAGGCGGTTCCGGCACCCTGAGCACTGACCTGCTGCGGGCTCAGACCCCGCGCCACCAGGCGGCGACGTGGCCCCAGAAGCCCTTGGGGCCGGTCTCGAAGAGCCAGGGCTTTTCGCGCTTGAGCTTGTCCATCATGTCCTGCTCGGCCTTCTCCGAGACATTTCCATAGGCGCGCCCGAGTTTCAACAGGGTGCGCAGCGCCCCCAGCTTTTCCCGCGCCACCATGCCCGAGGCATGTTCGATGGCGATATGGGTCTCGCGCAATTCCTGCACCATCGCATGGGCCAGTTGCGAGGCCGGGGTCTTCAGGCGTTCCTGCACCACCGCGATATTGGTGGCGGACGCCTTGATCTGCGAGGCCAGCACGTCGATCTGCGTTTCATCGCCCTTGGCCTGCTTGATGATGGCGCCGGCCCAGGCGCGCGATGCATTGACCAGTTCCTCGGTGCCCCAGTCGTGGCGCACCGCAATCCAGAAACCGTAATTGGCTGCCTGTTCGATGAGGATCTGGACCACGTCCGGGAATTCCTTGTCCATCGCCCGGCGTGCCCACGCATACTGGCCCGAGAGCATCAGGTGCTGCACCGCCTCTTCGGTGAGGAAGTTGGTGTTCTCGGAGACCTTGGCCAGCAGGTAGCTGTCGAAGGAAGGTTTGACGAACCCCGAATCGATCTTGGTCGAGAGCCGCACGAAGTTGTGATAGTCGCGCTCCAGCGAGTCGTAGATATCATCCTTGAGGATGAGTTTGATCTGTTTCATGCGGCTTCCCCTCGGACCGTGTCCGATGTTGTTGTTGCGCCGGCAAGGCCATGCGGCGCGCCGGACTGGTTGTGATGACGCGGTGTCAATGCTGATGCTGCCAGGAAACTTGTTATCGGCAACTGTCGTGCCAAACTTTACGCCGCCCGTGCGGCAGGCACTTCAATAACTGCGCAAGCCATAGCGCTGCCGGGTTTCCCCGTCCGGCAACAATTGGTCGCGATACAGCGCCCAGGCCGGATCGGCCAGGATGGCGGTACTGGTCTTGCAGCCCTGGCAGAGCTGGGCATGCACACCTGCCACCACGGCTTCGAGGCCATTGGGATCTGTCACGTAGAACCAGGATTGCTGCTGGCCCTGGCTGAAGGCGGTGCCAGCGTAAATGCTGCGGGTCTTCTTGCCGATGGCGGCGGCCATCTGGTCGGACAGGGCTTCCAGCCGGTCCTGCTCGGCCAGCGCCGGCAAGCCGTCGGGCGTGCCCGGCGCATAGTTCACCCGCGTGACCACCACATATGGAAACCCGGACAGCGGGAAGCTGCGCCGCAGGCTCATGTCCAGCTTGACCACCTTGAGGCGATCGCCGCGCTGGGCCTGGTAGTTCCACCACTCCGGCTCAGGATCCTGCGCCAGCCCATGGCGCGCCAGCAGGAGCAGCAGGGTCAGGAGCAGGGCGCGTTTCATGGTCGCGTCGCCCGGTCAGCTGGCCAGCAAGGCCAGCAGCGCCAGCAGGGCGGGCAGGCCCTGGATGTAAAGGATGGAGCGTTTGGCGGTAAGTCCGCCGTAGATGCCGGCCACCAGCACGCAACTCACGAAGAAGATTTGCACCGCATGGTCGCCCCTGGCCAGGCTCCAGAACAGCCCGGCGGCGAGGAAACCGTTGTAGAGCCCCTGGTTGGCAGCCAGCACGCGGGTGGCTTCAGCGGCTTCGCGCGACTGGCGGAAGGTCTTCAGGCCCAGCGGCTTGGTCCACAGGAACATCTCCAGGATCAGGATCCAGACATGTTCGAGCGCAACCAGCAGGACCAGGATGGTAGCGAGCGTGTGCAAGGTTTCTCCCTGTTGTCGTTATGCGTTCCTGCCGCGCATTCCCGGCATGGCAGAGTGCACCGGGCGGCGGGCTTTGGCGATCATGCCTGAAATGCGTCCGCGCGCCAATGCCTGGCACACCGCTGCCGCGCTTACTTCGGCTGCAGGAATTTTTCGGCTAGCCGCACCCAGTACGTGGCGCCGATGGGCAGCAGGTCGTCGTTGAAATCGTAGCTCGGGTTGTGCAGGTTGCACGGCCCCAGGCCATGGCCCTGGTCACGGTGGCCACCATCGCCATTGCCGAGGAACACGTAGCAGCCCGGCTTGTGCTGCAGCATGAAGGCGAAGTCCTCCGCGCCCATGGTCGGTTCGGTGCGGGCGTCCACGTGGTCGGCACCGAATTGTTCCGTCAGCACCTCGACGGCGAAGGCGGTTTCCTCCGGATGGTTGATCAACGGCGGATAGTTGCGGTTGAAGCGGAAGTCGACCGTGGCATCGAAGGCGGCGGCGGTGTGCTCGGCGATCTCCTGCATGCGGCGTTCGATGAGGTCCAGCACCGGCAGGCTGAAGGTACGCACGGTACCGACCATCATGGCTTCGTCGGGGAGGACGTTGGTGGCGCTGCCGGTGTGGATCTGGGTGATCGACACCACCGCCGGATCATTCGGGTTGACGTTGCGTGACACGATGCTCTGCCAGGCCTGGGCGATGTGGACCGCCGTCATCACCGGATCGATGGCCTTGTGCGGCTGCGCCGCGTGCGAGCCACGGCCCTTGACGGTGACGTGGAACTCGTTGCTGGAGGCCATCTGCGGACCCGGCGTCACGCCGAAGTGCCCGGCCGGGATGCCGGGCCAGTTGTGCATGCCGAAGACGGCATCCATCGGGTACTTGTCGAACAGGCCATCCTGGATCATGCGCTCGGCGCCACGGCCGCCTTCTTCTGCGGGCTGGAAGATCACGTACACGGTGCCATCGAATTGGCCATGCTGCGCCAGGTAACGGGCCGCCCCCAGCAGCATGGCGGTATGGCCGTCATGGCCGCAGGCGTGCATCTTGCCGGGATGGCGCGAGGCATGGTCGAAGGTATTGATTTCGGACATGGGCAGCGCATCCATGTCGGCGCGCAGGCCGATGGCGCGCGGGCTGTCGCCCTTCTTGATGATGCCGACCACGCCCGTCACGCCCAGGCCGCGCACGACCGGAATCCCCCACTCGGTCAGCTTTTGCGCCACCACGTCGGCGGTGCGCACTTCTTCGTAACACAGCTCGGGATGGGCGTGGATGTCGCGGCGGATCTGCTGGAGTTCGGCGTGGAACTGGACGATGGGGTCGATGAGTTTTATGGGAGTCAGGTGCGCTGGCGTTGGTAACAAGTGTGCCTATCTTACCGCGCCTTGGCGGCACGGGAGCGCCTGTGCAATTTCGTTCAATACAGCGGCCGTGAGCCTGCCTAGCATGCGCATTTTTAACAGGGGCGCCGGGCAGGCGTCGACACACATGATGCTTTCTTCCGAATTCTTCCTGCTGGCGGGCGCGCATCTGCTGGCACTGGCCAGTCCCGGTCCGGATTTCCTCTTGCTGCTGCGGGGCAGCTTGCGCCATGGGCGCGCCTATGGGCTGGCTGCAGCCTTGGGGATTGCGCTGGCCAACGGACTCTACATCGCGCTGGCCATCGGCGGTTTCAGCCTGTTGCAGCGAGCGCCGCTGCTGCTGGCGGCCATGCAGTGGCTGGCGGCGTGCTACCTGGCCTGGCTGGGATGGGTCTTCTGGCGCGCCGGAGCTAACCCGGCCGTCTTGCCCACCGCTGCCCCCTCGTCCGCCAGGGCCGCACCATGGGCTGCACTGGGGACCGGCTTTCTCTCGGCCGCACTCAATCCCAAGAATGGCGTGTTTTACTTCGGCCTGTTCACCGTCATCGTGTCCGCGCAGACCGGTGCGTCGACCAAGTTCTTCTATGGCATCTGGATGTTCGGGGCTGTACTGGCCTGGGATGCGGCGCTGGTGTATTTCATCGCGCAGCAGCGCGTGATGCGCGCGCTCACACGCGCGCTGCCGCTCATTGAGCGGGGCGCGGGCTTGCTGTTGATGCTCGCTGCCGCCGCACTGGTGGCCAGCCGCAGCTAGGCGCGGCGATATTGCAGCGGTGTGGCCGCCACCCGCGACTTGAAGGCGCGATGGAAGTGGCTCTGGTCGGCAAAGCCGGTATCGAGCGCAGCATGAACGGTGCTGGCACCCTGCTGCAGCAGGGTTCGCGCCTGGCGGATCTTCATGTCCAGCTGCAGGGCATGCGGGGTCAGCCCGAAGCGGCGGCGGAACTGGCGGATCACCTGGTAGCGGCTGGTGCCGGCCAGTTCCGCCAGGGTCGCCAGCGAGACGCGGTCGCGGCAATGGGCCAGCAGGAAATCATGGGCACGCTGCAGGCCGTCGTCTTCGGGCGCATCGCCGTGCCGCGCGGGCGCGCAGGCATCGGCGCACGCGCGCATCACGTGCTGCAGGCAACGTATCACTTCGCGCTGCAGGTCCGGGTGGCCATGCTCCAGCGCATGCGTCATGCGGTCCAGCCATTGCAGTGCCTCCGGCGAACGCACGACCTGCGACGGCATGCGCGCCAGCAACCCGCATGTGGCCGGGGTTTGCGCCAGCAGGGCGGCCAGCCAGTTGGTGTCCAGATGGAACATGCGATAGCTCCAGCGCTGCAGGTCGGCCGGATTGCAGCTGTGCACATCGCCGGCCCGCACGAGGATCACGTCGCCAGGGAAAATGGGCTCGCTGCGATCGGCCAACGTAAAGATGCTGTGCCCGGCGTCGACGATGCCGATGGAAAAACTGTCATGCGTATGCGGCGCATAGCAGGACAGGCTGCCGGTGGCGCGACGGCCTTCGAAGAAGGGCAGGGCGGGAGGACGCCAGAAGTGCGGTGAAGGAGGCATGGCAGCACTACGGAAGAGTCGTGACGCGCCATTTTAAGATAAAGTAGCTGCTTGCCTCGCGCGCGCCGAGGGCTTCCGTTTTTTCTTTCCCCGCTTTCCTCTCTGCCATGACCACCACCATCGTCCGTGCCGCCTGTCCCCATGATTGCCCTGATACCTGCGCCCTGCTGGTGACCGTCAAGGACGGCGTCGCCACCGAAGTGCGCGGCGATCCGGCGCACCCGCCCACGGCCGGCGTGCTCTGCACCAAGGTCTCGCGCTATGCCGAGCGCACCTATCATCAGGACCGCCTGCTGCACCCCATGCGCCGCGTGGGCAAGAAGGGCGAGGGCAAGTTCGAACGCATCAGCTGGGACGAGGCCATCTCCACCATCGCGCAGCGCCTCGGCCAGATCGCCCTGCGCGATCCACAAGCCATCCTGCCCTACAGCTATGCCGGGACCATGGGCCAGGTGCAGGGCGAATCGATGGCCGCCCGCTTCTTCAACCGCCTGGGCGCATCGCAGCTGGACCGCACCATCTGTGCCTCCGCCGGTGGCGCCGGCTATCGCTACACCATCGGTGCGCGCATCGGTACCGACCTGGAGCAAGTCGATCACGCCAAGCTCATCATCATCTGGGGCGGCAATCCGATTGCCTCCAACCTGCATTTCTGGACCCGCGTGCAAGCGGCCAAGCGCAACGGCGCGCGCCTGATCGCCATCGATCCGTATCGCTCGCTGACCGCCGAGAAATGCCACCAGCACATCGCGCTCTTGCCCGGTACCGATGCCGCGCTGGCGCTGGGCCTGATGCACGTGCTGATCGCAGAAGACTTGCTGGACCACGACTACATCGCACGCTATACGCTGGGCTTCGAGCAGCTCAAGGAGCGCGTGGCCGAATGGACGCCGGCCCGTACCGCTGAAGTGTGTGGCATCAGTGCGGACGAAGTACGGAACCTGGCACGCGAATACGGCCGCGTCGCACTGGCCGGGGAGGGCGCCTTCATCCGCGCCAATTACGGCCTGCAGCGCGTGCGCGGCGGCGGCATGGCCGCGCGCAACGTGGCTTGCCTGCCGGCGCTGGTCGGTGCTTGGCGTCATGCCTCGGGGGGGATCCAGCTGTCGGTGTCGGACAGCTTCCCCAAGGATACGGCCGCCTTGAGCCGTCCCGACCTGGCCGCGCGTCATGGCAAGCCCAGCCGCGTCATCAACATGAGCACCATTGGCGATGACCTGTTGAAGCCGGCCTCGCCCGACTTCGGTCCCCAGGTGGAGGCGGTGATCGTCTACAACTCCAACCCCGTGGCGGTGGCCCCGGAGTCGGGCAAGGTGGCGCAGGGCTTTGCACGCGAGGATCTGTTCACGGTGGTGCTGGAACATTTCCAGACCGATACCGCCGACTACGCCGATATCCTCCTGCCCGCGACCACGCAGCTGGAGCACATTGACGTGCATGCCTCGTATGGCCACGTCTACATGATGGCCAACAATGCCGCCATCGCCCCGCTGGGCGAGGCCAAACCGAATACCGAGATCTTCCGCCTGCTGGCCGCAGCGATGGGTTTTGAAGAAGACTGCTTCAAGGACAGCGACGATCAGTTGGCCGCCGTGGCCTTCAAGCGCGACGATCCGCGCAGCGCCGGCTACGACTGGGAACAGTTGAAAGAGAAGGGCTGGCAGCGCCTGTCGGTGCCAGTGGCCCCCTTTGCCGAAGGCGGGTTTGCCACGCCCTCGGGGAAGTGCGAGTTCTATTCCGGGCAGATGAAGGCCGCAGGTCTCGATCCTTTGCCGACCTATATCGCGCCCTATGAATCGGTGGCCAGCAATCCGCAGCTGGGCGCGAAATACCCGCTGGCGATGATCTCGCCGCCGGCGCGCAATTTCCTCAATTCCTCCTTCGTCAACGTGCAGAGCCTGCGTGATACGGAGGGCGAACCGCACCTCGACATGCATCCGCAGGACGCCGCCGCGCGCGGCATTGCGCAAGGGGATACGGTACGCATCTTCAATGATCGCGGCAGCATGCAGGCACGCGTGCGCGTGACCGACAAGGCGCGTGTGGGACTGGTGGTGGGCCTGTCGATCTGGTGGAAGAAATTTGCTGCCGATGGCAAGAACGCCAACGAAGTCACCAGCCAGCGCCTGACCGACATGGGCAATGCGCCGACCTTCTATGACGTGCTGGTGCAGGTGGAAAAACTGCAGCAGCCGGTCGTGGCCGCCTGAGCGTTTTCCATGCTGCGCCGTGGCTTGCGTCGCTCTGTGCGCTGGGCACTCACACTGGGCGTGCTGGCAGCGGCGTGGGGGTTGACCGCCTGCTCCACCGTGTCGTATTACGCCCAGGCTGCCCACGGCCAGTTCTCGCTGCTGGCGCAGGCCAAACCGCTGGAGGACTGGCTCGATGACCCGGCCACCTCGCCCGTGCTCAAGGCCAAACTGCAGACGGTGCGCGAGATCCGCCGCTATGCCGTTACCGAACTCGATCTGCCTGACAACGGCAGCTACCGCAGCTACGCGCAACTGGACCGGCCCTTCGTGCTGTGGAACGTGGTGGCCGCACCCGAGCTGTCGTTGAAACCCCGGCAGTGGTGCTTCCCCATTGCCGGCTGCGTGGACTATCGCGGCTACTATCACCTCAATGATGCGCAGGCCTATGCCGAGACCCTCAAGGCCGAAGGGTATGACGTCCAGGTTGCAGGGGTGCCGGCGTATTCCACGCTGGGCTGGTTCAATGATCCGGTGATCTCGACCTTCATCCAGTATCCCGATGGCGAACTGGCGCGGCTGATCTTCCATGAGCTGGCGCACCAGACCGTGTATGCGCCCGGTGATACCTCCTTCAATGAAGGGTTTGCGGTGGCGGTGGAAGAGCTGGGTGTGGAACGCTGGCTGGCGGCGCGCCATGATCCGGCGATGGTCGAGGCCTACCAGCGCTTTGCCGCCCGCAAACGTGAATTCCTGGCCTTGCTGGACAAGTACCGCGCCCAATTGAAGGACAACTACGACAGCGACGCCAGCGATGCCGACAAGCGCCAGCGCAAGGCGGCCATCTTCGATGCCCTGCGTGCTGAATATGCCCGGATCAAGGTCACCCGATGGAATGGCTATGCCGGCTATGACCGCTGGTTCGCCATGCCGCTGTCCAATGCGCACCTCGCCTTGGTTGGGGCGTATCACGACCTGGTCCCCGCCTTCCGCCAATTGTTTGCCCGCAGCAGCGGCTTCCCGGATTTTTATGACAAGGTGCGCGCCCTGGCGCGCATGGACAAGGCGGCACGTCATGCCGCTCTCGGTGACATGCCCTTGACCACGGGCAAGGCTGAGGCAGAAATGTTTCCCGCCTGCACCAATGACCGGCCCAAGGACGGCGACCCGGCGTATCATGCCGGATGAATTTGCGCGCGCGACCGGCGGCCTGGACAAGGTAATGCACGCAGACCGGCCGTGATATCGCCGCCGTTGCCAGCCATTTTGCAAAAAATCTCAAATTTGGGGCGCAAAAAGCTTGCCCCGCAGTCGAATGCTGGATAGCATCTGCGATAAATAAAAAAACACTCGTGCTTTTTTTTGCTGTGCGCGCCAACGCGGTGGCTTTGCATCACCGTCCAGCCCCAGCGCACGTTATGACCGGAGACAGAGGACACACTATGGAAAGATTCTGGCTTGCATCGTATCCCGCAGGCGTTCCCGCTGACATCGATCCCAGCCGCTATCGTTCGCTGGTGCAGATGATCGAAGAGGCTTTCGCCAAGCATGCCGATCGCAACGCTTACGTCTGCATGGGCAAGTATCTCCGCTATGGCGAACTCGATGCCATGTCGCGCGCCATGGGGGCCTGGCTGCAAGGCCTGGGCCTGCAGAAGGGGGCCCGCGTGGCGATCATGATGCCCAACGTGCTGCAATACCCGATTGCCATCGCCGCCATCCTGCGTGCCGGCTACACGGTGGTCAACGTCAATCCGCTCTACACCGCCCGCGAGCTGGAACACCAATTGAAGGATTCCGGTGCCGAAGCCATCTTCGTGCTGGAGAACTTTGCCTGCACGCTGCAGAAGGTGGTGGCCCATACGCAGGTCAAGCACATCGTGGTGGCCAGCATGGGTGAGCTGCTCGGCACCCTCAAGGGGGCCATCGTCAACCTGGTGGTGCGGCACGTCAAGAAGATGGTGCCGGCCTGGTCGCTGCCCAATGCGATCTCCTTCAGCCGCGCGCTGTCGCAGGGCGAGGGCAAGACCCTGCAGAAGGTGGCGCTCACGCCCGATGATGTGGCCTTCCTGCAATACACCGGCGGTACCACGGGCGTAGCCAAGGGCGCCGTGCTGACCCATCGCAACCTGATCGCCAACGTGCTGCAGGCCGAAGAATGGCTGACCCCGGCGCTGAAGTCCGGCAAGCCCATCGACCAATTGGTGTTCGTCTGCGCGCTGCCGCTGTATCACATCTTTGCGCTCACCGTCTGCAACCTGCTGGGCACGCGTGAAGGCGCGCTGAACCTGCTGATCCCGAACCCGCGCGACATTCCCGGTTTCGTCAAGGAGTTGGCCAAGTACAAGGTCAATACCTTCCCGGCGGTCAATACGCTTTACAACGCGCTGCTCAACAATGTCGACTTTGCCAAGCTGGATTTCTCCGGCTATCGCTGCTGCGTGGGTGGCGGCATGGCGGTGCAGAAGAGCGTGGCCGACAAGTGGAAGAAGCTGACCGGCTGCCCCATCATCGAAGGTTACGGTTTGTCCGAAACGTCGCCGATCGCCAGCGCGAACCCCTGCACCATCGATGAATACACCGGCACCATCGGCCTGCCGCTGCCGTCCACCGAAATCGTCATCCTCGATGATGATGGCCATCCGGTGCCGCTGGGCCAGCCCGGCGAAATCGCCATTCGTGGTCCGCAGGTGATGCCGGGTTACTGGCAGCGTCCGGATGAGACGGCCAAGGTCATGACGCCGGATGGTTTCTTCAAGACCGGTGACATCGGTGTGATGGATGCGCAGGGCTACACCAAGATCGTGGACCGCAAGAAGGACATGATCCTGGTCTCCGGCTTCAACGTCTATCCGAATGAAATCGAAGGCGTGGTGGCGCAGCATCCGGCGGTGCTGGAGTGCGCCTGCGTGGGTGTGCCCGATGAACACACCGGCGAAGCGGTCAAGCTCTTTGTGGTTCGCAAGGACAAGTCGCTGACCAGCGAGCAATTGATGGCTTATTGCAAGGAGCAGTTCACCGGCTACAAGAAGCCCAAGTACATCGAGTTCCGGGATGAACTGCCCAAGACCAACGTGGGCAAGATCCTGCGCCGCGAGTTGCGGGATGATCCTGCGAAGGCGGCGCAGAAGCAGGCGGCGTGATGCAAGTGCTGCCGTAATCTGATTCCCTGAAGTTCGTCAGTCAGTTTTCTGCATCAAGGCCTGAGTCCGGTATTGCACCGGACTCAGGCCTTTTCAGTTTGGGCTCACAGGACATGGCTGGTGGTGAGTCGTCATTGTCCCGACGCTGGTACATCCGCGATCGCATCTCGATCAGGGAAATCTCCCGCCGGCTGGACATCTCTCGAAACACGGGTCATCGCTATACCCGATCCGGAGCGATCGAGCCCTCCTACCCTTCAAGGCAATCATCCAGTGCCCTAGATGAATTCGCGCCTCGACTTTCAGCCTGACTCAGCGCAGAGGTGGTCAAATCGTGCAAGCAGAGACGAACCCTGAAACAGATGTTCCTGGACTTACGAGGGCTGGGATATGAAGGGTCTTATGACCGCGTGGCAGGCTTCGGGAGGCAATGGAAGGTGGGGCAAATGGAGGGGGCAATTCTGCAAGCAAATCAGCAGGCCACTGTGCACCTGACGCTGCTCCGCATGTTCGGCGAGCCGACATTCCCATTCTCGCGGATCGACATTGAAGAGTGGCTTGACGAGGCAGACACGCAGTAGTGATAGCACACCCCAAGTCATCACCCAAGTACGGAATGACTCAGGACAAGACTCCTTGGACTGAAACCGCCCTCCCTGAACGCATCAGCAAAAAGCCGCTGCCCGTGAACTACTCCTCCTCCGGCAGCGGCTTTCCCCCTGTATGCAGCTTCAATCAGGTACCGGCGTCACCACCGGCTTGCCCGAGAAATGCGCCTGCAAATTGGTGAACGCCAGTTCCGCCATGGCCGTCCTGGTCACCAGCGTGCCGCTGGCCATGTGCGGCGTCAGCACCACGTTCTCCAGCGCGGCCAGTTCGGCCGGAATGTTCGGCTCGTTCTCGAACACGTCCAGCCCCGCACCGGCAATCGTCCCAGCCTGCAGCGCCGCAATGAGCGCCTTTTCATCCACCACCGAACCGCGCGCCACGTTGATGAGGAAGCCCTTGGGCCCCAGCGCCTCCAGGACCTCGGCATTGACCAGCGCCCGCGTCCCCGCGCCACCCGGCGTGATCATCACCAGGAAATCGACTTCGCGCGCCAGCGAGACGATGTCTTCCACATAGGTGTAAGGCACATCCTTGCGCGAACGGTTGTGATACGCAATCTGCATGTCGAACGCCGCCGCGCGCTGCGCAATGGCTTGCCCGATGCGGCCCAGGCCGACGATGCCCAGGCGCGCGCCGCTGACCTTGGTGGTGAAGGGGAAGGGGCCCTTCTTCCATTCGCCGCTGCGGGCAAAGCGGTCGGCCCGCACCACGTTGCGTGCCACGGCCAGCATCAGGGCAATGGCCATGTCGGCCACATCCTCGGTGAGCACGTCAGGCGTGTGGGTCACATGGATGCCGCGCTCGCGGGCAGCCGGTACATCCACGCCGTCATAGCCGACCCCGAACACCGAGACAATCTCCAGCGCCGGGAAGCGCGCCATGAATTCGCGCCCGACCTTGGCTTCGCCATTGGCGGCAATGCCGCGCACCTGTGGCGCGATGGCAGCCAGCGCTTCATCGGTGAGCGGATCGAGGATGAGGTTGTGGCAGGTGAAGTTCTGCAGCAGCAAGTCCAGCAGGTGCTGCGGCAGGCGCGCGACGATGAGGACGACAGGGCGGTTGGGGGATGTCATGGGCAGTATGAAGAGGAAGAGTATGAGGAACACAGTAAGGGAGGCATAACGTTACGTCTGTGCCGCACCCTGCGGGCTGAAAAATTTTCAAGCCCGCAGGCGGGGAAGGGCGGCGCTCAGATCGCCGGGCTGGCCCCCGCTTCGCGTACCGGATCCAGCGGCGGCAGTGGGCGCGGCTTGCGGTTTTCATCGGTGGCCACGTAGGTGAGGGTGGCTTCGGTCACCTTGACGATCTCGGTCTGCAGGCGATTGCGCTCTGCATACACTTCGACGTTGACCGTGATGGAAGTATTGCCGACCTTGACGATATCGGCATAGAAAGACAGCAGGTCCCCCACGAACACTGGATTCTTGAACAGGAAGGAATTGACCGCAATGGTCGCCACCCGCCCGTTGGCGCGGCGCGTGGCCGGCAGCGAGCCGGCGATGTCGACCTGGGCCATGATCCAGCCGCCGAAGACGTCGCCATACACATTGGCATCCGACGGCATGGGCATGACGCGCAGCTGCGGCGCCTTGCCCGGCGGAAGTTGGGAAACGGTGGATGACATGGAAGGCTCCTTTGCAGGTGATGTCCGGCGGCGCGCCGGGATGGCTCTTATAATTCGGGTTTGCGGGTGTGCGGCTGTGCGCCCGCAGGCGCGGCAACAGCCTAGTGTATCGGATGTTGCCCTCCTGCTGGTTTGCCGTGCCCGCCCCCTTTCAACCTGACCCGCCCATGCGCCGCTACCCCAATTCCGCCTCCTCACCGCAAGCCCCCATCAAACGCCAGCGCGGCGACTGGGAAGTCGTGCGCACCCTGCTACCCTACCTGTGGACCTACAAATGGCGCGTGATGCTGGCGCTGGCCTTCTTGGTCGGGGCCAAGCTGGCCAACGTGGGCGTGCCGCTGGTGTTGAAGAAGCTGGTCGATGCCATGACGATTACGCCGACCCATCCGCAAGCACTGCTGGTGCTGCCGCTGGGCCTGCTGGTGGCCTACGGCGCGCTGCGGCTGGCCACGGCGCTCTTCACCGAATTGCGCGAACTGATGTTTGCCCGCGTCACGCAGCGGGCGGTGCGGACCATCGCGCTGCAGGTCTTCCGTCATCTGCATGCGCTGTCGCTGCGCTTCCACCTGAACCGCCAGACCGGCGGCATGACGCGCGACATCGAACGCGGTACGCGCGGGGTCTCCACGCTGGTCTCCTATACGCTCTTCTCGATCCTGCCGACCATCATCGAGATCGTGCTGGTGCTGGCCTACCTGAGCACGCATTACGACATCTGGTTCTCGCTCATCACGGCCGGCGCGCTGGTGCTCTACATCCTCTTCACCATCACGGTCACCGAGTGGCGCACGCATTTCCGCCGCACCATGAACGAACTGGATTCGCACGCCAATACGCGCGCCATCGATTCGCTGCTCAACTACGAGACGGTGAAGTATTTCGGTAACGAGGAATTCGAAGCGCGCCGCTATGACGAAGGCCTGCAGCGCTATGAACGCGCGGCCGTCAAATCGCAGAGTTCGCTGTCGCTGCTCAACACCGGACAATCCGCCATCATCGCCATTGCCGTCACGCTCATCCTGTGGCGCGCCATCGCGGGCGTCATCGATGGCAGCATGACGCTGGGCGACATGGTGCTGGTCAATGCCTTCATGATCCAGCTCTACATCCCGCTCAATTTCCTGGGGGTGCTCTATCGTGAAATCAAGCAGAGCCTGGCCGATATGGAACGCCTGTTCTCGCTGCTGGAAGAGAACCGCGAAGTGGCCGACCGGCCCGGTGCCCAGCCCTTGAAGACGCAGGGCGCGGAGCTGCATTTCGAGCACGTGGACTTCAGCTACGAACGCAATCGCCAGATCCTCTTCGATGTCGATTTCAAGGTGCAGGCCGGCACCACCACGGCCGTGGTCGGCCACAGCGGCTCGGGCAAGTCGACGCTCTCGCGCCTGCTGTATCGCTTCTATGATGTCGACCAGGGCGCCATCCGCATCGATGGCCAGGACCTGCGCAACGTCACGCAAGCCTCGCTGCGCCAGGCCATCGGCATCGTGCCGCAGGATACGGTGCTCTTCAACGACACCATCGAATACAACATCGCCTACGGCAAGCCGGGCGCCACGCGCGAGCAGATCGTGGCAGCGGCCAAGGCGGCCTACATCCACGACTTCATCGAATCGCTGCCGGAAGGCTATGCCAGCATGGTCGGCGAGCGTGGACTGAAATTGTCGGGCGGTGAAAAGCAGCGTGTGGCCATCGCCCGCACCCTGCTCAAGGATCCGGCCATCCTCATCTTCGACGAAGCCACCTCGGCCCTCGATTCGCGTGCGGAGCAGGCCATCCAGCAGCAGCTGGAAGAGATCGCGCGCGAGCGCACCACGCTGGTCATTGCGCATCGCCTGTCCACCATCGTCAATGCGCAGCAGATCCTGGTGATGGATCACGGCCGCATCGTCGAACGCGGGACCCACGCCGGACTGCTCATGGCCAATGGCCTGTATGCACAGATGTGGCTGCGCCAGCAGGCTGGCGCGGAAGAGGAGGGCGCATCGGCGCTGCCGCAGCCGGGGGGCGTGGTGCCGGCAGCCGAGCCCGGTGCCGAACCCACGGTCCTGATGCCGGCCGAACGACGCTGATGCTTGAGCCCGCGCGCGCTGCTTGCGCCGGCGCGGGCACAGCGGCACAATTCGCGCATTCGACCTAGAACGGGAAGTGGGCGGGCAATGGAAAGCAAATGGCTTGAGGATTTCGTCTCCCTGGCGGAAACGCGCAGTTTCAGTCGCTCGGCGGAGTTGCGGCATGTGACGCAACCGGCCTTTTCGCGGCGCATCCAGTCGCTGGAGGCCTGGCTGGGGACCGACCTGATCGACCGCACCTCCTACCCCACGCGCCTGACCGCCGCCGGCGAAGTCTTCTACGAACAGGCCGTGGCCATGCTGGGCCAGATCAACAACACGCGGGCGCTGCTGCGCGGCAAGCGCCCCACGGCGCAGACCACCATCGACTTCGCCGTCCCCCATACGCTCTCGCTGACCTACATGCCCAAGTGGTTGAGCGCCCTGGAGTCCGGCTTCGGCTCCATCAACACGCGCCTGATCGCCTTGAACGTCCACGACGCCGTGATGACCATCGTCGAGGGCGGCTGCGATCTGCTGCTGTGCTATCACCATCCGCGCCAGCCGGTGCAGCTCGATGCCAGCCGCTACGACATGCTCACCATGGGCACCGAAACCCTGCGCCCGTATTCGCGCTGCGACCGCAACGGCAAGCCGGACTACGTCTTTCCGGGCAGCGCCAAGGCCCCCGTGCCGTTCCTCTCGTACACCAGCAATGCCTACCTGGGCCGCATGGTGGAGCTGATGATGGCCGATACCAAGCGCCCGCTGCACCTGATGAAGCACTACGAGACCGACATGTCGGAAAGCCTCAAGATGATGGCGCTGGAGGGCCATGGGGTGGCCTTCCTGCCGGAGTCCTCGGTGCTGCGCGAAGTGCGCAACCGCCAGCTGGCGCGCACCGACGGGCCTACCGGGGAGTGGGAAGTCGAAATGGAAATCCGCCTCTATCGCGAGCGTCCGACCGCCCAGCGCACCGGCAAGGCACTGGTGGCGCGGCTCTGGGAATACCTGGTGGAGCTGGATGCGCAGCGGCAAGAAAGGGCCGAGCGCAACGAACGCGGGGAGCGTCCCAAGACGCCTGGCGGAAAAAGTCCGCGAACTGCTGAAAAACGCGATTCCTGATCAAAAATTAACAGGTGAAAATGTCGCAATCCCTTATCCATCAAGGGATTTGCAAGGTTATGCATGCCTTGCATAATTGCATGCTCACAAAGCATTAGCCTTGTTTTGAGCGGCTGGCTACGATGGCGGCGCTGAATCGGACAGGCACGAATTTCCAGCAGGCGCACCCCGCGCCGCGCTGGCGGGCGCGCCTCCGTCGCCGCCTTCTTGCGCGCCTTGTGGTGCGGCTTGCAGGCCGCTGCCGACGGAGTAACATGCTTGGCGGACTTTCGGAATTTGCAGGCCTTTTGTCTTTGAACAGCACGGCTATCCAAAGGAGCGATTGCATCATGTCGAACGTACCTAATCACGAAGTGCCATCCTATCTCGTCCCGCACGGCATCGGTCCGTGGGGCGTCTATCTCGAACAGATCGACCGCGTCACGCCCCACCTGGGCTCGCTGGCACGCTGGGTGGAGACCTTGAAGCGTCCCAAGCGCATCCTGGTGGTCGACGTGCCCATCGAGCGCGACGACGGCACCATTGCCCACTTCGAGGGCTATCGCGTGCAGCACAATACCTCGCGCGGTCCCGGCAAGGGCGGCGTGCGTTTCCACCAGGATGTGACGCTGTCCGAAGTGATGGCCCTGTCGGCCTGGATGACCATCAAGAATGCGGCCGTCAACGTCCCCTATGGCGGTGCCAAGGGCGGTATCCGTGTCGATCCCAAGACGCTCTCCCGTGGTGAACTGCAGCGCATGACGCGCCGCTACACCAGCGAGATCGGCATCATCATCGGTCCCAACAAGGACATCCCGGCGCCGGACGTGAACACCGATTCGCAGATCATGGCCTGGATGATGGATACCTATTCCATGAACCAGGGCAGCACGTCTTCGGGCGTGGTCACCGGCAAGCCGATCTCGCTGGGCGGCAGCCTGGGCCGCCATGAAGCCACCGGTCGCGGCGTCTTCGTGGTCGGTTGCGAAGCCGCTGCCAAGCGCGGCATGGACATCAAGGATGCCAAGGTTGCCGTGCAAGGTTTCGGCAACGTCGGCGGCATCGCTGCGCGCCTGTTCGCTGAAGCCGGTTCCAAGGTGGTGGCGGTGCAGGACCACGTGACCACCGTCTTCAATGCCGGCGGCCTGGACGTTCCTGCACTGCAGGCGTACGTGGCCAAGCATGGCAGCGTGAAGGGCTTCGAAGGTGCGGATGAAATTACCGACCGCGCCCAATTCTGGTCGGTCGACTGCGACATTCTGGTGCCTGCCGCACTGGAACAGCAGATCACCGAAGCCAACGCCAATCACATCAAGGCCAAGATCATCCTGGAAGGCGCCAACGGCCCGACCACCCCGGCGGCCGACGACATCCTGCGCGACAAGGGCGTGCTGATCGTGCCGGACGTGATCGCCAATGCCGGCGGCGTGACGGTGAGCTACTTCGAATGGGTGCAGGACTTCTCCAGCTTCTTCTGGACCGAAGACGAAATCAACCTGCGCCTGACCCGCATCATGCGCGAAGCCTTCGCCGCCGTCTGGCAGCTGGCCGAAGAGAAGAACGTGTCGCTGCGTACCGCGGCCTTCATCGTGGCGTGTACCCGCGTGCTGCAGGCGCGCGAAATGCGCGGCCTGTATCCGTGATGCAGTGATGCAGTAAAAGACCGGTCCGGCGAGCACCGGACCACCCACGGCCAAAGACGGCGGCGCATTGCGCCACAGATCGTCGGTCGCATGATTCCAGAGCACTCTGGTTCGGAGGAGACGTGGTTGCTGTGCGCATGCGCACCGCAGGCCAACCAGCCTTGCGGCGCAAGATCTTCAGTGACGGACCCGGCATGACCATGCCGGGCGCTGCCGCATGTGCGCACGATTCGGCACGGGCCGCTGTGGCTTGCCATCCCGATGTCGTGCACGTAATGGGGCGGCGCGCGCTTGGCACATGGCTTCATGCGTGCCGCACTCGCATTGGCCGCCCTGGCGCTGGTATCCCTTCCTCCCTGCACTTTCCTGCACATCGCCCCGCAAGCGGCGTCCACACTGGCTCTCGGCCGGTGCTTCCTGATTCTTTCCGTTCCCCGGTTTCCCCTGTCACGATGCTGCCTTCCGCTGCACGCGTATGCGCTCGCGTGCAGCGTGCGGCGGGTTTTTCTGGCATGGATATTGCTGAACGGAATGGGGTTGCTGCCGTGCTGCCGAGGTCCGCGCCAGCGCTTCCTGCGAGGTGCGAAGTGCTCCTCATCGGGTCGGATCGTGGTACTGGCGCCATGAGGGTTTTTGCGGATTGCCAGCCCGGGCGGCATATGTCGTACAATGCGCCCGCCGACAGTTGCGCTTGGGTAATTTGCCAGTGTGTGCTCCACCGAGGGGGTGGTCATCGCCACAGATCGCCAGTGGTGGAGCAAACAATGCTGGCAAAGAACTGTGTTAGCACACAGAATAGGCGACACGGCAGAAAACAATAACAGGCTCGTCAATACGGCCGGCCAGCCCGGTAGGGGCAGCGCGCAAGCGGATTCGCTACCAGGCCATTTGAACCGTTACGTAAAAAATTTTTCCAGGAGGTCACACAATGAAGTTATTGAAGCTAGCAGGGGTTTTGGTTGGGGCAAGCGTACTGATGAGCTCGGTGCATGCTGAGGAATTCACCGGCCGTCTGAAGAAGATCAAGGACTCGGGCACCCTGACGCTGGGCGTGCGCGATTCGTCGATTCCCTTCTCCTATCTGGACGACAAGCAGTCCTACCAGGGCTACTCGATCGACCTGTGCCTGAAGGCCGCGACCGCGATCCAGAAGAAGCTGGGCCTGACCTCGCTGAACATCAAGATGGTTCCGGTGACCTCGGCTACCCGCATCCCGCTGATCGCCAACGGTACCACTGACATTTCCTGCGACTCCGCGACCAACAACCAGGAACGCTGGAACCAGGTGGCCTTCTCGGTGACCGAGTTCGTGACCGCCAACAAGTTCCTGTCCAAGAAGGCAGCCAACCTGAAGACGCTGGACGACCTGAAGGGCAAGACCGTCGTCTCGACCTCCGGTACTTCCAACCTGAAGCAGATCACCGCGCTGAACGCCGAACGCAACCTGGGCATGAACATCCTGGCTGCCAAGGACCACGCCGAAGCCTTCCTGATGGTGGAAACCGGCCGTGCCGCCGCATTCGTGATGGACGACATCCTGCTGTCCTCGCTGGCCGCCAACTCCAAGGCACCGGCTGACTACCAGGTTTCCTCGGAAGCCCTGTCGGTCGAGCCGTACGGCCTGATCCTGCCGAAGGGCGACAACGACTTCAAGAAGGTCGTCGACGATGCCCTGACCGTGGTCTACAAGGGTGACGACATCAAGAAGATCTACGCGAAGTGGTTCCAGTCGCCGATCCCGCCCAAGGGTGTCAACCTGAACGTGCCGATGAGCCCGCAGCTGCAAGCCGTCCTGGCCAAGCCGACCGACTCCTACGATCCGGCTGCCTACGCTGCCGTGCCGGAAGCGCAGAAGAACCTGGGCAAGAAGAAGTAAAAAGCGCATTGCTTCGTGCAATCGAACAAAACGGGGGCCTGTCCCCCGTTTTGTTTAGCCGGGACCGTCCCGCTTGCCTTGCGGCAAGGCGCGGAAAGAGCCGGCGCTGACCAGACAAGAAGCGGCGCGGCATTTGCCTGGTGACCGCGCCCGAGAACACAGACTTCGAACACAGACGAGGCCATTTATGCATTACAACTGGAATTGGGGAATCTTCTGGGAGATGTCTCCCGATGGCATCCCCTACATCGACACGCTGCTGGCGGGCCTGAAATGGACCCTGGCCACAGCCGCCTGCGCCTGGATCATGGCACTGATCCTGGGCACCATCTTCGGTACCCTGCGTACCACCACCAAACCTTGGGTGGTGCGCATTGCCAACGGCTACGTGGAACTGTTCCGCAACATTCCGCTGCTGGTCCAGATGTTCCTGTGGTATTTCGTGATGCCGGAGCTGCTGCCCGGCGCCATCGGTGACTGGATCAAGAGCCTGCCGGATGCGTCCTTCGTGACGGCGACCCTGGCCCTGGGTTTCTTCACCTCTTCGCGTGTGGCCGTGCAGGTGACCACCGGCATCCAGGCGCTGCCGCGCGGCCAGCGCATGGCCGGTGCCGCCCTGGGCCTGACCCCGGTGCAGACTTACCGCTACGTGCTGCTGCCGATGGCCTTCCGCATCATCATCCCGGCACTGACCAACGAGTTCGCCGCCATCATCAAAAACAGCTCGGTGGCCCTGACCATCGGCCTGGTCGAGCTGACCGCCGCGACCTACTCGATGCGTGAATTCACCTTCCAGACCTTCGAGGCCCTGACCGGTGCCACCATCATCTACCTGATCATTTCCGTGATCGCGCTGTTCATGGCGCGCCTGCTGGAAAAGATTACGGCCGTTCCGGGCTACATCACCGGCGGCAGCACCAGCGCAGGAGGGCATTGATCCATGTTCAGCAATTTCGATTTCGACGTCATCCAGCGCTCGTGGGTCTACCTCTTCACGACGGGCCTGAAGTTCACGCTCATCCTGACCTTCTCGGCCATGCTGGGCGGGATCATCCTGGGCACGCTGCTGGCCATGATGCGCCTGTCGTCCAACAAGCCGCTGTCGTTCATCGCGACCACCTACGTCAACCTGATCCGCTCCATTCCGCTGGTGCTGGTGATCTTCTGGTTCTACTTCCTGGTGCCCTTCATCGGCGCCTGGATCATCGGTGCCTCCGAACCCATCCAGGTCGGTGCGTTCCAGTCGGCCCTGATCACCTTCATCCTGTTCGAAGCCGCCTACTATTGCGAGATCATGCGCTCGGGCATCCAGTCCATCCCGCGTGGCCAGGTGTTTGCCGGCTATGCGATCGGCATGAACTACTGGCAGATGATGGGCAACGTGGTGCTGCCGCAGGCCTTCCGCAACATGACCCCGATCCTGCTGACGCAGACCATCGTGCTGTTCCAGGACGTCTCGCTGGTCTACGTGCTGGGCTCGGTGCCGGACTTCGTCACCAGCGCTTCCAAGATCGCGCAGCGTGACGGCCGCCTGGTGGAAATGTATCTCTTTGTGGCCGTGGTGTATTTCGTGCTGAGCTTTGGCCTGTCGACCCTGGTCAAGCGCTTCCAGAAGAAGATTGCCATCATCCGCTAAATGTCTTTGACGGCCGCCGCCCGCGCTCTGCAGCGCCAGGCTGGCGGCCAGTGAATCCAGAATTCAGAAATCCAGGAGAATCCAAATGATCGAACTCAACAATGTCAGCAAGTGGTACGGCAGCTTCCAGGTCCTGACCGACTGCTCGACCTCCGTCAAGAAGGGCGACGTGGTGGTGGTGTGCGGCCCGTCCGGCTCCGGCAAGTCCACGCTGATCAAGACCGTCAACGGCCTGGAGCCGTTCCAGAAGGGCACCATCACCGTCGATGGCGTCTCCGTCGGTGACCCCAAGACCAACCTGTCCAAGCTGCGCGCGCGCATCGGCATGGTGTTCCAGAACTTCGAGCTGTTCCCGCACCTCTCCATCCGCGAGAACCTGACCATCGGCCAGATCAAGGTGCTGGGCCGTTCCAAGGAAGAGGCCACCGAAAAGGGCCTGAAGTACCTGGACCGCGTGGGCCTCTTGGCGCACAAGGACAAGTTCCCCGGCCAGCTCTCCGGCGGCCAGCAGCAGCGCGTGGCCATTGCCCGCGCACTGTCGATGGACCCGATCGCCATGCTGTTCGATGAACCGACCTCGGCGCTGGATCCGGAAATGATCAATGAAGTGCTCGACGTCATGGTGGGCCTGGCCCAGGAAGGCATGACCATGATGGTCGTGACCCACGAAATGGGCTTTGCCCGCAAGGTCGCCAACCGCGTGGTGTTCATGGACAAGGGCCTGGTCGTGGAAGACTGCGCCAAGGACGAGTTCTTCGCGCAGCCGCGCTCGGAACGCGCGCGCGACTTCCTGGCCAAGATCATCACCCACTGATCGCGCTGGTTCGTATCGCAGCAAGGGCTGCCCCGGCAACGGGGCGGCCCTTGTCGTTTGTGCCAGGTCAAAAGCGGGTCAGGCCTTGCGTCCCGGGGTGCTTGACGGCTACGGTAGAATGTCGCCCTTGAAGACATCGCGGCTGGCTCTCCACAGCCCGCATCGGCCGGGATGCCTTGCCTGATCCGTAATCCTCAGACCGACACCACTCCAAGACCGAAAGATCCGCAATGAGCAACGTACTGACCATCACCCGCCCGGACGACTGGCACCTGCACCTGCGCGACGGCGCCACCATGCAGGACGTGCTGCCGCATACGGCACGCCAGTTCGCACGCGCCATCGTCATGCCCAACCTGAAGCCGCCGGTGACCACCACCGAACAGGCCGGTGCGTATCGCGATCGCATCCTGGCCGCCTTGCCGGCAGGCATGTCCTTCGAGCCGCTGATGGTGCTCTACCTGACCGACAATACCCCGCCCGAAGAAATCCGCCGCGCCAAGGAAAGCGGTTTCGTCAAGGCCGTCAAGCTCTACCCGGCCGGTGCCACCACCAACTCCGACGCTGGCGTGACGGACCTGTCGAAGTGCTACAAGACCCTGGAAGTCTTGCAGGAAGTGGGCATGCCCTTCCTGGTCCATGGCGAAGTGACCGATCCCGAGATCGACCTGTTCGACCGCGAAGCCGTCTTCATCGACCGCATCATGACGCCGCTGCGCAAGGCCATGCCGGAACTGAAGGTGGTCTTCGAGCACATCACCACCAAGGAAGCGGCCGACTACGTGCTGGCTGGCGTTGGTCCGACGGCCGCCACCATCACGGCGCACCATTTGCTCTTCAACCGCAACGAGATCTTCAAGGGCGGCATCCGTCCGCACTACTACTGCCTGCCGGTCTTGAAGCGCGAGACCCATCGCCAGGCGCTGGTAGCGGCAGCCACGTCGGGCAATGACAAGTTCTTCCTCGGTACCGATTCGGCCCCGCATGCCAAGGGTGCCAAGGAACACGCCTGTGGCTGCGCCGGCTGCTACACCGCGCTGCATGCGCTGGAGCTGTATGCCCAGGCCTTCGACAGCGCCGGTGCGCTGGACAAGTTCGAAGCCTTCGCCAGCTTCAACGGTCCGGACTTCTACAACCTGCCGCGCAACACCGGTACCGTCACCCTCAAGCGCGAGACCTGGGCCATTCCCGCTGAGCTGCCCATGGGCGATGCCACCGTGGTGCCCCTGTCGGCGGGCGAACAGATCCATTGGAAGATGGTCTGATCCGGTTCAGGGATCAGCCATGTTCCTTCGTCCCCGGCCAGCCCGCACGAGTGGCGCGGCCGGGATGTCCATCACAACGAGAGAAAGGCGAGCTGTATGCAAGTCGTCGATGAACTGATTACCGATTTCGACAAGGCGCTGCGCGTGATCAGCGGCGTGGTGTTCGAGAGCCGTCCCAACCCGGGACGTGGCCTGCCGGACGGTGTCATGAACGAGGCCGAGAAGCGCCACGCGGCCGGGCTGATGCGCGTCAACAATGTGGGCGAGGTCTGCGCCCAGGCGCTCTACGACGCCCAGGGCCGCTTTGCCCAGACGGAAGATATCAAAGCGGCCTTCAAGCGCGCCGGCATCGAGGAAGAGGATCACCTCGCCTGGACCGCCGAACGCCTGCGCGAACTGGGGTCGCATACCAGCCTGCTCAATCCGCTGTGGTACGGCGGCGCCTACGTGCTGGGCAGCATCGCGGCACGGCTGGGCGATGCGCGCAACCTGGGTTTCGTCTCCGAGACCGAGCGCCAGGTCGAGCACCACCTGCTGGGCCACCTGGACAAGCTGCCGGCCCAGGACAACCGCTCGCGCGCCATCGTCGACCAGATGCGCCTCGATGAGATCGAGCACGGCCAGGCCGCGCGTGACCTGGGCGCAGCCGAAGTGCCGGCACCGGTACGTGGATTGATGAAGGCCATGGCCAAGGTCATGACCACGGTGGCTTACCGGATCTGAACCCGGAAGGCGGCCGGATCGCCGGACATGAAAAAAGCGGCCTCGGCCGCTTTTTTTCTTGCTGCATCCTGCCTTGGCTGCCTTGGCACTTACTGCTGCTGGGCGGCTGCCGAGGAGGTATCGGTCAGGTCGTCGATGATCTCGAAGGAGTGCGTGATCTCGGCTGTCTTCTCCAGCATGATCGATGCCGAGCAGTACTTGTCGTGGGACAGCTTGATGGCGCGCTCGACCACGTTGGTCTTGAGGTTGCGGCCGCGCACGGTGAAGTGGAAATGAATCTTGGTGAACACCTTGGGATCGGTCTCGGCGCGCTCGGACTTCAGGGTCACGTCGCAGCCGCGCACGTCCTGGCCGCTCTTGCGCAGGATGACCACCACGTCGTAGGCGGTGCAGCCACCGGTACCGGCCAGCACCACTTCCATGGGGCGCGGCGCCAGGTTGCGGCCGCCGCCATCAGGGGCGCCATCCATCGTCAGCAGGTGGCCCGAACCGGTTTCCGCCGTGAAGGTCATGCCGGACAAGCCGGTCCAACGTACTGTGCATTCCATCTGTCTCGTCCCAATGGGTTCAATGAAGCTGCGTATTGTAGCTTTTGACGCGCCCGCCTGCAGCCGGTGCAGGGCAGGGCATATGAAACTTGGTGATTTTTGCGCTGCAGAAAAATTGACGAATGATTATTCCTGTTTCGCATTCCGGAAGGGCTTGCAGGAACTTGTAACCCAATAGTGACGCTGCTTGCAGACAGTTACAAATTTATTCGCCTCGCGTTATTGCGTTGCACAAACCGCTTTGCTATATTGAATTCAACGGAAGTTTTTGCAGCACGTAACGATGTCTCCTCCACCCTCCTCATTGGTGTGGATTAAACCCGGAACCTGAGTGTCCGGGTTTTTTTTGTCCATTTTCCGGCCAGGCGCTTCGCAAAGTTGCGCTGAGGGCAACTAAATGCCGTCTTCCGGCGATAAAAGCCAGGCAGAATGCCGGATCGACGCCACAATCCCCCAAAACCTTTTGACGCTAAGTCCTTGAAAAGGCTATACTTGCCGGCTTTCCCATGCGCTCGGGAAGATAAAAGGATGAGTCCGCGAAGCGAAGTACAAAGGACAGCAGGTTTCGGCCCGCTGGCCCGCATGAGCGGAACCGCCATTTGAGCGTTTATATACTGATAGAGAAAGTCAAACATGAAGACCTTTTCCGCTAAAGCCCATGAGGTTCAGCGCGAGTGGTTCGTGATTGACGCGACGGACTTGGTCCTCGGACGTGTTGCCAGCGAAGTGGCACTCCGACTGCGCGGCAAGCACAAACCCGAATTCACTCCGCACGTCGATACCGGTGACTTCATCGTCGTCGTCAACGCAGGCAAGCTGCGCGTGACCGGCACCAAGGCCACTGAAAAGACCTATTTCCGCCACAGCGGTTATCCGGGCGGCATCTACGAAACCAACTTCCTGAAGATGCAACAGCGTTTCCCCGGCCGTGCGCTGGAGAAGGCCGTCAAGGGCATGCTGCCCAAGGGTCCGCTGGGCTACGCCATGATCAAGAAGCTGAAGGTTTATGCAGATGGCAACCATCCGCACGCCGCGCAGCAACCGAAACCCCTCGCCCTCTAAGGAACAGACATGATCGGTAACTACAATTACGGAACCGGCCGTCGCAAGAGTGCAGTGGCGCGTGTTTTCATCAAGGCAGGTTCGGGCAACATCATCGTCAATGGCAAGCCCGCCGCTGAGTACTTCTCCCGCGAAACCGGCCTGATGGTGATCCGTCAGCCGCTGGAACTGACCGGCAACGTCGAGCGTTTCGACATCAAGGTGAACGTCCACGGTGGCGGCGAATCCGGCCAGGCCGGCGCTGTTCGCCACGGCATCACCCGCGCCCTGATCGACTACGATGCTGGCTTGAAGCCGGCCCTGTCCAACGCAGGCTTCGTCACCCGTGACGCGCGTGAAGTCGAACGTAAGAAGGTTGGTCTGCGCAAGGCACGTCGCGCAAAGCAATTCTCGAAGCGTTAATCGTTTCTTGCATTACGGAAAGCCGTCGGCATCTGTGCCGGCGGCTTTTTGCTTTTCTGCGTTGCCGCTGTGCTTTTGCATGGGGAGTTTTGCACTTGCTTGCGCAACGTCTCGTAGTGTGACGATAATTTCGGCTATTTGCGGAAATTACTGTCCGATCGGAAATCAGCGGGAAATATTCTCCTGCTAAAATTGACCGCTTTTCAGCGTGCCATGCACGCACGTCCGGCGCTCGTCCGCCACGGCGTTTTTTCTTCGCCTTTTCTCGCAAGGACCAGACATGATCAAGGTAGGTATCGTTGGCGGAACCGGTTACACCGGCGTCGAGTTGCTGCGTATTTTCGCGACGCACCCACAGGCCCGCGTGCAGGCCGTGACGTCGCGCAAGGAAGACGGCATGCCGGTGGCCGAGATGTATCCGTCCCTGCGCGGCCGCGTGGACGTGGCGTTCTCCTCCCCCGACAAGGCCCGCCTGACCGATTGCGACGTGGTCTTCTTCGCCACCCCGCATGGTGTGGCCATGGCCCAGGCGCCCGAACTGGTGGCTGCTGGCGTGAAGGTGATCGACCTGGCAGCGGACTTCCGCATGCAGGACGTGGCCGCTTTCGAGAAGTGGTACAAGCTGCCGCACAGCTGCACCGACCTGTTGAAGGAAGCCGCCTACGGCCTGCCCGAACTGAACCGTGAAGCCATCCGCAAGGCGCGCGTGGTGGGCAATCCCGGCTGCTATCCGACCACCATGCAGCTGGGCTTTGCGCCGCTGCTCAAGGCCGGCGTGATCGATGCCTCGCACCTGATCGCCGACTGCAAGTCCGGTGTCTCCGGCGCCGGCCGCAAGGCGGAACTGAGCCTGCTGTTCTCGGAAGCCTCCGACAACTTCAAGGCCTATGGCGTCTCCGGCCATCGCCACTCGCCCGAAACCATCGAGCGCCTGTCGCACCTGACCAGTGACAAGGTCGGCCTGCTGTTTACGCCGCACCTGGTGCCGATGATCCGTGGCATGCACTCCACCCTGTACGCGCGCCTGACCAAGGATATCGACAACGCCGCCCTGCAGGCCCTGTTCGAAGAGGCCTACAAGGATGAGCCCTTCGTCGACGTGCTGCCCTTCGGTTCGCATCCCGAGACCCGCACCACGCGCGCCTCCAACATGCTGCGCCTGGCCGTGCATCGTCCTGACAATGGCGATACGGTGGTGGTGCTGGTGGTCCAGGACAACCTGGTCAAGGGCGCTTCCGGCCAGGCCGTGCAGTGCATGAACCTGATGTTTGGACTGGATGAAACCACCGGCCTGCAGCAGGTCCCGGTCCTGCCGTGAAGTACCGCTTGTGGCGTCGGCGCATGAGCATTTCTGCGCCGAAAATGACCATCAAGCGTCATCTCCCGCTGCCGCTGCTGATCCTGCTGTGGGCAGCGGTGGTGGCCGTGGGTGCGGCGGCGGCGGTCTGGACCTACCAGCTGGGGCGCAACAACCTGCCTGGACTGCATGGTGACGCTGGCGAACAGATCGAGGAGCTCAGCGAACAGGTCAAGAAACTGACCGCCGAAAATGAGCGCTTGCAATCGGCCTCCAACGCGTCGCAAAATGAGCTGAAGATT
This sequence comes from Herbaspirillum aquaticum, assembly GCF_002213425.1. Taxonomy (GTDB): domain Bacteria; phylum Pseudomonadota; class Gammaproteobacteria; order Burkholderiales; family Burkholderiaceae_D; genus Herbaspirillum; species Herbaspirillum aquaticum. Next base: position 174,276 of record NZ_NJGV01000011.1, on the reverse strand, counting down.
GCCCAGACGGCGCAAGCCACGCTGGCCACCCAGGTCAAGAACCTGGAGGCGGAAATCAACCGCCAGAAGGAAGACCTGGCGTTCTTCGACAGCCTGCTGCCGACCAACCTGGGCGCACCCGGCATCACCATCCAGCGCTTCAAGGCCGAACAGGCCTCGCCCAACCAACTGCGCTATCGCGTGCTGGTCATGCAAGGTGGTGGGGGAACGCAACAGTTTGCAGGAAACCTGCAACTTAGTGTCAATATGGTGCAGGGCGGCAAAGGTGTTACCATCAACTTCCCGGAAAGCAATTCCTCTGACCAGGCGCGTTACCGGCTCGCATTCAAGTACTACCAGCGGGTCGAGGGCCTGCTGACCATTCCTGAGGGCGCCATCGTCAAGTCGGTGGCCGTCCGTGTTCTCGACCGCGGCCAGGTGCGTGCCCAGCAGTCGGTAGATCTGTGAGGTGATTCCATGTTTACACGCAAGACCAAAAGCACGATCGACAGCCTGATCGGCATGTCCACCAGCATCACGGGCGATGTCGGCTTCAAGGGCGGCCTGCGCATCGACGGCGCCATTACCGGCAACATCAATGCCGAAGCCGGACAGCCCAGCGTGCTGGTCATCTCGGAGCACGCCAAGGTGGTCGGTGAGGTGCGTGCGGCGCACCTGATCGTCAACGGCGAGATCGTCGGCGACGTCCACTCCAGCGAACTGCTGGAGCTGCAGCCCAAGGCTCGCATTACCGGCAATGTCTTCTACAAGGCGCTGGAGATGCATGGCGGCGCCCTGGTGTCGGGCAAGCTCAGCCATGACCAGCAGGTCGAGACGCCGCTGCTGAAGCTGGCTGCATCGTCGGAAGCATGAAAATCCGCAAGCGCTTATAATGGCTTTATCGATCTAATGTATTGATCCGCCTCAAGCCCAGCAGGAGCCCGAAATGAACGCCGTAGCCGAACTGCAACAAACCGACATGCCCGCCCCGATCAACTTCAGCGACAGCGCAGCCGCCAAGGTGGCCCAGCTGATCGAGGAAGAAGGCAATCCCGACCTGAAACTGCGCGTCTTCGTGCAGGGCGGTGGTTGCTCGGGTTTCCAGTATGGTTTCACCTTTGATGAAATCGTCAACGAAGACGACACCACCATGAGCAAGAACGGTGTCCAGCTGTTGATCGACTCGATGAGCTACCAGTACCTGGTGGGCGCCGAGATCGACTACAAGGACGACCTGGAAGGCGCGCAATTCGTCATCAAGAACCCGAACGCCACGACCACTTGCGGTTGCGGCTCCTCGTTCTCGGTGTAAGCGCCGCCAGATTCCCCGCCTGGTGCAGCTTTGCGGGGAGATGAAGAAAAAGGACGCCGCGGCGTCCTTTTTTCATTTCCAGAACCTTCATATGGCCCCGGACCCTCCATGCGACGGGCATTTCCGGGAGCGGCCCGCCGCCGCCGGAAACGCCCGCGCCAGCCTCAGCCCAGTTCAGTGAAGGCCTTGGTCGCAGCGGCGATGGTTTCCTCGATGATCGCATCGCTGTGCTGGGCCGACACGAAGCCGGCTTCGAAGGCCGAAGGCGCGAAGTACACGCCCGCATCCAGCATCTTGTGGAAGAAGCGGTTGAAGCGTTCCTTGTCACCCTGCATCACCTCCGCGTAACTGGTCGGCACCTTGGCATCGAAGTAGAGGCCGAACATGCCGCCGATGGCATCGGCTGCGAAGCTCACGCCGGCCGCCTTGGCCGCAGCGGTGAGGCCATCGGCCAGCTTGCGGGTCTGGGCCGTCAGATGGGTGTAGAAGTCCGGTTGCTGGATGATCTTCAGGGTCGCCATGCCGGCCGCCACGGTCACCGGATTGCCCGAGAGGGTGCCGGCCTGGTAGACGCCACCCAGCGGCGCCAGGTGCTTCATCACCTCGGCGCGGCCACCGAAAGCGGCCACCGGCAGGCCGCCGCCGATCACCTTGCCCAGTGCCGTCAGGTCGGGAACGATGCCGTTCAATTCCTGGGCGCCGCCGCGCGCCACGCGGAAGCCCGACATCACTTCATCAAAGATCAGGATGGCGCCGTATTCGGTACACAGGCGGCGCATGGTGCGCAGGAACTCGTCCGAAGCGCGCACCAGGTTCATGTTGCCCGCCACCGGTTCCACGATCACGCAGGCGATCTCGTTGCCGGCATTCTTGAAGGCCTCTTCCAGCTGGGCGGCGTTGTTGTAGTCCAGCACCAGGGTGTGTTTGGCGAAGTCTTCCGGGACCCCGGCCGAGGTCGGGTTGCCGAACGTCAGCAAGCCGCTGCCGGCTTTCACCAGCAGGGAGTCGGCGTGGCCGTGGTAGCAGCCTTCGAATTTGATGATCTTGTCGCGGCCGGTCGCGCCGCGCGCCAGGCGCAGCGCGCTCATGGTCGCTTCGGTACCCGAGGAGACCAGGCGGATCTGCTCGATGGAGGGCACCAGCTTGATGATCTCTTCGGCCATCTCGATTTCGGCCTCGGTCGGTGCACCGAAGGACAGGCCGCGCGCGGCTGCTTGCTGCACCGCCTTGACCACGTCCGGATGGGCGTGGCCGACGATGGCCGGGCCCCAGGAGCCGATGTAGTCGATGTAGCGCTTGCCTTCGGCATCCCAGAACCAGGGGCCTTCGGCGCGCTCGATGAAGCGCGGGGTGCCGCCTACCGAGCGGAAGGCGCGTACCGGGGAATTGACGCCGCCCGGCGTGCTTTGCTGGGCGCGGGCGAACAGGGATGCATTGGTCTTGGTCATGAGTGTGCGGACGATTCAGTCCGGATACAGAAAATCAGTTGATGGAAGGCGGCGCGTCCAGATCGGCAGGATCTTCCGATTCGCGCGCCCAGAAATAGCGGTCCGGCAGCAGCTTGCCCATGCCGATGCGCTGCGCATTGGCCAGCGCGGCCAGCGTGAACTCCTGCGCCTCGGAAGCGGCCAGCGGCACCTCCAGGTCATTGGCCAGCATCGCGGCCATGGCCGCCGAGAGCGTGCTGCCGGCACCCACGAAGGAGCCCGGCAGGCGCGGCCAGGCATCCTGGCGCACCAGGCCGGATTCGTCGAAGAGCGAATTGGCCACTTCCTGCAGGTCGGTCTGGGTATTGGTCACCAGCAGGTATTCGCAGCCCATCTCGATGATGCGCATGGCGTCCAGCTCCAGCGCATCGCCTGGCACCGGCTCGCGCCAGGTTTCTGCCAGGCGGGTCAGTTCACCGGCCGAGCAGATCAGCACGGTGGCTTGCGGGATCAGCAGTTCGCGGATGGCGATCAGGCGATCATCCTCGTCTTCCTGGTTGGCCAGGGCGCTGATGAAGGGATCCAGGATCAGCGGTACGTCGGGATAGTCCGAGACGATCTCGGCAATCACCGAGATGTTCTCGATGCTGCCCAGCGCGCCCACCTTGAAGGCGGCCACCGCCATGTCTTCGAGGATTACGCGGGCCTGGTCGGCGACCCAGTCCACTTCGACGACCTGCACGTCTTCGACGCGGGCGGTGTCACCGATGAGCAAAGCCGTCACCACCGACAAACCGTGGCAGCCCATGGCGGCGAAAGTGGCGAGATCGGCCTGCACGCCCGTGGCGCCGACCGGATCGGCTGCGCCGAAGCTGAGGATGAGGGGAGGAGTTTGGTTTTGCACGTCGAGTAGATTAAGATAGCTGACTTAGCATTTTACTTGATTGATTTTAGGGATAGTCAGCCGTGACGAATAGCAGCCAAACCGAATTCAAAACCTGGATGTGCCTGATCTGTGGTTGGATCTACGACGAAGAAGCAGGCCTGCCCGAAGAAGGCATCGCCCCGGGCACCCGCTGGGACGATGTGCCCATCAACTGGACCTGCCCGGAATGCGGCGCCCGCAAGGAAGATTTCGAGATGGTCGCGATCTGATCGCTTCCTGATCAGCTGTACCGCCGCCGACGGCTTCGGCATCGCGTCCCGCCGTCATCTGCCCGGCGGCGCGCTGGCGGCGCTTCCGTCCTGCCGGGAGTCGCCGCTCACCCCCCCCTGTTTTCCTGCCTAACGGGATTTGATCTACATCAAACTCCCGCTTTGTCACGATTTTCGTCTCGTTTTCCCATCATTTTCTTCTGCCTGCTGGTGCCATGTCTTTGCCGGGCGGAAAAGCGGCGAACTTTTCTGGGTAAAATCTGCTCCAGTACCAGCTTTGCCCGCATGACCGGATAACAGGACGCACAGACGTCCGCCCGGACCCAGTACGGCATTCCCCCTTCGGTCTTGTCCATTGAGCCCAGCCCCGCCATCGCGCCGCTGGCCCGGTTCGGCGTGCGCGCAAGCGTGCGGCGGCATGGCCTTTCTTAACCGTTTCATGAGGGCTGGTATGCCACACACCAAGGATTTCGTCATCAACGCGCCGGCCGCGCGCAGCTTTCACGGCGTGCCGGAGCGTGAGGGGCTGGAGCAGTTCCAGGCCTCGCTGCTGGCGCGCATGGCCGCCTCCGACAACGAAAGCATGCGCTCGCGCCGCCTCGCGGTGGCCATGGGCGAACACTGCTATCTGGTCCCGCTGGCCCAAGCCGGCGAGATCGTGCCGCTCTCCGGGCTTGCCATCACCCCCGTCCCCGCCACCCGCGACTGGTTTCGCGGCCTGCTCAACCTGCGGGGCAGCCTGATCGGCATGGCCGACCTCATGGGCCTGGCCGGTGCCGTTCCCCAGGAAATCGGACGCAGCAGCCACGTCCTGCTGCTGGCCCAGGGCCTGGCACCGCAATGCGGTTTGCTGGTGTCAAGGGTATTGGGACTGCGTGACATCACAGAAATGACGCAAATATCGAAAAATTACGATACGGAAATTCCCTTGCCGGGCCTTGCCGGACGTTATAAAGACAGCGGTGACCAGCAATGGGATGAACTTGACCTGTCGCTGCTGAGCCAGGACAGCCGTTTTCTGCAGATCGGCCGCTAGCTGCCGCGCCCCAAGCGGCGGCGAGGCCTGCTCTGCAAGCCATTGCACCACCAGGCCTGTAAATCAGAAAAACCTGAGAAATCCAGAAGATCTGCGAGATCTGTAAAGAGGGAATAGGAACGCCGGCCATGGAACCGACCTTGCCGTACCTGTCGAAAAAGAAGCTCCCGGCCGCCCGTGGGTCCGGCAACGGGAACGCCACCTCAACCAGCGCCGATCCGGCCAGGGTGGACGGGCGGGGCACTGCTGGCCTGCGCCTGCCATGGCTGCAAGCTTATTCACTGCGTACCCAGACGAGGGTCCTGCTGGGCGTGCTGGCGCTGTCGCTGGCTGCCCTGTGCCTGTTCATGTGGCTGGGTGCGCGGCTGTACCTGCTGGCTACGCTGCAGACCAACCTGGCCTCGGACCTGGTGATGCATTCCCAGCGCATCGGCAAGGCCGTGCCCAATGCCATCCAGGGCAATCCGCAGGCCTTCGTGCAGCTGGCGCAAAGCCGGCTCGAATTCAATCGCGGCCTGCTGCTGCTGAGCAGCGGTGGTCCGTATCAAGGCCAGAACATCGGCCTGCCCGATCCGGCGCTCAAGCCGGCGCTGGAGAATGTGGCCCGCATGTGGCGCCGCACCGACCTGGCTGCCGAGACGATCCTCGGCATGGAAAAGGAGTTGACCGGTTTCGGCGCCACCTTGAAGCGTCTCAACCAGCTGCTGCCCGTGATGCTGGACCTGAGCGAGCAGATCGCCATGCTGCAGTCGCAAGGCCGGCCGACCACGCGCGAGATGGCCGCCGCCAGCCAGCTGGTGATGCTGACCCTGCGCCTGGGGCGCAGCTCCAATGAGTTCCTGACATCCGAGGGCGTCAACGCGGAAACCGCCTTCATGCTCGGCAAGGACCTGACCACCTTTGGCGACCTGTTGAAGAGCCTGCTGGCAGGCAACGAGATGCTGCGCCTGCGCGCCGCCACCGATGCCGACCTGCGCAGCAAGCTGCAGGAACTCACGCGGGTCTTCGGTGAGTACCAGCCGCAGATCGCCGGCATCCTCGGCAACCTGCAGAATTTCATCGCGGCCAAGCGTTCCGAGCAACTGGTGTTCATGGAAAACGAAACCTTGAAACGCCATCTCACCGAATTGGAAGACGCCTACCGTCTCGCCCTGAAGGCGCGCTCCTGGACTTTCTGGGCCATGCTGTGCGCCATGGCGATGGCCCTGCTCAGCGCCATCGGCATCGCCCTGGTGCAATTGCAGAGCAGCCGCAACAATGCCGCCGCCGCCGAAGCCCGACGCCAGGAAGCCGAACTGCAGCGCCAGCTGGCCCAGCAGGAAGAAGAAAAGGCCATGCGCGCCAACCACCTGACCCAGGCCGCCGTGCTACGCCTGATGACCGAGCTGCAGCGCGTGGCCGATGGCGACCTGACGGTCCACACCACGGTCTCGGACGATGTCACCGGTGCCATTGCCGATTCCGTCAACTACACCGTGGAAGCCTTGCGCGGGCTGGTCGAGCAGGTCACGCAGATGGCCGCCAAGGTGGCCTGGAGCTCCGAACACGTGCGCGGGACCACCACCGAGCTGGGCGCGGCTGCACGTGCGCAGGCCCGGCGCATCCAGCGCATCGCGCAGGCCATGCTGGAGATGTCCAACCAGATCACCGGTATTTCGGTCTCGGCCGATGAGTCCGCCGATGTGGCCCGTCACGCCGTGGTGGTGGCCGAACGCGGCGCGCGTGCGGTGGAAGATGCGGTCAAGGCCATGGATGGCATCGGCGAGCAGATCCGCGAAACTTCCGAGCGCATCAAGCGGCTGGGGGCGTCCTCGCAGATGATTGGCGAGATCACCGACCTGATTTCCGACATCACCGAACGCACCAATGTGCTGGCCCTCAATGCTGCCATCCAGGCCGCCTCGGCGGGCGAGGCCGGGCGCGGCTTCTCGGTGGTGGCCGAGGAAGTGCAGCACCTGGCCGAGCGCTCCAGCGCCGCCACCCGCGAAATCGGCGCGCTGGTGCGCATGATCCAGGCCGACACCCGCGACGTGGTGGTGGCCATGGAAAAATCCACCAACGGAGTCACCGATGGCGCCGTGCTGTCGGACGCCGCCGGCAGCGCACTGGCCGATATCCGCAGCGTCTCCAAACGCCTGGCCGACCTGATCCAGGGCATGGCGGTGTCCACCCGCGAGCAGGCGGTCTCGGCCAATGGCGTGGCCCAGCAGATCCAGGGCATCCTGAGCGAGAACGACATCATCGAGCAAAGCCGCGAGCAGGTCGCCACGCTCTATGAGGAATTGTGGGATGCCGCCCGCCAGCTGGAAAGCTCGGTCTCGCGCTTCCGCGTCAAGGTTTCCTGAGCCAGGCCCCCATGACTACCAGCACCGAGCGCGCTCCAGGGCATTTCATTGACGGCACGGCTCGCACCGCCGGCGATGACGAGCGCCTGCGCCAGACCTTGCGCCCGCTGCTGGCCATCGTGCGCCAGCAAAGTGCAGCCTGGTTTGCGCGCCTGGGCCAGGAGGGAGTCAGCTGTGGCCTGCCTGCACTGGTGCTGCGCGCCCTGGCGGCCCTGCGAGATTACGCCGGCAGCAGCGGGGCCACGGCCTTTGCCGAATCGGCCTCGGCCTTGCTGGCCTCCGTACAGAACCAGGGCAGCGATATTGCCGCACAGGCGCGTACACGCGGTTTGCTCGACGCCGGCATCCAGGCCCTGGCGGCACAGCTGGAAGCGCCCCTGACACCGCCCGCGCCCGCCGTCCCTCCCGAGCTGATCGATCCGGTGCTGCTGCCGGTCTTCCTGGAAGAGGCGCAGGAACTCATCGCCAGCATCGGCGAGACCTTGCTGGTGCTACCCGAGAGCGAGCATCCCGCGGCGCTCGATACCGGTCTGCTGGCCGAGCTGGCGCGGCCCCTGCATACGCTCAAGGGCAGCGCCCGCATGGTCGGTGCGCTGCACCTGAGCCGCTGCCTGCACGACATGGAAGGCGCCCTGCAGCGCCTGGCCGACGGCAGCCCGGCACCGCATTCCGTGGCCGCGCTGCTGGCCCTGTATGACCAGGCGGTGGAACACTTCAGTACCCTGGAGCAGGGCATGTCGGCCTTGCCGCTTGCGGCGCCCGCCAAGCCTGCGCCTGGCGTGACGGCGGTGGAAGGGCGGCTGAGCGCGCCCCTGGTGCGCATCCGCACCACCGTGCTGGACAAGCTGCTGAACCAGGTCGGTGAAGTTTCCATCAGCCGTGCCCAGCTGGATAACGAAATCGGCGCCATGCAGGGCGACGCCCGTGAGCTGGGTGAAGAACTGGACGCGCTGGCCCTGCAGCTGCAGCAGTGGCAGCGCAACTGGGAGCATGGCGACCGACCGGTACCCCACGAGGCCGGCACCGCCCTGACGGAACTGGCCAAAGCCATGGAAGCCGCCCTGGGCGCTGCCGTGGCGCGCCAGAAGCGGCTGCTGCAACGGGTGCTGAAAACCCGCGAAGGGCTGCGCCTGCAGGGGCGTACCACGCGCGAGCTGCAGCAGGAGCTGATGCATGCGCGCATGGTCAAGTTCAACAGCATGGAGCCGCGCATGCAGCACCTGGTACGCCAGGTCGCGGCCGAGACCGGCAAGCCGCTGGCTCTGGACCTGTCGGACTGCCGGCTGCAGATCGACCGCGCCATCCTCGAACGCCTGATGGGACCGCTGGAACACCTGCTGCGCAATGCCGCCGTGCATGGCATCGAGGATGCAGCGGTGCGGCGCGCGGCCGGCAAGCCGGGCAGTGGCCGCCTGCGCATCCAGGCGGGGCACGAGGGCAATGAAGCGGTCATCCGCGTCAGCGACGATGGCCGCGGGCTGGACCTGGCCGCCATCGGCCACAAGGCGATGCAGCGCGGCGTGGCGGGTGTGGAGCACTGGAGCCAGGCGCGCCTGGCCGAGCTGATCTTCGAACCCGGTTTCAGTACGCAATCGCAAGTCTCTGCCCTGGCCGGACGCGGCATCGGCATGGATGTGGTGCGTGCCGAAGTGGCCGCACTGGGCGGGCGCATGACGGTGCACTCGCAGCCCGGGCAGGGCGTGCTCTTCACGCTCTACCTGCCGCTGTCCCTGGCGGTGCAGCAGGTCTGCCTGCTGCATCACGGGCAGCAGCAGTACGCCATTCCTTCCACTCTCATCGACAGCGTCATCCAGCTGCGCAGCGAGCAGGCGCGCCAGGCCCTGGCGCGGCGCGCACTGGAAATCAATGGCCGCGAACTGCGGCTGCACCCGCTGCACGTGCTGCTGGACGAGCCGCCGCCGGTGCCGCTGCCAGGCTCGAGCGAAACCGGTACGGCCTTTGCCTTGCTCATCAAGAACGGCGATGAACTGATGGTGATCATGGCCGACCACGTCAGCGGCAACCGCGAAGTGGTGGTCAAGCCGGTCGGGCCGCAGGTGGCGACGCTGGCCGGCATGGTCGGCGCCACCGTGCTGGGGGATGGGCAGATCGTGCTCATCATCAATCCACTGCTGCTGGCTGGCTCGCGCCGCGTAGATGGCAGCGGCAGGGCGGCGGGCGTACAATAACGGGCTTTGGGTGCGCCTGCTGTTGCCCCTGCATCGTCTTTCGCCCGAGGTCCGTCATCGACTCCACACTCGTCTCCATCCTGCTGGCCACCACCCTGGCTGGCGTGGTCAGCATTACCGCTGCGGCGGTGTTCTCCTTCGCACTGCTGTCGAAGGTGGTCGAGCGCATGGTCAGCCTGTCGGTGGGCATCATGCTGTCGACCTCGCTGCTGCATGCGCTGCCGGAAGCCTTTGAATCCGGGGCTGAACCGCACACGCTCTTCGCGGTGCTGCTGGGCGGCCTGCTGGTGTTCTTCCTTTTGGAGAAGACGGCCATCCTGCGGCATTCACACCATCACGAAGACGATGGCCACGGCCATCACCACGGGCACGACAAGAAAGAAGCCGGCAAGGCCGGCTGGATGATCCTGGTCGGCGACGGCCTGCACAATTTCACCGATGGCATCCTGATTGCAGCGGCCTTCCTGGCCGACCCGCACCTGGGCCTGGTCACCGGGCTTGCCATCATCGCGCATGAGATCCCCCAGGAGATTGGCGACTTCATCGTGCTGCTCAATGCCGGTTTCTCGCGCACCCGCGCCTACGTCTACAACCTCATCTGCAGCCTGATGGCGGTGGCCGGCGGCGTGCTGGGCTACTTCATGCTGGAGCGTGGCATGGAATGGATTCCCTTCGTGCTGGTGTTTGCCTCCTCGGGCTTCATCTACATCGCCGTTTCCGATTTGATGCCGCAGATGCAGCGCCGCGCCACCCTGCGCGAGACGATCCCGCAGGTGATCCTGATTGCAGCGGGCGTGCTGATCGTGCTGGCACTGACGCATCAGGCGCACGCTCACTGAGGGGATCGGGCCGCTCAGGCGTGGGGCGCTGGCGGCGCAATATCCAGCGCATGCCCACGCTGCAGACCAGGCCCAGCAGGCCGAGGAACAACAAGAGATCCTGGAGCACGATCCATCCTTTCATCGCCGCAGGCGGGGTTGCGGATGGCTTCACTGTAGGGGTGCCGCGCGCGGTACGCCAATATCAAATCAGCCGGCCCGCCATCTCGAAACGAGATGGATGCGCCGCCAGAACCGGGCAGGGGAGAACAGCATGATTTCCATCCGGCAGTTGCGCTACTTCGTCGAGATCGTCGAGGCACGCGGCTACACCCGCGCCTCCGAGCGCCTCTTCATCGCGCAGTCAGCGCTGAGCCGCCAGGTCAAGGAGCTGGAAGCGGACCTGGATGTGGTGCTCATCAAGCGCGAGGCCAAGGCGTTCGAACTGACCCAGGCGGGCCAGGATTTCTATGAACGCAGCCGCCGCATCCTGCTCGACCTGGACCGCGCGGTGGCGCAGGCACGCACCATCGGCAAGGGCGAGCACGGGGCCTTGCGCCTGCTGCACTCCAGCTCGGTGCCACTGTCGGCACCGCTGGGTCCGACCCTCAATGCAGCGTTGAAGGATTTCCCCGGCATCTCGCTGGAAATCTCGCAGGCTCCTTCCGAATACCAGGCCCGCGAGATCGTCGAAGGCAGCGCCGATATCGGCCTGGCGCGGCTGCCCATCCTGCGTGCGCACCCGAATCTGGAGAGCACCGTGCTCTACCGCGAGCGCCTGGTGGCGGCCGTACCGGCCACGCACAGGCTGGCTGGCCGCAGCGAAGTGGAGATTGCGGAATTGCGGGATGATTTCTTCGTGACGGTGCCGCACCGCGATCGCGGCGGCTTGAGTTACCTGGTGGCCGAGCGCTGCATTGCGCACGGTTTCTATCCGCGCGTGGCGCGCGCTACCTCGCGCAAGAATTCCTTGCTGAGCCTGGTCAATGCAGGTTTCGGCATCGCCGTCGTACCGCAGAGCATGGCCAGTATTTCACTGTCGGCCGGCGTCAGTTTTCCCGCGCTCAAGGATGCCGATTTCCATTCGGAAGTGGCCCTGCTGCGCCGACGCGATGCGCCGGCCATGGTGCAGCAGTTCGTGGAGACGTTCGTGGCCCGCCTGCACGAGGCGGGGGTCACGGCAATGGCAGGGAGCGTGGCACCCGACTTGTCGTAGGGTGCCGCACGCACCGGTGCCAGGATCAGTTGCCCGTGGCCACCGGGCGTTGCGGATCGGAACTCCACTCGCTCCACGAACCCGGATAAAGATGCGCGCCCGGCAAGCCGGCCACTTCCAGCGCCAGCAGGTTGTGGCAGGCCGTGACGCCCGAGCCGCACTGCATGACCGCAGCCTGCGGATCGCCCACCACCGACAGCCATTCCTCGCGCAATTGCGTGGCGCTCTTGAAGTGGCCATCGGCCTGCAGGTTGTCCTTGAAGAAGCGGTTCTTCGCGCCCGGGATATGTCCGCCCACCGCATCGATGGTTTCGTTCTCGCCACGGAAACGATCCGGTGCGCGTGCATCGACCACTTGCAGGGTTTGGCTCTTGAGATTGTCCAGCAATGCCTGTGCATCCACGGTCTTGACCAGCGAGGACAGATCCTGGATGTTGCCCGGTACAGCCGCCTCCGGCACCTCGCTGGTCAGCGTCTCACCCAGCGCCTGCCATGCGGCCATGCCGCCATCGAGCACGGCCACGTCGCTGTGGCCGATCCAGCGCAGCAGCCACCACAGGCGCGCGGCATACATGCCGCCATGCGCGTCGTAGGCCACCACTTGCGTGTCATTGTTGATGCCCAGGTCGCGCATGGCTTGCACGAATTGCTGGCGGTCCGGCAGCGGATGACGGCCATGGAAGCGGCCGGCGGCATCGGTCTTGGCGCCGGAGAGCAGCTCATCGAGATGGGCGAAGCGTGCCTGGGGCAGATGGCCGGCGGCATAGGCTTCACGGCCGTAGGCCGGGTTGGTCAGGTCGTGACGGCAGTCCACGACCACAATGTTCAGATACTGCGCGCGCGATTTCAATTCGCTGGCGCTGATGAGGGTCTGGTAGGTCATGCGGCTCTCCTTTTGTTCATAAGCCCTGCAAGCGGGCAGGATTCAGGGATTCGGGGTTCATGGATTCAGACTTCGGTGGCGATCGGGTCCACCTTGGGTACGTTCTTGGCCACGGCCTGGCTCTTGCGCTGGTTGCGATAGGTCGCCAGCATGCCACTGGCCAGGATGATCGCCATGCCCAGCCAGCCTATCCAGCCCGGCGCATCATCCCAGATCAGCACCCCGAAGAGGCTGGAAAAGACGATGCCCGTGTATTGCAGGTTGGCGGTCACCAGCGTATTGCCGAGCCGGTAGGCGCGCGTCATGGCGATCTGCGCGGTGGTGGCCGTCAAGCCTATCATGAGCACCAGCAGCGCACCGATCCAGGAGTGGCTGTGCCACAGCGGCACGCGGCCCGTCACCACGCTGCCGACCAGGCCGGCCAAGACGCCCGTGGCAGAAAAGTAGAACACCACGCGGTACTCCGGTTCCCCCAAGAGCCCCAGCTTGCGCACCTGCAGGTAGACCAGTGCCGAGAGCACGCCCGAGGCCAGCGAGATGGCGCCTCCCAGCAGCTGCTCGGCATTGAGCGATGGTCGCATCAGCAGCGCCACCCCGAGGAAGCTCAGTGCCACCGTACCGGCCAGGCCCCATTCGAATTTCTTGTGGCCCTGCCACCAGCCGGCCACGAACAGCATCACCGCGATCCAGATCGAGGACATGTAGTTCAGCGTCGTGGCCGTGGCAATCGGCAGCAGGCTGAAGGAATAGAACCACATCCACAGCGAGACCACGCCCACGCCGCCACGGATGAGGTGGTCACGCGGGAACGGCGTGCGCAGCGTGCCCCCGCGCAGGCGGATCAGGCAGAGGATGAAGAGCACGCCGATCACGCCACGGCAGAGCACGATCTCGGAGGTCGTGTAGTACTGGCTGGCGAGCTTGACGCACACGCCCATGACGGCAAAGAGGAATGAGGCGACGAGCATCCAGAGCGATTGCATGGCGGCGGTTCAGTAGGGTGAGGGGAGAATGGGCAAGGCGCACGCGTGGCGCGCACCAAAGAAAACGGCAGCCCCGGCGTGAACCGGGGCTGCCGTCGTGCAGCGGGAGCGGGAGGAGCGGACGCCGGAGGGCGGGCGACAATGACGGCGCAGACTACGTCCGTCGTGAGCTTGCCGCGTTGCCTGCATCTGCTTTCCCCCTGCGCGGCCTGTTGGCCTGGTTATGGTGTGCTGGTTCCTTGCGGCACGTCCAGCTGCTGGCGATACCACTCGTGGAAGTGCTGCATGCCGTCTTCCATGGGCGACTGGTAGGGACCGACTTCGCTGGTGCCGCGATCCATCAGTATACGACGGCCGGCATCCATGCGCAGGGCGATCTCGTCATCCTCGACGCAGGTCTCCATGTAGGCGGCGCGTTCGGCCTCGACCAGTTCGCGTTCGAACAGGGCGATTTCTTCCGGATAGTAGAACTCCACCACGTTGGTGGTCTTCTGCGGACCGGTCGGCCAAAGCGTGGACACCACCAGTACGTGCGGGTACCACTCCACCATGATGTTGGGGTAGAGCGTGAGCCAGATGGCGCCATACTTGGGCGGCTTGCCGTTGGAGAACTGCAGCAGCTTTTCCTGCCACTTGGCATAGGTCGGCGAGCCGGACTTGATCAGGCCGTGGTTCACGCCCACGGTCTGCACGCTGTAGTCGCGGCCGAATTCCCACTTCAGGTCGGAGCAACTGACGAAGTTGCCGAGACCGGGATGGAAGGGCTCGACGTGGTAATCCTCCAGGTAGACCTCGATGAAGGTCTTCCAGTTGTAGTCGCACTCGTGCACTTCGGTGTGGTCGTACAGGTAGCCGGAGAAATCCAGGTCGCGCGTTACGCCCAGGTTCTTGAGCTTGTCGGCGATGTTGACGCCGTTGTTCTCGAACAGCAGTCCGTTCCAGCTTTGCAGCGGGGTCTTGGACAGGTTCATGCACGGCGTCTCGCCGAAATGCGGCGCGCCGATCAACTCGCCCTTCAGATCATAGGTCCAGCGATGCAGGGGACAGACGATGTTGCTGGCGTTGCCGCGGCCGTCGAGCATCTTGGCCTGGCGGTGGCGGCATACGTTGGACAGCAGTTCAATACCCTGCGCATTGCGCACCAGCATGCGGCCTTCTTTTTCCCACGGCAGGGTGGAATAGTCGCCGGCTTCGGGCACCATCAGCTCATGGCCGACGTAACGAGGTCCCTGCTGGAAGAGTTGTTTCAGTTCCCGCTGATGAAGCGGTTCGTCAAAGTAGACGTGGACTGGAAGTTGCGCGTTTGAGCGCGCCAATTTGGCAAAAGTAGCAAGATCGGACATTTCCGCCCCCAAATTAATTTGCACCAACCTAAGGAAGAAAATCCGCAAAAACCTATGTTCAAATAATATGAAGAGGAAATTTTGGACAGAACCGAGGATTATGCCACAAAACCCCCATAAGGGGCCGGGTTTTGTGGCCAAAATGCCAGTAAATTGGCCGAATTTACAAGCTCGGCGCGAAATCCGCTGACATTTCCACGCCCTTGATTGACTTGGGTATCGCCGGTTTGTTCTAAAATACCGGGTTGGAATTTTGAATGGGTCGATATGCCTAGAACCTCTGCCGCCGCACCTTCGGCTTCCGCTGCTGCCTTGCCTGCCTCCTTCGAAGAGGCGATGGCCGAACTGGAGCAGCTCGTGGCCCGCATGGAAGCCGGCGAACTGCCGCTGGAAGCGTCGGTGGCCGCCTACAAGCGCGGCTCCGAACTGGTGAAGTTCTGCGCCGGCCAGCTCGACAAGGTTGACAGCCAGGTCAAGCTGCTCGAAGGCGACATGCTCAAGCCCTTCAATGCAGCCGATGCTGCCGGCGGGGACGACTGATGAATGCACAGATGCCGGCCGCCAGTGCGCAGGCCCCGCTAGCGTTTGTCGACTGGATGCGCCAGGTGCAGGGCGGCATGGAAGACGTGCTGGACCGATTCCTGCCCGCGACCTCGGTGGTGCCGGCGCGCCTGCACGAAGCCATGCGCTACACCGCCATGGATGGCGGCAAGCGCGTACGTCCGCTGCTGGTCTATGCCGCCGGCGACATCTTCGATACCCCGCGCGCGCTGCTGGACCGGGCGGCGGCGGCCGTGGAGATGATCCACGTCTATTCGCTGGTGCATGACGACATGCCCTGCATGGATGACGATGCCCTGCGCCGTGGCAAGCCCACGGTGCACGTGCAATATGACGAAGCGACTGCGCTTTTGGTTGGCGATGCGCTGCAGGCGCAGGCCTTCGATATCTTGTCGGCACCGCTGGAGGCCGAGCTGGGCAAGAGCGACGCCGGTGTGACGGCACGCCAGTTGCGCATGATGAACCTGCTGGCCCAGGCCGCAGGTTCAGTGGGCATGTGCGGCGGCCAGGCCATCGACCTGGCCAGCGTGGGCATGACCTTGTCGCTGGCCGAGCTGGAACAGATGCATCGCCTCAAGACCGGTGCCCTGCTGCGCGCAGCGGTGCTCTTGGGCGCGCTGGGCGGCAAGACGCTCACCGCCGATGAGACCGCCGCGCTGGACGACTACGCGCGCGCCATCGGCCTGGCCTTCCAGGTAGTGGACGACATCCTCGATGCCACTGCCGACTCGGCCACGCTGGGCAAGACGGCGGGCAAGGATGCGGCGGACAACAAGCCGACCTATGTCTCGATCCTGGGCCTGGCCGAATCGCAGGCGCTGGCCGAGAAGCTGCGCGGCAATGCCCATGCGGCGCTGGCGCCCTTCGGCGAGAAGGCGCGCCGCCTGCGTGAGCTGGCCGACCTGATCGTGCAGAGAAAAACTTAAGCGACGTAACCAGGCATGAAGACGGACCGCGCGGCATGTGCCAGGCGCGGCCTTCAGACCCCAACACGGTAAGAACAGATGCTCCTCAATACCATCAACGACCCGGCCGACCTGCGCCGCCTGTCCCGCCATCAATTGAAGCCGCTGGCCGAAGAGCTGCGCGGTTTCCTGCTGGATTCGGTCTCTAAGACCGGCGGTCACCTGTCCTCCAACCTGGGCACGGTCGAGCTGACCATCGCGCTGCATTACGTCTTCAATACGCCGCAGGACCGCATCGTCTGGGATGTGGGCCACCAGACCTACCCGCACAAGATCCTGACCGGCCGCCGCGAGCGCATGGCTTCGCTGCGCCAGCAGGAGGGCATCTCGGGCTTCCCGCGCCGCATCGAAAGCGAATACGACACCTTCGGCACCGCCCACTCCTCGACCTCGATCTCGGCTGCGCTGGGCATGGCCCTGGCCGCCAAGACCCAAGGCTCTGACCGTCACGCCATCGCCGTCATCGGCGACGGCGCCATGACCGCCGGCATGGCCTTCGAAGCGCTCAACAATGCGGGCGTGCATGAAGACATCAACCTGCTGGTGATCCTCAACGACAACGACATGTCGATCTCGCCGCCCGTGGGTGCGCTCAACCGCTACCTGGCGCGCCTGATGTCGGGCAAGTTCTACGCCAAAGCGCGTGACGTCGGCAAGTCGGTACTGCCCGGCCCCGTGCTGGAACTGGCCAAGCGCCTGGAAGAACATGCCAAGGGCATGGTGGTCCCGGCCACCATGTTCGAGGAATTCGGTTTCAACTACATCGGCCCCATCGATGGCCATGACCTCGACTCGCTGGTCCCCACGCTGCAGAACCTGAAGCACCTGAAGGGCCCGCAATTCCTGCACGTGGTCACCAGGAAGGGACAGGGCTACAAGCTGGCCGAAGCCGATCCGGTGCTCTATCACGGCCCCGGCAAGTTCAACCCCAGCGAAGGCATCAAGCCCAGTGCCGGCGGCAAGCTGACCTATACCCAGGTCTTCGGCGACTGGCTGTGCGACATGGCTGCCGCCGACGAGAAGCTGGTCGGCATCACCCCGGCCATGCGCGAAGGCTCGGGCATGGTGGGCTTTGAAAAGAAATTCCCGGACCGCTACTACGACGTCGGCATCGCCGAACAGCACGCCGTCACCTTCGCTGCCGGCATGGCCTGCGAGGGCATGAAGCCGGTGGTGGCGATTTACTCGACCTTCCTGCAGCGCGCCTATGACCAGCTGATCCACGACGTGGCCCTGCAGAACCTGGATGTGACCTTCGCCCTGGACCGTGCCGGCCTGGTCGGCGCAGACGGTGCGACCCACGCCGGCAATTACGACCTGGCCTTCCTGCGCTGTATCCCCAACATGGTGGTGATGGCGGCTTCCGATGAGGATGAGTGCCGCAAGATGCTCTCCACCGCCTATCAGTATCCCGGTCCGGCTTCGGTGCGTTATCCGCGTGGTGCCGGTATCGGTGCCGCAGTGGAGAAGACGCTCGAGACCCTGCCGCTGGGCAAGGGAGAAATCCGCCGCCAGGGCAAGGATGTTGCCATCCTGGCCTTCGGCAGCCTGCTGGCACCGGCCCTGGGCGCGGGCGACAAGCTCAACGCCACGGTGGCCAACATGCGCTTCATCAAGCCGCTGGATGCGGAACTGGTCAAGCAGTTGGCCGCCTCGCACGATGCGCTGGTGACGGTGGAAGAGGGCTGCATCATGGGTGGCGCCGGTGCGGCCGTCTCCGAGGCCTTGGCCGCCGCTGGCATCAACAAGCCGGTGCTGCACCTGGGCCTGCCGGACCGCTTCATCGATCACGGCGACGCCGTGCAACTGCTGGCGCAGTGCGGGCTGGATGCCGATGGCATCGCGCAGTCCATCATCCAGCGCTTTGGCAAGGATGAACCCAAGCTGGTGGTCAACAACGGCTGAGGAGGCACGGTTGCCGGACTTAGTTTTTGCTCGGTGGAAACTAAGAAAATCGCCGCGTTGAACTAGGGCCTGTTCACATTCAATCTGCGAGATGCGTTGCCCCCAGAAGGCGTGGTGGCAAGGCGCGCGTCAGGGCTGGTGGTGGTGCCACCAGCCCTGACGTGCAACGCGGCCAGCGCGCCTTCTGGGGGCAACCCTCCGGGAGAGGCCGCCAAGCGTCGCCTGCCGTTGTTGCAGCTCCTTGCCGTGGCACCACCACGGCGCGTCGCTGCGCCTAGGCAGCCAACGCTTGGCGGCCTCTCGCACTCGCAGATTGAATGTGAACAGGCCCTAAGTCATTGCATCCCCCCAACTGAAAATGAAAACGCCCCGCCGGTTTCCCGCGGGGCGTTTCACATTTCTCGTGCGGTAGAACGACGATCAGCGCTCCCGCCCCTTCTCCCACAACACATCCTGCCCACCCGCTTCCCGGTTGAGCACGCGCGCCAGCACGAAGCACAGGTCGGAGAGGCGATTGAGGTACTGCCGCGCCGGCGCATTCACGCCGGCCTCGGCCTTCTCCAGCATGACCACGCTGCGCTCGGCGCGGCGGCATACGGTGCGGCACACGTGCGCCAGCGCGGCCGTGCGCGAGCCGCCGGGCAGGATGAATTCCTTCAGCGGGGGCAGGGTGGCGTTGTATTTTTCCAGCAGGGCGTCCAGCCGTGCCAGGTGCGCATCGGCCAACACCGTATAGCCCGGGATGCACAACTCGCCGCCCAGGTCGAAGAGGTCATGCTGGATCGACACCAGCTCTTCCCGCAATGCGGCCGGCAGCGTCTCGCACAACAGCAGGCCCAGCTGCGAATTGAGCTCATCCACATCGCCCAGCGCCTGGATGCGCAGGCTGTCCTTGCCCACGCGGCTGCCATCGCCCAGCCCGGTGCTGCCATCATCGCCCGTGCGGGTGGCGATTTTCGAAAGTCGGTTGCCCATCATTGCTCCTAGTTGATCCGCCGGGCAGCTTAAGCGCAAGCCCCGCCCAAGGCAAGCGCTTCCCATGCGCTGCGAGCCGCCGCGCGCCAGCTGGAAAAATGCGTAAACAATTCACTTGATTTGCCCGATCGGGCGGCATGGGCGAGGACATTTGCGCAAACTAAAGCGTGCAAGAGAGTAAAATTCATCGATTGGATCAGTGGTCAGTCCACTGGAGCAGCCCGGGACGCCGCTTCATGACCCTGCATCTTCCCGCACAAGAGCACAAGAACCCCGAGACACCAGACCCCTGAGAGACATTGCATGAATCACCTAGTTGACGCCCGGAAACTGAAACGCCCCGTGCCGCAGGCCCTGCTCGACGAGCTCAAGGCCCTCTTCGGCGAGCGCTGCTCCACCACCCTGGCCATGCGCGAGCATCATGGCCGCGACGAATCCTCCTACGATCCCATGCTGCCCGATGCCGTGGTGTTCGCCCACAGTACCGAGGAAGTCGCCGCCTTCGTCAAGCTCTGCAGCCAGTACGACACCCCCATCATCCCCTACGGCGCCGGTACCTCGCTGGAGGGCCACGTGCTGGCCCTGCAGGGCGGCGTCACGGTGGACCTGTCCCAGATGAACCAGGTCCTGGCGGTCAACGCCGAAGACCTGACGGCGACCGTCCAGGCTGGCGTCACCCGCAAGCAGCTGAACCAGGAGATCAAGGATACGGGCCTGTTCTTCCCCATCGATCCGGGCGCCGATGCCTCGCTGGGCGGCATGGCCTCGACCCGCGCGTCGGGCACCAATGCCGTGCGCTACGGCACGATGAAAGAAAACACGCTGACCCTGACGGTTGTGACCGCCCAAGGCGAGATCATCAAGACCGGTACCCGCGCCAAGAAGTCCTCGGCCGGCTACGACCTGACCCGCGTCTACGTGGGCAGCGAAGGCACCCTGGGCATCATCACCGAAGTGACCGTGCGCCTGTATCCGCAGCCGGAAGCCATTTCGGCCGCGATCTGCTCCTTCCCCAGCGTGGCCGACGCGGTCAACACCGTCATCCAGACCATCCAGATGGGCGTGCCGCTGGCACGTGTGGAACTGCTGGACGAAAACGGCGTGCGCGCCATCAATGCCCACGACAAGCTGAACCTGCCGGTCAATCCCTTGCTGCTCTTCGAATTCCATGGCAGCGAGAACGGCGTCAAGGAACAGGCCGAGCTGGTGCAGGATATCGCCAAGGAATTCCATGCACTCGGTTTCGAATGGGCCACCCGCCCCGAAGACCGTACCCGTCTCTGGACCGCCCGTCACAACGCCTACTTCGCGCTGCTGCAACTGCGCCCCGGTGCGCGCGCGATTTCCACCGACTGCTGCGTGCCGATCTCGCGCCTGGCCGAATGCGTGCTGGCCACCAAGGCCGATTGCGAAGAACAGGGCCTGATCCACGCCATCATCGGCCACGTCGGTGACGGCAACTTCCACGTGCAGATGATGGTGGACCCCAACGACCCGGCCGACATCGCCCGCGCCGAAGGCGTCAACGCCCGCATGGTGGCGCGTGCCCTCGGCATGGATGGCACCTGCACCGGTGAACATGGCGTGGGCCTGCACAAGATGGACTTCCTGATCCAGGAACACGGCGATGGCGCCATTGCCGTCATGCGCGCCATCAAGCACGCCCTCGACCCGAAGAACATCATGAACCCCGGCAAGATCCTGCGCTGGGAGCAGTGAGCCCGATGTGATACGCGGGCCGGGAGTGAAAAACTTGGTTTTACGCGCCTGGCCCTTTAGTTTTTCGGCAACAGAATGTTAGTTTTTATCAGGTTTGCTTGAACCGCAGCAGGAATCCACCATCCATGGCCACCCGCCTCCCCCCCGTCCATGCCCTGTCCGCCTTCGAGGCGGCAGCCCGTCATAACTCCTTTGCGATTGCCGCCGAGGAACTGTGCATCACCCCCTCGGCGCTGTCGCACCGGATCCGCCTGCTGGAAGAGTTCGTGGGCGAGCGCCTGTTCTATCGCGACGGGCGCTCCATCGGCCTGTCCGAATTTGGCCGCCGCTATCTGGATGTGGTGCGCAGCGCCTTGCGCACGCTGACCGATTTCCCGATGCCCCACCGCAATGCGGCCGTGCAGCCCAAGATCAAGGTGATGCTGCCGCCGACCTTCGCGCGCCACCTGCTCATGCCGCGCATTGCCGACTTCACCCAGCGCCATCCGGAGATCGTGGTCGAGCTGTATCTGTCGGTGCCGCTGTATGACCTGTCGCTCTCGGAGAGCGATGTCGAGATCCGTTTCGGTGCCGGCAACTATCCCAACATCATCACCGAGAAGCTGTTCGAGGAACCGGCCTTCGCCGTGGCCAGCCCCGGCTACCTGAAAACCCTGCCGCCGATGAAGTCGCCCACCGACCTGCAGCATGCGACCCTGCTGCGCTCGGCCCTGGAGCCCTGGCAGCCCTGGTTCGAGGCGGCCGGCCTGAAGGACTGGGTGGAACCGTCCTCCGGCCTGCGCGTGGACGACCTCGGCCTGCTGCTGGAAGCCGTGCGCCACGGCTACGGCATTGGCCTCACGCGCCAGCACTTCGCCGAAGAACTGCTGGCCCGGGGCGAGATCGTGGAATTGTTCGACGTGCGCCTGCGCACCCCGCCGCATGCGTATTACGTGGTCTACGAGCGCGCCGTGCGCGAGCGGCCCGAGGTCGATACCTTCATCAGCTGGATGCAGAACGCCTTCCGCAACATCTGAAGCGCCTTTGCATCGCCCGTCCCGTCCGGCCGCCCTGAAAATAATTCACGGCGGCCGGCAATTCTTTTCAGTGGGCCGCCAGCCAATACGGCACCGTGCAGGGCGGCAAAATTCGTTACACTTGTCGGACTGAAAAAGCCCGCCCCATGCGGGCTGACAACAAACGAGACAGCGTGAGCCGCAGCACCGGATGCAAGAAGAGGGACATCCAGCGCCGCACGCCTGCCTAGCTTACCGCCGAGGTCCAGCATGAATGCTCCCGCCCAACCGTCCTTCGCGCCGGCCCGCCAGCGCGAAGTTGTCGACGCCCTGCGCCGGGTCGTCCCCGCGCACTGCGTGCTGTTCGACGAAGAAGACACCCGCCCCTACGAATGCGACGGCCTGGCCGCCTACCGCCAGTTGCCCATGGTGGTGGTGCTGCCCGAAAACGAGGCGCAGGTCATCGCCATCATGAAGGCCTGTCACGCGCTGCAGGTGCAGATCGTGCCGCGCGGTGCCGGCACCGGCCTGTCGGGCGGGGCCATGCCCATTGCCGATGGCGTGGTGGTCTCCACCGCAAAATTCAACCAGATCCTCAAGATGGACAAGTACTCGCGCACCGCCGTGGTCCAGCCCGGCGTGCGCAACCTGGCCATTTCCGAAGCGGCGGCCCCGCACGGCCTGTATTACGCGCCGGATCCGTCCTCGCAGATCGCCTGTTCCATCGGCGGCAACGTGGCGGAGAATTCGGGCGGCGTGCACTGCCTGAAATACGGCCTGACGGTGCATAACGTGCTGCGCGTACGCATGGTCACCATCGAGGGCGACGTGGTGGAACTGGGCAGCGGCGCCCTGGATGCCCCGGGCCTGGACCTGCTGGCCGTCTTCATCGGTTCCGAAGGCATGCTGGGCGTGGTCACCGAAGTGACCGTCAAGCTGGTGCCCAAGCCGCAGGCCGCGCGCGTGATCATGGCTTCCTTCGACGATGTGGTCAAAGGCGGCAATGCGGTCGCCAACGTGATCGCGGCCGGCATCATCCCGGCCGGGCTGGAGATGATGGACAAGACCAGCTCGCGCATGGTCGAGCCGTTCGTCAAAGCCGGCTATGACATCGATGCCGAAGCCATCCTGCTGTGCGAATCCGACGGCACCGTGGAAGAGGTGGAAGAAGAAATCGGCCGCATGACCGACGTGCTCAACGCCAGCGGCGCGACGGCCATTGCCTGTTCGCAGAGCGAAGCCGAGCGCCTGCGCTTCTGGTCCGGCCGCAAGAACGCCTTCCCGGCCGCCGGCCGCATCTCCCCCGACTACTACTGCATGGATGGCACCATCCCGCGCAAGAAGCTGGCGCAGGTGCTGCTGGGCATCGCCGAGATGGAAAAGAAATACGGCCTGCGCTGCGCCAACGTCTTCCATGCGGGCGATGGCAACCTGCATCCGCTGATCCTCTTCGATGCCAACATCGCGGACGAATTCCACCGCGCCGAACTGTTCGGTGCCGAGATCCTGGAGCTGTGCGTGGAAGTGGGCGGCACCATCACCGGCGAACACGGCGTGGGCATCGAGAAGATCAACTCCATGTGCGTGCAGTTTTCTCCCGCCGAGCGCGAGGCCTTCTTCAAGTTGAAGCGCGCCTTCGACCCTGCCTTCCTGCTCAATCCGGACAAAGCCATTCCCACCCTGCATCGCTGTGCCGAGTACGGCAAGATGCACGTGCAGCGCGGCCAGCTGCGCTTCCCCGATCTGCCGAGATTCTGACCATGCAAGCACAACAAGACATGGAGGCCGTGCTGGCCTCCTTCCGCGAACGCATCCTTTCCGGCCGCGCCCTGCAGATCCGTGGCGGCGGCACCAAGGACTGGTACGGCCAAGTGCCTTCCGGTGACCTGCTCGACACGCGCCCCTACAGCGGCATCATCGACTATGAACCGACCGAGCTGGTCATCACCGCCCGCTGCGGTACGCCCCTGGCGGAGATCGACGCCGCACTGGCCGGGCACAACCAGATGCTGGCCTGGGAGCCTCCGCGTTTCGGCGGCGCGGCCACCGTCGGCGGCATGGTCGCGGCCGGCCTCTCCGGTCCCTCGCGCGCTGCCGCCGGGGCCGTGCGCGACTTCGTGCTGGGCGCCGTGTTGATGGATGCCCAGGGCGAGCAACTGCACTTCGGCGGACAAGTCATGAAGAACGTCGCCGGCTATGACATCTCGCGCCTCCTGGCCGGTTCGTTGGGCACGCTGGGTCTGATCCTGCAGGTCTCGCTGAAAGTCTTGCCGCGCCCCATTGCCAGCAGCACCCGCGTTTTCGAGATCAACCAGGAGGGCGCGCTGCGCCTGCTCAACCAGAGCGCAGGACAACCCCTGCCGCTGGTAGCCAGCGCCTGGGTCAACAATGTGCTCACCATCCGTTTGTCGGGCGCACAGGCCGCCGTGGATTCAGCAATCAAAAAGATGGGTGGCACCGAATTAAGCAATCCGGAAGATTACTGGACTGACCTGCGCGAGCAGACCCATCCCTTCTTCGCCGACCCGCAAGCCCCGCTGTGGCGCCTGTCCGTGCCATCAGTGGCCCCGCCCATCGACCTGCCGGGCCGCCAGCTGATCGAGTGGGGCGGGGCGCAGCGCTGGCTGCGCCCGGAGGGCAATGTCGATGCCGTTGCCATCCGCGCCGCCGCACTGGCCGTGGGCGGACACGCCAGCCTGCATCGTGGCGGCGACAAGGCCATCGGCGTCTTCCATCCCTTGCAGCCCGCGGTGGAAAGCATCCATCGCCGTCTCAAGCAGCAATTCGACCCGCAGGGCATCTTCAATCCCGGCCGCCTGTACGCCAGCCTGTAAGCACCTCTTTTCCAAGCGATCATCATGCAGACCAACTTGGCTGATTTCATCCGCAACACCCAGGCCGGCGAGGAAGCCGACAGCATCCTGCGTTCCTGCGTGCATTGCGGTTTCTGTACCGCCACTTGTCCCACCTATCAACTGCTGGGCGACGAACTGGATGGGCCGCGCGGCCGCATCTATCTCATCAAGCAGGTGCTTGAAGGCAAGCCCGCCACGGCCGCCACGCAATCGCACCTGGACCGCTGCCTGACCTGCCGCAACTGCGAATCGACTTGCCCGTCCGGGGTGCAGTACGGGCGACTGGTCGACATTGGCCGCAAGGTGGTGGAAGAGCAGGTGCAGCGTCCCTTCGGCGAGCGTGTCTTGCGCACCGCCTTGAAGGAACTGGTGCCGCGCAAGTGGATCTTCCGTCCGGCCATGAAGGCGGGGCAGATGGTGCGCCCGCTCTTGCCCAAGCTGCTGCAGAACAAGGTGCCACTGCCGCAGGACGCCGGGACCTGGCCCACGCGCACCCATGCGCGCCAGATGCTGCTGCTTGAAGGTTGCGTGCAGCCGTCGATGGCCCCCAACATCAACAGCGCCACTGCGCGCGTGCTCGATGCGCTCGGCGTGCAATTGTTCGCGCCGCCCAAGGCCGGCTGCTGCGGCGCCATCCGCTATCACCTCAATGACCAGGACGGCGGCCTGGACGACATGCGCCGCAACATCGACGCCTGGTGGCCCTACATCGAAGGGCGTGACGGCATCCGCGCCGACACCATCGTCATGAATGCCTCCGGCTGCGGCGCCACCGTCAAGGAATACGGCCACCTGCTGCAGCATGATCCCGACTACGCCGAGAAGGCGCGCCGCATCTCCCACATGACGCGCGACATCAGCGAGATCCTGCTCGAGTTCGAGGAGCAGCTGCAGCACCGGCTCAAGGATTTCAACGGCAAGCGGGTGGCCTATCACCCGCCCTGCACCCTGCAGCATGGGCAGAAGATCCGCGGCAAGGTCGAAGGCATCCTGCGCGCGGCCGGCGTGGATGTGCAGTTGTGTGCGGACAGCCATCTCTGCTGCGGTTCAGCCGGGACCTATTCGGTGCTGCAGCCGGAGCTGTCCTACCGCCTGCGCGACAACAAGATCAGCAAGCTGCAGGCCACCGATCCCGACATGATCGTCACCGGCAACATCGGTTGCGTCACGCATCTCCAGTCGGGTACCGAGACCCCGGTGCGGCATTGGATCGAGCTGCTGGACGCCGCGCTGCAAACGCCTTCCTGACGATTTGCTGACGATAGTCTGACGGTGGCGTGCGCACCGTGAAGTTTCCTGCAACACAACACCAGCCCCGCTTTGCGGGGCTTTTTTGTTGTCGTTTGTAGGCTTTTTGATCACGCCCCGGGCATTTTGACCCTATTTATTCGATGCGGCTTGACGGCAGGGGGCATAAGTCAATAAGCTTCGTCCTTTTTTCCGGACGACGGGAAAAAACGGTCAGGGTTTCTCATTAGAAACTGACGCTTCCTGACCATCCAAAAGCATGGCGCCCCTGTCACTGCACCGGCCGGCGCCGCCCGCAAGCCTTACATCATCGTCCTCTCACCTGCCTCGTGCCGGTGCCGAGCGAGGGCAGGAGAACACATGAAGAAACGCATTCCACAAGCCGCCTACATCTTTGCCGCCATGCTGCTGGGCATCCTGGTCGGCTACCTGATTTTCAATCACTACGACAAGGGCGAGGCCAAGGAATTGGCGGGCTATATCTCGATTGCCTCGGACCTGTTCCTGCGCCTCATCAAGATGGTCATCGCACCGCTGGTGTTCTCGACCCTGGTGGTGGGCATCGCCCACATGGGCGACGCCAAGTCGGTGGGCCGCATCTTCGGCAAGTCGCTGGCCTGGTTCTTCATCG
The DNA here is from genome assembly GCF_002213425.1 of Herbaspirillum aquaticum. Lineage (GTDB taxonomy): Bacteria > Pseudomonadota > Gammaproteobacteria > Burkholderiales > Burkholderiaceae_D > Herbaspirillum > Herbaspirillum aquaticum. The sequence continues at coordinate 147,736 of NZ_NJGV01000011.1, read as the reverse complement.
CTTCGCTGGTGTCGCTGGCGCTGGGCATGATCATGGCCAACCTGCTGCAACCGGGCGCCGGCGTGGCGCTGCCTTCGCCGGATGCTGCCGGCGCGGGCCTGGCCACCAGCAAGTTCACGGTCAAGGAGTTCTTCAACCACCTGGTACCCAAGTCGATCGTGGAAGCCATGGCGCAGAACGAGATCCTGCAGGTGGTGGTGTTCTCCATGTTCTTCGGCATCGCCCTGGCGGCGCTGGGTGAGCGCGGCAAGAACCTGCTGGCCGTCATCGACGACCTGTCGCACACCATGCTCAAGATCACCGTCTACGTGATGAAGTTCGCGCCCGTGGCAGTGTTTGCCGCCATGGCCGCAACGGTGGCCGTCAACGGCCTGGAGATCCTGGTCAGCTTCGCGGTCTTCATGCGTGACTTCTACTTCTCGCTGGTGCTGCTGTGGGTGATCCTGATCGCGGTGGGCTTCGTGTTCCTGAAGAAGCGCATCTTCCACCTGCTGGCGCTGATCAAGGAAGCCTTCCTGCTGGCCTTCGCCACCGCCAGCTCGGAAGCGGCCTATCCGAAGCTGCTGGACGCGCTGGACCGCTTTGGCGTCAAGCGCAAGATTTCCAGCTTCGTCATGCCGATGGGGTATTCCTTCAACCTCGACGGTTCGATGATCTACTGCACCTTCGCCACGCTCTTCATCGCGCAGGCCTATGGCATCCACATGCCGATCTCGACCCAGATCACCATGATGTTGGTGCTGATGCTGACCTCCAAGGGCATCGCCGGTGTGCCGCGCGCCTCGCTGGTGGTGATTGCCGCGACCCTGCACCAGTTCAACATCCCGGAAGCGGGCCTGCTGGTGATCCTGGGCATCGATACCTTCCTCGACATGGGCCGTTCGGCCACCAACGCAGTGGGCAATTCGATCGCTTCGGCCGTGGTGGCCAAGTGGGAAGGCGGCCTGCTGAGCGAAGAAGAAGCAGCGCGCGCCGAAGTCGAGATCGAACAGGAAGCCGAAGCCACGCTGCACGCCGAAGCCTGATTCGATAGTTAGGGCCTGTTCACATTCAATCTGTGAGATGCGTTGCCCCCAGAAGGCGGGCTCGCAAGGCGCGCGTCAGGGCTGGTGGTGGTGCCACCAGCCCTGACGTGCAACGCGGCCAGCGCGCCTTCTGGGGGCAACCCTCCGGGAGAGGCCGCCAAGCGTTGTCTGCCTAGGCGCGGCGACGCGCCGTGGTGGTGCCACGGCAAGGAGCTGCAACAACGGCAGGCGACGCTTGGCGACCTCTCGCACTCACAGATTGAATGTGAACAGGCCCTAGTCCAAGAATTGAACAATGCCGCCCGGTGATGAGCCGGGCGGCATTTTTCATGGGCGCAAGGAAAGTGATTCAGGCCGGCAGCGCCTCTGGTTGCTTGACCGCAATCCATTCCTGCAAGGTGATCTCGATGGTGATGAAAGAGAGATTGGCGCCGCGCACGAAGCGTCCGGCAAAGATGCGGCCCTCGGTATCGGCCACCACGCCCTGCAGCGGATGGGCGCTGCCCGCGCCATCGGCAAAACCGATTTCACCGAAGACGTTGAGGATTTCCACGCCCGGCCCGTTGATCTCCATCGCACGCACCCCGGACGGGGTGGCGTATTGCAGATGGGCATCGATGAGGCTGCCGATGGCGCCCCGCACGATGGCCTTGTCCATGCCGTGCTGTCGGCACAGCGCTTCCACGCTTTCGGTGAGGTCCTGGTTGGGTTTGAGCCGGGCCATCACCAGCTTGCCGAGCTGGCCCTGTTCTACGTGGATGTGGTCGTCAAGGGAGTCGCTGTCATGGGCGGGGAGCGTCATCATCATTCCATGGGTGTCGGATGCAATAGACTGAAGTGCGTCTCTTCATCGCTGTTGACGACGAAGGCGCTGCGGGAGAACAGGCACAGGCGCAGGATGAGCGGATCGTCGCCCACCTCCACCGTGTCGAGCAGCAGATGGCCGCCATGCAGCGTGCCATCGCCATCGATGAAACCTGAGTGGCAATGCAGTAACACTTTTCCGTCGGCGTTCTGGCCGATGGTGATGGCGCCGGTCACGAAGCTGATGACGCCTTCCAATACATGCGGTGGTCCGTAGTCATAAGGCCGGTCGGGATCGCCGGTCTGTTCGATGCGGTGGTAATGCAGGCGCCGCGCGGTACCGCCGCACAGTCGCCCCACGCCGCCGCGCTGGCCATAGCGCGCCAGCACGCGCCGCAAGGCAGGGCCCACCGGTGTGCCCGGTTGCAGCGTGATACGAAGTTCCTCGGCCGGGTCGGCCTCCAGGTCCAGCGTGCGCGGATAGCTCGGCTGGCCTGCATGAAGGAATTTGCGCACCGCCAGGAAACCGGCGCTGGCCGTGGCCTGGCCAGGTTGGCTGGAGAGTTTCATAGACGGTAGTCGCCTTGCTCTTCCAGCAGCGCCTTGATCTGTTTCTTGACGATCTTGCCGTAGCCCGACTTGGGCATGCTGTCCCAGTAGACGAAGCGGCGCGGCCATTTGTACTTGCCGATGCGGGTTTCCAGGTGCGCCAGCAATGCCTCGCCATCGACCTGCTGGCCGGCCTTGCAGACGATCACCGCCAGCCCGCTTTCACCCCACTTGGGATCGGGCACCCCCAGCACCGCCACCTCGGAGACTGCCGGGTGCGTCAGCAGGGCTTCCTCGATTTCGCGCGGATAGACGTTGGAGCCGCCCGAGATGTACATGTCCGAGGAACGTCCCGTGATGTAGAGGAAGCCATCCTTGTCCACATGCCCGAGGTCGCCGGTATGGAACCAGTCATGCTTGAAGGCCTTGGCATTGGCCTCCGGATTATTGTGATAACCCATGAAGACGGCCGGTCCGCGCACGCAGATTTCTCCGGTCTCGAAGGGCGCCAGCTCCTGGCCATCGTCGTTGAGGATGGCGACCTGCATGCCGGTGCGCGGCATGCCGCAGGTCCCCACGCGCGCCTGCGGATGGGCATCATCCTCGAAGTGCAGGTAGGGCGGCAGGAAGGTAATGTTGCCGGTCACTTCGCCCAGGCCGTAATACTGCACCAGCACCTTGCCCAGCTTCTTCAATGCATGGACCTGGTCGGCGCGGTACATGGGCGCGCCGGCATAGATGAGGTGTTTCAGCGAGCTGTGGTCATAGCGGTCGACTGACTCATCCTCGACCAGGATCTTGACGATGGTGGGCACCGTGAAGAGATTGTCCACCTTGTATTTCTCCACCAGCTGCCAGGCTTCCTCGACCACCAGTCGTTCGGACGAGAGCAGGATGCTGGCCGCACCGCGCGCGGTATTGACCACCGCATGCACGCCCGCGCCGTGCGACAGCGGTGCCACCACCAGCGAGCGCGATTGATGCGTCAGGCCCGGCATCAGGTCGGCCAGGTGATTGGTCACCACGAAGGCCATCTGGCCGTGCGAGAGCATGCCCGCCTTCGGATGCCCGGTGGTGCCGGAGGTGTAGAAGAACCAGAGCGGATCGTCGTAATCGACTTCAGCCTCGCGGAAGGACTCGCCGCTGCTTCCGGCTACCAGCGTTTCGTAATCGAGCTCGCCCGGCCGTGCGTCGGCCAGGGCCACCACGTGTTCGAGTGCCGGCGAGGCGGATTTCACTGCGTCGACATAGGGCGCGAAACCGCGGTCATAGAGCATCACGCAGGCGCCGCTGGACTGGCCGAGATAAGCGGCCTCGGGTGGCGTGATGCGGAAATTGGTCGGCACCCAGACCACGCCCATCTTGAAGGCAGCCCAGGCACTCTCGAAGATCTGTTGGTTGTTGCGCGAGTGGACCAGCATCTTGTCGCCCTTCTTGACGCCGCGCCGGGTGAGGGCGTGGGCCAGCGCATCGACGCGGGCATTGATCTCGCGCCAGGGGATCAGGCGGTCGCTGCCATCGGCTGCGCCTTGCGCCAGGATCAGTCCGGGTTCTTCCGGAAAACGGCGCGCCACGTCCGAGAGCAGGCGGCCCAGGTTCATCACTTTGCTTAACATCGTCTCACTCGTCCCGATTCTTCTGATGGAATTCTGATGGAAATTGGCGTGCTGCCTTGTTCTGTTTTTCTGCACATCACTTCATGCGGCGCGCCACCCTTCAACGACAGGATTGCGCACCGCTGCTGCTACCGCATTGTTAGTTCACACGCTCCAGAATGCTCACATAGTTGGCCACCGCCGCACCGCCCATGTTGAACACGCCGGCATAGCGCGCATTGGCGATTTGCATGTCGCCCGCATCATGGGATGCCTGCATGGCTGCCATCACGTGCATCGAGACACCGGTGGCACCGACCGGGTGGCCCTTGGACTTCAATCCGCCCGAGGGATTGACCGGCAGCTTGCCATCCTTGGCGGTGATGCCTTCGGCAATCACGCGCGCGCCCTGGCCGTGCGGGGCCAGGCCCATGGCTTCGTATTCCAGCAGCTCGGCCACGGTGAAGCAGTCGTGCGTTTCCACCAGCGAGAGATCATCGAGGCTCAGGCTGGCCTGGCCCAGCGCCTTCTTCCAGGCCAGCTCGGCGGCCTCGAAGCGGGTCGGGTCGCGGCGCGACAGCGGCAGGAAATCATTGACGTGGACCGCCGCGCGGAATTGCACGGCACGCGGCATGGACTTGGCCACATCGGCGGCGCTGATCACCAGGGCAGCTGCGCCGTCGGAAATGAGCGAGCAGTCGGTGCGCTTGAGCGGACCGGCCACGTACGGGTTCTTGTCGGAGACCGTGCGGCAGAAATCGAAACCGAAATCCTTGCGCATGTGGGCATAGGGATTGACCATGCCGTTCTTGTGATTCTTGGCCGCGATCATCGCCAGCGCATCGGACTGGTCGCCGAAGCGATCGAAGTAGCTCTGTGCGATCTTGCCGAAGACCCCGGCAAAGCCGCCCGGAATGCCCGCCTCTTCCTTGGCGTAACAGGCCTTGAGCAGCACCTCGCCCACTTGCGCGGTGGCCAGTTCGGTCATCTTCTCGAAGCCGATCACCAGCACGTGTTTCGATTCGCCGGCCTTGATCGCCTGCAGGCCCGAATGGATGGCCGCCGAACCGGTGGCGCAGGCATTCTCCAGGCGCGTGGCGGGTTTGAAGCGCAGCTGCGGCAGCGTGTTCAGGACCAGCGAAGAAGGGAAATCCTGGTACAGGAAACCGGCATTGAAGGTGCCGAAGTGCACCGAGTCGATGTCTTCCGGTTGCAGCCCGGCGTGCTCGATGGCGGCCTTGGCGACCTGGCCGATCAGCACTTCCGGATCGATGCCGTCGAGCTTGCCGAACTGCGAATGGTTCCAGCCGGTGATGCAGGGTGAGGATGCAGAAACAGTCATGGGGTTGTCCTTGTGTCCGTAATCACGGGGTCAATGGAGCGGGGTCGCTCCGTTACACACAGGGGCAATATGCAAAATCGGTGCCACGCGCAGGACCGCTTGCGCCACCGCATGCAGCCGGTGTCGAAGGTCCCTTGCCTCGGCATCGCGCAGCCGGTGATGGCACCATCGCGCCAGGTGCCGGCCTGCATCTTGCCCGTCTCCTGAGAGTGCCGGCGCAAAGCCGCGCCGGGTCTCGCTTTGTTGTTGATGTTGATGCGTGCTGATGTGTTCGGCAGGCGGCCCGCTCATTCCCGACATGCAGGAAAAAATGGAACAGGGCAGGGCCGTGCCCGCCGACCGCATGAAGATAGCACGTACTTTACGTTAACGTAAATCATTGCGCTGCAGCAGCCGGCAGGCATCACTATTGCCGGTGAGCAGCATGAACAGGTGTCGATTCCTGCGACAGTGCAGCGACACTCCTGCGACAGGTGTCGCAGCCCCGCTGCACGTAAATAAATGAGGGCGGCGATGATTGCGTGCTTGTACAGGCCCGCCCTTATCGCAGAGAATACAGGCGCAGTGCCGTTGAGGGAGCGGGGCGAGGCCATGCCGACCAGGGAGGACCGGGGGCTTGGCATCCAATTTGCTCTGTCGAGGCACAGGCAGTGTTGACCACCCGGAACAGGGAGCTGCACGCCCGATCCAGCAAGCCCTGTAGCGCCGGATTCAGCAAATTTCAAAATTACAAACAGACAGACAGGAGACAATCAGATGGAACAATCCACTGGCAAGATCACGCGCCGCCATTTTCTGAAGACCGCCTCGGTGGCCTCGGCTGCCGCCGCTACCGGCCTGGTATCGACGTCCGCACATGCGGCCGAGTTCACCTTCAAGTACGCCAACAACCTGCCGGTCACCCACCCGATGAATGCGCGCGCCAAGGAAATGGCCGCTGCCATCGCCGAACAATCCAAGGGCCGCATCGAACTGCAGCTCTACCCCAACAACCAGCTGGGCACCGACACCGACATGCTCTCGCAGGTGCGTGCGGGTGCGATTGATTTCTTCACGCTCTCGCCGCTGATCCTGGGCACGCTGGTGCCGGCCGCGCAGATCTCCGGCATCGGCTTCGCCTTCAAGGATTACAGCCAGGTCTGGCCGGCCATGGATGGCGAGCTGGGTGCGCATGTGCGCAAGCAGATCGAAGCCAAGTCGACGCTCTTCGCCTTCGAGAAGATCTGGGACAACGGCTATCGCCAGATCACCAACAGCACCAAGCCCATCAAGGCGGCCGACGACCTCAAGGGCATGAAGCTGCGCGTGCCGCCCAGCCCGCTGTGGACCTCGATGTTCAAAGCCTTCGACGCGGCACCGACCTCGATCAATTTCGCCGAAGTCTATTCGGCCCTGCAGACCAAGATCGTGGAAGGCCAGGAAAACCCCATGGCCATCATCTCTACCGCCAAGCTCTACGAAGTGCAGAAATACTGCTCCATCACCAACCACATGTGGGATGGCTTCTGGTTCCTGGGCAACAAGAAATCCTTCGAGCGCCTGCCCAAGGACCTGCAGGACCTGATGGCCCGCATCATCAACGAAGCCGCCATGAACCAGCGCGCCGACGTGCGCAAGCTCAACGATTCGCTGGTCGATGAAATGAAGGGCAAGGGCCTGGCCTTCAACAATGCCGACGCCGATTCCTTCCGCGCCAAGCTGCGCAGCGCCGGCTTCTATGCCGAGTGGAAAAAGAAGTTCGGTGACGAGCCCTGGACACTGCTGGAGAAGTACACCGGCAAGCTGGCCTGAACGGTCCGTTTGCCGGGGCTCGTCCTTGCATGAGCCCGTGCGCCGGAGCGCAGCCCTCACCGTGAGGGCTGCGCTCCGGCCCTGAATCCATTTCGCTGGAGCTTGATGATGGAAGCTGCAATGACTTACCGCGCCCCGGTCAACATGAACCCGGCTGCGCGCGCGCTGGTCGCATTCAATCGCATGGTGATGCACGTGGTCGGTGCCGTGGCCGCCGCCCTGGTGGTGGCTGAAACCGTGGTGCTGTTGACCGGCGTGATCTATCGCTATGCGCTGCATGATCCCCTGGTGTGGTCCGATGAACTGGCCTCGATCCTCTTCATTTGGCTGTCGATGCTGGGTGCCGTGCTGGCCCTGGATCGCGGTGAACACATGCGGCTCACCGCCATCATCAACAAGTGTTCCGAGAAGGGCCGCGTGTGGCTCGAAACGGTGGCGGCGCTGGTGGTCTGCATCTTCGTGCTGATGGTGATCCATCCGGCCGTGGACCATGCGGTCGAGCAGATGCCGATCACCACGCCGGCGCTGGAAATTCCCGATGGCCTGCGCGCCGCCGCCTTGCCGGTCGGCGCGATCCTGATGCTGCTGGCGGCGGTCTCGCGCATGGCGGCCATGACGACGATGCGCCTGCTGCTCTCCGCCTTGGCCGTGGTGGCCGTGATCGCGGGTGCGCTGTGGCTGGCCAAGCCCATGCTGCTGGGCATGGGCAATTACAACCTGATCGTGTTCTTCGTACTGCTGATCGGCGTATGCGTGGCCGGTGGCATTCCCATCGCGTTCGCTTTCGGTACGGCGACCATGGCCTATCTCGCCCTGGCCACCACCGCACCGCTGATGATCGTGGTCAGCCGCATGGATGAGGGCATGTCCAGCCTGATCCTGCTGTCGGTGCCGCTGTTCGTGCTGCTGGGCTCCTTGCTGGAAATGTCGGGTTTGGCCAAGACCCTGATCGACTTCATGGCCGCGTTGCTAGGCCATGTGCGCGGCGGCCTGCAATACGTGCTGCTGGGCGCGATGTTCCTGGTCTCCGGCATCTCCGGTTCCAAGGCGGCCGACATGGCAGCGATCGCCCCGGCGCTGTTCCCCGAGATGAAAAAGCGCGGTTCCAAACCGGAAGAACTGGTGGCGCTGCTCTCCTCCTCGGGAGCCATGACCGAGACCATTCCACCGAGCCTGGTGCTCATCACCATCGGTGCGGTCTGCAGCGTCTCGATCACGGCACTGTTCATTGGCGGCCTGATGCCGGCGGCCATTGCCACCATCGCCATTGCGGTCGTGTGCTGGATGCGTGCGCGCCGCGAGCCGATGCCGGATGTGCAGCGCGCGCCGGTTTCGCTGATCGTCAAGACCTTGATTGCGGCCATTCCTGCACTGGCGCTGCCGATGCTCATCCGCGTGGCCGTCATCGAAGGCGTGGCTACGGCCACCGAAGTAGCCACCATCGGCGTGGCCTATACGGTGGTGGTCGGGCTGATCATGCACCTGTTCCTGAAGCACCTGAACTTCAAGCGTCTCTATCCCATGCTGATCGAATCGGCGGCCTTGTCGGGCGCCATCCTGCTCATCATCGGCATGGCCACCGCGATGGCCTGGGCACTCACGCAGTCGGGCTTCTCGGCCAAGCTGGTGGCGCTGATGCAGGGCGTGCCGGGCGGCGGTGCCGGGTTCCTGCTCATTACCATCGTCATCTTCATCGTGCTGGGCAGCCTGCTGGAGGGAATTCCCGCCATCGTGCTGTTCGGGCCGCTGCTGTTCCCGGTGGCGCGTTCGCTGGGCGTGCATGACGTGCACTATGCGATGGTGGTGATCCTGGCCATGGGCATCGGCCTGTTCGCACCGCCATTCGGGGTCGGCTTCTACGCCGCCTGCGCCATCGGCAAGGTGTCGCCGGATGGCGTCTTCAACCGGGTCTGGGGCTACCTGGCCGCGCTGGTGGTGGCGCTGCTGGTGGTGGCCTTCGTGCCCTGGATTTCCATCGGTTTCCTCTGATCCCCGCATCAGTCTTGCGCGCGATCGGGAAGCCTCCATGATTGACCTGCCAACGACGAATTAAAAACGGCGGCCCCACCTCCTTGCGGGGCCGCCTCCATCCACGGAGACAATATGAATCGCAATGATAGCGGCGCCCGCGTGGCGCTCGTGACGGGCGGAGCCATGGGCATCGGCGCCAGCATTTCCACGCAACTGGCCGCCAAGGGGCACACCGTCCTGGTGGCCGACATCAACCTGGAAGCGGCGTCCAAGACCGCCGATGCGCTGGTGGCTGCCGGGCATCGCGCAGCTGCGCTGCAGATGGATCTCGGTAGCGCGGACTCGATTGCCCAGGCCTTCGCCCACATCGAGAAGGATTACGGACGCTGCGACGTGCTGGTCAACAATGCCGGTGTGGCACGCACGTATTCCTTCCTCGACTATCCCCTCGACAACTGGCTGCAGACCATGAACGTGAACGTGACCGGCGTGCTGCTGGCGGGCCAGCATGCGGCGCGGCTGATGGTCAAGCAAGGATGGGGGCGCATCGTCAACATCTCGTCGATCTCGGGCATCCGCGCCGGTGCCGGCCGCACGGCCTATGGCACCTCGAAGGCGGCGGTCATCGGGCTCACGCGCCAGATGGCCATCGAGCTGGCGCAGTACGGCATCACCGTCAACAGTGTCGCGCCCGGTCCGGTGGATACGCCCATGACCCAGGCCATGCATTCGGAGCAGACGCGCGAGAGCTATTACCGCCTGGTCCCGATGCGCCGTTATGGCACCACCGATGAGATCGCCTCGGCGGTGTGCTATCTGGCGGCCGAAGAATCTGCCTACATCACCGGCCACGTGATTCCGGTCGATGGCGGTTTCGTCGCTGGTGGCGTGCTGGAAATCTGAGGGGACACCGATGGACAAGCTCATGCAAGGCAAGGCCATCATCGTCACCGGTGCCGGTTCGGTGGGCGCGGGCTGGGGCAACGGCAAGGCCGCCGCCGTGCTGTATGCGCGCGAGGGCGGCCGGGTGCTGGCGGTGGATCGCAGCATCGAAGCGGCATTGGAGACCCAGGAGATCATCCGCAGTGAAGGCGGCGAGTGTGAAGTGCTGGCGGCGGACGTCTCCCGCAGTGCCGATGTGAAAGCCATTGCGGACGCGGCCATGGCGCATTTCGGGCGGGTCGACGTGTTGCACAACAATGTCGGCATCGCCGAGGTGGGCGGGCCGGTGGAGACCAGCGAAGAAAGCTGGAACCGGCTGGTGGCGGTCAACCAGACCAGCCTGTTCCTGACGCACAAGCATGTGCTGCCGATCATGGAAAAGCAGGGGAAGGGCGCCATCGTCAACATCTCCTCGATGGCGGCTTTGCGCTGGATCGGTTTTCCCTACCTGGGTTATACGGCGACCAAGGCGGCGATCCTGGCCTTCACCAAGAACGTGGCGATGCAGTATGCGCCCATGGGCATCCGCGCCAATTGCGTGCTGCCCGGCATGATGGATACGCCCATGATCCGCGAGCCGCTCAAGGCTTCCTATGGGGGCGACATCGAGGAAATGCGCGCCAAGCGCAATGCGCAATGCCCGATGGGCTTCATGGGGGATGCGTGGGACGTGGCGCATGCCTCGCTGTTCCTGGCTTCCGACCGCGCGCGCTACATCACGGGGCTGGACATGATCGTCGATGGCGGGCTGTCGCTGCGGTGTGTCGGATGAGTGCGGCTCGTTGAAGCTTGTTTGTTGACCGTGGCCAGGCGGGCGTGGAAGCCGACCTGCTGCGGTTTGATGCCCGGGCGTCCAAGAGCGTCCGGGCTTTTTTGTGTTCAGGCCGGGCGGGACGTTGCCTGCATCCTCCCCCACACCTCCACCGCCGTCTGGGCAAACGTCCGTATGCAGGGATTGGTATTCTCCCGGTTCCAGATCACCGCCACCTCCACCGTCGGCGCACCGATGAGCGGCTTGAAGACCGTGGTGTCCAGGTGCATGGCCTGCATCGAGGTCGGCACCAGGGCCACGCCCAGGCCTTCTCCGACCAGGTTGACGATGGTCTGCTGCAGGTTGGTCTCCAGCACGATGCGCGGACGGAAACCATGCAGCTGGCAATGCTGCTGGATCAGGTCATACACCACCGGCGCAATCGGGCGCGGGATGCTGATGAAGGCATCCTCGGCCAGCTCGGCGGCCGAGATCTCGGGCTTGTGCGCCAGCCGGTGCCCGCGCGGCAGCACCGCCAGCAAAGGTTCGGCATAGATGGTGTGGCTGTCGAGCCGGCGGCAATCCTCAGGGCGATACATGATGCCCACGTCGATCTTCTCATCCTCGATGTCGGTGGCCAGCAGGTTGGGCACATATTCGCTCAGGCGCATGTCCACCTCCGGATAGGCCGCCGAATAATGCCGCGTCACCGCCGGCAAGATGTTGTAGGCCGAGGACATCATGAAGCCCACCTTCAGCGCGCCGCTCTGCCCGGTGCTGGAGGAGGCCACATTGCGTTTGGCCCGCTCCAGTGCCTTGAAAATTTCTGTGGTGTCGCGATAAAAATATTTGCCCGCCGCCGTCAGCTGGATGGCCCGTTTGCTGCGGTCGAACAATTGCGCCCCCAACTCCTTCTCCAGCGCCGCAATCTGCCGTGTCAGCGGCGGTTGGGAGATATGCAGCAGCGCTGCGGCGCGTCCGAAATGCAGGGTTTCTGCTACGGTGCGGAAATAGGTGAGGTGTCTCAATTCGATCATTTGATACCTTCAAGGTATTGATTCTGTCTGTACATTGTATTGGAAGTCATCGGTCGGACTGGCTATTCTTTGCCGCAGACGTGCCGTTGCGACACGTCTCCGGGCCCGCCAGAGGCGGCTTCCCGCGCATAAAGAACCGGTCCCGAGGGAAGCCGGCTCGATAAAAAAAGCAGTCCAAGACAGGAGACCATCATGCCGACCACCCCGGTAGCGCAGCCCTTGCCTGACAGTGACGTTTGCCTCACCCCCGCACCTCCTGCAGCTTCCCCGCGCCACGCGCCGCGCTATCGCGACATCGATCAGCTCGCCGCCGGCGACGCGCTCATGCGCGACCTGGTCGAGCGTGGCAAGCGCCTGATCGATCGCGGCATTCCCGTGCTGATCCTGGGCGAGACCGGTACCGGCAAGGAATACCTCGCGCGTGCCCTGCATGACTACAGTGCGCGCCGCCGCGCCAGCTGGATCGCCATCAACTGCGCCTCCATCCCCGAGAGCCTGGCCGAAAGTGAATTGTTCGGCTACTGCAAGGGGGCCTTCTCGGGTGCGCTGCCCGGTGGCATGAAGGGAAAGGTCCAGCAGGCCGATGGCGGTACGCTCTTCCTCGATGAAATCGGTGACATGCCCTTCGCCCTGCAGACGCGCCTCTTGCGCGTACTCTCCGAACGCGAAGTGATTCCGCTGGGCGCATTGCGTCCGGTACCGGTGGATGTGCAACTGATCTGCGCCACCCACCAGGACCTCAAGACCCTGGTCGCCGAAGGCCGTTTCCGCGAAGACCTGTATTACCGCATCGCCGGTGGCGTGCTGCGCCTGCCGGCCCTGCGCGAGCGTAGCGACCGACGCGCGCTGGTGATGCAGATGATTGCCGATGAGCTTGACCAAGCGGCCGACGAGAGCGTGATCGATCCCGCCGCCTTGCAGCGCCTGCTGGCCTATCCCTGGCCCGGCAACCTGCGGCAGTTGCACGCGGTGATCCGCTACAGCTGTGCCGTCATGAATGACGGCCGCATCACCCTGCGTGACCTGCCCGAAGAACTGATGCAGTTCCAGCCCGTCAAGCTGGCACAGGTGCTGCCGCTGCACCGCCCGGCATCGCCCCCGTCCGCCGACGGCAGCAGCCCGGCCAGTGCCGCCGAGCCAGGGCGCGATGAACGCACCCGCGTCATTGAAGCCTTGAACGGCAGCCGCTGGAACATCTCCGCCGCCTCGCGGCAACTGGGCATGTGCCGGGCTTCGCTGTACCGCAAGCTGCGCCAGCTGGAGATCCCCCATGTGAGGGATCAGGCCATGCCTGCGCATGCCGCCTATGCGGTCGCCTGAAACGGTATAAATCATTTGTACCCTCGCTTGTACCCTCGCTAGTGCCCGGCAAGAGCGCATCCTGCGGCGTTCTTGCCAGCATTAAATTTATGTTAATGCTCGCGCGTTTGTCATTCACTTGAAATAAATGCCCGCTACCCTCAGCGAGTCAAAAAGGGACAAGCGAATGTGCCAGTCTCGGCACCATGATCAAGCGGGTGGGGATTGCTTAAGCCGTTATCGTTCGAGCCACAAGGGCTGCTGACCAGACTGCTCGCGGGCAGGGGCGTGTCGGCGGGGATGGTGCTGCTCGCCGTGGGCGCGTTGTCGCTGCTGTGGTATTTCACGCTGATCCGCATCGAGAACGAAAAACAGCTGGCCATCGCCGGCTCGGTTGCCGACAGCCGCAACGTGGCCGCCATCGTCTCGGCCAATCTCGATGAAGTGCTGGGCAAGACCCTGCTGTATTCGCGCATCGGGCAATCCATGCTCAATGGCGAACAATCGTCCTCGGCGTATTTCAATCCGCTCTTCAATGGCGACTCGGCCTACCTGCGCGTAGCCATGTTCGATGCGCGCGGGCGGCTGGTCTATTCCTCGGCGCGGCAGAAGAGTGAGCCTGAGCTGAGCCGTCTCATCAATGCCGGTTTCATGAGTACGCTCACCGGTACCGGCCAACAGAACCAGATGATCATCAAGCCGCCCATGAACCGCGACGGCTACAGCTGGCGGGTGCCGCTGCTCATCCCGCTGCAGGATGGCAAGGGGGCCTTGCAGGGATTTTTCGCGGCCATCCTTGACCTGGGCTATTTCCTCAAGACCTATGAAGAGGTCAGCGTCGATGGCGCCAGCCGCATCGAGATCATCAACACCGCAGGCTTGCAACTGGCCGAGCTGTCCGGCGGCATCCTCTCGGGCGGCTCCAATTACGCCGGGCAGGAGTACGCCACCTTCCTGCTCACTGGCAAGGGCGATGGGCTCATCCATGCACTGCGTCCCGGCGACGCGGCCCAGCACGTGGGCGTGCAGCGCCGGCTGGCGCATTACCCGCTGGCGGTGGTGGTCAGCCGCGACCAGCAGGTGCTGCTGGGCAAGCTGTGGCCGGCGCACCGGCAGTATTACCTGCAGGCCATCCTGATCTCGCTCCTGGTAGTGGTGCTCTCCGGCGGACTGATCACCATGGCGCACCGGCGCCGCTTCCTCTACGAGAAGCTGCTCTTTTCGGAGCGCGAGAAGAGCGGCCTGATCCAGCAGCTGGAACAGGAAAAAAGCCGCGCCTACCAGTTGGCCTCGCACGACTACCTGACCGGCATCCCCAACCGCATGCTGTTCCACGAACTGGCGGCCACCGAACTCTCACGGGCGCGACGCAGCCGCAACCTGTATGCGCTGTTCTTCCTCGACCTCGACAAATTCAAGCTCATCAACGATACCCAGGGCCACGCCGTGGGCGATGCGCTGCTGCAGGAAGTGGCGCGCCGCCTGCGCGCGGCCGTGCGTGAATACGACCTGGTGGCGCGCCTGGGCGGCGATGAATTCGTGGTGCTGGTGTCCGAGATCCGCAGCGAGGAGGTCGTCGCCGAGATCGCCGACAAGCTGGTCGAAACCCTGCGCGCACCGTACCCCGACCTGCTGGGCTGCGAGGTGCAGACCGCGCCCAGCATCGGCATCGCCCTCTATCCGCGCGATGGCCAGAACATCACCACGCTGATGACCAATGCCGACTCGGCCATGTACACCGCCAAGAGCGCCGGCAGCGGCCTCTATCGCTTCTACGATGCCTCGCTCAATGCGATTGCGGTGCGCGGGCTGGAGTTGCTGGGACGCTTCCGCCAGGCGCTCAAGGAAAACGAATTCTGCCTGCACTACCAGCCCAAGGTGGCCCTGCAGGATTATCGCGTGGTCGGCGTCGAAGCCCTGATCCGCTGGCAGCATCCCGAGCACGGCCTGATCTATCCGGGCGAATTCATCGGCCTGGCCGAGACCCATGACCTGGTCCAGCCGCTGGGCCACTGGATCATCGAGGCGGTGTGCCGCCAGCTGGCGCAATGGCGTGACGATGGCCTGCCGCTGGTGCCGGTGGCCATCAATGTCTCGGCCAAGCAGTTGAATGACCAGCGCCTCATCGCCACCGTACGCGAATCGCTGCAGCGCCATCAGCTGAGCGCGCAATGGCTGGAGATCGAGGTCACCGAAAGCTGCTTCATCACCGACCTGGAGCAGGCGCGCCAGACCCTGGAGAAGCTGCGCGACGAAGGCTTGCGCATCTACCTGGACGACTACGGCACCGGCTATTCGAGCCTCAGTCACATCAAGGCGCTACCGGTGTATGCGCTCAAGATCGATCGCTCCTTCGTGCGCGACATCCGCAACGACAACAGCGACGGCATGATCGTCGCCTCCACCGTCACGCTGGCACGCAATCTCGGACTGAAGGTGGTGGCCGAGGGCGTGGAGACGCGCGAACAACTGATGCATCTCAAACTGATGGGCTGCGACGAGGTGCAGGGCTTCTACCTGCAGCGCCCGGTCGCCGCCGCGCAGCTGGCGCCGCTGCTGCAGAAAGGCTGGTTCGATTTCACATGAAGACCTTCTTCGCCACGTTGGCCCTGGCGGCTGTCACGGGCTGCATGATCTGCACCGCCAATCCCGCCATGGCCGCCCCCAAGGCAGCCTGCGAACGGCCGCAGCGGCTGCGCTTTTCCTTCGTGCCGCAGGGGCGCGACATTGACCAGCAGTCCGCCTTCGGCCCGCTGGTGGAGGAACTGCGCGAACGGCTGAAGATGCCGGTGGACGTGATCGTCCCCACTTCCTACGGCGGCGTCATCGAGGGGCTCATTGCCGGGGCCATCGATGTGGCCCGGCTGGGGCCGGCGTCCTACGTGACGGCGCGCAAGGGCGATCCGCAGATCACGCCCTTCGCGTCGATGGAGCAGGTGGAACCCAATTTTGCGGCGCAGGGGGGCGTGTCGTCGGTGTATTACGCGCTGCTGATCACGCGCCAGCAGGGACCGTATGACAGCGTGGCCTCGCTCAAGGGACGGGTGCTGGCCCTGGCCGATCCGGACAGCACCTCGGGCGCGCTGATCCCGCGCCATCTCTTTGCGCGCCAGTACAAGCTGCAGTTCGACCAGTATTTCTCGCGCATCGGCTATTCAGGCAATCATGAGAAATCCGTCATGGCCGTGCTGAACCACAATGCCGATGCGGCTTTCGTGGCCAGTACCAATCTCTCGCGCATGATCAGCGACGGCCAGCTCAAGAAGAGCGATGTGCGGGTACTATGGCGTTCCGGGGCGATTCCCTTCGACCCCTTCGTCTATCGGGGCCAGCTGTGCACCGATATCCGCAACAAGATCCGCGAGGTCTTCCTGGACAAGAACGCGCTGCGTGTGAAACTGTCCCTGGACAACCTGCGCGCCACCCACTTCGTGCCGGTGCGTGACGCGGATTACCAGATCATCCGTGCATTGCCGTAAGGGCGCACTGCACGGCGCTTTGCAGGAGAGAAGCTGTGCCCAAGGTGTTCGTCTATGGTTCGCTCAAGCGCGGGCAATCCAATGCCTTCATGATGGAAGGCGCGCAATTCGTGGCACCGGCCCGCAGCGTGCAGTGCTGGCGGCTGGTGGCCCTGCCGCATTATCCGGCGCTGGTGCGGGAGGAGGGCCCTTGCCGCATCACGGGTGAAGTGTGGGAAGTGCCCGAGACCATGATGGCCGAACTGGACCGTTTCGAGGAAGTGCCGGTGCTCTATACGCGGCAGGAGATCGAGGTGGAGCTTGATGGGCAGGAAGGTCGGACGGCGGATCGCTTGCTGATGGCCCATGCGTATTTCATGCCGGCCGTGCTGGCGGCCGCCGGGCGCGAGTTGCCCGAGGGCCGCTGGCCGGCATGAAGCGTCACCGCATTCACTCGGCCAGCAGGGTTTCGATATCGGAAATCATTTCCTCGGGACGCGTCTGCGGTGCATAGCGCTTGAAGACGGTGCCGTCACGGCGGACCAGGAACTTGGTGAAATTCCATTTGATGGCCTTGCTGCCCAAGAGGCCCGGCGCCTCCTTCTTCAGGTACTGGTAAAGCGGATCAGCCTGTTCGCCATTGACATCGATCTTGGCAAAGAGCGGAAAGCTCACCCCGTAATTCTTTTCACAGAAGGCCCCGATCTCCTCGGCATTGCCTGGTTCCTGCGCCCCGAACTGGTTGCAGGGGAAGCCCATCACTTCCAGCCCGCGCGCGTGGAACTGGCGATGGATGGCTTCCAGGCCGTTGTATTGCGGGGTGAAGCCGCACTTGCTGGCGGTATTGACGATGAGCAGCACCTTGCCGCGCAGCTGTTCGAGCGGGAAGGGCGTCTGGTCGGCCAGCCTGGGCTGGAAATCGTAGAGAGTGGTCATGGATCATTCCTTGGCGCATGCAGCGATGTGGCCGCCATTCTAAACCGCAGCGGGCGGGCTTGCTTGGGGCTCGCGCTGCGGCCATCAGCCGGTCATGCCCTGTGCGCGTGCCGTGGCCACGCTGATGCGTCCCTGCTGGACCAGGCCGGCGAGGCTCCCCTGCAGCGTCTGCATGCCCTGCGCGGCACCGGCCTGCATGGCCGAGAGCAGCTGCGCGCTGCGTCCTTCGCGGATCAGGTTGCGCACAGCCGGCGTGGCCACCAGCACCTCATGGGCGGCCACGCGTGCGGCGCCGTCGGCGGCCGGCAGCAGGACCTGGGCGATCACGCCCTGCAGGGCCTCGGCCAGCAGGGCGCGTGCGGTGTCCTTCTCGCCTTCGGCGAAGGCGTCGATGATGCGGTCCACTGCCCGTGCGGCCGAGGCTGCATGCAGCGTGGCCAGCACGAGGTGGCCGGTCTCGGCGGCCGTCAGTGCCAGGCGGATGGTTTCCGTATCACGCAGTTCGCCCACCAGCAGGACATCGGGATCTTCGCGCAGTGCCGCCCGCAGGGCCTGCGCGAAGCCGGCCACGTGGGTGCCGATCTCGCGCTGGCTGACCAGGGCGCGACAGGGCGCGTGCAGGTATTCGATCGGATCTTCAAGCGTGAGGATGTGGACCGGGCGCGTCTCATTGATGAGCCGCACCATCGCCGCCAGGGTGCTGCTCTTGCCCGAGCCGGTCGGCCCGCTCATCAGCACCAGGCCGTGCGCTCGCATGGCCAGTTCGGCGCAGGCACCGGGTGCACCCAGCTCAGGCAGCGCCGGCGGCTCCTGGCGCAAAGGGCGGATGGCGGCGGCCGGGCCGCGTTGCTGGTGGAAGGCGTGGATGCGGAAGCGGCCCAGTCCCGGCAGCGCCAGCGCGAAGTCGCAGTCGGCGCCGGCGCGGTAGCGCGGCTGCAGGGGAGATGGCATCACCGCCAGCAGGGACTGCTGCAGGCGCGGGCCGTCCAGCGGCTGCAGGTTGACGCGGCGTATCGCCCCGTGGACCCGCAACAGGGGCGCAAGCCCCGCACAAAGATGCAGATCGGAAGCCTGATTCCTGACGGCAAATGCCAGTAGGGTGGCAATGTCCATTTATAATCCCGGCAAGGTTGGACCAACAATATCGTTATCTCCCTGCAGGCTGCCCCTTCCGGCTCCCGGATTATGTCGTCAATCGCTCAACACTTGCAACACGTGCAACAACAGATCGCCCAAGCCGCCGGCCAGGCCGGGCGGGCGCCGTCCTCGGTGCAGTTGCTGGCCGTTTCCAAGACTTTCGGGCCGGAGGCGGTAGCCGAAGCGGTGGCCGCCGGCCAGCGCGCCTTCGGCGAAAATTATTTGCAGGAAGCGCTCGACAAGATCGCCGCGCTCCCCGCCCTGGTGCCGGATACGCCGCTGCAATGGCATTTCATCGGCCCCATCCAGAGCAACAAGACCCGGCCCATCGCCGAGCACTTCGATTGGGTGCATTCGGTGGACCGTCTCAAGATCGCCCAGCGCCTGTCGGAACAGCGGCCCGAGGAACTGGGACCGCTCAACATCTGTCTGCAAGTCAACATCAGCGCCGAAGCCAGCAAGAGCGGCCTGGGCCCGGAGGAATTGCCCGAGGTCGCGGCGCAGGTGGCGCAACTGCCCCGGCTGCGCTTGCGTGGCCTGATGGCGATCCCGGCGCCCAGCGACGAGATGAAGCAACAGCGCGCCGCCTTTGCGGCGGTTCGCGGCCTGTATGAACAATTGCGCGCCGGTGGACTGGCCATGGACACTCTGTCCATGGGCATGTCGGCCGACCTCGAGGCGGCGGTGGCCGAAGGGGCCACCATCGTGCGGGTCGGCAGCGCCATCTTCGGGGCGCGGCATTACGCGTGACGGTGGCGCGACGGGGCCGGGAATGGCCCCTATGAAGTTTTGAACCCAACGGCAACAGCCTCAAACAAAGACACAAGGAGCGGAAGTGAAGATAGCGTTCATCGGCGGCGGCAACATGGCAGCGGCATTGATCGGCGGCCTGGCCGGCAAGGTCGCCGCAGCAGAAGACATCCACGTGGTCGATCTCAATGCCGACGCGCTGCAGGCGCTCAAGGACAAGTTTGGCGTGGCCACCGCGCAATCCATCGATGGCGCCATCGCCAACGTGGATGTGGTGGTGCTGGCGGTCAAGCCGCAGCAGATGCGCGAGGTGGTGGCCAGCTTGAAGCCCTTCATCGGGGCCCAGCTGATCGTCTCGATTGCCGCCGGCATCCGCATGGTGGACCTGTCGCGCTGGCTCGACGGCCACCAGGCCATCGTACGTGCCATGCCCAACACCCCGGCCTTGATCGGCAAGGGGATCTCCGGCGTGGTGCCGCATGCGCAGGTCTCGACCCTGCAGCGCGCGCAGGCCGATTCCATCCTCAAGGCCGTGGGCGAGACCCTGTGGCTGGACAGCGAAGAAAAGCTGGATGCCGTCACTGCCGTCTCGGGCAGCGGTCCGGCCTACGTGTTCTATTTCCTCGAAGCGATGGAGCAGGCGGCGGCCCAGCTGGGCCTGTCGCCGGAAGACGGCCTGCAACTGGCCAAGGCGACCTTCGCCGGTGCTACCGAACTGGCGCGCCGCTCCGAAGAATCCGTGGCCGCGCTGCGTGAACGCGTCACCTCCAAGGGTGGCACCACCTATGCCGCGCTGACCAGCCTGGAGCAATCGGGCGTCAAGGGCGCCATCGTGCAGGCCCTGCAAGCCGCCGCCCATCGCAGCAAGGAGCTGGGCGACGAGTTCGGCAAGGCCTGATGGGACAGGCTTACCGCTTCCTCGGCCTGCTGGCGGCCGTGCCGCTGGCCAGCGTGCTGATGCTCTCCGGCTGCGCCTCTACGGCTGACAGCGACGGTTATTACACGGTCAAGCGCGGCGACACGCTCTACAGCATCGGTCGCGACTTCGACCAGAGTCCGGCCAACCTGCGCACCTGGAACCGCCTGCGCAATCCCGATGACCTTGAAGTCGGCCAGCGCATCCTGGTGCGCCCGCCGGCTGGTGTGGTGGCCCGTACCGGTGCCGGGCAGACGCCGCGTGCGTCTGCCTCTTCCGGGGCCGACACCACGCCGCGCAAGAATGCCGGCAAGCCCGCCGCCAAGCCTGCACCCAAGGCGCAGGACGATGACGACGCACCGGCCCCGGCCGATGCCAAGCTGGACTGGATGTGGCCCACGCAGGGCAAGTCCGCGCCCAGCGCCGACAGCTACAAGAAGGGCATCGACATCGCCGGCACCCAGGGCCAGACGGTGGTGGCTGCTGCAGCGGGCAAGGTCACCTATGCCGGTCACGGCATCCGCGGCTACGGCAACATGGTGATCATCAAGCACACGCCGCAGCTGCTGTCGGTGTATGCGCACAATGCGACGATCACGGTCAAGGAAGGCCAGATGGTCACGCGCGGCCAGCAGATCGCCACCATGGGCAACAGCGACACCAACAAGGTCAAGCTGTATTTCGAAATCCGCCGCAACGGCAAGCCGGTCAACGTGATGGCGCTGCTGCCGGCGCGTTGAGGCTGACGGAGACGCAGGCACGTTGCCGGCATCAATCCCATCAAGAATCAGGAATCCACATGGCCAAACTGGAAGACATCGTGCGCCGGCAGAAGACCGGCGCCACCTTCGTCATCAGCGCACAGATGCTGCAGATGACCCCACGCGACTTCGATGCGTTAGCCCAGGTCTGGGACGACGAGGGCGGCCCCGGCTTCAACGTGGCCGGGGTGCCGTTTCGGGTGGTGGTGGAAGGGGAGTTCCTCATCAGCCGGGTGACGGTGGTGAGGACGACGGCTGAGGTGTGAAAGAAGCTCAGCCCTTGCGCTGCAAGCGATATACCACCGTATCCAGTGCCTGCAATCCTCGCTCCAGGAACTTGGGTTCCTTCTCCAGGATATCGCGCCGGTCGATGACCACGGCGTCGCTATGGGGCGCGTACAGGCGCAGCACTTCTTCTTCGGCCACCGAAAATGGCGGGCCATCCATCTTCTGCTGATCGTATTCCAGCGTGATCAAGAGGCTGCGAGCCTGCGCTGGCAGTCGTCCATAGATCTCTTCCACGTAGCGCGCACGCATGTCCGGGGGCAGGGCGATGAGGGCGGCGCGGTCATAGGCACCCGCACAGTTGGCCAGGGTGGCATCGTCCAGCGCGAAGATGTCGCCGCAGATCAGCTCGATCTGCCCCGCCACGTAATGGCGGCCCTGTGCGCTTTCATGCACTGCCGGGGTCAGTTGGTGTTCGCTGAAGAACTGGGTGATGGCCAGTTCCGACAACTCCACCCCCAGCACGCGATGGCCCTGTTCGGCCAGCCACAGCATGTCCAGCGACTTGCCGCACAGGGGTACCAGCACCGTGCTGCCGGCCGGCAGCGCCAGTTGCGGCCAGTATTTCTGCAGCAGCGGCGTCACGCGCGACTGGTGAAAATGCGTGCGTCCGTCGCGCCAGCGTTCGAGCCAAAATTCCGCTTTCATCCCGTTTCCTTTGAATTTACGCCAGGCAGACGCAGTGCCCGGCATGCATCAATGCATCAGCACATCAGCGCATCAGGTAATCGAGCGCGACACCGGCGAAGATCGCCGCGCCCAGCCAGTTGTTGTTGTTGAAGGCCGCGAAGCAGCGCATGCGGTCGCGTTCGCGGATCAGGGTGTAGTGATACACGGCAAAGCCGCAAGCCACCAGCATGCCCGCCGCAAACCACAGGCCCAGTCCGTATTGCAGGCCGACCACCCAGATCAGGGCCAGTGCCACCACGTAGCACAGCATGATGGCCGCGACATCGTAGCGGCCAAACGTGATGGCCGAGGTCTTGATGCCAATCTTGAGATCGTCGTCGCGGTCCACCATCGCATACTCGGTGTCATAGGCCACCGCCCAGAAGATGTTGGCCACCAGCAGCACCCAGGCCGCCAGCGGCACGCTGCCGGTCACGCTGGCAAATCCCATGGGGATGCCGAAGCCGAAGGCAATGCCCAGGTAAGCCTGGGGAATGGCGAAGAAACGCTTGAAATACGGATAGCTGCCCGCGATGATCACGGCCGCCACCGACAGTTGCAGCGTGAGCGCATTGAGCGGCAGGATCAGCAGGAAGGACACCAGCGCCAATACGCCCGCCACCATCAGCGCTTCCCACGATTTGATCTTGCCGGAGGTGAGGGGCCGCTGTTCGGTACGCTTGACGTGCCGGTCGAAGTCGCGGTCGGCATAGTCGTTGATGGCGCAGCCGGCCGAACGCATCAGTACCGTGCCCAGCACGTAGATCACCAGGATGCGCCAGTCGGGAACACCGCCCGAGGCCAGCCACAGTGCAATGAGCGTGGGCCACAGCAAGAGCAGGATGCCGATGGGTTTGTGGGCGCGCACCAGCAGCGCGTAAAGCCTGAGCCTGTCCATGGAATGTCCGCAAAATCGAAAGTCCGCATTATAATTCGCGTCGCCGTTTCCGCACTGTCGTGCTTTTCAACGTTCGCTCTGCGGATGAGCTGACAAAGCGCTGACAGGGAGGGCGGTTTAGCCACACCCCAGCAGAACTTATAAAAACGAATTCTTATTTTCCGAGACATGCCCGGGTTTCGTGCTGCACGGCCACATGCATTTCTTTTGCCCAAAGCCGGCAGTGCGGCTAATGTAACGCGGCTGTCATGGAGCGTTGTTAGCATCAAAACCCCTTTTTTCGAGAGGTCCCCTCTGATGAACATGATGAAAACGCTGATCGCGACCGGTGTCCTGGCGACGATCACTTCCTCTGCCTTCGCTGCAACCGAGATCACCTGGTGGCATTCCATGACCGGCGCCCTGGGCGAACGCGTCAATGCCCTGGCCGACGACTTCAACAAGACCCAGGGCGATTACAAGATCGTGCCGGTCTACAAGGGGACCTACGACGAATCGATGTCGGCTGCCATCGCCGCCTATCGTGCCGGCAATGCGCCCAGCATCCTGCAGGTGTTCGAAGTGGGCACTGCCACCATGATCTACGCCAAGGGCGCGGTCAAGCCGGTGTATGAAGTGATGCAGCAGGCCGGCGAGAAGTTCGACCAGAACGCCTACGTGCCTGCGGTGGCCGGTTACTACTCGACCCCGAAGGGCATGATGTCCTTCCCCTTCAACAGCTCCACCACCATCATGTTCTACAACAAGGACATGTTCGCCAAGGCTGGCCTGGATCCCGAAAAGCCGCCCGTCACCTGGCAGGAATTCGTCGGCATGGCCGCCAAGATCAAGGCCAGCGGTGCATCGTGTGCTTACACCACGACCTGGCAATCCTGGGTGCATTTGGAATCGTTTTCAACCTGGCACAACGTTGAGCTGGCGACCAAGAACAACGGTTTCGGCGGTCTCGATGCGCGCCTGAAGATGAACAGCCCCCTGCACGTGCGCCACATCGAAAACCTGTCGAACTGGGCCAAGCAGGGCTACTTCACCTATGCCGGCCGCAAGGACGAAGGCAATGCCAAGTTCAATGCAGGCGAGTGCGCCATCATCACCGGCTCGTCCTCGGCCTATGCGGATATCCGCAAGAACGCCAAGTTCAAGTTCGGCGTGGCCACCCTGCCGTATTACAACGACGTGCAGGGCGCGCCGCAGAACACCGTCATCGGCGGTGCCTCGCTGTGGGTCATGAACGGCAAGAAGGGCGACGAGTACAAGGGCGTGGCCAAGTTCTTCAGCTACCTCTCCAAGCCGGAAGTGGCCGCCAAGTGGCACCAGGACACCGGCTACCTGCCGGTGACCAAGGCCGCTTACGAGCTGACCAAGAGCTCCGGTTTCTATGAGCGCAATCCGGGCACCGACGTGGCCGTCAAGCAGATGATCGTCAAGACCACCGAGAAGTCGCGCGGCCTGCGCCTGGGCAACTACGCCCAGGTCCGTACCGTCTTCGACGAGGAACTGGAAAACGTCTGGACCGGCAAGAAGACCGCCAAGGAAGCCCTGGACTCCGCCGTCAAGCGCGGCGACGAATTGCTGGCCCGCTTCGAGAAGGCCAACAAGGGCAATCAGTAAGTCTCATCAGCAACACCTCCCGTCCCGCCTGAACGCGGTGACGGGGCAGGAACCGGCGGTGTGCTCCGTGATCGCGGAGAGCAGCGCCGGCTTCCGTTTTGGGATGTCAGGAAGCTGACATCCGCTTTTCGATTCATTCAACTTCTGCGGCCGGGCGATCCCTGGCTGGAACGATCGTGGAAAAACGCGCGCGATTCACTTCAAAGTGGTTGCCCTATCTGCTGGTGGCACCGCAGATCATCATCACTTTGCTGTTCTTTTTCTGGCCGGCCATCCAGGCTTTATATCAGTCGATGCTGCTGCAGGATGCCTTTGGCGGCTATTCCGAATTCGTCTGGTTCGACAATTTCAAGACGCTCTTTGCCGATCCGACCTATCTTGAATCCTTCCGCACCACGGCGCTCTTCTCGGCGCTGGTGGCCTTCTTCGGGCTGGCGCTCTCGCTGCTGCTGGCGGTCTTCGCCGACCGCGTACGCCGCGGCGCCTCGGTCTACAAGACCTTCCTGATCTGGCCTTATGCGGTCTCGCCGGTGGTGGTGGGGGTGCTGTGGATGTTCCTGCTGAGTCCCTCGCTGGGCATCCTCTCGCACGTGCTGGCCTGGCTGGGTTTGCCGTGGGACTACATGATCAATGGCACCCACGCGATGATCCTCATCGTCATTGCCGCCATCTGGAAACAGATCAGCTACAACTTCCTGTTCTTCCTGGCCGGCCTGCAATCGATTCCCAAGTCGCTCATCGAAGCGGCGGCCATCGACGGTGCGGGGCCGGTCAAGCGCTTCTTCACCATCGTCTTCCCGCTGATCTCGCCGACCACGTTCTTCCTCTTCGTGGTCAATGTGGTCTATGCCTTCTTCGATACCTTCGTCATCGTCGATGCCACCACCCACGGCGGTCCCGGCAAGGATACCGAGATCCTGGTCTACAAGGTCTTCACCGATGGCTTCAAGGGCGGCGACCTGGGCGGCTCGGCGGCGCAATCGGTGGTGCTCATGGCACTGGTGATCCTGCTGACCGTGGTGCAGTTCAAGTACGTTGAAAAGAAGGTGCAATACGCATGAAGCCCATCACCATGAACGCTTTCCTGATCCTCCCCGCTGCAGAGGTGGCCGCATGATCGAACGCCGTCCCGTCCTCGATTTCCTCAGCCACGTGGTGCTGGTGCTGGGGGTGCTGATCGTCTTCTTCCCGCTGTATGTGGCCTTCGTGGCCAGCACGCAGACCGCCGAACAGTCGGCCCTGTCGCCGCTGTCGCTGGTGCCGGGCGGGGAATTCATCAACAACTACAGCGCCGTGCTCTTCAAGGGGGCGGCCGGGCAGGTGACTGCACCGCCCGTGCTCAACATGCTGTGGGTGAGCCTGGTCACGGCGCTCATCATCGCCATCGGCAAGATCTCCATTTCCATGCTGTCGGCCTTCGCCATCGTGTATTTCCGCTTCCCGGGGCGGGGGCTGTTCTTCTGGATGATCTTCGTCACGCTGATGCTGCCGGTGGAAGTGCGTATCACGCCGACTTACCAGGTCGTGTCAGACCTGGGCATGCTCAACAGCTATGCGGGCTTGAGCGTCCCGCTGATCGCCTCAGCCACCGCCACCTTCCTGTTCCGCCAGTTCTTCCTGACGGTGCCCGATGAACTGGCCGAAGCCGCGCGCATCGATGGAGCCGGGCCGCTGCGCTTCCTCAAGGATGTGCTGTGGCCGCTATCGCGCACCAATGTGATTGCGCTGTTCGTGATCATGTTCATCTATGGCTGGAACCAGTACCTGTGGCCGCTCATCATCGCCACCGACACCAGCATGTATCCCATCGGCATCGGCATCAAGACGCTCATCTCCGGCGGCGATTCGGCGGTGGAGTGGAACCTGGTGATGGCCACCATGATCCTGGCCATGCTGCCGCCCGGGCTGGTGGTGGTGGTGATGCAGAAATGGTTCGTCAAGGGCCTGGTCGATTCCGAGAAATAATTTATATCATTCTGACAGTTAGAGACTGACAAACATGGCAGCAATCCATCTCAAGCAAGTCCGCAAGACCTATGGTGCCGGTGCCAAGGCGGTCGACGTGATCCATGGCATCGATGCCGACATCGCCGATGGCGAATTCATCGTCATGGTGGGCCCCTCGGGCTGCGGCAAGTCCACGCTGCTGCGCATGGTCGCAGGGCTGGAGGAGGTCAGCGGCGGACAGGTCGTCATCGGTGATCGCGTGGTCAATGACCTGGAACCCAAGGAGCGCGACATCGCCATGGTGTTCCAGAACTATGCGCTCTATCCGCACATGACGGTGTACCAGAACATGGCGTATGGCCTGAAGATCCAGGGTCTTTCCAAGACCGAGATCGACGAGCGCGTACAGCGTGCCGCCGCCATCCTGGAACTGGGCGCGCTGCTGGAACGCACGCCGCGCCAGCTCTCCGGCGGCCAGCGCCAGCGTGTGGCCATGGGCCGCGCCATCGTGCGCAAGCCTGCCGTGTTCCTCTTCGACGAACCGCTCTCCAACCTGGACGCCAAACTGCGTGTGCAGATGCGGCTGGAAATCCAGAAGCTGCATGCCAGCCTGCGCACCACCAGCCTGTATGTGACGCACGACCAGGTCGAGGCCATGACCCTGGGCCAGCGCATGATCGTGATGAATCGCGGTGTGGCCGAACAGATCGGTACCCCGGCTGAAGTCTATGCCCGCCCGGCCACCACGTTCGTGGCCAGCTTCATCGGTTCGCCGCCGATGAATTTGCTGCAGGGGAGGCTGTCGGCTGACGGTGCCAGCTTCGAGGCCGGCAAGGGCGAGGCCACCGCCACCGTGCGACTGCCGCAGCCGTTGCCCGCTGGGGCCGGCCAGGAGCGCATCCTGGGCGTGCGGCCGGAACACTTGCTGCCCATCCTCGACGGCTCGGCTGCGCAGCTGTCACTGGACGTGGAGCTGGTCGAAGCGCTGGGTGCCGAATTGCTGGTGCATGCGCGCTGCGGCGGCCAGGCGTTGGTACTGCGTTGCCCGGCCAATGTGCCGGTCAGCACCGGTCAGCGCATCGGCGCATCCTTCGGGGCGGGGGATGTGCATTGGTTTGATGTGAAGAGTACGCATCGCATCACCTGAGTGCGAACAAGTCGTACTGGCAGAAATGACACGGGCCTCGCAATTGCGAGGCCCGTTTTCTTTGCAAGCTTACGCAGGGATCAAGCCGCGTTGGCCGACTCTTCGGTGAGCATCTGCACCCCATTGAGCTTGCACGCCAGCACCGCCTGATGCACGGCATCGATGGCGGCCTGCCGCGTAAAGCTCTTGCGCCAGGCGATGACCACGCGGCGCGAGGGGGCCGGAGCCACGAAGGGTACATAGCGCACCATGCCATCGCGCGTATCGGCATCGGGAATGGAGGCGCGCGGCAGCACGGTCACGCCAATGCCGGAAGACACCATGTGGCGGATGGTCTCCAGCGATGAGCCTTCGAACGTGCGGGCAATGCCATCGCCATTGGTGGAGAAGCGCGACATCTCGGGACAGACTTCCAGCACCTGGTCGCGGAAGCAGTGGCCATTGCCCAGCAGCAGCATGGTTTCGCTCTTGAGTTCGCGCGCATCGATTTCCTTGCGCTCGGCCCACTTGTGCTGGCGCGGCAGCGCCACCATGAATTCCTCATCGTAGAGCGGCATCACGTTCAGTCCGTGCTCGGGGAAGGGCAGGGCCATGATGGCCGCATCGAGCTCTCCCTGGCGCAGCAGTTCGATCAGGCGCGTGGTGAAATTCTCCAGCAGGATCAGCGGCATCTGCGGCACGCGCTCTATCATGGTCTTGACCAGCGACGGCAGCAGGTAGGGGCCGATCGTGTAGATGATGCCCAGGCGCAAGGGGCCCGAGAGCGGATCCTTGTTCTGGTTGGCGATTTCCTTGATGGCGGCGGTCTGCTCCAGCACGCGTTCGGCCTGGGCCACGATCTGCGCGCCCAGCGGAGTGACCGAGACCTCGGTGCCGCCGCGTTCGAAGATGACCACGCCCAGCTCATCTTCCAGTTTCTTGATGGCCACCGACAGCGTGGGCTGGGCGACGAAACAAGCTTCTGCTGCATGGCCGAAATGCTTTTCCCGCGCGACGGCCACGATGTATTTGAGTTCTGTAAGTGTCATGCTGTTATGCCGGAATCGTTTTCGGGACTATAGCGTATTTTCGTCCGGCTGGTTCTGTGCGGCATCATGGCGCTTTCCCGCCCGTTGGCGCAGGATGGAGGGGCATGCGCCCTGGCCGGGCGGCCTTGAGCGGCGTTGTTATCGGCCTGTCATGTCTTGGTCACAATGGGCAGGTATGTTGTCACGCACTTTTCGGGCGAAGGGGAGTGCAGCGTTCGCCACTTTATCTTGGATACGAGGACATGATGGATAAGGAAGAACTGGTCAAGCGCGTCCACCGCGAACTGGCCGACAGCTACGACGAAGAAATGGAACTGGAGCTGGAAGACCGCACCGTCGATCCGGTCACCGGCGAATTTGCCAGCGCCCACGGCAGCGAGGAAAAGGAATACCGCCGCCTGTATTTCCGCGAACTGTTCCGCCTGCAGGGCGAACTGGTCAAGCTGCAGGACTGGGTGGTGCAGACCGGCCACAAGGTGGTGATCGTCTTCGAGGGGCGCGACGCGGCCGGCAAGGGCGGCGTCATCAAGCGCATCACCCAGCGCCTGAACCCGCGCGTGGCCCGCGTGGCGGCGCTGCCGGCACCCAACGATCGCGAACGCACGCAATGGTATTTCCAGCGCTACGTGTCGCACCTGCCGGCGGCCGGCGAGATCGTGCTGTTTGACCGCAGCTGGTACAACCGCGCGGGCGTGGAGCGCGTGATGGGTTTCTGTACCGATGAGCAATACGAGGAATTCTTCCGCTCGGTGCCAGAGTTCGAACGCATGCTCACCCGTGCCGGCATCCAGGTCATCAAATACTGGTTCTCGATCACCGATGAAGAGCAGCACCTGCGCTTCCTCTCGCGCATCCATGATCCGCTCAAGCAGTGGAAGCTCAGCCCCATGGACCTGGAATCGCGCCGCCGCTGGGAGGAATACACCAAGGCCAAGGAAGTCATGCTGGAGCGCACCCATATTCCGGAAGCGCCGTGGTGGGTGGTGCAGGCAGTGGACAAGAAGAAGGCCCGCCTCAACTGCAT
Organism: Herbaspirillum aquaticum; assembly: GCF_002213425.1. Lineage (GTDB taxonomy): Bacteria > Pseudomonadota > Gammaproteobacteria > Burkholderiales > Burkholderiaceae_D > Herbaspirillum > Herbaspirillum aquaticum. Next base: position 118,063 of record NZ_NJGV01000011.1, on the reverse strand, counting down.
CCATCACCTGCTGCAGCAGATGCCGTATGCCGAAGTGCCGCATCCGCCGGTGCTGTTGCCCGAGCGCGAACGCCATGAGGACTACGAACGCCATCCGGTGCCCGATTCGATGATCGTGCCGGAATACTACTGATTGGCCCGGCGGGGCGCCTCAACGAAAATGGCCGGAGACTGGGCTCCGGCCATTTGCATTTTTGTCTGGCGGGCAGGCGGCATATGCTGCCTGCACGCCGGATGGGCTGTCAGTCTTCAGTCGAAGTACTTGGAAATGACTTCGCCGAAAGCCTGTTCAGCCGACATGCCATTGAGCATCAGCTTGCTGATCTCATCGGAATGCTGGTTGATTTCATCGGGCAGCATGTGGCGATTGGCCTTGAAGTAGGCGTACTTCTCGCCATCGACCGCTTCACGTGCGCGCGCTGCGGCGGTGGTCGGGCGGGCGGTGCCGGCGGCGCTGCGCGCCGAGGAGGCACGTGCCGAACGGGGCGTGCTGCGGGTGCCGCTGCCGCCGGTGGCGACGATGCGCTTGATCTGGTCGAGGGTGAAGATGGGGGTCACGTTGCCGGGACCGAACTCGGTTTCCTCGGCACGGTGCAGGTGGTGGTTGCCATCGAAGGCCATCTTCTTGTCGAAGCTGTTGATGACTTCATAGTGCGGCTTTTGCACCGAACCGAACATGCTGAAATGGACGCGGTCGCCGTAGGAGGTCATCTGGGTAATCACGCCGTTGAGGAATTCGGCCTTGATCGCCTCGACATTGCCATGCCAGCGTTTGGTTTTGCTTGAACTCAAAATAACTCTTCCAATGATGCAGGCGCGGCCTGGTGTCGATGCTCTTGCCATCGATGCGGCTGTCGCCGCCAAGGTCGCGCGAATTAAAAACGGGGGGATAGAAGCAATATTATCCTCCTCCGCGCGTCTTCTTGCATGCCTGTGGCGGACTTTTTCTTCATCTGGCTGTTTCTGCTCCCTGCCGATGAGCCATTTTGGGCAGGATTTACGAGGTTTTTCGCAGAAATTGCTTGAAAAGCATGTCTCAAGCCTTCATATGTTTGCTTTCCGGCAAGCCTCGGCCGGCCTCCGCAGTCCCGGGCGATGCGTCCTCTTTCAAAGGTTTTCCATGCGCCGTAGTCTCTTCTCGCTGTTGACCGTCCTCGGCCTGCTGGCCGCCCTGCATGCCTGGATAGGCTGGCAATTGCTGCCGGCGCTGACCACCCACGCGGGCTGGATCACGCTGGGTGCAGCGGTGTTGCTGCTGTCCTTCCTGCTGATGCCGGTAGCGTTGGCCGTGCCCTACCTCAAGCGGCGCGGCCTGTCGGAAACCGCTGCTGACCGCGTGGCCTGGGCCGGCATGCTGGCCATGGGAGCATTTTCCTCGGCGCTGCTGCTGACGCTGTTGCGCGCGCTGGCGCTGGTTGCGCTGCCCTGGCTGCACCTGCCGGCCATCCAGCAGCACGAGATGGTGGAACTGAGCGCCTGGCTGGTGCTGGCCTTGACCGCAGCGGCCACCGTCATCGGCTATCTCAATGCCCGCCGCACCGCTGCGGTGGTGGAGGTCAGCGTACCCATCGCCAACCTGCCCGAGGCGCTGGAGGGATTCACCATCGTCCAGATCAGCGACATTCACGTCGGCCCCACCATCAAGGCGCCCTATCTGCAGGCCATCGTCGACAAGGTCAACGCCCTGCAGCCCGACGTGGTGGCCATCACCGGCGACCTGGTCGACGGCAGCGTGCGCCAGCTGGCCCCGCACACCGCACCGCTGGCGCAACTGCGGGCGCGGCACGGTGCCTACTTCGTCACCGGCAATCACGAGTACTACTCCAATGCTCACGAATGGATCGATGAAGTCCGCCGCCTGGGCGTGACCGTGCTGATGAATGAACATGTGGTCCTGCGCCATGAAGGGGCAGGGCTGGTGCTGGCGGGGGTGACGGACTACACCGCGCATCATTTCGACGAAGGCCATCGCAGCGATCCGCACGCCGCCATTGCCGATGCGCCCGGCGGCCATCCGCGCGTGCTGCTGGCCCACCAGCCGCGCAGCGCCACGGCCGCCGTCGAGGCCGGTTTCGACCTGCAACTGTCGGGGCATACGCATGGGGGGCAGTTCTTCCCGTGGAATTTCTTCGTGCCGCTGCAACAGCCCTATGTCGCCGGCCTCAAGCGCCTGCAGGGACTGTGGATCTACGTCAGCCGCGGCACCGGCTACTGGGGACCGCCCAAGCGGCTGCTGGCGCCTTCCGAAATCACGCGCGTGCGCCTGACCACGGGCTCAACGCAGTCATGATTCTTCCAGCCGGGCCAGCCGGCGCATGGCTTGCGGCGGTTGGCCGAACAGCCGCAGGCAGGCGCGGCGCATGCGCTCGGCATCGCCAAAGCCGGTGGCACGGGCGATGCTCTCCAGGCTGTCCTGGGATTGTTCGATGCGCAGCCGCGCCGCTTCCGCGCGCATTTGTTCGATGGCGCGCGCCGGGGTCTGGCCGGTCTCGGCCACAAAGCTGCGATCGAATTGGCGGCGACTGAGGCAGGCCACGTCGGCCAAGGTGTCGACGGTGACTTCCTGATGCAGATGCGTGCGCGCAAAACTGAGTGCGCGGCGGATGCGCTCGGAGCCCCCATCCATCTCCTGCAGGGCCGAGAATTGCGATTGCCCGCCGGGACGGCGGTGATACACCACCAGTTCGCGCGCCACCGATTTGGCCAGTTCGGCGCCGTGATCTTCCTCGATCAGGGCCAGCGCCAGGTCGATCCCGGCGGAAATCCCGGCCGAGGTCCACACCTTGCCATCGCAGCAATAGATGCGGTCGCTGTCCACCTTTACCTGCGGATGCATCTGCTGCAGCTTGGCCGCCATGCGCCAATGCGTGGTGGCGCGCTTGCCATCGAGCAGGCCCGCCGCCGCCAGCACGAAGGCCCCGGTGCACACGCCCGCGATGCGGCGCGAACGGCTGGCTGCGCGCAGCACGTAGCGGCGCAGCGCCTCGGACACCAGCCCCTCGCGCGGTGCACCGCCACCGGCGACCACCACGGTATCGAAGGTGGCGCGGCCGATGCGCTCAGTCTGGATCATCGCCCCGGCCGAACTGCGGATCAGGCCGCCCGGCTCGGAATGCAGCGTGATCCGGTAGAGCGTGCGCGCACTCACGCGGTTGGCGGCATCGAATGCTGACAGCGGACCGGTGAAGTCGAGCATGCTGCAATCGGCAAAAATGAGGAAGGCGATGTCGCGCGCGGGCATGGTGCAGAAAACGTCAAATGGCTGGCAATGCCGGAATTATGACATCCAAGCCATGAGGCTGCACGCCACACTGAAAGGCCTGATTCCTACCGGAGACTGCCTTGTACACGCTATCCACTTCTCCCGAAAGCATCGCCGGCGCTCCCCCAGCCCATCGCTGGAAGGTCCTGGCCGCAGGCGTTGCCGCCAATGCCAGCTTCTCGGCCGTGTTCTCCGGCATCCCGGTGACTTCGCTGGTGCTGCGCAGCGACTATCACCTGAGCAATGCGCAATTGGGCCTGGCACTGGGCTTGCTGAGCCTGGGCGTGGCCCTGGGCGAACTGCCCTGGGGTGTACTGACTGATCGCCTGGGCGACCGCAAGGTGCTGCTGGCCGGACTGCTGGGGACCAGCGCTGCGCTGTGCCTGCTGATGGCGATGGCGCGGCCGGGGCGGGGCGTATCACCCTTTGTATGGTTATGCGTCGGCCTGACGCTGGCCGGATTGCTGGGCGGCAGTGTCAACGGCGCCAGCGGACGCGCCATCATGGCCTGGTTCGCCGAGGGCGAGCGGGGTCTGGCCATGAGCATCCGCCAGACGGCGGTGCCGCTGGGCGGCGGCATCGGCGCCTTGCTCTTGCCCACGTTGGCAGCGCGCGCCGGGTTCGGTGCGGTGTATGGCTTGCTGATGGCACTTTGCCTGGCCAGCGTCGCGCTGGTGTTGCTCTGGCTGCGCGAGCCGCACAAGGCAACGCACGCGCACGCGGCATCCCCGGTTGCGATGCCGGCCCTGCGCAGTCCGCTGGTCTGGAGACTGGCACTGGGCACCGGCTTGCTGTGCGCGCCGCAGGTGGCGCTGATCAGCTTCGGCGGCATCTTCCTGCATGAAGCGGGGCAGGCCAGTCTGCTCCTCATCAGTGTGCTGCTCACGCTGGTGCAAGTGGGTGCGGCGGTGGCGCGCATCGCCAGTGGCCGCTGGACCGACCGGCGCGGCCAGCGTCGTCCCTATCTGCGCGCTTGCGCATTGGGCAGTGCACTGCTGTTCCTGCTGCTGGGCGTGTCTTCACTCGACGCACTCTCCGTATCGCTGCCCTGGCTGGGCGGGTTTGTGGTCGTGGCCGGCGTGGTGGTCTCCGCATGGCATGGCGTGGCCTATACCGAACTGGCCGTGGCCGCCGGTCCGGCCCAGGTCGGCACGGCCCTGGGATTGGGCAACAGCTGCGTCTTCGGTGTCTTCTTCCTCACTGCCCAGGTCGTCCCGCTGCTGCTGCACTGGCACGGCTGGCCCGCCGTGTGGATCGGTACCGCTGGGGCAGCCTTGCTGGTGTGGCCGCTGTTTCCACCCGCGCGCAAGTCACCGGCATCAAGCTGATCCGGCAAAAAGGACCGGTCTTAGACGACCGGTCTAATTTTCCGTTAGAATGGGCCGCATGCGAGAACACTACGACCACAACAAGCGTCACATCCTGCAAGCCGGCCATGCGCTCATCGCGCAGAAGGGCTACACCGGCGTCGGCCTGGCCGAGATTCTGGCGGCTGCGCAGATTCCCAAGGGTTCCTTCTATCACTACTTCGGATCGAAGGAACAATATGGCCGCGAACTGATCGAGCATTATGTGGCCGGCTACCTGGAACGATTGGATCACGTCCTGTCCGACCATCGCCAGGGCGACAGTGCCCGCGAGCGCCTGCTGACTTACTGGGGTTACTGGCTGGAAAGCCAGTGCTGCGAGGAAGCCGAGCAGCGCTGCCTGGTGGTCAAGCTCTCGGCCGAAGTGGCCGACCTCTCCGACGACATGCGCCAGGTATTGCACGGCGGCACGCAGCGCTTCATCGAACGCATCGCCGCCTGCATCGAAGAGGGCATCGCCGAAGGCTCGCTGCACACCGTGCTGCAACCGCTGGCCACGGCCACCATGCTGTACCAGCAGTGGCTGGGTGCCAGCCTGCTGTCCAAGCTGGGCCGTGACCGTGCGCCGATGGAAGCGGCCATGCTGGTCACGCGCCACGTGCTGGTGGCACCGCAGTAATCACGACTGATCTGATAGTTTCGATGGCGCGCTGCGCCTCCCGATGAACCGAATACGGAAAGGATTTCCATGACCCAATTGCCCAAGACCAATCGCCGCATCGTCCTCGCCTCGCGTCCCGCTGCCGCCCCCACCGCCGAGAATTTCCGCCTGGAAGAAGTGGCCATCCCGGAAGTACAGGAAGGCCAGATGCTGCTGCGCGGTGAGTGGCTCTCGCTGGACCCCTACATGCGCGGCCGCATGAGCGATGCCCCTTCCTACGCACCGCCGGTGGAAATCGACGGCGTCATGACCGGCGGCGTGGTCTCGCGCGTGGTCAGTTCGCGCCATCCCGATTTCAAGGAAGGCGACCTGGTCATGGCCTACACAGGCTGGCAGGAATACGCCATCTCCGACGGCAGCGGCGCCAACAAGCTGCCCGCCGACTTCGCCCATCCCTCGCATGCGCTGGGCGTGCTGGGCATGCCCGGCTACACCGCCTATGCCGGCCTGATCGACATCGGCCAGCCGCGCGCAGGCGAAACGGTGGTCGTGGCCGCCGCCACCGGCGCGGTCGGTTCGCTGGTCGGCCAGATCGCCAAGCAGCGTGGCTGCCACGTGGTCGGTATCGCCGGTGGCGCGCAGAAGTGTGAATCGGCGGTCAAGGAACTGGGTTTCGATGCCTGTATCGACCACCGTGCACCTGACTTCGCCGGGCAATTGAAAGCGGCCTGCCCGCGCGGCATCGACGTCTATTTCGAAAACGTCGGCGGTGCCGTGCTCGACGCCGTCATCCCGCTGCTCAACATCCACGCTCGCGTGCCGGTATGCGGCCTGATCGCCCATTACAACGGCGGCAGCCTGGCCACCGAGAGCAGCGCCATCCTGCGCCGCCTGCTGACCCAGCGCATCCGCGTGCAGGGCTTCATCATCTTCGACTACTACGTCAATCGCCCTGACCTGTACGCCGCTTTCCAGAAGGAAGTCGGCACCTGGCTCAAGGAAGGCAAGCTGCATTACCGCGAAGACGTGGTGCATGGCCTGGAGAAGGCCCCCGAGGCCTTCATGGGCCTGCTGCAAGGCAAGAACTTCGGCAAGCTGGTAGTGAAGCTGGACTAAGTCCGCGCACCGAACACAGCAAGCCTTTTCCGGGGAAGCTACCCGGCCACCGGCACGGCCTCCAAGGGCCGTGCCGACTCGACAAGGATTCCTGCATGATCCCGTTTTCCGTCCTCGACCTGTCCCCCATCAACCAGGGCAGCACTGCCGCCCACGCCTTCCACAACAGCAAGGAGCTGGCGCAGCGCGCCGAGGCCCTGGGCTACAAGCGCTACTGGCTGGCCGAGCACCACAACATGCCCGGCATCGCCAGCGCTGCCACGGCCCTGGTGATCTCGCACGTGGCGGCCAATACCAGGACCATCCGCGTCGGCTCCGGCGGCATCATGCTGCCCAACCACTCGCCGCTGGTCATCGCCGAGCAGTTCGGCACGCTGGAGTCGCTCTATCCCGGCCGCATCGACCTGGGCCTGGGCCGCGCGCCCGGTTCCGACCAGCGCACCGCGCGCGCCCTGCGCCGCCATATGGGTGGGGATACGGCAGAGAACTTCCCGCAGGACGTCATCGAACTGCAGGAATATTTTGATGAGCCTTCGGATTACCAGAACCTGCGCGCCGTTCCGGGCAGCGGCCTGAAAGTGCCGATCTGGCTGCTGGGTTCCAGCATGTTCAGCGCGCAGCTGGCGGCCGAACTCGGTTTGCCGTTCGCCTTCGCTTCGCACTTTGCACCGGGCTTCATGAAGTCGGCCGTGCAGATCTACCGCGAGCGCTTCAAGCCGTCGGCGACCTTGAAGAAACCTTACGTGATGCTGGCCCTGAACGTCTTCGCCGCCGATACCCAGCGTGAGGCCGAGCGCCTCTTCACCTCGCTGCAGCAGCAGTTCCTCAATCTCATCCGTGGCACGCCTGGCCAGCTGCGCCCGCCGGTGGATGACATCGATGCACTGTGGCAGCCCGGAGAACAGGCCCACGTCGAGCGCTCGCTGTCCTGTGCCGTGGTCGGTGACCGCGAGACCGTGGAAGAAGGCCTGCAAGCCTTCATCGATGAACATGCGCCCGATGAGCTCATCATCACCGCGCAGATCTACGATCACGCGGCTCGCCTGCATTCCTTCGAGATTGCAGCGCAGGCACGCGAGGCATTGAAGGAGCCGGTCACGATCTGACCGATGCTGGCCACGTAAAAATGGCGGCAGGGACTTCGGTCCCTGCCGCCATTTTTTCATCCCTGCGAGGTGATGTGGATGATGCGGGTGATGCGGGTGATGACCTTATTCCATCCCCAGCATCCGCGCCAGGCTGTTGCCGCTCTTTTCGCTCACCAGGTGGATGTGTTCCTCCAGCGAGACCAGATGCGCTTCCATGGCAGCGACTGCACCCTCGCTGTCACCGCGTTCGATCAGGTCGACGATATGCGTGTGTTCATCATGCTCGCAGGCGGCATACCCGGCCGGCTCATGCAGGGCCACGATCAGCGAGCAGCGTGACACCAGTTCGCCCAGGTAGCGCTGCAGCGTGGCATTGCGCGACAGTTCGGCCACCCGCATGTGGAAAGAGGAGGCCAGGCGCGCCCAGTGGGTCTGCGCATAGCTGTGCATGACCTGGTGCTCTTCCTTCAACTGGCGGCGCAGCTTGGCGAGGTCGGCGCGGGTAGCGTTGCGCACGGCCAGGCGCATGATGGCACCTTCCAGTGCGCGCCGTGCCTCGAAGATCTCGCGCGTCTCTTCCGGCGTGGGCATGGCCACCACGGCGCCACGATTGGGCCGCAACTCGACGATGTGCTCGTGCGCCAGTTTCTGCAGCGCCTTCTGTACCACCGTGCGGCCCACGCCGAACAGTTCGCACAGCGCTGCCTCCGGCAGCTTGGTGCCGGGGGTGAGGCGCTGGCTCATCACGCTGTCGAAGACAGTCTGGTAGATGCGCACGATGATGTCTTCGCCCGCTTCGCCTTCCAGGACCAGGGGCGCGGTATCGGCCAGGTCATCGTGCCGCACGCGCGGACGCCCGGCGCGGCTCTGGCGGGCCGGGGCCGGTGCTGGTTTGGTGGCGTGCTCCTGGGACTTGCCAGTGCGGGAAGACGGCTTGGCCGTCTTGCGGGGAGAGAGGTCGCTCATCGTCTGGTCATAGGGTGGATCGTGCCCGGCCTCACTGCGCTGCCTGCAGGCTGCGCCACAGGCGCGTTGCCAGCCCGATCAGGGCCAGGTCGCTGCCGGCCGGGCCGAGCAATGATACGCCGATCGGCAGTCCGGCGGGAGTGGTGAAGGGCATGCTCACCTGCGGCAAGCCCGCCAGTCCGGCCACGCAGGTCAGGCGGAAGGTGCGCGCACGCACCTGGTCGATCTCGGCCGCGCTGGCATCGCGCAGGGGCGCCACGCTGGAGGCCGAAGGAATCACCGCGACCCCGTCGGCCCCCAGCAGCGAACGCACGCGATGCCGGACCAGGTCCTGCTTCTCGCGCGCGGCGCGGGCAGTCTCGGCGCTGATGTCGCGTGCCATGTCCCAGCGTGCCTGCACTGCCGGACCGAACAGCGGACGTGTTGCCGCGATCCACGCGCCATGGCATTGCCAGGCATCGAAGGCGGACGCCTGGATGTAGGCCTGGCGCCATTTCTCCAGTTCGCCTTCCTCGCCCGACAGGCGCATGTGCTGGCCGGGCAGTTCGCTGCGCAGCGCATCGTAGACCCGGTGGAGCGCCGGATGGAAGTCGGCATCGGCCAGTTCCAGCATGTCGAAGGGCAGCAGCACCTGGCGCAAGGGCAGCGTGCCGGTCTTGGGCAACAGGACCTGGCCGACGCGCTCGAAGGTGTCGGCGTCATGGGCCAGCCAGGTCGCCGTATCGAAGCTGGGACACAGCGGTGCCATGCTGGCCGTGGAGAGCAGGCCGAAGCTGGTGCGCAAGCCCCACACGCCGCAATAGCTGGCCGGCACGCGGGTCGAGCCGCCGGTATCGGTGCCCAGCGCGAAGTCGCACAGGCGCGCCGCCACCGCAGCAGCCGAACCACTGGAGGAACCGCCCGGCACGCGGTCCGGTGCGGCGCTGTTGACCGGCGTGCCGTAGTGATGGTTGTCGCCGTGGATGCTGTAGGCCAATTCATCGGTGACGGTCTTGCCGGCCAGGGTGGCACCGGCCTGCAGCAATTGGTCCACCAGCGCATTGCTGCGCGTGGGGACGGGATGGCTGCGCAGCCAGTCCGGGTTGCCGGCGCCGGTGGGGTGGCCGGCCACGTCGAACAAGTCCTTGGCCGCGAAGCGCAACCCGGCCAGCGGACCGCTGGCAGCGCCCGGCAGGGTGAAGCGGCCATGCGGCACGAAGGCGCCCACGTGGTCATTGATCTCGAAGGCAGTAGTGCGGTTGGCCGTGGCCTGGGCAGTGCTCAATTCATTCTCCTGGTGCGTCATGCCGGCTCAGAACGGCTGGCGTAATTGTTCGAGGCTGTCCACGTGGTCGCAGATGGCGCCGGGTGTGGTGAACCAGATCTCGCCGCGATCGCGTGCCGCCGCCAGGTGCTGCAGGGCGGTGCGCAGGTGGCGCAGGCGATAGGGCTGGCCGACCAGGTAGGGATGCAGGGCAATGCCCATCACCAGTGGCTGGCGCAGCGCCTGTTCGCGCATCTCGTCGAAGTTGTCCACGATCATGCGGGCGAAGTCGCGGCCATCCATCTGGCGCGCCACGATCATGGGGATGTCGTTCAATTCCTGCGGATAGGGAATCGACCACAGCGTCTCGCCGGTACGGGTGCGCATGCGCACCGGCTGGTCGTCATGGGCCCAGTTGAGGTTGTAGCGATAGCCGGTTTCCTGCAGCAGGTCGGGCGTGACCAGGCTCTCCGAAATCCAGGGCGAGAGCCAGCCCGTGGCCTGTACGCCGCTCTCGGCCTGGATGCGGCTGCGGCAGTGGCGCAGCAGGGCGGCTTCGGCCTCCTCATCGAGCGTGCCTTGCTGGTGCGCGTTGGTGTGGCCATGGCCGATCAGTTCATCGCCGCGCGCGGCGAACGCTTCCACCAGTTCCGGGCAATGATCGTAGAGCGCGGTATTGATGAGCACGCCGGCCGGCAGGCCGAGTTGCTCGAACAATTCCAGGCAGCGCCAGGCACCGACGCGGTTGCCGTATTCACGCCAGGCATAGTTGAGCACGTCGGGCTCCGGACAGACCGGTCCCAGCTTGGCCCCCAGGCCCTCCCCGAAGGCGAAGTGCTCGATGTTGAAGCCCAGGTACACCGCCAGCCTGGCGCCGTTGGGCCAGCAGTAATCGGGTCGGCGATGGATGGGCGAATAGCCGAAGCGGCCATGCGAGCGCAGCACCCCATAGGGGTTGCGTCCATCATCATGGCCCAGCGCCTCCTCGGCATTGGGCGGCAGGATCGTCGCTTGCATGCGGCCTCCTTACAGCTCGGCCAGGCCGGCGCGCACCAGCAGGCGTTCGGCACTGTCGTTCCACACATCCATCTGCACGATCAGGCCGTGGCGGATCACGTAGCGGTCCACGTAGCGATTGCCTTCGAAGGCCTCGCCATCGGGCCACACGCCATACAGGGTGCCCCGGTTGTAGACGATGGCCTGTTCCACCGTGGCACCGGCCACCACTTCGGTTCCCTCGAAACGCTTCTTGACCCAGCCATAGCGGGTGGCATTGAAGGCCGCGCACTGTGCCGGGTCGATCATTTCCCGGCCGCCGGTAAAGCGGATCTTCAGCTCCGGCGAGACGAAGCGACGCGCGGCCACCGGGTCGGGAATCATCAGCACGCGCAGGTATTCGTCCACCAGGGCGGCCGGATCATAGGGCAGGGGAGGCAGGGCTGCACCCTGCGGGGTGATTGATGATGGTGCGGCGTGCATCATTTTCTCCATGGTTTGCACAAGTATTGTGCATTATTGAATGCAAGTTAAATATCCGATCAGCAGCAATATGAGGTATTTAATGCCGCCACTATTAGATAGATATTGTCGGCAAAAATTAAGCCTTGCTGCTGCGCTTGGCATAGCCCTTGCATAAGTCATGCCGGGCAAAGCCACACTCACTTCTCGCAAACCTTTGGAGGCAACACCATGATTCGCCTGACCCGCCGTACCCTCATCGCCGCCGCAGCTGCCACCCTCGCCGCCGCCATGTCGCCGCTGGCAATGGCCGCCGACCCCATCAAGATCGGCCTGGTCACGGCCCTCTCCGGCCAGTCGGCGCAGGCCGGCGAAGCCTTGACGCGCGGCATGAGCATTGCCATCGACGAGATCAACGCCAAGGGCGGCCTGCTGGGCGGGCGCAAGCTGGAGCTGGTGCGCCGCGATGACGAAGGCAACCCGGCCAAGGGCGTGGTGGCCGCACGCGAACTGATCTTCAAGGAAAAGGTGGCCGTGCTCTTCGGCGGCCTGGATACGCCGGTCTCGATGGCCATCGTGCCCATCATCAACCAGGAGAAAGTGCCCTTCGTCGGTCCCTGGGCGGCCGGCACCGGCGTGACCAAGAATGGCGCCAATCCCAACTACGCTTTCCGCGTCTCGGCGGTGGATGAACTGGTGGACAAGGCCATGCTCAACTACGCCCAGAAGACCTTCAAGAGCAGCAAGGCCGGCCTGATCCTGGTCAACAACCCCTGGGGCGAATCCAATGAAAAAGGCATCGTCGCCGCGCTCGCCGAGAAGGGCTTGAAGCCGGCCGGTGTCGAGAAATTCGAAGCCAGCGACGTCGACGTGGTGCCGCAACTGAGCCGCCTGAAGGCGGCCGGTGCCGATACGCTGTACCTGGTGGGCAACGTCGGTCCCTCGGCCCAGGTGGTCAAGTCGCTCGACCGCATGGGCTGGAAGGTGCCGGTGGTCTCGCACTGGGGCCCGGCGGGTGGGCGCTTCACCGAGCTGGCCGGACCGAATGCGAAGAACGTGCACTTCATCCAGACCTTCAGCTTCTTCGGCAAGCTCTCGCCGGTGGGCGAGAAGGTGGTGGCCGAACTGAAGGCCAAGTATCCCGCCATCAAGGGGCCGGACGACATCACCCCGGCCGTGGGCGTGGCCAATGCCTATGACGGCATGCAGCTGGCCGCACTGGCCATCGCCAAGGCCGGCTCCACCAATGGCGATGCGGTGCGCGAGGGCTTCTACAAGATCGACCGCTATGAAGGTCTCATCAAGACCTACGTCAAGCCCTTCAGCCCGACCGTGCATGATGCCCTGCAAGCCGATGACTACGTCTGGGCGCAATTCATCGACAACCGCATCCTGCCGGTTGGCCTGACCCAGTAATACCTTTTGCAAAGACGATGCGCCGCCGCTGCCTGCATGAGCGGGCAGGGTGGCGCCAGGAGAACGCGATGCTGCTGTTGTCGGCACTGATCAGCGGATTCGGACTGGGCAGCATGTACGGTCTGATGGCGCTGGGTTTTTACATGACGTATGCCGTCTCCGGCACCGTCAATTTTGCACAGGGCAGCTCCATGATGCTGGGCGCCGTGCTGTGCTTCACCTTCGCCCAGACGCTGGGTTGGCCGATGTGGCTGGCCATCGTGCTGGCGCTGGCCGCCTGCGCGCTCTACGGCATGCTGGTGGAGGTGCTGGCCGTGCGCCCCTTCGCGCGCCAGGGCTCCAATGCCTGGCTGATGTCCACCGTGGCGCTGGGCATCGTGCTGGACAACCTGGTCATGCATACCTTCGGCAAGGAGCCGCGCAGCCTGCCTTCGCCGCTGGCGCAGTCCTCCATCGAACTGGGCGGCATGGGCCTGGGCGTGTATCCGCTGCACTTGCTGATCCCGGCCATCGGCCTGGCGCTGGCCGCGCTCTTGCACACGATCTCGCGCCGCACGCGCTGGGGCACGGCCCTGCTGGCGGTGGTGCAGAACCGTGATGCGGCGCGCCTGATGGGCATCCCCATCACGCGCGCCATCGCGGTGGCCTTCGCGCTCTCGACGCTGCTGGCCGGTGTGGCCGGCGTGCTCATTGCGCCGCTCTTCAACGTCAATGCCGACATGGGCACGCTGTTTGGCCTCAAGGCCTTTGCGGTGGCCATCCTCGGCGGCATCACCAGCGCCTGGGGCGTGATGATCGCGGGCCTGCTGTTCGGCATGGCCGAGGCGCTCATCACGGCCACGCTCGGTTCCGGCTACACCCAGATCATCACCTTCGCGCTGGTGATCGCGGTGCTGGCCATTCGTCCCAACGGCCTGTTCGGCCGCGCACAGGTGAAAAAGGTATGAATCGTTTACCCCATTCCATCGCCCGCAGCCTGCAGGCGGCCGCGCGGCCCGCAGTGGCCCCCGCGGCTGGCAAGATCAAGCTCGGCCTGGGCACACCCGCGGCGCTGGCGTTTTCTGCCGTGGGCCTGATCGCGGCCATGACGCTGGCCCTGTCGATCAACAGCTATTACGTGTTCGTGCTGGCCGGCATCGCGCTGGTGGCCATCGTCGGCATCGGGCTCAATGTGCTCATCGGGCTGACTGGCCAAGTCTCCTTCGGCCATGTCGGCTTCTACGCCGTCGGTGCCTACACGGTGGCCATCCTCACCACCAAGGTGCAACTCTCATTCTGGCTGGCCTGGCCGCTGGCGGCCGTGGTGGCCGGTGCGCTGGGCGTGCTGCTGGCCTTGCCGGCGCTGCGGGTGAAGGGGCCGTACCTGGCGATGATCACGATTGCCTTCAGCTTCATCATCCAGCACGCCATCATCGAACTGCGCGACCTGACCGGCGGCCAGAACGGCATCATGGGCCTGGCGGCACCTGCCTTCCTGGGTTTGCAGGCGGAGCGTGCGATTGCAGTACTGGGGCTGATCACGGCCGCCGTCGTGCTGGCCGCCTACTGCTGGCTCTCGCGCGGCAGCTGGGGCGCAGCCATGCGTGCGGTGCGCGACAGCGAGACCGCCGCCGAATCCATTGGCTTGAATCCGCTGGTCATCAAGACCGTGGCCTTCGCGCTCTCGGCGGCGCTGGCCGGTCTCGCGGGTGGTCTCTTCGCGCCGCTCTCCACCTTCGTCACACCGGATACCTTCAGCTTCATGCAGTCCATCCTGTTCGTGCTGGTGGTGGTGCTGGGGGGCTCGGGCTCCATCCTCGGTCCGGTGATCGGTGCAGTGATCGTGGGGGCCTTGCCGGAACTGCTCTCCAGCCTGGAGGACTATCGCCTTCTCTTCTTCGGTGCCTTGCTGCTGCTGGTGCTGTGGGTGGCCCCCGATGGCGTGACCGGCCTGGTAGGCAAGCTGGCGTCACGCCTGCGCAAGCCGGTGGAGCCTGCGCCCGATGCCGCTTTGCAAGAGGATGCGGAAGAAGTCGCGCTGCCGGTGCGCGCACGCCGCACGCTCGCCGCCGACGGCCTGACCATGGTGTTCGGTGGCGTGCGGGCCGTCAGCGATTTAGGTTTCGAGGTCCCGGGCGGTGCGGTCACCAGTCTCATCGGTCCCAATGGCGCGGGCAAGACCACGGCGCTGAACATGCTCTCCGGTTTCTATCGTCCCAGCGCCGGCCAGTTCACGCTGGGCCAGACGCCGCTGGCAGGGCTGGCCGCCTTCCGCATCGCGCGCCACGGCGTGGCGCGTACCTACCAGACCTCGCAATTGTTCGGCAGCCTCACGGTGGCCGACAACGTGGCGCTGGCCTGCGGCCGCGGCCGCCTGGGTGGCCTGCTCTCGGCGCGGGGCTTCGTCTCCGGCGAGGTGCGTGCGCGTTGCCGCCACCTGCTCGACTTCTGCGGCTATCGCGGTGCGCTCGATATCCCCAGTGCCGACCTGGCCCACGTCGATCGCCGCCTGGTGGAAATCGCTCGCGCGCTGGCCGCCGATCCCGATGTACTGCTGCTGGACGAACCTGCCGCCGGCCTCTCGCGCGAAGACAAGACCATGCTCGCGCAGCTGCTGACCAGGATCGCCGATGCCGGCATCAGTGTGGTGGTGGTCGAGCACGACATGGAACTGGTCATGCAGATCTCGCGCCGCATCGTCGTGCTTGATGCCGGCCAGCGACTGGCCATCGGCACACCGCAGGAAGTGCAGAACGATCCGGCGGTGCGCAAGGCTTATCTCGGCGAGGGCACGCAGCAGGCCGTGGCGGCCGTGCGCGCTGCCGTCAGCGGCGCCGACGAATTGCTGGGCGTGGGCGAGCTGGTCACCGGCTATGGTGCCGAACCGGTCCTGCACGGCATCAACCTGCAGGTGCGGCAAGGCGAGATGATTGCGCTGCTGGGCGCCAACGGCGCCGGCAAGTCCACCCTGATGCGGTCGCTGGCCGGGCTGCATCGGCCTGTCCAAGGCGGTATCCACGCCGGTGGCGTGAACCTGATGCACCTGCGCGCCGAACAGATCGTGCGCCAGGGCGTGGTGCTGGTGCCGGAAGGGCGGCAGGTGTTTCCGGAGTTGTCGGTGCTGGACAATATCCGACTCGGTGCTTTCCTCTATCCGCAGGATGTGGAGGCCCGCGTGGAAGAAATGCTGGGCCGTTTCCCGCGCTTGCGCGAGCGCCTGCATCACCGCGCCGGGCTGCTCTCCGGTGGCGAGCAGCAGATGCTGGCCATCGCACGCGGCCTGATGTCGCGTCCGCGCGTGCTGTTGCTGGACGAGCCATCGCTGGGCCTGGCTCCCAAGGTGATCGCCGAATTGTTTGCCGCCCTCGATCAACTGCGCCGCGAAAACATGACCATCGTGCTGGTCGACCAGATGGCCGCATTGGCCCTGTCGCTGGCCGACCGCGCCTACGTCATCGAAGGCGGACGCGTGGTGGCGCAAGGCACGGCCGCCGAGATCGCTGCCAATGACGCGCTGGCCAAGGCCTATCTCGGCGCGCATTGACGCCGGGTCACTGCAAGGATTGAACATGGAATCGACCCAGCCTTACGCCATCAACCTGCCCGACGTGGTGGACGAAGTGCGCCGCGCTTTTGAACGCTACGAAGTGGCCCTCACCACCAACCAGGTCGAGGTGCTCGATGAACTGTTCCTGGACAGTCCCCAGACGGTGCGCTACGGCGCCACCGAGAACCTGGTGGGCACCGAGGCCATCCGCGCCTTCCGCCAGGGACGTTCACCGAAGAACCTCATGCGCAAGCTGCGCGCCACCGTCATCACCACCTATGGCCAGGACTATGCCGTGGCCGATACCGAATTCACCCGCGAGGGCGAGGCGCGCATCGGCCGCCAGAGCCATACCTGGCTGCGTTGTCCGCAAGGCTGGCGCATCGTGGCCGCGCACGTCTCATGGATGGACGCGCCCAAGGCGCCGGCCTCCTGAAAGCCTGGCCATCCGCAGGTATCATCCTCGCAGCAGTTTTTTCATCTCGACAAGAACATCAGGAGTCAGCCATGTTGTACAGCAAGACCTGTCTGGGCGGAATGGTCACCGCTCCCCATCACCTGGCCGCGCAGGCGGGCGCGCAGATCCTGCGCGAGGGTGGCAATGCGGTCGAAGCGATGGTCGCGGCCGCGGCCGCCATCGCGGTGGTCTATCCGCACATGAACGGCATCGGTGGCGATGGCTTCTGGGTCATCAGCGAACCCGGCCAGGAGCCGGTGGCCATCCGCGCCTGCGGTCCCTCGGCGGCGCTGGCGACCAAGGATTTCTATGCGCAGCACGGCCACAGCGCCGTGCCCACGCGCGGGCCCCATGCGGCGCTGACGGTGGCCGGTGCGGTCGGTGGCTGGGCAGCAGCGCTGGACCATGCGCGCCGCTTCGGCCGTGCGCTGCCCTTGCCGGTGCTACTGGCCGATGCCATCCGCCATGCAAAGAACGGCGTGCCCGTCACCCGTTCGCAACATGAGCTCACCCGCGACAAATGGAGCGAGCTCAAAGACCAGCCCGGCTTTGCCGCCACCTATGCCGCCGACGGCATCCCGGCCCAGGGCAAGGTGCTGAAACAGTCAGCCCTGGCCGAGAGCCTGTCGCGCCTGGCCGAGGCCGGACTCGATGATTTCTATCGCGGCGACCTCGCGCAACGCCTTGCTGCAGGCCTGGAAGCGGCCGGCAGCCCCTTACGCCGCAGTGACCTGGAGGCCTTCCGCGCCCAGGTGGTCAAACCGCTGATGGTGCAGTTAACGTCAGGCCGGGTCTACAACCTGCCACCGCCGACACAGGGTGTCTCGGCCCTGATGATCATCGGCCTGTTCGACCGCCTCGGCATCGCGCAGGCGGAAGGCTTCGAACACATCCACGGCCTGGTGGAGGCCACCAAGCGCGCCTTCATCCTGCGCAACCAGCACGTCACCGATCCCGCCCACATGAGCGTGGATGCCGCGCACTGGCTGCTGGCCGAGGCGCTGGACCAGGAGGCCCAACAGATCGACATGCAGCGCGCCGCGCCCTGGCCGCATCCGGCCAAGCCTGGCGATACCATCTGGATGGGTGCCGCCGACGCGCAAGGCCGCGTGGTGAGCTACATCCAGAGCATCTTCTGGGAATTCGGCAGCGGCGTGGTCGTGCCCGACACCGGCATCGTGTGGCAGAACCGTGGCGCCAGCTTCACGCTGGATGACGGTGCCAACCAGTTGCAGCCGGGCAAGCTGCCCTTCCATACGCTGAACCCCTCGCTGGCACGGCTCAACGATGGCCGCACCCTGGCCTACGGCACCATGGGCGGGGAAGGGCAGCCGCAGACGCAGGCCGCGGTCTTCACGCGTCATGTGCTGTTCGGGCAAAACCTGCAGGCGGCTGTCAGTGCGCCGCGCTGGCTGCTGGGCCGCACATGGGGCGATGTTTCCACCAACCTGAAGGTCGAAGGTCGGGTACCGGCGGCCACCATCGAGGCTTTGCGCAATGCCGGCCATGAAGTGCAGGTGGTGGAGGACTACACCGACATGATGGGTCACGCCGGCGCCGTGTGCGTGCATCCGGATGGCCTGATCGAAGGGGCTACCGATCCGCGTGCCGATGGCGTTTGTGCCGGCGTCTGAGCACCAGCCCTGCCAATCCGCATTGCCTTTCCCTGCGCAGCCGGCACTGCCGGCTTGCGTGCCACCTTTGACGCAGGGCAGATCCTCACCAAGACTCGCCCTCCGTTGTCTTTTTGCATTTCCCGTTTGACAGGAAATGACGCTTATTGCGCTCTTTTACCGCGTTTGTCTCGGGTTTGAATCGCGAGGATTGGTGAGTTTTTTGCCGTAGAAAAAAATTCTCGAAGTTTTTCGGGAAATGCGATGAAAAACCATAGCTGTTCTGGCAAGATGCCGTAAACCTATGCGGTTCACAGGGGAGCCGTCATGCATCAAGCCGCGTCGCAATTTTGTCTGAATTGAACAAGAATAAAGCCCCATCCCCGCCCAATCTGTCTTCACTGATTACGCTGGGGGTGGTCATTACCGTGCTCATCACGACCGTGTCGGTACTGATCCTGGTGGATCAGTTCACCCGCGGTTATGCGCGTTCGGAAAGCGAAACGCGCATGAAGCAGCTGGCCTGGCAGATGCAGGACGCGCTGGAGCGCGGCATGCGGGAGCGCGAAATCGACCTGCGCCTGCTGGTGCAGCGGCCGTCGGTGCGTGCCGGCCGCGACTTGCCGCGGGTGCGCCGGGTCTTCAACGAACTGCAGGCCAATGTGCCGCATTACGCCTGGATCGGCCTGGCCAATCCGGAGGGCACCGTGATGGTGGCCACCAATGGCCTGCTCGAAGGCGCCAGCGTAGCCCAGCGTCCCTGGTTCCAGGAAGGCAGCAAGGGCGAATACGCTGCCGATTTCCATCCGGCCGTGCTGCTGGCGCAGAAGCTCCCGCCGCAATCCAATCCCTGGCGTTTCGTCGACCTGTCGGCCCCGGTGCATGACCTGGACGGCCATTACCTCGGGGTGGTCGGCCTGCACCTGTCCTGGTCGTGGGCGCGCGACATCGCCGCCAAGCTGCTGGATCCGGCCGGCAATCGTTACGACGTCGAGGTCATCATCGTGCGCGATGATGGCACCGTCATCCTCGGCCCCAAGGGCATGGAAGAGACCAAGCTCGACACGCCCAGCGTGCGCGCCGCGCAGGCGGCCGACAACGGTGGTTCGGTCATCGAGACCGGACCCGATGGCCGCCGCTACGTCAGCGGCTACGCCCGTACGGGTGTCAAGGGCGGCATGAAGCTGCACTGGAGCGTGATCGTGCGCCAACCCGAGACGGTGGCCCTGGCAGCCTTCCGCGACCTGGAAAAGCGCGTCATCGTGGTGGGTGCGCTCTCCGGCGTGGTGCTGGTGCTGCTGGCCATCCTGCTCACGCGGCGCCTGGTGGGGCCCATCAATGCCTTGTCGGCGGCACTGGAACTGCGTGCGGCCGGCCGACCCGACGTGCCTATCCCCCAGATCAACAGCTACCGCGAAATCCAGCTGCTCTCCTCGACCCTGGTCAACATGGTCGAGCGCGAAGAGACCTACCTGCGCGAAGTGCGCTCCCTCAACGAGAGCCTGGAGCAGCGCGTGGCCGAGCGCACCAGCCGCCTGCACGAGACCGCCAGCGCCCTGCAGGAAGCACTGGACCAGCAGCAGGCCAACCAGATCCAGCTGGAAGAAAGCGCGGCTGAGCTGCGCGCCATCCTGGAAAACGCCCAGGATGCCTTCATCGCCGCCGACGAGCACGGCCACGTGGTCGAGTGGAACCGCCAGGCCGAGCTGCTGCTGGGCTGGCCGCGCGACCAGGTGATGGGCCGCGACATGGCCGAACTGATCATCCCGCCCGACATGCGCGGCGCCCACAATCGCGGCATGGCGCAGTTCCTCAAGGATGGCACCAGCGTGGTCATCAACAACCGCATCGAGCTGCAGGCCCTGCATCACGACGGCCACGAGCTGCCCATCGAGATCACGGTAGGCCATGTCAAGCGCCAGAGCGGCCACCTGTTCATCGCCTTCCTGCACGACATCACCGAGCGCCTGGCCTTCCGCGACCAGATGCGCGAACTGGCCCTGACCGACGTGCTGACCAGCCTGCCCAACCGCCGTGCCTTCAGCGACCGCCTGCCCGAAGGCATGATGCGGGCGCGCCGAGCCGACCAGTTGCTGGCTCTGTTCTTCATGGACATCGACGGCTTCAAGGGGGTCAATGACCGCTATGGCCACGAAGCGGGCGATGAGCTGCTCATCGAGTTCGCGCGCCGCCTGCAGCGTTCGGTGCGCGATGTCGATACCGTGGCGCGCCTGGCCGGTGACGAGTTCGTGGTGATCCTGGAGAACCTGCAGACCCAGGAAGATGCCGTGATGGTGGCCGAGAAGATCCTGGTGACCATCCGCGAACCCTTCCAGCTGACACACTCCACCGTCAACATCTCCAGCAGTATCGGCGTGGCCGTCTACCAGCCCAACCTGGATGGCGAAGTCGGCCCCGAGGAACTGCTGTCCATGGCCGACAAGGCCATGTACGCCGCCAAGCGCCTGGGCAAGAACCGCGTCGAACTGGGGCGCGCAGGCGACGCCTGATCCGCCGGGGGCGATCCCGCCCGGCTTTTTCCTTTCCGTCATCCTTTCCTTTTTTCTTCCTCTGCCGCTGCGTCATTGCTGACGAGGCGCACCGTCTCATTTACGGTTTGTTTACGCTCCCGCGCCAAACATTTACCGGGATTTGATGCTGCTTTCCCTATCGTTCGACTGTCTCGTTTTCCGTCCCTGGAAGCGAACAACAACGTCAACAATGGAGTGGGAAATGTTGCAAACGGATTTTCTCTACATAGGCATGCTGCTCGTCTGCGGCCTCTCGATGTGGGGCTTCATCGCCCTGTGCAGCCGTCTGGAACGGCAGGAAGGGGAGAAGAAATGAACCTCATGACCCTGCTGGGGCTGGTGGTCTCCATCGCCCTCCTGCTGTACCTGGTCTACGCCCTGATCAAGCCGGAGGATTTCTGACATGGACAGCAACAATTATCTCCAGCTCGGTCTCTACCTGGCCGTCCTGCTGGTGCTCTCCCTGCCGCTGGGCTGGTACATGGCCCGCGTGATGGAAGGCAAGTCCCGCGTGAACCGGCTCTTCGGCGGCATCGAGCGCGTCTTCTATCGCCTCTGCGGCATCAGCCGCGAGCACGAGATGGACTGGAAGCAGTACGCCATCGCGGCCGTGCTGTTCAATTTCCTGGGCCTGATCGTGGTCTACCTGCTGCAGCGCGTGCAGCAATGGCTGCCGCTGAACCCGGCCGCACTGGCCAACGTCAGCCCGGATTCGTCCTTCAACACGGCGCTCAGTTTCGTCACCAACACCAACTGGCAGGGCTATGCGGGTGAAGCCACCATGAGCTACCTGACCCAGATGGCTGCACTGGCGGTGCAGAACTTCCTCTCGGCCGCCACCGGGATCGCGATTGCCTTCGCCCTGATCCGCGGCTTTGCCCGCCACAGCAGCAAGGGCATCGGCAACTTCTGGGTCGACATGACCCGCAGCACGCTCTACGTGCTGCTGCCGCTGTCGGTGGTGTTCGCGCTGGTGCTGGTGCAGCAGGGCAGCATCCAGAACTTCCGTTCCTACCAGGACGTGAAGACGCTGGAAGTGACCCACTACACCGTGCCCAAGCTGGATGCTGCAGGCCAGCCCCTGAAGGATGCCAAGGGCGAACCGGTGACCGAAGCGCAAAGCACCGACAAGCAGACCTTGCCCATGGGGCCGGTGGCGTCCCAGGAAGCCATCAAGATGATCGGTACCAACGGTGGTGGCTTCTTCAACGCCAACTCGGCGCACCCGTATGAGAACCCGACGCCGCTGACCAACTTCCTGCAGATGCTGGCCATCCTCATCATCCCGGCCGCCCTCTGTACCAGTTTCGGTGTGCTGGTCGGCGACCGCCGCCAGGGCTGGGCCATCCTGGCCTCGATGACGATCTTGTTCGTGGTGTTGACGCTGGTGTTGATGGTTGCGGAGTCGCAGCCCAACCCGATGCTGGCCTCGCTGCACGCTTCCGGTCCCGGCATGATGGAAGGCAAGGAAACCCGCTTCGGCATCCCGGCCTCGGCGCTGTTCGCCTCCGTCACCACGGCCGCCTCTTGCGGTGCCGTCAATGCCATGCACGACTCGCTCTCGCCGCTGGGTGGACTGGTGCCGATGCTGCAGATGCAGCTGGGTGAAGTGGTCTTCGGCGGGGTGGGTTCGGGCCTGTACGGCATGCTGATCTTTGCGGTACTGGCGGTGTTCATCGCGGGCCTGATGATCGGCCGCACGCCCGAATACCTGGGCAAGAAGATCGGCGTATTCGACATGAAGATGATGTCCATCGCCATCCTCATGACCCCGGCGCTGGTGCTCATCTTCACGGCGATCTCGGTGATGGTCGAAGCGGGCCTGGCCGGTATCGCCAACCCGGGGGCGCACGGTTTCTCGGAAATCCTCTACGCCTTCAGTTCGGCCGCCAACAACAACGGCAGTGCCTTCGCCGGGCTCTCGGCCAACACGCCGTACTACAACATCACCACCGGCCTCTGCACCTGGCTGGGCCGCTTCGGCATCATCGTGCCGGTGCTGGCCATGGCCGGTTCGCTGGCCGGCAAGAAGCGCCTCGCCGCTACCTCCGGCACCCTGCCCACGCACGGCCCGCTGTTCGTGGCGCTGCTGATCGGTGCGGTGATCCTGGTCGGTGCCCTGACCTATGTGCCGGCGCTGGCGCTGGGACCGGTGGTCGAGCACCTGCAGATGATGGCGATGTAAATGATTGGATGGATTCTGCCGGGCGCTGCGCCCGGCAGAGCAACCCGCAACGGATACCCTTATGACTACCCCTTCCAGCAATACTCCGGCTGCCAGCACCCAAGCCGTGCCGGCCGATGCCCTTCCTTCCGCCGCGCAGACTGCGCGCTGGATGTTCGATCCCAAGATCGTCAAGCCGGCCCTGGCCGATTCTTTCCGCAAGCTGTCGCCGCGCGTGCAATGGCGCAATCCGGTGATGTTCGTGGTCTACCTCGGCAGCATCCTGACCACGCTGCTGTTCATCCAGGCCGTCACCGGCAAGGGTGAGGCCCCGGCTGGCTTCATCTTCGCCATTGCTGCCTGGCTGTGGTTCACGGTGCTCTTTGCCAACTTCGCCGAAGCGCTGGCCGAAGGCCGCAGCAAGGCGCAAGCCGCTGCCCTGCGCGGCGTCAAGAAGAGCGTGATGGCCAAGAAGCTGCGCAGCAGCGACCAGACACGCGGCGGCGTAGCTGCGGCCGCCGTCCAGTGTGAAGTCGTCGAAGGCGGCAGCCTGCGCAAGGGTGACCTGGTGCTCATCGAAGCGGGCGATACGGTGCCCGCCGATGGTGACGTCATCGAAGGCGTGGCCACTGTCGACGAGAGCGCCATCACCGGCGAATCGGCGCCGGTGATCCGCGAATCCGGCGGCGACTTCTCGGCCGTCACCGGCGGCACGCGCGTGCTGTCGGACTGGATCGTGGTGCGCGTGTCGGTCAATCCGGGCGAAGCCTTCCTGGACCGCATGATCGCCATGGTCGAAGGCGCCCGCCGCCAGAAGACCCCCAACGAACTGGCGCTGACCCTGCTGCTGGTGGCGCTGACGCTGGTGTTCCTGCTGGTGACGGTGACCTTGCTGCCGTTCTCGATCTTCTCGGTCACCGCCGCCGGTGCCGGTTCGCCGGTCACGGTGACGGCGTTGATCGCCCTGCTGGTATGCCTCATCCCGACCACCATTGGCGGCCTGCTCTCGGCCATCGGCGTGGCCGGCATGAGCCGCATGATGCAGGCCAACGTGATTGCCACCTCCGGCCGTGCGGTGGAAGCCGCCGGTGACGTCGACGTACTGCTGCTGGACAAGACCGGCACCATCACCCTGGGCAACCGCCAGGCCGCCGCCTTCATGCCGGCTCCCGGCGTGGCCGAGCGCGAATTGGCCGACGTCGCCCAACTGGCCTCGCTGGCCGATGAAACGCCGGAAGGCCGCAGCATCGTGGTGCTGGCCAAGAACCGGTTCAACCTGCGCGAACGCGAGATGGCCAACCTGGGCGCGGAGTTCATTCCCTTCTCGGCGCAGACCCGTGTCTCGGGCATCGACATCGGCACGCGCCGCATCCGCAAGGGCGCAGCCGACGCCATCCGCAAGCTGGTGCGTTCGGCCGACCAGCGCCTGCCGGCCCAGGTGGAAAGCGATGTGGAAGCCATTGCCCGCCGTGGCGGCACGCCGCTGGTGGTGATCGAATGGAACAACGAGGCAGCCGTGATCAACCAGGGCGCACCGATCCGCATCCTCGGTACGGTGGAGTTGAAGGACATCGTCAAGGGCGGCATCAAGGAACGTTTCGGCGAACTGCGCCGCATGGGCATCAAGACCGTCATGATCACCGGCGACAACCGCCTGACGGCCGCGGCCATCGCCGCCGAAGCCGGGGTCGATGACTTCCTCGCCGAAGCCACGCCGGAACAGAAGCTGGCCCTGATCCGCCAGCACCAGGCCGAAGGCAAGCTGGTGGCCATGACCGGCGACGGCACCAATGACGCCCCGGCGCTGGCCCAGGCCGACGTGGCCGTGGCCATGAACAGCGGCACCCAGGCGGCCAAGGAAGCCGGCAACATGGTCGACCTCGACTCCAATCCGACCAAGCTGATCGAGATCGTCGAGATCGGCAAGCAGATGCTGATGACACGCGGCAGTCTCACCACCTTCAGCATCGCCAATGACGTGGCCAAGTACTTCGCCATCATCCCGGCCATGTTCGTGGCCAGCTATCCGCAGCTGGGCGCGCTCAACGTGATGCATCTGTCCAGCCCCGATTCGGCCATCATGTCGGCGGTGATCTTCAATGCGCTGGTGATCGTGGGACTGATCCCGCTGGCCCTGCGTGGCGTGCGCTATCGCGCCCTGGGCGCGGCCGTGCTCCTGCGCCGCAACCTGCTGATCTATGGCGTCGGTGGCCTGGTGGTGCCGTTCGTGGGCATCAAGCTGATCGACCTGCTGCTGACCGCCTTCGGCCTGGTCTGAACCCGATTACGACTCTCAAGGAAAGTCACATGAAAACCTCGACTCCCCATCCGCTGCGTCCGGCCATCACGCTCTTCCTCCTGTTGGGTGTGCTGCTGGGCGGCCTGTATCCGCTCCTGGTGACCACGCTGGCGCAGGCCTTCTTCCCGCAGCAGGCCAATGGCAGCCTGATCGAACGGCAAGGCCAGGTGGTCGGTTCGGAACTGATCGGCCAGAACTTCACCAGCCCGGCCTACTTCTGGGGCCGTCCTTCGGCGGCCGGTACCTTCCCCAACAATGGCATGGCCTCCGGCGGCAGCAACCTGGGACCAACCAACCCGGCCTTGACGCAAGCCGCTGAAGACCGCGCCAAGGCCCTGCAGGAAGCCGACCCCGACAACAAGGGGGCGATTCCCATCGACCTGCTGACGGCCTCGGCCAGCGGCCTGGATCCGCAGATCAGCCCGGCTGCGGCCGAGTACCAGGCCGGCCGTGTGGCCCGTGCGCGCGGCATCACCCTGGAGCAGGTGCGTGCCTTGGTGCGCGTCAACAGCGAGGCGCCGCAATGGGGCCTGTTCGGGGAACCGCGCGTCAATGTGCTCAAGCTGAACCTGGCGCTGGATGCGGCGGCGCCCTTGCCCAAGGCGGACGCGGTCAAGTAATCCCCTGCTGCCTGCAGCATGGCCGGTGGCACGCAACCCGCGTGCCACCGGCTTTTTGCCACTACAATGCTCCAACCCTGAACGCCCGACATGAACACCCGCCCCGACCCCGACGACCTGCTGGAACGCGTGATGCGCGACGAAGAGCGCCAGGCGCGCGGCCGCCTGAAGATCTTCTTCGGCTTCTCGGCCGGTGTCGGCAAGACCTTCGCCATGCTGGAAGCCGCCCAGGCGCTGGCTGCACAAGGCACGGATGTGATCGCCGGCGTGGTCGAGACCCATGGCCGCGCCGAGACCGAGGCCCAGCTCGCCGGTCTCACGCGCCTGCCCATGCACATGGTGCCGTACCGCGATCGGCAGTTGCCCGAGTTCGACCTGGATGCCGCACTGGAACGCCAGCCCGGCGTGATCCTGGTCGACGAACTGGCGCACTCCAACGTGCCCGGCTCGCGCCATGCCAAACGTTGGCAGGACATCGATGAACTGCTGCGCGCCGGCATCGATGTCTACACCACCCTCAACGTGCAGCACATCGAAAGCCTCAACGACGTGGTCGGCCAGATCACCGGCATCCGCGTCTTCGAGACGGTGCCCGACCATGTCTTCGATGAAGCCGACGACGTCATGCTGGTGGACATCCCGCCCGATGAATTGCTGGCCCGCCTGCAGCAGGGCAAGGTCTACCTGCCGCAGCAGGCCGAAAAGGCCGGGCGCCATTTCTTCCGCAAAGGCAACCTGATCGCGCTGCGCGAGATCGCCTTGCGCCGTACCGCCGACCGCGTCGATGCGGACATGCGACAGTACCGCGCCGACCGCTCCATTGCCCAGCTGTGGCAGGCGCGCGAGCGTATCGTGGTGGCCGTCGGCAGCGGTGCCGGCGAGGAACGCCTGATCCGCGAAGCCGCGCGCCTGGCTGCCAAGCTGCAGGCCGAGTGGCTGGCGGTTCACGTGGACCTGCCGGGCCAGCGCCAGGCGATGGAAGCGCGCGAGCGCGTAGTCTCTTATCTCAAACTGGCGCAATCCCTGGGCGCGGAAACGGCCAGCATCAGCGGTGAGGAATTGTCCGTTGCGCTGCTGCAATTCGCCCGCAGCCGCAATGCCGGCAAGCTGGTGATCGGCCAGGAAGCGGGCGGCCTGCGCCAGCTGCTGCGCTGGCCGCGTGGCACCCTGGCCCAGCGCATCGCCCGCAGCGGCGGTGAGATCGACCTCTACACCATCGCCCGCAGCCGCACCCGCGTGCAGCAGGAACAGTCCGGCACCGACAGCGCCGCCAGCGCCGCCGAAGCGTTGCTCACGCGTCGCCGCCGCACGCGCGGCACCTTGTGGGCGCTGGCCAGTTGCGCCGTCACCACCACGCTGGCCTTCGTGCTCGATGGCAAGCTGCATCCGGCCAACGTCATCATGCTCTACCTCGTCGGCGTGATGCTGGTGGCGATGCGCTATGGCCGTGCGGCCTCGGCGCTGGTGTCGGTGCTGTCGGTACTGTCCTTTGATTTTTTCTTCGTCGATCCGCGCTTCTCGATCACGGTCTCCGATGCGCAGTACCTGCTGACGCTGGCGGTGATGCTGGCGGTGTCGCTGTTCATCAGCTCGCTCACCGCGCGCCTGCGCCGCCAGGCCAGCGTGGCCATGCAGCGTGAAGGACGGGCCGCCAATCTCTACATGCTGGGCAAGGAATTGTCGGCGCTGCTGACGCTGGACCAGATCCTGGAAATCGGCCGCCGTCACCTGGCCGCCGTGTTCGGTGCGCGCATCGCCTTCTTCCTGCCCGACAGCGCCGACCAGTTGCGCCTGGCCGAGCCCGAGCAGGACAGCGGTGGTCCGCACGTCTTGAAGAGCGTGGATGCAGGCGTGGCGCAATGGGTCTACGACAACGGCCAGGCTGCCGGCAAGGGCACGGCGACCTTGCCCTCGGCTGCGGCGCTGTACCTGCCGCTGACGGCGACCATGCGCACGCGCGGCGTGCTGGCGTTTGCCATCGAGGGCGCCAGTGAAGAGGAGCGCCAACTGGCTGCCGCTCAACTGGCCTTGCCCGAGAATCGCCAGATGCTGGAAATTTTCTGCTCGCAGATCGCCATGGCCATCGAGCGCCTGCACTATGCCGAGGTAGCCCAGGATGCGCTGGTGACGATGGAATCGGAACGCCTGCGCAATTCGCTCCTCTCGGCCATCTCGCATGACCTGCGCACGCCGCTGACCTCGCTGGTGGGCAGCGCCGACGTGCTGGCCGCCAACGAGCGCCTGGATGAGGACGCCCGCGCCATGGCGCGTACCATCAGCGAACAGTCGCAGAAGATGGTCGGGCTGATGAACAACCTGCTGGACATGGCGCGCCTGCAGGCGGGCGTGGTGACCTTGAATCGCCAATGGAATGCGCTGGAGGAATTGACCGGCTCGGCCCTGCGCCTGCTGTCCAAGGCACTGGAAGGACGCCAGGTGGAGACGCGCATCGCGCCCGACCTGCCGCTGTTGCGGGTCGATGCCGTGCTGCTTGAACGGGTGTTGGCCAACCTGGTGGAGAACGCCATCAAGTATTCCCCGGCCGGCAGTGCCATTGCCATCAGCGCGCATGTGGAAGACAGCGATGGCCAGCCCCAGGTCAAGGTCTGCGTGAGCGACCACGGGCGTGGTTTCCCGCCGGCCATGACGCAGCATGCCTTTGAAAAATTCACGCGCGGCGACAATGAATCGTCCACCCCCGGCGTCGGCCTGGGCCTGGCGATCTGCCGCGCCATCATCGAGGCGCACCAGGGCCGCATCTGGATCGCGCCGCAGGAAGCCGGGCAGGGCGCAACCGTCTGCTTCATGCTGCCGGTGGAAACGCAACCCGCCCTGCCGGAAGAATAAGGACACCCCATGCAAGAACACGCAGGCAACATCGTCTTCATCGAAGATGACCCGCACATCCGCAAACTGGTCAGGAGTGCGCTCGAACAGGAGGGCTTCATCGTCCATGAAGCCAAGAGCGCACGCGAAGGCGTTACCGAAGCCGGGACCCGCAAGCCCGACCTCATCATCCTCGACCTGGGTTTGCCCGATGGCGACGGCAAGCAGGTCATCAGCGAAATCCGCAACTGGAGCAGCGTGCCCATCGTGATTCTCTCGGCGCGCACGCAGGAGTCAGAAAAGGTGGAAGCCCTCGACGCCGGTGCCGACGACTACCTGGTCAAGCCCTTCGGCATGCCCGAACTGCTGGCCCGCATGCGTGCGCAATTGCGCCGCCATGCGCGCGCGTCAGGCGCAGGGAAGTCCAGCGGCCGCTATCGTCTCGGGGAGGTGGTGGTGGACCTGCCGGCGCGCAGCGTGAGCCGCAATGGCGAGGCGCTGCACCTGACGCAGATTGAATATCGCTTGCTGGCCACCTTGTTGCGCGATGCAGGGCGCGTCATCACGCACCGCCAGTTGCTGGTGGCCGGATGGGGGCCGTCGCATGCGGAGGATGGCCACTACCTGCGCATCTACATGCAGCGCCTGCGCCAGAAACTGGAGCGCGATGCGGCCCAGCCGGTGCATATCCTCACCGAGATCGGCGTGGGCTATCGGGTGGCCGACGTGGTGGCCGAATGAAACTGGAGTGAACCGGCCTCAAGGCCAGTTCAGCAGCGGCAGGGCCAGTACCACCATCACGATGCAGCCCAGGTTCAACAGCATGCGCTGGCGCTTGAGCACGAAGGAGAGCAGCCAGGCCCCGGCCAGGAAGACGATGAAGTTGGCGAGGTATTGCTTGCCCGCCGCGGCCACCGGCAGCTCGGGCGCATCGGCCAGTCCCGAGAATTTCCAGGCGCAGACCAGTGCGGCCAGCACGGCGCAGTTGAAGTAGGTATTGACGGTCGGGAAGCTTTCTTCCAGATGGTCGGACACATCCACGCTCTCGCAGCGGCCCTCGCGATAGAGCGCCTCCAGCCAGTGCCGTTCGCCGCGCCAACGATAGAGCGTGGCACCGTCTTCGCGCGCTTCCTGCGCATGGGGCCTGCCCAGTCGCGCGTGCATGAAGTCCGGTGCGGTGTTGCGCCATTCGGCGGTCTGGGCAGCGCGAAAGCGTTGTTCCAGCGCGCGCGCCTTGCGGCGGCGTCCCAGCTGCTTCAGGGCCAGCTGGGCCAGGGCCAGGGAATTGAACAGGTAGATCCACTGCAGGATGGTGGCGTAGTCGGCTTGCATGGGCAGGTCGGTCAAGTGGGGCATGGATAAGGATGCCGCATCTTGCCGTCAGCTCGCCCGATTGTCCAGCCCGGCTGTGTGCCCAGACGGGAATGCCCGCCGGACGGCGGTTCTAGCGCGATATGAACCTAAAGATCCCCCCAGATATCGATCTGGCGGCGGATCTGGCCGGTACGCGCATCGCAGATGAAGAGAACTTCCCGCAGCGCATGGCGCACCACGTAGCGGAAGTATTCGTGGTCGGTACGGGCCACGAATTCCTCGCTCTCGATCTTCCCGGGCATGGAGTCGCTGATCTGCTGTCGGCATTCGTTGCGATGCTGCAGGGCTTGCGGCGAGGGGCCGTAGTCTTCCGGCGAGCGATAGGGGGCCACGGCCTGCGTGAGGGGCGCCATGCTGGCGCAGAGCACGAAGATCAGCAGCGCTACCAGCACGCAGCGATAGCGGCGGCGCTGGGCGGTACGCAGGAAGAGATGGCGCGGCGAGAGCGGGTGGAGGCGATCCTCGCCACGTTTCCAGTGCAGACGGCTACGCATGATGATGCACCTCTTTGTGATGATTCTTTTTGTCAGGCGACGGGCAGGACTCAGAAGCTCTTGTTGACCGAAGCGATCCACTGGTTGCTGCCGATGTTCTTGCCACGCAGCGTGTAGCCGGCAGCGGGCGCATTGCTGCTGGTCCAGGCCAGGCCCAGCACGTAACCGGAGAAGTCGCGCGAGAGGCCCAGTTTCCAGTCGGTGTAGGAGAGGTTGGCGGCATTGGGGCCGGTGTAGCGCTGGCGGCCGATGTGGGCCAGGCCGGTGATGCCGGCGAAGAGTTCATGGTTCACCGAGAGGTCGGCGTAGGTGCTGCCGCGCGTATCGGCATTGCCGAAGGTATTGCCGGTGCTGTACGAATACTTGAAGGCGATCCACTTGGCATCCACGCCGAGGTAGACCTCGGTGGTATCGGGTTTGGTCATGCCGGCCGGGTAGCTGCCGGGATAGGCGTAGTGCAGCACGCCGATGTCGCCGGTGAGCCAATCGGTGAGGGCCGGTTTCCAGCCGCCGTAGACATCGGCTTCGAGGCTGGCCGAGGCGGCCGGATTGGTGTCCGAGATCCAGCTGATGTTGGACATCCAGACACCGGCATAGAGGCCATTGTCATGGGTCAGGTCGAAGCCGCCTTGCAGGGCCGGTTTCTGGTTGGTCTGGGTGGTGCCGCGGAAGACGTATTGGCTGACGATGCCGATGTTGCCGGCCAGGTGCAGCGGCGAGGCGTTGGCATCCGGCGTGGCGGGTGCTGCTTCCTGCGCCTGGACCGGTGCGATCACGGCGATGGCCAGCAGAGCGCCTGCGGCGGCCAGCGTGGCCAGGCCCGCCAGCTGCGCACGGCGCAGGCGACGCTGGCCCAGCGGTGCCATGTCTTGCTGTGCGGGATAGTCGATGTGTTGTGGCGTGTGGCGGTTCATGATGCTGGTGGCTCCGTGGGTTGAAGAGCCGCAAGCTTAGAATCGCCGGTGTTTAATCCTGGTAAAACTTGAACCCGGTCCCGTAAACTTCATGTAAAGAAGCACCAGGTCATTGCCACTGCGGCGCCCGCTTTTCCAGAAACGCCTGTATCCCCTCCATCGCCTCCGCATCCATGATGTTGCAGGCCATCACCTCGGCTGCATGGGCGTAAGCATCAGGCAGCGCCATCATCTGCTGGCGGTACACCATGCCCTTGCCGCGCGCAATCGAGATGGCAGGCTTGCTGCAGATCTCCCGCGCCAGCGCTTCGGTGGCCGCATCGAGTTCGTCCGCGCGCACCGCCTGGTTGATGAGCCCCCATTGCGCGGCCGTGTCGGCATCGATGAATTTGCCCGTGACCAGCATCTCGAAGGCGCGCTTGATCGGCAGGTTGCGCGTCAAGGCCACCGCCGGGGTGGAACAGAACAAGCCAACGTTGATGCCCGAGACCGCAAAGCGCGCCCCCTCGCTGGCCACCGCCAGGTCGCAGGCAGCCACCATCTGGCAGCCGGCCGCCGTGGCCAGTCCCTGCACCTTGGCGATGACGGGTACCGGCAGCGCACGCAAGGACTGCATCAGGCGGCTGCAACGATCAAACAATTGCTGGTAATACGCCTGCTCGGGCGTGGCACGCATCTCGCGCAGGTCGTGGCCGGCGCAGAAGGCGCGGCCGTTGGCGGCCAGGATCACGCAGCGTACCTGCGGGTCCTGCTCCAGCGCATCGAGCTGCGCCTGCAGCGCCGCCAGCATGGCTTCCGAGAGCGCATTGAATTGCGCCGGGCGGTTCAGGGTGAGGGTGGTGATGCCCTGCGCATCATGGCGTAGCAGCAGGTCCTGGCTTGCCTCTTGCATGGTCTGGTCTCCACAGGTGATGGGCGCCCGTATCATGGTCGCGCCGGGCTTTCTCGGAAGACTAACTCAAGCGAGCCCCGCGTGCAGGGGGAAGGCGCTAGACCATCCCCAGCAACGCCTCGAGGTCTTCATCCTCACCCTGCGGCGCGGACATGTCGAGCACGCTTTCAATGTGGTGCAGGTGCGCCAGCATGGTCTCCACCGCCTCTTCGGTACGGCCGGCGGAGATGGCATCGATGATGTCGCCATGGTCGTCGTGGGTGCAGGCCGGCACCGTCGGCGAATCGTACAGCACGATGATGAGACAGGTCAGCGATGCCAGCTCGCGCATCATCTTGCTCATCACCGGGTTGTCCACCATGTCGGCGATGCGGATGTGGAATTCGCCCGACAGCCGGATGATGGCGCGGCGGTCGTTGTTGGCGCGCGCCTGCGCTTCCTCGGCCACGTGGGCGCGCAGCAGCGCGATGTGTTCAGGACGCGTGTGCTCGCAAAGATGGCGCAGCAGAGCCGGTTCCAGCATGCGGCGCGCGGCAAAGATGTTGCGTGCCTCTTCCGGCGTCGGGCTGGCCACGAAGGCACCGCGATTGGGAATGGTCGTGATCAGGCCCTCATGCGCCAGCCGCGCCAGCACCTCACGCACCCGCGTACGGTTCACGCCGAAGATACCGGCCAGTTTCTCCTCGACCAGCTTGGTGCCGGGCGTGAGGCGGTGTTCCATGATGGCGCCGACGATGCGCTCATAGATCGCATCCCCCGCCAGCGGTCGCACGCTGAAGGCCTGGCCGGGCAGGGGGCTGTTGTCCGGATGCTCGTGCTTGCTGTGTTTCTTGCGAGGGCTGCTGGCGGGAGTCGGGCGCATGGGTCTCTGTAGTGGCATTGGTTTGCCCGTCATGATAGCGGAAAATTGTGGGATTTGATTGTCACAAAATTGGCTGCCTACTGTTGCACTCTTGCGGGGCGAAGTTGTGCCCCGGCTTGGCGGAATTGGCTTGCTTTGGTGCGGACTCCCCTGTTTCTCGTCGGCAATGACAATCGCGGAAAATTCCCAGAACCCGCCATGCGAAAGGGGTTTGAGGCGCTTTCCCAAGCGCTGCGACATCCGCTTTCACGGCTGGCACAGGCTTTGCATAAACGGTGGCAATAGAAATCAGGATTGTCACAAAATAATTCATTCCGATTGTCCACCTGGGAGAAAACCATGCAACAGCAAGTCCGCAAGTCCCCCTCCGGCCTGTTCTTCAAGGCGCTTGCCCTGGCCGGCCTCGTGGCCTGCAGTACCTTGGGCGCCGGTTCGGCCATGGCCCAGGCCAAGCCCAAGATCAAGCTGGCCTACGCCAAGTGTGCGCATTGCATGTCCATGGCCATGGTGCCGGGGCTGGCCCAGAACGTGGAGATCGAAGGCATCAACTTCACCGCCGGCAGCGATGCCCTGACCGCGCTGGTGTCCAAGAGCGTGGACATCGCCCAGGTCACCTACCTGGCCTACGTCAGCGGATTGGACAAGGGCTTTGACCTGGTGGCCGTGTCGGGCCAGGTCAATGGCGGCTCGGAGATGCTGGTGGGCAAGGACAGCAAGCTGGCCTCGGATGACTGGGCCGGTCTCAAGAAGCTGATCGCGCAATACAAGGCCGAAGGCAAGCCCTTCCGCATCGCCGCCTCGCGCGGCAATGCGCAGGACCTGCACATGCGGGGCGAACTGGCCGGTCACGGCATCGATCCCTCCAAGGACGTGCAGTTCGTCAACATCCCCAATCCTTCCGATCACGCCGCTGCACTCTCGCGCGGTGAAGTGGAACTGATCTGTTCGGTCGAACCCTTCGCGTCGCAGATCCGCATGACCGGGGTTGGCAAGCATTTTGCGTATCCGTATGACCAGGCGGCCGGGCGCCTGACCAACCTGATCGTCACGCGTTCGGATGTCATCAAGGAGCAACCGGCTGCGGTCAAGGAAACGGTGGCAGCAGTGGTCAAGCTGGTGGATGTCCTGCAGAAGGACAAGCAGGGCTGGATCAACAGCATCGTCAAGGGCACCGGCCTGGATCCCAAGATCGCCACCGAAGCCCTCAACAATGCCTATCCCGACTACCGCATGTACCGCACGCAAACCAAGGCCATCGCCGGGATGATGAAAGACCTGAAATACGTTTCCACCGACGTGTCTGCGCTGGCCGAGAAGAACATGGACTACAGCTTCCTGATGAGCGTGACCGGCAAGCCCAAGACCGAACTGGGTTATTGATCCAGCACCCCACCAGTATTGAAGGAATCAACATGAGCGGATGGAAACAATCCCTGTCGGAAGCCAAGTGGCGCTTTGCGGTGCCGCTGTTGCTGGTGCTGTTCTGGGAGGCCTTCTCCCGCTCGGGCGTGATTCCGGCCTCCCTGCTGCCGGCACCCTCGCGGGTGTTCGCCACCTGGATGGACTGGATCTTCGGCATCAACGAAGCCGCCCAGGACAGCAGCGGCAAATGGATCTACGACGCCATGGCCAGCTGCCTGCGCGTGACCGCGGGCTACCTCATCGCCGCGCTCTCGGGCATCGCCCTGGGCGTGGCCATCGGCTGGTGGCGCTGGGTCGAGCGCACCATCGAACCGACGGTGCAGATGCTGCGGCCGATTCCGCCGGTGTCGTGGATTCCGCTGGCCATCATCTGGTTCGGCATCGCCAACAAGCCGGCCATCTTCCTGGTGTTCCTGGGGGCGTTCTTCCCTATCCTGATGAATACCGTCCACGGCGTCAAAACCGCCGACCGCAACCTGCTGCGCGCGGCCGCCATGGCCGGTGCAAAGCAGGGCCAGCTGCTGCGCTTCGTGATCCTGCCGGCGGCCATGCCCAGCATCTTTGCGGGCCTGCGCATCGGCATCGGCAGCGCCTGGATGCTCACCGTCACCGCCGAGATGGTGGCCGTCAAGAGCGGGCTCGGCTATGCGCTGTGGGATTCGTATTACTTCCTGCGCTATGACCTGGTGATCGCGGCGATGATCAGCATCGGCCTGCTCGGTTTCCTGGCGGACTGGATCCTCAAGCAGATCATGCATTCCATGCTGCGCTGGCAGCACGTGGCCACCGTGCAGGGCAAGGCCTGAACCAGCACCTCAACGATCAAGGACATCGCATCATGGCATTCATCGAACTGAACGATATCGTCAAGGTCTTCAAGGACCGCAAGCGCGGCACCGACATGCTGGCCATCGACCACGTGAGCCTGCGCCTGGAGAAGAAGGAATTCCTCTGCCTGCTCGGCCCCTCCGGTTGCGGCAAGTCCACGTTGCTGAACATGATCGCCGGCTTCGAGTTCCCGACCAGCGGCGTGGTCACGGTCGCCGGCAAGCCCATCACCGGCCCCGGTGCCGATCGCGGCATGGTGTTCCAGCAGGCCAACCTCATGCCCTGGCTGCCGGTATGGGACAACGTCGCCTTCTCGCTCAAGCTGCAGGGCAAGAGCGCAGCCGAGCGGCGCGCGGCGGCGCAGCCTTTCATCGAGACGGTCAAGCTCAAGGGTTTCGAGAACCACTATCCGAGCGAACTCTCGGGCGGCATGGCACAGCGTGTGGGCATTGCGCGCGCGCTGCTGCAGAACCCCTCGGTGATCCTGATGGACGAACCCTTCGCCGCACTCGATGCACAGACCAAGATGGAGATGCAGGAAGAACTGGTGGCCTTGTGGCAGCGCTACGAAGGCACCATCGTCTTCGTCACCCATAGCGTCGACGAAGCCCTGATCCTGGCCACCAAGGTGGCCGTGATGACGCATCGCCCGGGCCGCATGCGCGAGCTGATCGACATCGACCTGCCGCGTCCGCGCGATACCACCACACCCGAATTCAACCAGTACAAACGCCACGTGCTGAGCCTGATCCGCGAGGAATCGGCGCTGGCCCATGCTGACGCTGCCCTGCTGGCCGCCTGAAAGGAAACCCCATGATCCCCCGCACCCTGCTCGGCATGCTCACGCCGTCCTCCAACACCACGCTGGAGCCGGTCACCACCGCCATGCTGGCTGATATCCCTGAAGCCAGCGCCCACTTCGGCCGCTTCCGCGTGACCGAGATCGCGCTGTCCAACCAGGCGCTGGCCCAGTTCGATGACAGCGAAATCCTGCGCGCCGCCGAACTGCTCTCGCATGCCAAGGTCGGCAGCATCGCCTGGAACGGGACCTCCTCGGGCTGGCTGGGTTTCGATGCCGATGAACGCCTGTGCCGCCGCATCACCGAAGCCACCGGCATCCCGGCCTGTACTTCCGTGCTGGCCTTGAACGAGATCTTCGATCTCACCGGCGTGAAGCGCTTCGGGCTGGTCACCCCTTACCTGGACGAGGTGCAGGCCGCCATCATCGAGAACTACGCGGCCTCGGGGCTGGAATGCGTGTCCGAACGCCACCTGCGCAAGCAGGACAATTTCTCCTTCTCCGAAGTGGGGGCGCAAGAGCTGCGCGCCATGGTGCATGAAGTGGCCAAGGACAAACCGCAGGCCATCACCATCTTCTGCACCAACCTGCGCGGTGCACCGCTGGTGGAAGAACTGGAGCGCGAGGTCGGCATCCCGATCTACGACACCATCTCCACCGTGGTCTGGAAATCGCTGCAGCAGGCCGGTGCCGATCCTTCGCGCATTCGCGGCTGGGGCAGCCTGTTCCGCGACGTGCGCTAGCACCAACGCAGGGACCGGCCGCACCGGCGGCCTTTTCCATTTTCATTTTCAGTCTCACGCCCCGGCGCATGCCGGTGGCGCGGGGTGATACACGCTTGTTCGAAAGGAATACGGATGGAAAGCTTTGACCTGGTGATCCGCAACGGCACCGTTGCGACGGCCTCCGACATCATGCAATGCGACGTCGGCATCAAGGACGGCAAGGTCGCCATGCTGGGACGGGGCCTGCCGCCCGGCCGCGAGGAGATCGATGCCAGCGGCAAGCTGGTGCTGCCCGGCGGCGTGGATGCGCATTGCCACCTGGACCAGCCCATGGAAGAGGGCCTCAAAATGGCCGACGATTTCAGGAGCGGCACCATCTCTGCTGCCTGCGGCGGCACCACCACCGTGATCCCGTTTGCGGCCCAGGCCAAGGGCGGCTCGCTGCGCGCGGCCGTGGAGGATTATCATCGCCGCGCCGACGGCAAGGCGGTGATCGACTATGCTTTCCACATGATCGTCAGCGACCCCAGCGAGGAGGTGCTCAAGAACGAACTGCCGCAACTGGTGCGCGAGGGCTATACCTCCTTCAAGATCTACATGACCTATGACGATCTCAAGCTCAATGACCGCCAGATCCTCGACCTGCTGGCGCTGGCCCGCAGGGAAGGGGCGCTGGTCATGGTGCACGCGGAAAATGCCGACTGCATCGGCTGGCTCACCGAGCAGCTGGAAGAGGCCGGCCTGACCGCGCCGAAGTATCACGCCCACTCGCGCCCGATGATGGTCGAGCGCGAAGCCACCCATCGTGCCATTGCGCTCTCGGAGCTGGTGGATGTGCCCATCCTGATCGTGCATGTCTCCGGTCGTGAAGCCATCGAGCAGATCCGCTGGGCGCACGGTCACGGCCTGCGCATCCACGCCGAGACCTGCCCGCAATACCTGGTGCTGACGGCTGATCATCTCGATGACGGCTACCACGGCGCCAAGTGCATCTGCAGCCCGCCGCCGCGCGACAAGGCCAACCAGCAGTATGTCTGGGATGGCCTGGCCAGCGGCCTGTTCACGGTCTTCTCTTCCGACCACGCGCCTTTCCGCTACGAAGATCCGCAAGGCAAGAAGCCGGGCGGCAAGGAGGTACCGTTCCGCTACATCCCCAATGGCACGCCGGGACTGGAGACGCGCATGCCCATCCTGTTTTCCGAAGGCGTGGGCCGCGGCCGCATCGATCTCAACCGTTTCGTGGCGCTGACCGCCACCGACCCGGCCAAGATGTATGGCCTCTATCCGCGCAAGGGCACCATTGCCATCGGCAGCGATGCCGACATCGCCATCTGGGATCCGCATCGCCAGGTCACGGTCCGCAACAGCATGCTGCATCACGATGTGGACTACACGCCCTATGAGGGCATGTCGCTGACCGGCTGGCCGGTGCTCACGCTCTCGCGCGGCGAGATCGTCTGGCGCGATGGCGAGGTGCTGGGCACCCCTGGGCGCGGGCAATTCCTCCCCTGCGGCTTGCCGGACCCGGCCCGGCCCAAGGTGCAGATTCCTGGCTAACAGGAATTTATAAACAATTTATCGATTAATTGTCAGTTTGGCCTTTAGCGGGCGTGTTGCCAGCCGTAACCTGCATGGGGGGAGGATCGCCATGCATTGCCTGGCGGCAAGCTGGGGCCGCGTGGTCGTGTCATTCCCGCCAATGACGTTCCGTTCGCCATTCCCATAACGACCACGCCTCCACGCCCATGATGAATCGACTCTCGCTGAAGAAAAAACTCTGGCTGCCCCTGGTGTTTTCCTGGATAGCCTTGCTGTTCCTCTCCGTCTGGCACGCTTACCAGACCCGTGACC
Source organism: Herbaspirillum aquaticum (assembly GCF_002213425.1). Lineage (GTDB taxonomy): Bacteria > Pseudomonadota > Gammaproteobacteria > Burkholderiales > Burkholderiaceae_D > Herbaspirillum > Herbaspirillum aquaticum. The sequence continues at coordinate 79,349 of NZ_NJGV01000011.1, read as the reverse complement.
TGCAGATCGCCGAACGCCAGCGCGGCCTGGAGGACGTGACCGAAATGGCCTATACCACCGTGGCCGGTTTCGCCAAGCTGGAGGCCGACGGCAAGCTCTCCCGCGCCGAAGCCCAGCAAGGCGCCATTGCCCGCGTGCGCGACCAGCGCTACACCGGCGACGGCTATGCCACCCTGGTGGGTGCGGACTCCACCATCGTCATGCATCCCATCAACACCAAGCTCGATGGCCGCAACATGCTGTCCTTCAAGGATGCCAAGGGCAACGAGCTCTACAAGATGATCGCCGCCACCGGTGCCTCGCCGGCCGGCAAGGGTTTCCTCGAATACTGGTGGCCGCGCCCCGGCAGCGACAAACCGAGTCCCAAGATGGGCTTCGTCAAGCGCTTCAAGCCCTGGAATTGGGACTTGATCTGCAGCGTCTATTCCGATGACATCGAGGCCGACTTCCGCCGCGCCCTGGTGCAGGCCGTGGTGGTGCTGGTCGCCTTGGGCGTGCTGCTGTCCATCATCGCCGGGCTGGTCTCGCGCAACATCTTCCGCTCCATCGGCGGCGAGCCGGCCGAAGCGGCTGAGATGGCCCGCAAGATCGCCGGCGGCGACCTCACCGGCACCATCCGCACCAGCGGCGGCGACCAGCACAGCCTGGTGGCGGCCGTCGCCTACACGCGCGACCGACTGGTCGAGACCGTGCAGGGCATCCAGGGCGCGACCACCTCCATCAAGACCTCGGTCGATGAAATCGCCAACGGCAACATGGATCTCTCCAACCGCACCGAGCAACAGGCCGGTTCGCTGGAGGAGACCGCCTCCGCAATGGAAGAGCTGACCTCCACCGTCAAGCAGAACGCCGCCAATGCCCAGCACGCCAATGAGCTGGCCTCGGGGGCCGCCAAGGTGGCGATCCAGGGCGGCGAAGTGGTGGGCCAGGTGGTGCAGACCATGGCTTCCATCAATGCCTCCTCGCGCAAGATCGTGGACATCATCAGCGTCATCGACGGCATCGCCTTCCAGACCAATATCCTGGCCCTGAATGCCGCCGTGGAAGCGGCACGCGCCGGTGAGCAGGGACGCGGCTTTGCCGTGGTGGCCTCCGAAGTGCGCTCGCTGGCGCAGCGTTCGGCTGCCGCCGCCAAGGAGATCAAGCAGCTGATCGATGATTCGGTGGGCAAGGTCGATGCCGGTACGCACCTGGTGCAGCAGGCCGGGCAGACCATGCAGGAAGTGGTGGCCAGCATCCAGGGCGTCTCCACGGTCGTCAGCGAGATTGCCACCGCCAGCCACGAGCAGAGCGCCGGTATCGAACAGGTCGGTGAAGCCATCACCCAGATGGATGAAACCACCCAGCAGAATGCCGCCCTGGTCGAACAGGCTGCGGCCGCCGCGCAGTCGCTGCAGGAGCAGGCGGACAAGCTGGTCAATCTGGTCGGGATCTTCACCCTGGGTCGACAGGGGCAGGCGGGCTTGGCCGTGCGCTGAGGCTTGGCGACCGCCTGGCCGCTTTTTCTTTCAACTCGACCAAATACGGGGCGGTTGCTGCGGGACGGCAGGCCGCCCTTTTTGCATGGGGCGACGATGGGGCCGGAGTGGTGCATGCTGCACCAAATGCGTTATCGCGGATAAATAATCTTCAAATCAGCAATTTCGCGGCATGAAGTGCTGTGCAGGGAGTTTCCTCCCGTCAAATACGGCAGCACTATCTGCCGCCTCTTCTCTACCATGGGAGCCGTTTGGATGCGCTGCAGCATGCCTGCTGCGGCGCGCCGTTTCCTCTGGAGCCCCTGATGTCCACCGCCATTGCCGCACCCGCCCGATCCGCCAGCACCCCTTCCTCCCGGCCGCAGCCGATGAGCCGGCTGTTCCTGGTATGCGTGGTGCTGGCCATCTGCATCTGGGGCGGCAACTGGCCGGTGATGAAATTCGGCAGCCAGTTCATCCCGCCGCTGTGGTTTGCGGCCAGCCGTTTCCTGTCGGCGGCGATCCTCAGTTTCATCATCGCCGCAGCGCTCGGCAAGCTGCGCCTGCCCACCCGCCAGGAGTGGCCGGTGGTGGCCGGGGTGGGCGTGCTGCAGATGGGCCTCTTCACGGCCCTGGTGACGGGCGCCTTGCACTTCGTCATGCCGGGCCGCGCCTCGCTGATCGCTTATGCCACCTCGATCTGGGTGGTGCCGGGCGCAGCGCTGGTGTTGAAGCACAAGCTGAGTACCCAGCAATCGCTGGCCACCGTCTGCAGCTATGCGGGCATGGCCGTGATCGTGCTGCCGGCACTGCTGCATGCGGACATGCACAGCATGATCGGCTACCTGATGCTGAGTGCGGCTTCGCTGTCCTGGGCCATGAACATCCTGCAGATCAAGATGACGCCGGGCGTGAAGCTGGACTTTGACCTCCTGCCCTGGCAGACCCTGGTGGCCGCCGTGCCGCTGTGCGTGCTGGCCTTGCTGGTGGATGGCGCGCCGACGTTCCTGGCCGATCCGCACTCCTGGGGCGTGATCGCCTACACCGGTCCGCTGGCCACTGCGCTGACCTTCCTGATCGTGCTGCAGATGACCCAGCGCCTCTCGCCGGTGACGGTGTCGGTGTGCATGCTGGGGGTGCCGGTGGTGGGACTGACGCTGTCTTCGCTGGTCTTCGGCGAGAAGCTCTCGGCGGACCTGCTGCTGGGCATGGGCCTGCTGTGCCTGGGCCTGGTGTTGCCGGCGCTGCCGTCGCTGAGTTTGCGCCGCGTGCTCAGCAAGGCTTGATGTTTTCTGGCTAGCGATCGGTGAGATAACGCGCCACGCGCTCCCCGAGCAATTCACGCAGGGCACGCACCGTGGGCGAGAGGCTCATGCGATGCGTGCAGACCAGGTTCAGCGGCGACGCCTCACCCTGGTAATCCTCCATCAGCGCTTCCAGTTTTCCGTTGCGCAGGTCGGCCAGCACGTCCAGCCGCGACTTGTAGGCAATGCCACGGCCTTCCACGGCCCAGCGGTGCACCAGTTCTCCATCGTCGCAGACGCGGTCGCCGCTGACCTGCACCTGGATCGGTGCGCCGTCCTTGAAGAAGGTCCATTGCGAATGCAGCATGTCCGAGAGCAGATAGCGCAGGCAATTGTGCTGGCGCAGGTCGGCCGGCGTGCGCGGGCGGCCGTGGCGGGCCAGATAGTCGGGCGAGGCGCACAGCACGCGGCGGTTGTCCGGGGCCAGGGGCAGGGCCACCAGGCTGGAATCTTCCGGCGGGCTGTAGCGGATGGCCACCTCCACCGGCTGGCGGAACATGTCGGCCACGCGGTCGCTGATGCGCACCTGCAGGCTCACGGCCGGATGCTGGTCGAGGAATTCATCGAGCCACTGGCACATCAGGTTGCGCCCGAGATCGGAGGGCACCGACAACGACAGGTTGCCGCCGACCACGCGCCGGCCATGGGCCACGGCATCGCGTCCGGCATTGACTTCGGCCAGCACGTTGCGGGCATATTGCAGGTAGCGCTCGCCATCGGGCGTCAGGCGCAGGCTGCGGGTGGAGCGCGCCAGCAGGCGGGCGCCGAGTTCGCCTTCGAGGCGCTTCATGGCGGCACTGGCCACGGCGGGGGTGACGTCGTGCTGGCGGGCAGCGGCGGAGAGGCTGCCGTTGTCGGCGGCGCAGACGAAGATGGCGAGGTCTTCCAGGCGGATCATGAGCGGGAACGAGGACGAAGACGAATCAAAGCGCTCATTCTACTTTCAAATTATTTTTGAAAATGTTTCTGCCACGCTCCTCTTTTTTGAAACCGCATCCTGCCCGATGATGTCATTCAAGCCGCACCAGTCAATTCAGGAGCATTAAGCGCAATTTAATGCTCAACGCCAAACCATTAAACGCAAGGAAACCCCATGAGCCTGCTCCAAGCCGCCCGCAAACGCCACTCCACCAAGGCCTTCGACCCCAGCCGCAAGATCCCCGAAAACATCATTGCCGAACTGCGCGAGCTGCTGCGCCTGGCCCCGTCCTCGGTGAACTCGCAGCCCTGGCATTTCGTGGTGGCCTCCAGCGATGCCGCCAAGGCCCGCATCGGCAAGGCCGCCGAAGCCGGTTATCCCTACAACCTGCCCAAGATCCTCAACGCCTCGCACGTGCTGGTGCTGTGCGCCCGCACCGGCATCAGCGAGCCGCACCTGGAGGCCCTGCTGGAGAAAGAAGAAGCCGACGGCCGCTTCGTCAACGCCGATGCCAAGGCCGGCCAGCGCGGTTCGCGCCTGCTTTACAGCAACCTGCATCGCTATGAATTGAAGGATGCCCAGCACTGGATGGAAAAGCAGGTCTACCTGGCCCTCGGTACGCTGCTCCTGGGCGCGGCCGAACTGGAAGTGGATGCCGTGCCGATGGAAGGTTTCAATGCCAAGGTGCTGGATGAGGAACTGGGCCTGCGCGAGAAGGGTTTCACCAGCGTCGTGCTGGTCAGCCTCGGTTACAGCGGCGCCGATGACTTCAACGCCAAGCTGCCGAAGTCGCGCCTGGCGGCCGAGACGGTCTTCACCGACCTGTAATCGGCATCACGCATCGGCATCACGCGCTGGTCCCTCACACCTGATGGATCAGCGCATTGGCTGCCTGCTGCAAGGCGGGCAGCACGCGCGCCAGCGTCTGTTCCTGCGATTCCACCGCCAGCGGGAAGCTGAGGCTGAGCGCCCCCACCACCTTGGCATGCCGATTCTTGAGCGGCACCGCAATGCCGCGAACCCCCGTCTGCAATTGCTGCTCCACCAGGGCATAACCCTGCTGGCGCGCCTGCGCGATCAATTCGTAGAGGCGATCCGGATCGGTGATGGTGTGGGGCGTGAAGGGCGTCATGGCACAGGTGGCCAGCCACTCGCGCACCTGCTGCTCGGGCAGCGCGCCCAGCATCACGATGCCCGGTGAAGCCAGCTGCGCCGGTACCCGCGCGCCCAGCACGAAGCCGGTGGTCATCACGCGCGACGTGCCATTGCGCGCGATGAAGACCAGGTCCCAGCCATCGAGCACGCTGGCATAGACGGCCTCGCCGGTCTGCCCGGTGATCTGCTGCAGGTGGGGCTGCAGGATGCGCGGCAACGGTGCCGAATCGAAATACGACCAGCCCACTTTCAGCACCCTGGGCGTCAGGGCGAAGGTCTTGCCTTCGCTGTGCAGGTAGCCCAGGTGCTCCAGCGTGAGCAGGTAACGCCGCGCGGCCGTGCGCGACAGCCCGGTACGGGCCGCCACTTGCGCCGAGGTCATGCGCTGGTTGTCGTAGTCGAAGGCTTCCAGGATCAGCAAGCCCTTCTCCAATCCGGCAATCCAGTCGCGCCGGGCCAGGCCGCCCTCGCCAGCCTCGCTGCTGTCTTCCGGCAAGTCGATTCTCTCCACATCGCTCATCGCGGACTCCTCCTGTGCACGGTCCTCATACCCACATCATCAAGGTATTGGCCGTGGTCTGCAGCGCCGGCACACCGCGCGCGATGGCGTCCTCGCGCGAGCACGCGGCGATGTTGGAGGTCACGCTCAGGGCACCGATGACGCGGCCATTGCGGTTCTTGACCGGGATGGCGATGCCGCGCATGCCCATCTCGAACTGGTTCTCGGTGATGCCGTAACCCTGCTTGCGCATGGTGACGATCTCGGCAAAGAGCGCCGCCTTGTCGGTCATGGCCATGTGGGTGTGCGGGATCAGGGTGACGCGGTCGAGATAGGCGGTGATCTCCGCATCCTCGCGCATGCCCAGCAGCACCCGGCCAGCCGTGGTGGTGTAGGCCGGCAGGCGCGTGCCGGGTTCGAAACCGGCATTGACCAGTTGCGCGGCGGTCACGCGGGTGACGTAGACGATCTCGTCGCCATCGAGCAGCGAGAAGTTGGTGGATTCCTGCAACTGCTGCGTCAAGCGCTGCAGGAAGGGCACCACCGCGCGCGGCACGCGGGCCGATTCCAGGTAGGACTGGCCCAGGTTCAGCAGGCGCGGCATGAGCCAGAACTTCTTGCCGTCCGAGGCCGCCATGCCGGTATGCACCAGCGTCAACAGGTAGCGGCGCGCAGCGCTGCGGGTCAGTCCCACCCGCTCAGCCACTTCGCTGGCGGTCAGCTGGGGCGACTCGCTGGTGAAGGCCGTGATGACGTCAAAACCCTTCATCAATCCCTCGATCAGGTCACGCTTCTGGATGTCCAGTTCTACCGGGTTTTGGTCGATCATCGTAAAAAAATTCCAGAAATGAGTGATTGGCGAACAAGTTGCGCGATTATCGCACGTTTTGCTTCATATCGACCTTTTTGCAGGGGGTGGGCTTGGCTATACTCGGCTCCGAGACAAATCATCGGGATCATGATGAACACCATAGAAAACAATCCTGTCCCCACCAATCCGCTGGGCATCGATGGCATCGAGTTCATCGAATACGCCACCACCGAGCCTTTGGCGCTGGGTGCGGTGCTGGAGCGCATGGGCTTCGAACAGGTCGGCCGCCATCGCTCGCGCGAAGTGGTGCTCTACACCCAGGGCGAGATGAACGTGATCGTCAACGCCGACGTGTCGGCCTGGTCCGGCTTCGACCATGAGGTGCAGGCCACCAACCTGAGCGCCATCGCGCTGCGCGTGCGTGATGCCAACGAGGCCTATCGCCGCGTCACCGAACTGGGGGCCTGGCCCATTCCCACCCGCGCCGGGGCCATGGAACTGAACATCCCGGGCGTGCATGGCTGCGGCGACTCCATCATCTACTTCGTCGACCGCTATCGCGACTTCTCCATCTACGACGTCGACTTCAAGCCCTCCAGCCAGGAGCGGCGCAAGACCACGGCGTTGTCGGGCATGCATTTCTTCGGCCTAGTGCAGGCCGTGGGACCGGAGCGCACGCGTGAATGGATCGACTTCTATTCCTCATTGATGGGATTTTCGGTGCTGCCCGAGGGGCAGTTCTTCGGCATCCTGCCCAAGGGCAACCTGCTGGCCAGCCCTTGCCGCCAGTTCTACATCCAGTTGGTGGAACCGCCCGAAGGCACCGAAGACATCCAGTGGGAAGAAGAGTGGCTGCGTCTCGGCCTGGGCACGCCCGACGTGCTGCAGGCGGTGCGGCAATTGCAGGAGCGCGGCGTGATCTTCGTCGACCGCGCGCCTACCCAGATCAGCGAGCGCGGTGCGCTCACCCAGCTTTACAAGGGCGGCGTCAGTTTCGAACTGGTGCGCAGCCAGAAAGACAAGAACTGAGACCATGAAGGAAATCACAGGCACTACCCGCATCTTCCCCGTCATCGGCTGGCCGGTGGAACAGGTGAAGGCACCGACGCTCTTCAATGCGTATTTCAAGCGCCACGATCTGGATGCCCGCGTCATCCCGTTCAAGATCGAACCGGAGCGCTATTGCGAGGCCGTGCGCATGTTCATGAAGACCGAGAACGTCGGCGGCATCTTCGTCTCCATCCCGCACAAGCCCATGACGCTCGATGCAGTCGAACAAGCCACCCTGCGCGCCCGCGTGGCCGGCGCCTGCAATGCGGTCTACCGCGATGCCGAGGGTGTCATCTGGGGCGACCTGATCGATGGCGAAGGCTTCATCCGCGCGCTGGCGCGCACCGCCGCCGACCGTCCGCTGGTGTGGAACAAGACGCGCGCCCTGGTGGTCGGCACGGGGGGCGTGGGCTGCGCCATCGTCGCCTCGCTGGCGGCGCAGGGCGTGGCCGAGATCAGCGTGTTCGATACCAATCGTGCCGGCGCCGACGCCTTGCTGGCGCGCGTGGAAGCCGCCTATCCGGCGACCCGCGTGCGCTTTGCCCAGCCCGATGCAAGCGGCGTCGACCTGCTGGTGAACTGCACGCCGCTGGGCATGCACGTGGGTGATCCGATGCCCTTCGCGCTGGAGGGGGTGAGTGCGCAGGCCATCGTCGCCGACTGCGGCATGAAGATCGAGATGAGCCAGCTGCTGGTTCAGGCACAGGCCAAGGGCTGCCGCATCCAGAAGGGCAAGGAAATGCTGATCGAGCAGGCGCCGCTGTATCTCGAGCTGTTCGGCTGGCCCGGCGTGGCCGCGGACGACTTCCGTACACTGGGGGCATTGTGAACCTCGACAATTTCGGCATGGATACCATCACCCTGCCGGGTGGGCTGGAATCCAAGCTGGCTGCTTCCAAGGCGGCCGGTTTCTCGCAGCTCATGCTGTGGTCCAAGGACCTGGTGGGCTATCCCGGCGGGCTGGAGGCGGCCGTGAAGCTGGTGCGCGAGAGCGGCGTGCGCGTGACCGGCATCCAGGTCATGCGCGACTACGAGGGTTTGCAGGGCAGCCTGCACGACTACAAGGTGGACGTGGCCCGCAACCTGCTGCAGATCTGCAAGGCGGTCGGCGCACCGCTGCTGATGGTGTGCTCCTCGACCTCGCAGCATGCCAGCGGCGATACGCGCCACATCGCGCGCGACCTCGCCAAGCTGGCCAACCTGGCGGTGCCGCTGGGCATCCGCGTGGGCTTCGAGGCCTTGTCCTGGGGACGTCACATCAACCAATACATGCAGGCCTGGGAAGTGGTGGAGATGGCCGATCACGCCAACCTGGGCGTGGTCATCGATTCCTTCCACATCCTCGCCAACCGCGGCGCGCTGGAAGACCTGGATGCCATTCCCGGCCGTCGCATCGTGATGGTCCAGTTGTCGGATTTCATGTGGCGCGAGATCCGCACGCCCGAAGAACGGCTGGAGACGGCGCGCCATCTGCGGGTCTTCCCCGGCGAGGGCGAGCATTCGCTGGAGCTCTCCGACATGGTGCGGCGCCTGCATCGCGGCGGCTATCGCGGCGACTACAGCTTTGAAGTGTTCAATGACGATTACCTGCAGATGTCGCCGGCCGTGGTGGCCGAGCGTGCGCGCCGCTCGGCCAAGTGGGTCACCGACCAGGTGCTGCGGCGCGGCCTGCGGGTGCGCGAAGCGGTGGCCGCGTGAACGCGCAGCGCGACCTTTAACCTGCAGTCAACAATCTGAAAATCAGCAATTGGCAATCAGCAGCACCAACAGCTCGCCACAACAAAACCATAGCGAGCGGGTTTGACGATGCGTCACCGCCCTTTCAGGGAACGGGCCGCATGACGACAACAGAGGAGACCCCATGACACCGCAGCGCCCTTCATCCTGATCCCCCAGCCCCTTCCCTGCACACGCCAGGGTGCCGCGGGCCACCCGTTTCCTCCCGTTCGGAACATGCCGCGCAGCGCGCCGGCAGGGGACGCATTGCGTGTGCCGGGAGTCACGCTCCACCACCATCACCACAACCACAAACACAACAGAGATCCGAGACATGACAACACGATCCACCCGCCCATCAAGCGCACTGCGCACGCCCGTCGCCATGGGCCTGCTGCTGGCCGCCTCCGGCACGGCCCTGGCGCAGAGCACCGGCAACGTCACCCTCTATGGCACCGTCGACCAGTACCTGGGCTACATGCACAGCAGCAGCGGCAAGAGCCTGTGGGCGCTCAATGATGGCGCCATCCTGCGCAGCCGTATCGGCCTCAAAGGCTATGAGGATCTGGGCGGCGGCTATGCGGCCACATTCACGCTGGAAAACGGATTCGCCGGCGACACCGGCGGCCTGGCCGACAGCACGCGCCTGTTCGACCGCCAGTCCTGGGTCGGCATCAAGACCCCGGCCGCAGGTGAATTCCGCGTGGGCCGCCAGAACAGCGTGCCCTTCTTCATCGGCGGCGCCATCGACTACACCGAGCGCACCACCTACGGCTCCATCATCAATACCTTCGGCGTACCGTCGCGTTTCGACAATGACCTGTCGTGGAAGTCGCCGCGCTGGGCCGGTTTCCAGTTCGATATCCACTACGCCATGCCGGAGACCGCAGGCGAGGGACTGGGCCGTCGTGGTGTCTATCAGTTCGGTCTGGATTACACTAACGGCCCGTATCGCGCAGGCTATGCCGGCCTGGTGGCAAAACCCAATGCCGGCGGCCTTTACAGCAATACGGTGCAATACCATAACGTGTATGCCGACTACGACTACGGCCCGGGCAAGATCTACCTGGCCTACGTACGGAGCAACAACACCACCGCCAACGCCAATGGCAACAATGCCGCGACCATCCTCAACAATGTCAGCAATCCCAACAATTTCTTCGCCGGTAACGATGCGAATATCCAGCGCTTCTACAACGTCTACCAGGTCTCGGCGGACTATCGCCTGACCCCGCAGCTGCGCATCGGCGCGCTGTATGGCGTGATGGTCGACACCTCCCACAAGGACGGTGGTGCACAGGGCGGCAACGTGGGCGCCTACTACGACCTCTCCAAGCGGACCACGCTCTATGGCTTCGCCAACACCATGAAGAACCAGGCCAATGCCGGCTGGCGCTTCAGCGGTTCGGCCGGACCGGGCAGCAACCTGGCCGGGGCTGACGTCAATGGCAAGAGCCTGATCGGGCTGCAGATGGGCATCCTGCATCGCTTCTGAGTTCGCCCCGAGCCAGCCATTTCTTAATTTCGGCGGGCCGTCATCGCATCAGCATGACGGCCCGCCCGGCAACACCACGGAGACACCATGCAATCCTCTCATTCCAGCGATCACTCGCAGCAGAGCAAGAAGGCCGCCGCCAGCGGCTGGATCGGCTCGGCGCTCGAATACTATGACTTCTTCATCTATGCCACGGCCGCTTCGCTGATCTTCCCGCAGCTGTTCTTCCCCAAGGGCGATCCGACCACCGCCATCATCGCCTCGCTGGCCACCTATGGCGTGGGCTATGTGGCACGTCCCATCGGCGCCTTCGTGCTGGGTCACCTGGGCGACACCCACGGCCGCAAGAAGGTGCTGCTGTGGTGCATGTTCCTGATGGGCTTTTCCACCATCGGGGTCGGGCTGTTGCCGACCTATGACCAGGTCGGCCTGTGGGCCCCCGCGCTGCTGGTGCTCATGCGCCTGGCCCAGGGCTTTGCCGTGGCCGGTGAAATCTCCGGGGCCAGTTCCATGATCCTGGAGCACTCTCCCTTCGGGCGGCGCGGCTACTACTCCAGCTTCACCCTGCAAGGGGTGCAGGCCGGACAGATCCTGGCGGCCGCCGTGTTCCTGCCGCTGGCGCATTACATGCCGGCCGAACAGTTCAACGTATGGGGCTGGCGCATTCCCTTCCTGCTGAGCTTCCTGGTCATCATCGCCGGCTGGATCATTCGCCGCACCGTGGATGAGACGCCGCTGTTCAAGGCCACCGACAAGAATGAACTCAAGCGCCGCTCGCCGGTGGTGGAAGCCTTCCGCGACAGTTCGCCCAACATGCTGCGCGTGGTCTGCATGGCGCTCATGAACGTGATCCCGGTGGTGGCCACCATCTTCGGCGCAGCCTATGCGGTGCAGCCGGCCTATGGCATCGGCTTCGCCAAGGACGTCTACCTGTGGATCCCGGTGGTGGGCAATATCGTGGCAGTGCTGGTCATTCCCTATGTGGGCAAGCTGTCGGACCGCATTGGCCGCCGTCCGCCCATCATCGTGGGTTCCTTGCTGGCGGGCCTGTTCGCCTTCGCCTACCTGTATGCGATCAGCATCCGCAACGTGCAGCTTGCCTTCGTGATGTCGATCCTGATGTGGGGCGTGGTCTACCAGGGCTACAACGCGGTCTTCCCCAGCTTCTATCCGGAACTGTTCCCGGCCCGTTCGCGCGTCTCGGCCATGGCCATTGCGCAGAACGTGGGCACGGCCATCACGGCGATGCTGCCGGCCCTGTTTACCGCCGTGGCGCCCCCGGGCTCCAGCAACATCTGGCTGACCGTGGGCGGCATCGCCTTCGGCATCACCATCGTGTCGGCACTGGCAGCGCTGTCCGCCCGCGAGACCTATCGCATCCCGCTGGAAAAATTGGGCGAGCGTGATGCCCAGCCGATGCCGCGCAACGAGTACGAGCGTCTGCGTGCGCAGGCTGATCTGGAAGGGCGTTACGCCAAGTCCTGATCCGGTCTGGCTGTAGAAAAGACGTAAAAAAAGCGCTGTTCCTTCTGAGGGGAACAGCGCTTTTTTGTATGGCACGTAAATTATTTCCAGTCGTTCTCGGGATCGATGCGCTTGCGTCGCAGCAGCATCAGTGCTCCCAGCAACAGCAGCAGTGCCACCACCACCGCGCCCACGCCCATGCCGATGCGCGCCACCAGCAGCAGCGGCGAACGCGGGCCGCCCGCGCGGATCACGGCCACGTCCTCCGGTTTTACCTTGAGGTCGGGGTTGCCGTAATACTTCAGCAGATAGTTCGACAGCGCTGCCACGTCCTCATTGGAGAGCTTGTTGAGCGCATTGTGCTGATCGCCAAAGGGTGGCATGAAGACATGGCCGCCTTCAGCCGTCTCGCGTTCCACACCATAGAGGATGGTGGCGATCAGGTTGTTGGCATTCACGCCCGCCGTGGCCGAGTTGTGGAACAGCGAAGGATAGTAGCCATCGCGCGTACCTTGTCCGTTGTAGCCGTGGCAGGAAGCGCAGCTGGCCGAGAACAGGCGCGCACCGCGGATCTCCTCGGGACTGTCGGCGCCCAGTGTGCGGCCACGGAACTGCGCCAGCGCATTGCCGGCCTTGCCCTGTTCGAAGCGCGTGCCCAGCGTGGGCGGCGTCGACGAATCCGGGCCGATGGCCGGGGTCTCCTTGAGGTAGACGGCGATGGCGCGCAGGTCCTCGTCGGTCAGTTTGGAGAAGCTGTGCGTGATCGCCTCGGCCATGCTGCCGGCGGCCTGGGCGCGGCCTTCCACGCGTCCGCTCTTGAGATAGGCGACCAGCTCATCCTGGCTCCAGGTGCCGATGCCGGCCGTGGGATGCGGCGTGATGTTGGGCGCATACCAGGGACCGACCTGGGCACCGGAGAGCGCGAGATTGGTTTTCTCCTGCATCAGGAAGCCGCGTGGTGTGTGGCAGCTGCTGCAATGCGCCGGGCCTTCGGCCAGGTAGCGTCCGCGCAGCCATTGCGCAGAACGCTGCGGGGCCGGGGCCAGCGGCTGGTCCTTCAGGAACAGCGCATTCCACACCTTCATCGACGCCCGGATATTCATCGGGAAGGGCAGCGCGGTCTCGCGCGTCGGGGTATCGACCGCTGCCACGCCCTTCATGAAATACGCATACAGCGCATGCACGTCTGCATCGTTCAATGCGGCATACGCGGTGTACGGCATGGCCGGATACAGGTTGGCGCCATCGGCGCGCACGCCGCGCCGCAGGGCGGCGGCGAATTGCGCTTCGCTGTAGTTGCCGATGCCGTGCGACTTGGAGGGCGTGATGTTGGTCGCGATGATCTCACCGACCGGCGAGGCGATGGCCAGGCCACCGGCCATGGGTTTGCCGCGCGGCGCGGTGTGGCAGGCGATGCAGTCGGAGGCCACCGCCAGGTAGCGGCCGCGCTCGATCAGTGCCGCTTCGGGCGAGACGGTCGGGGCCGGTGCTGCGGCGGGCACATCAGGTGGCGCGCTCGCCGGCTCGGGTGTCTGCGCCAGCGCAGACGTGGCCAGCAGGGCAGCGGCGAGGACGAGGAGGTTCAGTGGTCGCATGCTCGTCCTCAGGCTTTCTGCAGTTGACGCACGATGGCATCGGCCGCCTTCAGGCCCAGTGCCGCCATGCTCAGGGTGCTGTTGCCGCAGGCGGTGCTGGGCATGGCCCCGCCGCCGGGCAGGAACAGGTTGTCGTGATCGTGCGCGCGGCAGTCGGGATCGACCACCGAATTGGCCGCATCCATGCCCATGATGGTGCCACCCATGATGTGTTTGCTCTGCGCAAAGGCGGGACTGACCTTGACGTCGGTCGCCCCCATCGCTGCCGCGATCTTGCGGCCGATCGGCAGCGAATACTGCTCGGCCGACTTGCGCGTGTAGTCGCCCACGTCGTAATGAATGGATGGACGGGGCAGGCCCAGCCAGTCCTTCTTGGCCGACAGCGTGAGCCGATTTTCCGGATCGGGCAGCACTTCATGGGCCAGCACGACGTCGGCGGTGCAGGCGGTCATGCGGCGGATTTCTTCGTCCAGCGCCTGGCCGACCAGGCCCTTCTTCAAGGCCGCGAAGGTCACGAAACGATTGCGCGCGAAATTGTTGTAGCGGAAGTAGGCGCCCGCATGTTCGGAACGGAAGCTGCCCTGCGAGGTTTCCATGATGCCGCTGTTGACCACCGGGCCGACACCGGACCAGTAGGGTTCGGACAGCGTGAGGGTCATGGTCAGTTGCGGATGGTCCATCATGTTGCGGCCGACCTGGTCGGAGCTGTTGGCCAGCCCGTGCGGGTTGCGGCTGTTGGCCGACATCAGCAGCAGCTTGGGGGTTTCGATACCGTTGCAGGCCAGTACGAAGATCTTGCCGGTGACGCGATGGCTGACCTTGTTGGCATCGAAATAGCTGACCGCGTTCACGCGGTTGGCCTCATCGGTCTCGACCCGGTACACCACGGCATCGGTGAGGATGGTCGCGCCCTTGGATTCGAGGCGCGCCAGCGCAGTGGCGGCATCGTACTTGGCACCGACCGGACAGACCGGCACGCAGTTGTTGTTGGCGCAGCAGGCCGGGCGCTCATCGTAGGGCATGCCGCTGTTGCGCGCCTGGGCCGTGGGGATGTTGTGGTAACCCAGTTCCCTGACCACGTCGGTGAAACGCTGCTCGCCCGGGCTGAAGGGCAGGGCCGGCATGGGGTAGGGCGCCGAGCGTTGCGGCGGCCATTGCAGGGCCGGGTCGGACGGACCGCAGATGCCCAGCTTGTGTTCGACGCGGGTGTAATACGGTTCCAGCACGTCGTAGCCGAAGGCCCAGTCGCGGCCCACGCCGTAGAGCGTGTGCAGCTGCATGTCTTCCGGCGTGAGGCGCCAGCAGGTGCCGGCCCAGTGCCAGGTGGAGCCGCCGGCGTAGCGGATGAAGGTCTGGGCGTATTTGTCGGGACCGGAGAGTTCCAGGTAGTGGTCGTCCGGATTCTCGCTGGAGGGCATGGGATGCGGTGCCCACGGACGCGGCGGATAGCAGGAGGAAGGATCGCCCTTGAGCGCCAGCGGCAGGTTGCGGAAGTTCTCCACCACCTCGGCACGTGCCACGCGCGGGCCGGCCTCCAGCATGAGCACGGGGATGCCTGCATCCAGCAGTTGTTCGGCGATCAGGACGCCCACCACGCCGGTGCCGACGATGACGACGTCGGCTTTGTCGTTGCTGTTCATACGATGAAATTGTCCCAGGTTGATCAGAAGCGCGGCATGTCGGCCAGCGGCACGGTGGCCTGGCGCCAGAGGTTGGGGCCGCTGATGCCGTAGGAGGGAATGGCGACCACGTCCAGCGTGGTCTGGTAGGTCAGCGCCTCTTCATAGGTGAAGACGGTGGCATTGCGCTTGGGCGAGGAGCAGCCGGTATACCAGGCGAAGATGATCCAGTAGGCCAGCGTCTGCTGCGCGCCGGCGGGGATGTCGGCGAAGAAGTCTTCCACACGGCGGGCCTGCTTCTGTTCGGCGATGGCCAGCAGCTGGCGCATCAGGGTGTCCAGGTCGGCATGTTCGCGCGCGGCCACTTCGAGCATGCGCGCGCCCACGGCGGGATTCAGGCGGTGGTTGACCAGCAGCGCGGACAGGCGCATGAAGGGCGCCAGTTGCGGGCTGTCAGCTTGCGGGATGGCCCAGGAGGGCAGGCTGGACAAGGCGACGTAGCTGCCCAAGAGGCTCACCCCGGTCAGCAGCAGGCTGCGCCGGGACATGGTGACTTGGCGGGGAAATCGGTTCATTGGCGTCGTTGGCATGTGCCTGGTGCGAGGAGGGGCCGAAGACCGCGGCCTCGATGGCCAAGACGATGCGTATTGTGGTGGAGAATGCGTGCAGCTGTCTTTAAGCTGTATTGCTGGTGGTATTGCTTCTGTATCGGTACTGTATTGGTGCTTCGTTGCGACTGTATTGCTCACTGTTTGCTGACCGTTCGCTGACGTGATGCTGCAGCATGAACGGTGCGCATGTTAACAGGGTTTGCCTTGAGGTGCAGGAAGGGTGTTGCAGCAAGGCATCTGCCCCATCATTCCGAAGTGCGCTCGCTGGTGCAGCGGTGTGCCGCCTCGCAAGGCTGCGCGCGGCGCCGGTATTTACCTCCCCAGGGTGCAACTTTTACGCTGTATGACAACCTTAGTCATACCGTGGGCAATCGTATAATGTCGAAAAATCACTAATCCTTTGCACAATAAAAACACCTGGCCTTCATCCACATGAGCGATCACCTGCCGTCCCATCCACCTGCCGCCCCGTCGACGCTGCGGCCCAGTCGCATTTCGTTGATCAGTACCGGTATCGCCGGTTTCGATGAGATCCTGGGCGGTGGCCTGCCGGCCGGCAGCCTCTACCTGATCCAGGGGCTGGCGGGCAGCGGCAAGACCACGCTGGCTTCGCAGGTCGGGTTTGCGGTGGCGCGCAGCGGCAACAAGGTGATGCTCCTGACGCTGATCGCCGAATCGCATGCCAAGATGCTCAATCATGTGAGCAATTTTGACTTCTTCGATGAAAACCTGGTCGGCGACCAGATGCAGCTGTTAAGCGGCTATGGCGCGCTGGCCAGCGAAGGACTGCGCGGCCTGCTGCGCCTGATCAGCGCCGAACTGAATCGCCATCGCCCGGCCATGCTGATCATCGACGGTTTCCGTTCGGTGCGCGATTCCGGGCCGTCGGACCTGAACCTGTCGGAGTTCATGCATTCCCTGAATGCACTGGTGTTCACCATGAATTGCACCACCTTGCTGCTCTCGCCGGTGGAAGGCAACATGCCCGAGTCCGAGAACACCCTGGTCGACGGCGTCATCGAACTGAGCCAGCTCGAGTCCGGCATGCAGCTGGTGCGCGAGATCAAGGTCTTCAAGCTGCGCGGGGCCAACCACCTGCTGGGCAAGCACGTCTTCGAGATCAACCAGAGCGGGGTCGAAATCTTCCCCCGCTTCGAAGCCACCGCCACCCGCGCCGGCAAGGTGCCGGGGACCTCGGATCGCTATGTCAGCGTGGGCATTGCGTCGTGGGACAAGTGCATCGGCGGGGGCGTGGTCAGCGGTTCGCTGACCTGTCTGCTGGGCAGTCCCGGCGTGGGCAAGACCCTCATGGGGCTGCACTTCATCGAACAGGGATTGAAGGACGGCCAGCAATGCCTGATCCTGGGCTTCTACGAATCGCCCGAGCGCCTGCTGGCCAAGGCCCGCAAGGCCGGCATGCAGCTCGATGAACATATCGACAGCGGCGCATTGCAGATGATGTGGCAGCTGCCGCTGGAGATGCTGTGCGACGACCTGGCCAAGCGCATGCTGGACAACATCGCCCGCCGTGGGGTGACGCGCCTGTTGATCGATGGCGTGGACGGCCTGCGCAGCATCGTGGTGCAGCAGCAGCGCATGCGGCCTTTCCTGGTGGCGCTGACCAATGAGTTGCGCGCGCGCGGCGTGACCACCTTCATCACCGAACAACTGCCGTATTTCCGCGAATCGCAGCCGCAGGTCGACCCCAATTCCTCGCAACTGTACGAAAACATGATGCTGCTGGAATACGTGGTGCAGGACAACGTCAACCGCCGCCAGATCTCGGTGATGAAGCTGCGGGAAAACGGCTACGACGGCGCCAGCCGCCTGATGAACATTTCGGATGCCGGCATCGAGATCGATGGGCTGGTAACCCCACATGCCGCGCCGGTTGCGGATGGACGTTGACCATGTCTGGTGTGTCACCCCCACAGCAGGCGGCACTGCCCCTGCTCCTGATCGTCGACGATGAGATTGATATCATCGACACCTATGCCATGCTGCTGGAGCTGCATGGCTATCGGGTGATCACGGCTGGGCACGGCGCCGATGCGCTGGCCAAGGCGCAGCAGCAATGGCCCGACCTGGTCATCTCGGACTGCATGATGCCGGTGATGAACGGGCTGGAGCTGTGTGCGGCCCTGCGCTCGCTGCCCGGCGGCACTACGCTGCCCATCATCCTCTGCAGCGGCGCCCCGGAGCGCCACGATCTGTCGCAATCCAGTCACAACCTGTTCCTGCGCAAGCCGGTTTTCTTCGAGCAATTGCTGGCCGAGATTGCGCGCCTGCTGCCGCCGCGTTCCTGATTCCTCCCTCTTCCTGACATTGCGCCCGGCCAAGCTCAGCCTTGGCCGGGCGCGGACTTGTGCTGCCGCCCCCTTCGCTTTTGCCCGGCTGCCCCCTGTGTTGCGTGCAGGGCGCACCAGCCTTGCGCCAGCGCAATGTTGTCCAACTTTCAGGAATTTCCTGATATCGCATTTTGTCGCCAACCATCACCATCAATCACGACAAGTCACCGTGACATCAGGTACGGGATAGAGGGCAGGAGGAGAAGTGATGGGAACTAGCAGCAAGGCACCGACCGTCCTGGTCGTGGAAGATCATGCCGAGTCGCGCGAGATGCTGTGCGGGATATTGCAGCAGGGCGGACTGCAGGCCAAGGGGGCGGCCGATGGTGTGGATGCCATTGCGCTCATGCAGGAGCAGGCCCCCAGCCTGGTGCTGACCGACCTGCGCATGCCGCGCATGGACGGCATGGAGCTGGCGCGCTACATCAAGTCGCATGAACGTTTTTCCCAGATCCCGGTGGTGCTGATCAGCGCCCACCTCCCGGCAGCCAGCGCGCGCATTCCAACGATTGCCGCTTTCCTGCTCAAACCCTGTTCGGTCGACCACCTCCTCGGAACGGTCACGGGGCTCTTGCGCCAACACGCGCAAAGCCACGCCCAGTGGAGTTTTCAGGTGTAAGGCATCTGCGAGTTTTTATGATTTTATGCGCAGATATTTTCTGTATAACGTTGTGATTATGGAAAGCATTTCCGCGCCTGCAGATGGTTCCGGGGTCACCTCCCGGCGGGGAGCGGGGATGCTCCGGCAGTCATAAAAACAGGTTTCGTCCGGAACATAAGAGTGATGAAAGTACTTATCGTAGAAAGCGATCTCGACTGGCGTAATACGTTGAGCGCACATGTGGGGGAATTGGGTTACGAAATCTCGGTCTGCTCGGCACTGGGCCAGGCCAAGGATATCCTCAAGAGTCGTCAGCCCGACATCCTGTTATCCGACATCGGCTTGCCAGACGGCAGCCTGCTGCCCGAGCTGGCATCGTTGCGGCAGAATTTCCCGTCCATGGGCATCATCATCCTCACGGCAGCTACGCGCAGCGAGGAGCGGGTGCGCTGCATGAGCGACGGCGCCGATTACTACCTGGTCAAACCGGTCAAGCTGGAAGAAGTCTCGGCCACGCTGACCGCCCTGGCGCGCCGCATGAAGACCGCGCCGCACCAGAGTTCGCCGCAGTCGGAGAAGTGGGCCTTCAACCGCCGCTCGGGGCGCCTGTCCAGCAATGGCTCGGTGGCGCTGCAATTCACCGACAAGGAAAGCATCGCCCTGGCCGCGCTGCTGCAAAGCCCCAATTATCCGGTCTCGCACACGCAACTGTTCGACCTGCTGCGTTCGGGCGGGGAGGAATACGATGCGCATCGCATCGACGCCCTGATCTACCGCGTGCGCCAGAAATTGCGCTCGCTGGAGGAAGCGCCCATGCAAATCCGCAACATCTACGGCGAAGGTTTCCTGATGCTGCGCCGCTCCTCGGCGGTCGATATCGTGCTCGAATCCTGAACCCGCGCCGCTGCCCCGGGCTCGCATGGGCGGGCAGGGCGCTGGTGCAATCCGGCTTTTGCTTCACCTTCCCTTGAAGCTCGCTTTGCAGCAGTGGCTGCCGGGCGGGCTTCTTTGCTTTTCCAGGTCAGGAAAATTCACATCATCCCGAACCAGCATGGATGCTGCCACCCTGCATGAAGGCGGCAAGAAATGCTGCGTTGCGGAAGCTTCGCCGCTTTTCGGGTATCATTAAGCAAGTTTCGACGCTAAATCGTATTTCTTCGCTTTACGTTTTCCGCTGAATCTGTCCTTCGCAGACATGCCCCGTGGTTTCCTGGCATGCCCTCTGCGGCCACCCGACCGAACAAGTTGAAGCAGGCCACCCGGCCCGCTGCGGCATTGCCATGGACCTCCTGGTCCCGGTGATGCTGGCGGCGGACTGTCGACCCGCTTTGCCGTTAGTGAACCATCATGACCACTTCCGCCCGATCTGCTGAATTTACCGGGGCTCTGAACGAGTCCCAGCACCGCCCGCTCACTTCCTCCGACTACCGCACGCTGGGCCTGTCCGCCCTGGGCGGCACGCTGGAGTTCTACGACTTCGTCATCTACGTGTTCTTCGCGGCGGTGGTCGGCAAGCTGTTCTTCCCCGCCGACATGCCGGAATGGCTGCGCATGCTGCAGACCTTCGGCATCTTCGCCGCCGGTTACCTGGCGCGTCCGGTGGGCGGCATCATCATCGCCCACTACGGCGACGTGATCGGCCGCAAGCGCATGTTCACGCTCTCCATCTTCCTGATGGCGGTGCCGACCCTGGTCATCGGCCTCTTGCCGACCTATGCCAGCATCGGCGTGGCCGCACCCATCCTGCTGCTGTTGATGCGCACCCTGCAGGGCGCTGCCATCGGCGGTGAAATGCCGGGCGCCTGGGTCTTCGTGGCCGAGCACGTACCGGCCAACCGCTACAGTTTCGGCGTCGGTTCGCTGACCGCCGGCATCACCGGCGGCATCCTGCTGGGTTCGCTCATGGGCATCTTCATCAACAGCGTCTACGCGCCGGAGGAAGTGGCGGGCTACGCCTGGCGCATTCCCTTCATCCTGGGTGGCGTGTTCGGACTGGTGTCGGTGTACCTGCGCCGCTACCTGGAAGAGACCCCGGTGTTTCGCGAGCTGGCCGCGCGCCGCAAGGAGTCCAATGAACTGCCGCTCAAGACCGTGCTGCGCGAACACCGCGCCGCCAGCGTCCTGACCGCCGGCATGACCTGGTGCCTGTCGGGCGCGGTGGTGGTGGTGATCCTGATGACGCCGTCCTACCTGCAGACCGTGCACCACCTGCCGGCCAAGCTGGTGATGCAGGCCAACTGCGCCGGCACCTTGATGCTGACCATCGGCTGCCTGGCCATCGGCTGGCTGTGCGACCGCATCGGCACCCGCGCCAGCATGATCATCGGCTGGGGTGGCCTGGGCCTGTCGACCTGGTGGTTCTACGGCCAGCTGCCGGGTTCGCCCGAGTCGCTGATCTGGGGCTATGCGCTGGTGGGCCTGTTCGTGGGCAGCATCTCGCTCACCCCCATCGTCTCCACCCGCGCTTTCCCGCCGCCGGTGCGCTTTACCGGCCTGTCCTTCGCCTACAACATGGCCTATGCCGTCTTCGGCGGCCTCACGCCGGTGCTGATCTCGCTGTGGATCAAGGCCGATCCGCAGGGGCCGGCGCTGTATGTGATCGGCTTGTCCATCCTGGGCGTGCTGCTGGCCTTCGTGCCGATGAGCAGCAAGGGCTACAAGGCCTGACCGCTCCCGTAAAGCAAGGCTGACCAGGCCCGGTAACCGCAAGGTACCGGGCCTGGTTTTTTTGTGCCTCGCCTCGCGTACAATGCCGGCCAACCGGAACTCCCCTCAGCGTTGACCATGCCCCTCGTCTTCCTGCCCGCGCGCTTTGCCAGGCGCAGTTGCCTGTGCCTGACCTGGATGCTGCTGGCCTTGCTGCTGGCGGCGTGTTCCCGCCATCCCCTGCCTGCCGAAAAGCTTTCCCAGGATGTCTACATCTGGCAGCGCCAGTGGACCCCGGCCCTGCGCACGGCGCTCTCTGCCTCCAATGCCCAGGTGGCGCGCTGGCACGTGCTGGCCGCCGAACTGGGGGCCTCCGGCCGCTGGATCGATATCGCACCGGATGCCGAGGCGCTGGCCAATACCGGTCGCCCGTTGATCATGACGGTGCGCATCAACGGCCAGCTGGCGCGCTTCGATGCCGCCGCGATCCAGGACCATCTGCTCGAACTGCTGGCCGCCTGGCGCCAGCGCGGCCTGCAACCGGCTGCGCTGGAGATCGACTACGACTGCGCCACGGCGCGCCTGCCCGAATACACCGCCTTCCTGCGCAGCCTCAAGGCCCGCATTGCGCCGACCGACCTGACCGTGACCGCCTTGCCGACCTGGCTGGCCAGCCCGCAGCTGGCATCGCTGCTGGCGGTGGCCGATGCCTCCACGCTGCAGGTACACGCCGTGCTCGATCCGCGCCTGGGTCTCTTCGATGGCGAGCGCGCCCGGGACTGGATGGGCCAGTACGCCGCGCAGACGCGCCGCCCCTGGCACGTGGCGCTGCCGGCCTACGGCTCGCGCGTGAGCTGGGATGCCCAGGGCCGTGTCGCCGCAGTGGAAAGCGAACGTCCGCTCCTGGCCGGTGGCCTGGGGCGCGAACTGATGGCCGAACCGCAGGTGATGGCGCGCTTCGTGGCCGAGGTGGAAGCGGCGCCGCCGCCGGGACTGGCCGGCCTGGTCTGGTTCCGCCTGCCGACCGGGGATGACCGCCGCGCCTGGAGTCTGTCGACCTGGCTGGCGGTGCTGGAACGCAAGCCACTCAAGGGCGGCCTGGCCGTGCAGCTGGTCGCCGGGCAGGGGAGCAATGCTCCCGCCGATATCCGTATCGACAATGCCGGCAATGCCGACCTGCCCTTGCCATTGCGCGTGCGCGTGAACCTTGCACCGCGTGAGGCCGCCTTTTCAGGGAACGTCTGCAGCGGTGACGGCATCAATGGCTACACGCTGGAAAGCGATGCCCGGGGACGCTACCTGCGCCTGGGCCAAGCCGGCCTGCTGCGCGCCGGCAGCAGCCGCACCATCGGATGGCTGCGCTGTGCCGACGGCACGCCGGCCCCCGAACTCACACTGGAAATGGGATCCTGATGACCAACATGAAGTTTTCTGCCGCTGCCCCCCGTGCCACGGGCCAGCGCAGCCTGCCCCGCCTGGGCCGCATGACCAAGATCGCCTGCGCCGCCAGCAGCCTGCTGGTGTTGGGCGCGGCCACGGTGGTGGCCTGCGGGCCGGATTTCCCGCTGCAGTTGCTGGATGACCGCGCCGGTACCCTCAGCAATACGCCCGCCAACTCTTTCGCCTGGGAAGCCGCCCATCTGGTGACCCCGGCCGACAAGCTGCAAGCCGATGAAGGCAGCGGCTACGAGCAGGTCGCGGGCCGGCCTGACGATCCGCACTCGCTGCGCATGATCGAGAAGGGGCAGCTGGAGGGCGCACAGTGGGCGGCTTTGCAGGCCATGCGCGCTGCGCCCGATGGCGAGGCCGCCTATGCGGCCGGTGCTGCCTTGCCACCGGCCATTCGTCTCTACACGGCCGGCGCCCAGGACTTCCGCGCCAATGCCCTGGCAGCGGCACGCCAGCGTTTTGAAGCGGTGCTGGCGCTGCCGCCGCAACAGGCCAGCGAACGCGCGGTGTGGGCGGCCTTCATGCTGGGCCGCCTGCACGCCATCGAGGGCCGCCGCGCCGAGGCCATCGCCAGTTTCACCAAGGCGCGTGCGCTGGCCGTGGGCGGTGCGCCCGATCCGCTGGGGCTGGCCGTGGCCAGTTACGGCGAACAGGCGCGGCTGATGCTGGTGGGGCAGAGCGGTCCCTGCAACTGGTCCGATTTCAATGAAGGGCGCGATTGCGGCGAGACCATCGCGCCGGTCGATTTCAAAGAGGCCATTCGCTTGTATGCAGAGCAGGCCGCACGCTGCTCAAGCAGCGCCCGGGATTCCCTGACGGCGCTGGCCGCATGGAGCCTGGGCCACGCCGACACCAGCGCCGCGCTCATCGATGATCCGGTCGCACAGCGGCTGCTGGTGGCCTATGCGCTGGCGCGCGTGGGCGACCTGGCCGAAGGCAGCGGCAACGGCGACAGCTACTACGATCCGTCCGCGCCCAACTCCGGTTCGTCCGGCTATCCCGATGCGGCGCGCAGCCCCAAGGTCAAGCCCAACAGCGTGCTGGTGACGCTGGTCGATGCCCTCAAGCGGCGCGGCCTGGAAAAGATCGAAGGGGCCGACCGCGTGGCCGCGCTGGCCTATCGCACCGGCCGCTACGACCTCGCTGCCACGCTGGCGAACCGGCAGGAGACTGCCTTGTCCTGGTGGGTGCGCGCCAAGCTGGCGCTGCGTCGTGGCGACACCGCCGCCGCCGTGCAAGCCTACGCGCGCGCCGCGCAAGCCTTCCCGCGCAACGATGACAGCCTGGACCCGGCCAATGCCAGCTTGCTCATGGGTGAACAGGGCGTGCTGACGCTCTCGCGAGGGCAGTACGTGGAAGCCCTGGCGCAGTTCCACCGAGCGGCCAGCGAGAGCGAGCGCCAGTCACGCGGTACTTACTACAACTATTTCGGTGGGGCTAGCTATGCCAGTGATTTGTCTTATGTGGCCGAACGTGTACTGACCACCGATGAACTGAAGACCTACGTCGATGCCCATGCCCCGGCCTCGCCCATGCCCGCTCCGGAAGCCGTGGCCAAGGCGGCTCAGAAGGAGGGGCAAGGCCAGTCCTCGCTGCACTGGGTGGCGGTGGGCCTGTCGCCCGTCACCGTGGAAGACAACCTGCGCCAGCTGCTTGCGCGACGCCTGGTGCGCGAGGGGCGGGTGGAGGAGGCACTGCCCTATTTCCCGGATGATCGCGACGAGCGCTTTGCGCAGAGTACCTATGATGCCGAGGGGCGTGAGGTCCTTGCCACTTGGCGACTGCGGGCCAAGGCGCGCGAGTACGGCCAGGCACTGGAGCGCGGCCAGCATGCCTGGCGCGCCAACAGTCGCGCCCAAGGCTGGTACGAGGCCGCCGTGATCGCGCGCCGCCAGGGCATGGAGATCATGGGGTATGAACAGGGCCCGGATTTCACCGTCTTTTCAGGCAGCCTGCCGGGGGGTGTTGGACGTGGCATGGGCATGTATGGCAACGAAGACAAGCCCTTGCCGGACAACCCGCAAGCCAGGGCCCAGGCCGATCTCCCGGGTCCGCTGGTGACAGACGGCGAGCGCCAGCGCTATGCCGCCACGGAAGCCAAGCCCTACAAGCGTTTCCATTACCGGGATATCGCGGCGGACTACGTCATGAAGTCCGCCGATGCCTTGCCCGCGCGCTCACAAGCCTTCGCGGCGGTGCTGTGCCAGGGGGTGAATTTCGTGTATTACGATCAGCCGCGCGCAGAACAGCTCTACCTGCGCTACGTGAAGGAAGGGGCGGCCGTGCCGTTCTCGGCCGACTTCGGCCAGAATTGTGTGGAGCCGGATTTTGCTGCCGCGGCCCGCTTCCCGTACGTACAGGCATGGCGCACCACCCGTCGCTGGGTGGCGCAGCATCGCGCCCTCAGTGCAGCGCTGTTGCTGGCGGCGGTGGCGGGCACAGGATTCGGCGTGGCGCAGTGGCGCCGCCGACGTGCGCCCAAGACGGTCGCTTGATCTTCAGTTGACCAGCTCGCGCTTCAATTCGGAGATGAGGGCGGGGTGCAGCGAGCCTGCACACAGGAAGGCCGGCCACTGCCCCTTGACCAGATCCATCTCGCGCTCGTCGCGGCACAGCAGGATCACCGGCACGTCGGCCAGTTGCGCCTGCGCCTTGAGGTAATGCGCCAGGCGCAGGCCGCTCATGCCTTCCATGGCCAGTTGCGCCAGCACCACGTCAGGGCGGTCCAGGGCAATGTGCTCGATGGCGTCGTTGCCGCTGCTGGCGATCTGGATGTCGATGTCGTTGATGGCCAGCCATTCCGTCAGCGCGCGGCTGACTTCCGGCTGGGTGGTGGCGATCAGGGCGGTCTTGTGCATGATTGGGCTCGCGCGAAGTCATGGGGCAAGCTCATCATGCGCTGGCGGCAACATGGCCGCCATCGGGGTTTTCCTGAGGCAACTGTCGCCTGCGCATGCAGGGGTAGCGTGGGGCGATGCCTGCAGACAAGATCAGGTGTTGACGATCTCCCCGCCATTGGGATGCAGTACCTGCCCGGTCATGTAGGAGGCGCCTTCGGTGGCGAGAAAGACATAGGCCGGCGCCACCTCATCTGGCTGGCCGGGCCGCCCCAGCGGTACGTTCTTGCCGAAGCTGGCCACTTCTTCCTCACTGAAGCTGGCGGGAATCAAGGGTGTCCAGATCGGCCCCGGTGCCACCGCATTGACGTGGATGCCGGCCGGGGCCAGCTGCTGTGACAGTGAGCGCGTGAAGGCCACGATGGCCCCCTTGGTGGCCGCGTAGTCCACCAGGTGCTTGCTGCCGCGATAAGCGGTCACCGAGGTGGTGTTGATGATGCGCGCGCCACGCGTGAGGAAGGGCATGGCTTCCTTGACCAGGTAGAACATCGAGAAGATGTTGGTGCGGAAGGTGTGCTCCAGCTGCTCGGCCGAGATCTGTTCGATGCTCTGTGCCGGGTACTGCTGGGCCGCATTGTTGACCAGCACGTCCAGGCGGCCGTAGGCATCCATCACGGCGCGCACGGCGCTGCGGCAGAAATCGGGCGAACCGACGTCGCCGGGGATCAGCAGGCAGGGCGCATCCATGGCCTGGATATCCTTTTGGGTCTGGCGGGCGTCTTCCTCCTCATCCAGATAGACGATGGCCAGTCTCGCCCCTTCGCGCGCGTAGGCCAGCGCCACGGCGCGGCCGATGCCGCTGTCGCCACCCGTGATGAGCGCGACCTTGCCCGCCAGCCGTCGCCCGGGTTCGCCGGCCGGTGCGCTGTGCGGGCGCGGCTGCATCTCCTGTTCGCTGCCCGGTTGATGGGTTTGGTGCTGGGGCGGAAGGCCTTCGGGTCTGGTTTCGCTCATGCTGTCCTCCTTGTATGGATTACTTATAGTAAAAAGTCCATACGAACCGGTCTGTAGTCCCGCACCGTGAGTTGGGTGCGGTCGCGCACTGACGGTGATGACGGAGAGGCTGAAGATGAGGTCATCGCATATTGTTATGCACAGCGGTTCGTTGACGGCAGTGGTGTGCGCACACACACTGTCAGGCCCATGGAAAGCGCTGCAAATGATTTATAGTCGTGCTTTGAACCGGCGCAGCCCGGTCGCGGCAGGCCGCAACATCCGTTTTAGGGCCTGTTCACATTAAATCTGCGAGATGCGTTGCCCCCAGAAGGCGTGGTGGCAAGGCGCGCGTCAGGGCTGGTGGTGGTGCCACCAGCCCTGACGTGCAACGCGGCCAGCGCGCCTTCTGGGGGCAACCCTCCGGGAGAGGCCGCCAAGCGTCGCCTGCCGTTGTTGCAGCTCCTTGCCGTGGCACCACCACGGCGCGTCGCCGCGCCTAGGCAGACAACGCTTGGCGACCTCTCGCACTCGCAGATTTAATGTGAACAGGCCCTAGAGAAAGGGAGACATGTCAACACCCCATCCAGCTGGCAAGCAGCTCTGGCGCTTGCGCGAATTCGTGACCGGGTTTGCCGGCCTGCTCGATGCGCGTGCCGACCAGGCTGCGATCCTGCACGGCGGCGCCGCCTTGCTGCGCCAACTGGTCGCCCATGATGACTGGCTGCCCGATGCCTATGCCCAGCCGCATCCCGAGCGTTACCAGCAATTCCTGCTGCATGCCGATTCGGCGCAGCGCTTCTCGGTGGTGAGCTTTGTATGGGGACCTGGACAGCGCACCCCCATACATGACCACACGGTCTGGGGCTTGATCGGCGTGCTGCGCGGTGCCGAGCATGCGCAATCCTTTGCCTGGGAACACCAGCAACTGCAGCCCGCAGGCGAACGCACGCTCCTGCAGGCGGGGCAGGTGGAGGCGGTGTCGCCGGACCTGCCCTCCCTGCACGATGTGCACCAGGTCAGCAATGCGCATGCCGACCAGGTGTCCGTCAGCATCCACGTCTATGGCGCCAACATCGGCGCGGTGCGGCGTTCGGTCTACCATCCCGATGGTCGGCGGGTGCCGTTCATCTCGGGATATTCCAATTCCACCTTGCCCAACATCTGGGACCTGTCCATCGAAACTGCCACCCCATGAGTCAAGAACACGCTACTGCCGTCCTGCCCGTCGTGAGTTATGCCGAAGTGCGCGCCGCCTTGCTGGCGCGCGAGGAAATCGCCCTGCTCGACGTGCGCGAGGAAGCGCCGCATGCGCAATCCCATCCGCTGTTCGCAGCCAATTTCCCGTTCTCGCATCTGGAGTTGAATGCCTTTGCACGCCTGCCGCGCCGCGATGTGCGCATCGTCACGCTCGACGACGGCGAAGGCCTGGCCGTGCGCGCCGCGCTGCGCCTGCGTGCGCTCGGTTATAGTCACGTCGGCGTGCTGGCTGGCGGCGTGCGGGGCTGGAGGGAAGCAGGAGGCGAACTGTTCCAGGATGTGAACGTACCCAGCAAGGCCTTTGGCGAACTGGTCGAATCGAAGCGGCATACCCCCTCGCTGGCGGCCGAAGAGGTCCAGGCCCTGCTCGACAGCGGCGAGGATGTGGTGGTGGTCGATGCGCGCCGCTTCGACGAATACCAGAACATGAACATTCCCGGTTCCATCAGCGTGCCCGGTGCGGAACTGGTGCTGCGCCTGCCTGCCATTGCCCCCGATCCGAAGACGCGTGTGATCGTCAACTGTGCAGGCCGCACGCGCAGCATCATCGGTACGCAGTCGCTGGTCAATGCAGGGCTGCCCAATCCGGTCCATGCATTGCGCAATGGCACCATCGGCTGGACCCTGGCAGGGCAGGCGCTGGAACACGGTCAGGCGCGCCGCTTCCCGGAAACGGTCGAGGCCAGCCAGCGTGAACAGGCGCGTCGGCAGGCGCGCAGCGTCGCTGACCGGGCGGGCGTCAAGCGCATTGCGCTGGCACGCTTGGGCGACCTGGCGCAACCGGACCGCACCGTCTATCGCTTCGATGTACGGACGCCCGAGCAATACCGATCCGGACATCTGCCGGATTTCCTGTCCGCGCCCGGCGGGCAGCTGGTGCAGGAAACCGAGATGAATGCCCCCGTGCGCGGTGCGCGCATCGTGCTGGTCGATGACGATGGCGTGCGCGCTGACATGACTGCCTCATGGCTGGCGCAGATGGCGTGGGAAGTCCATGTGGTCGACGGCGTGACGGCGGCCGATTTCACGGTCAGCGGCGACGCCCCGCGCGACTTGCCGGAGGTGGCACTGCGGCCTGAGCAGCGCATCAGCGCGCAGCAGCTGCAGCGCTGGCTGGAGGCCGATGACGGTACGGTGGTGCTGGATGTGGCCCTGAGCGCGCGTTATGTGGCCGGACATGTTCCGGGGGCCTGGTTCGTGCTGCGCTCGGAGATTGCGGCAGCAGCGCGCCGCTTCCCCTCGGCCACGCGCTTCGTGATCACTTGCGGCAGCGCCTTGCTGGCGCAGTTTGCAGTACCGGATTTGCAGGCGCTGGTGAGCCAGCCGGTGTTCTTGCTCGAAGGCGGCAACGCAGCCTGGTCACAGGCCGGCCTGCCGCTGGAGAAAGGCGAGGCCCATCTGCTCTCGCCGCGTATCGACCGTTATCGCCGTCCCTATGAAGGTACCGACAATCCGGCCAGCGCGATGCAGGCTTATCTCGATTGGGAATTCGGATTGGTGGAACAGCTGGGGCGGGATGGGACGCATGGGTTCTTCGTGATTTGACAAGACGACCCGTGTCGTGCAATTGGTTGACTGTCGCTTAACAGCGTCACATTGCTGTCACAGGAATGAAATATGATCCGCGGTCTATCCAAAAATCACGACGCGGGCGAGCACGGTGGAAAGTCATTTCAGTCTGACTCCGGCGACAGGGAGCAAGTTGTTCCAACCGACAGCGGGAGCGCTGGCGGTCCAGGTGCCGGTGGTCCAGTTCGATGAGAACAATGCTACCGTCCTGGAGATCTTCGGCCAGCACAAGGAGCTGGTGAGCCTGCCCGTGGTGGAGCGGCAGCGGCCCATCGGGCTCATCAGCCGCCACATCTTCATGTCCCAGATGTCCAAGCCGTATCACCGCGAGCTCTACGAGCGCAAGAGCTGCATCGCGTTCATGGACAAGGACCCCCTCATCGTCGAAGCCGATACCCCCATCGAAACCCTGGGCGCGCTGGCCGTGGCCTCGGGCGACAAGACCCTGGCCGATGGTTTCATCATCGTCGATCAGGGCCAGCTGGCCGGGCTCGGTGCGGGACTGGCCTTGATGCGTGAACTGGTGGCGATGCAGGAAGAGAAGAACCGCCAGGTCATGCAAAGCATCGACTACGCCAGCGTGATCCAGCGCGCCATGTTGAGCGCCTCGCGCGCGGCCATGACCGAGGCGCTGGACGATGCCTGCCTGGTCTGGGAACCGCGCGACGTGGTCGGCGGCGACTTCTATCATTTCGAAGCGCATCCCGGTGGCTGGTTTGCTGCGGTCGCAGACTGCACCGGCCATGGCGTGCCGGGCGCGTTCCTGACCCTGATCGCTTCCTCGGCGTTGAAGCAGGCGCTGGAACTGCACGGCCCGCACGATCCGGCGCGCCTCATGCGCGACGTCAACCGCAGCATGAAGCGCGTGCTGGGGCAGCACGGCCAGTCCGGCAAGCCCTCCGAATCGGACGATGGCATGGATGCCTGCTTCTTCTGGTTCGACCGCGCCACCCGTACCCTCACCAGCAGCAGCGCCAAGATGCCGCTGTTCCTGCTGGTGGCCGATGGCACCGAGGTACTGACCATCGAAGGCAAGCGCGTCGGCCTGGGCTACGTCGATACGCCCGACGACATGCAGTGGGACAACCACAGCCAGCACCTGGCACCGGGGGCCATGATCTTCGTCTGTACCGATGGCGTGATCGACCAGATCGGCGGCCCCAAGCACATCGCCTTCGGCAAGCAGCGCCTGCGCCGCACCCTGCTGGAGCACGGCAAGCTGGCCATGCCTGAGCTGGGCCGCGTGGTCATGGACATCCATGCGCATTACCAGGGCACGCAGCGGCGGCGTGACGACATCTGCTTCTTCGGCGTCCGCCTGGACGCCGCCCATCAAGATTCTCAACACGGAACACAGGCATGAACAGCATCCAGCAGGAGTGGGCGGAGTTCCACAGCTATGTCGCACGGCGCGATATCGTCTTCTACTACGTCGGCTATTTTTCCCAAACCATCATCGCCGCCATGGCCGAGGCCGTGAAGCTGCGCGCCGAGCACACCGGCGCGCTGGCGCAGACCCGACGCAAGTTGTTCTCTTCCTTCATCGAGATGGCGCAGAACATCGTGCACTATTCGGCAGACCTGCACGAGAAGGAAGGAAAAGTCACAGAGCCGCCGATGCGTCACGGTGCGGTCTACATCACCCAGACCGATGGCCGCTACTTCCTGCATTGCGCCAACCCGGTCGACACCGAGATGGCCGACAAGCTGCGCGAAAAACTGGAACACCTGCGCTCGCTGACCAACGACGAAATCAAGGCCGCCTACAAGGAAATGCTGCGTGCCGAAACACCGGCCGACAGCAAGGGTGCGGGCCTGGGTTTCCTGACGGTGGCGCGCGATGCCAGTGCGCCGCTGGACTTCGAATTCTCCCGGCCCGCCGACGATGGCGCGCAGACCTTCTATCTCCGGGCCACCATCTGAGGGCCCGCTGCCTCTGACACACGACATCATGGACAATCTATTCATCGCCGCCAGCGCCAGCTCTCCCGAAGTGGACTTCCGCTTCGACCAGCGCACGCTTTCGCTGAAGGGCGAATCCTATCCCGAGAATGCCGCCCAGTTCTGGGGCGAGATCATCACCACCTTGCGCCGCTTCCTGGCCGACGATGAGCAGGGCAGCACGATTACCGTCAACGTGGCGCTGGCCTACTTCAACAGCTCCAGCACCAAGATGCTGTTCTCGCTTTTCGACGCCCTGAACGAAAAGGCCGAAAGCGGCACCGAAGTGGTCCTGAACTGGTACCACGACGAGGAAGACGACACCATCTTCGAATTCGGCCAGGAGCTTCAGGAAGATTTCTCCGCGCTGGTCTTCCACGATCACGCGGTCCAGAGCTGATGGACGGCGGCGACCTTTTTGCGGCCGAAGCCGAAGCCCTGCATCGCGCCACAGCGGTGCTGGCCGATCCTGCCAGCGAGCCCGCCAGCCATCGTGCGGCGCTGGAAGAACTGGTGCAGCACTATGGCCAGCTGATGCGCCAGAGTCGCCGCCTGATTTCGCGCAGCGACCGCACCGAGCGCGAGCTGAACCTGCTCAATGCACGCCTGACGCAATTGAGCGATGAGCTCGATTACAAGGCGCGCCACGACAATCTTACGGGCGCCCTCAATCGCGGCGCCGTGTTCGAGCAGGCACACCGGATCCTGGAAAATTCGGCGATGTCGCTGATCGTGCTGGACATTGATTTCTTCAAGCGCATCAACGATGAATTCGGCCATCCGGCCGGCGATGCGGTGATCCGTGAACTGGTCGCGCGCCTGCGCACCGGGCTTGCCGGCCAGGGCGTCATCGGCCGCGTAGGTGGCGAAGAATTCACCATCCTGCTGGCCGGCGTGGCGCTGGAGCAGGCGGTGGTTCTGGCCGGCAAGATCCGCCAGGCCATCGCTGGCGAACGCTTCCAGTGCCTGCCGGCTCGTCCGGTCACTTCCAGCTTCGGCGTGGCCTGGGCGGCAGCGGGCACGGATTTCGAAGAAGCCTATGCGCGTGCGGACCAGGCCTTGTACCAGGCCAAGCGCAGCGGACGCAATCGGGTGGAATCGGAGGAGTCGGTCACCGGCTGAGCGCCGGTGGCCGTCATGGATGCAGGGTAGCGCGGGCAGGCAAGCCAGGGGCGGGTTCCTGACCGGCCGGCTTTCTCAGTAACGGGTCATCGCTGCCACCAGCGCGGCCAGCGAGCCAGCATGCATCTTGCGCATGACCTGCTGGCGATGGGCTTTCACGGTGCGTTCGGAGGTGCCCAGTTCGGCGGCGATCTGCTTGTTGAGCCGTCCCTTCACCAATCTTTCCAGCACTTCGCGTTCCCGCCGGGTCAGGGTCTTGAGCCGCTGGTAGTGCTCCTGCCGCTGCTGCATCTGCGGGCCGGATTCGTCGAAGGGCATGAGAGCGCCACGGAAGGCCTCCACCAACTGCTGGCGCAGCATCGGTTGGGGGCCGTGCTCTGCGGTGGATGCCAGCGGGATGTGTTGTCCTTCTTCCTGGAGGCCGCCGTAGCGGGGCGCTTCCGGGGCATTGGCGGCCGCCGCACCGGTGATGACGATCAGGGGACGGCCCAGTTCACGTTCATCGAGCAGCGAGCGCAAGCGCGGGGCATCCAGGTTCTGCATGTGAACTTCCAGCACCAGGCCGCCAGGGGCGTTGCCGTTGGTCTGTTGCAGGAACTGGTCGGCCGAGCGGTGGTGGGCGACGTGGAATCCGGCGGCTTCCAGCAGGCGGACCAGCGGTCCACCGTGGGAATCTTCACCACCGACGATATGAGCGAGATGTGCAGTTGTCATGTTTTTCTTCCTTGACCGATAGGAACGCATCGAACGGGTCTAATGGGCTTCACCGCTCCCTCGCCGGATGAGACTGTTGTAGTTGGCGAGGACATGCGGGAAGAAAAACGCAGTTTTACCGGGATGTCGAAAATAGTCGACGAAGCTCGAAATTCAGGCCGGTGAGTTCAAATTTATTCGGAAATTACCTCGTGATATTTCGAGAGTGTGTCGCAGTGCAATGTGCGATACGGTCGCGGCATGCCCCCACAAGCCCCTCAACGCGGAACGGAACAAGCGGACATTGCGCCTGGGGCCATGTGGCCGAGGCGGTGCGGCGCCGGCATTGCGGCGTTGGGTGGGGCGGTAGTGTCAGCAGGTGCAGTGGCCGGCCGGGCGTATTGCCTGGTCAGGGCAGCGGGGCCGGGGCGGCGGTATCAACCTGGATCCCGCCAACGACCTGGGCGCGTCCCAGGGCTTTGGCCTGGTACAGGTTCTTGTCGGCCAGGGCCACCAGCGCGGCCGGCGTGCTGCTGTGGCCGGGGGCCTGCACCGAGGCCACGCCGATGCTGAGGGTGACGAATTCGCTGGCCTCCGAGCGGGCATGCGGCAGATGCAAGCGGGCCACGGATTCGCAGACGGCCTTGGCCAGCATCACGGCCTGCTCAGGGCCGGCCATGGGCAGGATGCAGGCAAACTCCTCACCGCCATAGCGCGCCACGCAATCGTAGCTGCGGTGGAAATTGCTGCGGATGGCGTGCGCCACGTCGGCCAGGCAGCGGTCGCCGGCCTGGTGGCCATAGTGGTCGTTGTATTTCTTGAAGTAATCGATATCGATCATCAAGAGCGACATGGCCTGGCCGGAACGCTTGCACAGCTCCCACTTCTCGGCCAGCTCGCTGTCGAACTTGCGGCGGTTGAACAGACCCGTGAGCGAATCGGTGACGGCGATATTGCGATAGAAATCGGATTGCAGCTTCAGCGTCAGGTGGGTCAGCACCCGCGCCTTGAGGACCGTGCCGTTGATGGGCTTGCTGATGAAGTCCACCCCGCCCGCATCGAAGCCCTTGACCTCGTCTTCTTCGCTTTGCAGCCCCGTCAGGAAAATCACCGGAATGCCCAGCGTGGCGGTGTTCTGCTTGAGCCGTTCGCAGGTCTCATAGCCGTTCAGGCCGGGCATTTTCACATCCATCAGGATCAGGTCCGGCACCACCTTTTCGCACAGCTCCATGGCCTGCATGCCGCTGGTGGCCATGAAGATCTCGTAGTCCCCTTTGAGCAGGGCATTGGCCAGGCGGATGTTGATGGGCTGATCGTCACACAACAGCACGCGCGGGCGGCTGCCACGCAGCGAAGAGAGTTCTTCCAGGATGCGTTTCAACGGGGTTCTCCGAAATGTTGATCGAGATGCGCCAAGGCTGCCGGAAAATCGAGTCGTTCGATCAGCGCCCACAACTGCTGGTAGCTGGGCTGTTGCAGCAGTCCATGGCGCTTGCCCAGCGCTTCAGCCAGGTCCAGTGCTTCGAGATTGCTCGACAATAACAAGGCCCGCAGTGCTTGCCTATCAGGAAAATCGGAAGCCTCTGCAGTGGCATCGGCCGGCTCCGCGCCAACCGGCGGCGTCGCCGTGCCAGGGGCAGTGGATATCCCCTGCAGCGCC
This sequence comes from Herbaspirillum aquaticum, assembly GCF_002213425.1. Lineage (GTDB taxonomy): Bacteria > Pseudomonadota > Gammaproteobacteria > Burkholderiales > Burkholderiaceae_D > Herbaspirillum > Herbaspirillum aquaticum. Next base: position 44,535 of record NZ_NJGV01000011.1, on the reverse strand, counting down.
TGTACCGCCAGTTGCTGCAAGACCACACCCGCATCGCGCCGTACCGCGCCCAACTCCTCTTTCCAGGCCGTGGGAATGACATTGGAGCTTGTACTTTGGCCAGCCCGGCACACGCGCTCGATCCCGGCGAAATACCCGGCCAGGCCACTGGCTCCGATGGTGGCACACAAGCCCTTGAGCGCGTGCGCGACCTGTTCGATGCCGCCTTGCGAGGACTGCGCCAGCGCTGCCTCGTAGTCCGCGAAGAGGCGCTGCAGTTCCGGCCCGGCAGCGTCCAGCGTGGTGCGATACACGTCACTGGCCTGGCGGAAGCGGCGCATCAGTTCGGCATGGGTGTCGACCTGCTGGCGATCGGCGGGCTGCTCTTCAACGGGCGTGGTCTCATCCGGCTCCCTCTCCAGCACAGGTGTGCTGCGGTCATGCTGGAGGTGCGACAGCAGTGTCGGCACCAGCGTGCTCACGTCGATGGGCTTGGCGATGTGGCCGGCCATGCCGGCATCGATACAACGGCGACGGTCTTCCGGCGAGGCGTTGGCGGTCATGGCCAGGATGGGGATGTGGCGCAGGTCCGGCTGGCGGCGGATGCGGCGGGTGGCTTCAATGCCGTCGATCCCCGGCATCTGCAGGTCCATCAGGATCAGGTCGAAGCAGCGTTCGGGATCGCTGGCCATGGCCACGCCCGCACTGCCGTTCTCGGCGCAGCTGACCTGCGCGCCGTACAGCGCGAGCAGGCCGGTGGCGACCTGGCGATTGACGGCATTGTCTTCCACCAGCAGGATGCGCACGCCCTCCAGTTCGCGTGCAGTCTCGCCGGCGGGCGGATGGTCGGCCGGCGTGGGCTGGTCCGCCGCGCGCGCCTGCGAGAGCGGCGTGGGGTCATCGATCTCCATGGACAGGTCGAACCAGAAGCGGCTGCCGCGTCCCGGTTCGCTGCTCACCTGCAGCTGTCCGCCCATGAGCTCTACCAGATGGCGGCTGATGGCCAGTCCCAGTCCGGTGCCGCCGTAGCGGCGGGTGGTGGAGGCTTCGGCCTGGGTAAAGGCATCGAAGATGTCCTGCAGGCGTTCCGGAGCAATGCCGATGCCGGTGTCGCTGACTTCTATTCGCAGCATCACTTGCCGGGCATTGTCCCCCGCCAGGCGCCGCAGGGCCACGTCGACGCGCCCCAGGTGCGTGAACTTGAGGGCGTTGCTGATCAGGTTCACCAGCACTTGCTGGAGGCGATAGACATCGCCCACCACGCGTTGCGGCAGGTCGCCATCCAGCACGATATCCAGGCTCACGCCCTCCTGCGGCGGGTTGCCGGCCAGGATCGCCGCCAGGTCGCTGCGGAAATGCTCCAGCGAGAACGGCTGCAGATCCAGGTGCACCTGCCGGGCATCCATCTTGGAGAAATCCAGCAGGTCATTGAGCAGGTTGAGCAGGGACTTGGCCGATATCTCGGCCTTGTTCAGGTAGTCTCGCTGGGCCGGCTGCGGTTGCGTTCTCTGCAGCAGCTGGATCATGCCCAGCACGCCATTCATCGGGGTGCGGATCTCGTGGCTGACGCTGGCCAGGAACATGCTCTTGGCGGAGTTGGCCTGTTCGGCCTTGAGGCGCGCTTCGACCAGGTTGTTTTCAAATTCGATGCGCTGGGTGATGTCCAGGTTGATACCGATCACACGCACCGGCACACCCATGCCGTTGCGGTCGACGTGGGCGCGTGCCTGCACGAAGCGGATGCTGCCGTCGGCGCGCACCACGCGAAACACCGGTTCGAACTCCCCGGTGCCGGCCAGCGCAGCCTGCAGGGCCGATTCCACATAGCCGACATCGTCCGGATGCACGCGCCTGCGCCAGCCTTCATAGGTGGTGACCTGGCCGCTGCTGCCATCGCCGATGCCGTAGATCTCGGCGATCTGGCGGTTGAATTCGAACGTGTCGCCGGCACGATCCCAGACCCACACGCCCAGCTTGGCCACTTCGGCGGCCAGCATGAGCTGGTCGCGAGCCGCCGCCAGCTCGGCTTCCTGCTGGCGCTGCAGGCTCATGTCCACGGCAATGTAGAGGTCGCCCAGGTGGCGCTGGCGGTGATCCAGCATGGACGTCTGCTGACGGGTGACCGGCAGCGTCACGCCATCCTTGCGGCGGTAGCGCAGGTCGCTCACGGCCTTCTCTTCCAGCGCCGCCTGGGCGCGGATGGCGGGATTGTTGAGGCGGCCCGAGAAGGCCTCTTCCTTCATCTGCCCGATCACTTCCTCGGCGCGATAGCCCAGCATCCGTTCGGCACCGCGATTGAACAGCGTGATCATGCCATCCGGTGCGGTGGCGATGATGGCCACGCCGGTGGCCGAACTGAGCACGTTGTTGAGCAGGGCATTGGCTTGCTGCACCTGGTCCAGCAGCGACTGGTTCTGTGCCAGTGCATCGCTGAGCTGGTTGCGGTTGTGGGTGATTTCGGTGACGTCGTGGGCCACCACATAGAAGCCGATCACCTCGCCTTCCTCGGTGATGTCGGGGATGTAGGTGGTCAGGACGTGCTTGTAACCGTTGACGGCATCGGTGAACGTCCGCTCGAAGGTCTGCTTCTCGCCGGCCAGCACGGCATCGATATGCGGCAAGGCCGATTCGAACAGCTCGTAGCCGACCAGGTCGGGCATGTACATGCCCGTGATCTCGCCGGGGCCGCGCCCGAAGACGCGTTCGTAGGAGGCATTGGCGAAGCGGTTGATGAGATGCTTGTCCCAGTAGCCGACCAGCGAGGGCATCACGTTGAGCACGGTCTGCAGCATGGTCTTGGCCTGGTGCAGCGCATCGGTGCGCTGTTGCACGGTCAGCTCCAGTTCCTCGTTGATGCGGTGCAGTTCACGTTCGATGCGTTTTTCGCGGGTCACATCGCGCAGCATGAAGGCTTTGCCGATCTGTTTTCCGCTCCTGTCGCGCAAGGGGAACAGCAGTGCCGAGGCATAGCCCACGGCTTCGCCCGGCAGGCTGATCACGTGTGGCGACTCGTGCCGCTCAGCGGCGGCGCCCAGGCCGGGTTGCGGTTGCAGCCCGCTGCGGCGCTGGTCCAGATCGTGCAATGCCGCGTGCGTGGACAGGGGCGTGCCCAGCGCCATGGATTCGGGTACCCGCAAGGTGTCGGTAGCGCCCTTGTTCCAGGAAGTGATGCGGCCCTGGGCGTCGGTGGTCACGATGGCATCCGGTGAGCTGTCCACTACGGCGGCCAGCAGCGCACGTGCTTCCTGCAGCTTGCCTTCGCGAGTGGAGAAACTATGGTAGGCCAGGGCGATGGCCACGATCAGCATGACCAGCGTCGCGCACGAGAGCAGCATGGCGCGGTCGCTGACGAACTGGTGCGCATAGGTGTATTCGGGCGCCGCCCGCACGACCAGTTTCCAGGCCCGTCCGTAGAGGGGCACCGCAGTGTCCAGGCTGACGGCGTCATTGAGCTGGTCAAAGCCGTCGCTGCGGAACAGTTCGACGGCGGGTTCGCCAGTGGCCACGTCCTCCACCCGGATCTCCAGCGAATGCATGCTCCAGCGCCGGTTCAGTTCGGAGAGGATGTCATGCACCGACAAGGGGGCATAGGCCCAGCCGATGATCTTCTCCTGGCGCTGTTCCATGGTCGGCGGGGTGAACGAGCCGGCATAGATGGGCAGCAGGAACAGGTAGCCGTTGGCGGTATTGCCTTGCCTTTGCACCAGCCTGATCGGCGTGGTCAGTTCGGCGCGGCCGGTGAGCATGGCGTGGTCGGCCGCCGAGCGGCGCTGCGGCGAGGAGGCGATGTCCAGTCCCAGCGCCTGGCGGTTGGGCCCGATGGGCTCGATGTATTCGATGACGTAGCGCTCGCCGGGATTGCTGGTCATCTCGGTAATGTTGGAGAAGAGGAAGTGATCCTCCCGCATCTTCTTTTCATAGGCCGCGCGTTCGGCCTGGGAGACGTAGCGGATGAAACCGAAGCCACCGGCCCAGGGGAACTCCTGGGTCAGGTCGCGGCTGTCCACGTAGCGCAGCAGCTTTTCCCGGTTCAGGTCGTTGGCCCCGATGGCCAGGATGGCGCCTCGGGTGCCACGCAGTCCATGTTCATAGCGGCGCAGCAGGGATTCGATATCGTCGCGAATCCAGCGGCTGTCCCGCGACAGGCTGTCGTGCACCTCCCTCTGGTTCAGCTGGGACAGGCCGGCGACGCCGGCCAGCAGCAGACTCAAGGCGATCAGCAGGAAAAGTCCGGTATTTCTGGTGATTCTGGTCATGGTTTTCCATTTTTCTTGTGAAACTGCATCGCGTCCCCCAACGCGAACAGGCGCCATGCGCCTGAACGTCTTGCTGATTGCACCAGCCTCACGGCGCGTCGGCAATCGGGAAATTCCCGGGTGCACCCGCCAGCTGGCAGGCTTGCTTCGACGCCTGGGTGTTGCTGTACGAATGCTGATGCGTCAATGCAACAGGATCCTGGCCTTCAGCGGCATTTCATCGATCTCTTCAAAGCGCCGCAACCGCGCCAGGATGGCTTCGTCCAGCACGTGTTCCTTGTTCAGCAGCAACACGCCGGACCGGGTGCGCAGATCCTCGGCCAGCTTCATGCCCACGCGCAGGTCTTGCGGCGCCAGCAGGCGGGTCTGCTGTTCGAGTGCCAGCCGTTGTTCTTCCATCATGGCGATGAAGGTGTTGACTATCACCGGGTCATAGCGATGGCCGGCGTGCGTGCGCAGCATGGACAGGGCTTTTTCGGGACTCACGTTGTGGCTGGTGATGCCGCCATTGCACAGGCCCTCGAAGTCGCGCACCACGGCCAGGATGCGCGAGCCCATCGGGATGGCGTCGCCCGAGAGGCTTTCCGGCACGCCACGGCCGTCATAGCGCTCGTGCTGGTGGCGGATGATCTCGCCGGTCTCGGCCAGGGTCGGGATGGGCGTGAGCAGCATCTGGCCCTTCACCGGGTGCCACAGGAAACGCTGCAGTTCCTCGCTGCTCATCTTTTCGATGGGTTTCCTGACCAGTTCATCGGAGAGATCCAGCTTGCCGATGCCGTGCAGCATGCCGGCCATCATGGTGTCCTTGGCGTGGTGGCTGTTCATGCCCATGCGCAGCGCCAGCTGTTCGCACCAGCGCGCGATGCGGGCTGACTGGCCATTGGCCAGGCCGGCGCGCAGTTCACTGATGTCGGAGAACACGTGCAGCATCGAGAGGAAGGCCTTCTGTTCCTCTTCCTGGGCGTTCTCCAGGAACAGGACCGTCTGCCGCAGCTCTTCCGTGCGGGCTTGCACCTGGCGTTCCAGCTGGCGGTTGAAATCGGCCAGTTGCAGGTTCTGTTCGCGTACCTTGCGTTCCAGTGACATCTTCTGCTTGCGCAGCTGCTGTTCCTCCAGCGCGTGGGCTACGATCATGAGCAGCTCGCGGTCTTCCCAGGGCTTGGAGAGGTAATGGTGGATGCCGCCATCGTTGATGGCCGAGATGGTGCTGCCGATCTCGGAGTAGCCGGTCAGCAGGATGCGCATGGTGGCCGGCCATTGCTGCTTGACCTGGGCCAGGAACTGGGCGCCGTTCATGCCGGGCATGCGCATGTCGGAGATCACCAGGTCGACCTCGGCGCTGGCCAGGATATCGAGCCCGGCTTCGGCGCTGGTGGCCGTGAGCAGGCGGTAGCCCTGCGGCCGGAAGGTGCGTTTGAGTGCCGACAGGATGCTCTGTTCATCATCGACCAGCAGCACGCAGGGCGGCGGCAGGGCGAACGGGTCGGCTTGTTGCAGGGTCTGGAGTTCCTGGCTCTGGATGGCGGTCATGATGCGTCTCCTGGTTCGTCCGATGCTGTGCTCGGTGGCTGGGCGCTGGCGGGATCGATGGGCAGTTCGATCCGGAAGGTGGTGCCTTTGCCCATTTCACTGCTGACATGAATATCGCCGCCATGCTTCTTGATGATGCCGTAGGACAGCGACAATCCAAGCCCGGTCCCGCTGCCGACCGGCTTGGTGGTGAAGAAAGGTTCGAAGATGCGGTTGATGTGTTCCGGCGCGATGCCGTGTCCGGTATCGCTGATGGAGACGGCCACGCGCTGGCCGCAGCGTTCGGTGCGGATGGTCACGCTGCCGCGTTCCTGGATGGCCTGGGCCGCATTGACCAGCAGGTTCATGAAGACCTGGTTCAGTTCCGACGCCAGGCACTTGATCATGGGCAGCTCGCCATATTGCTTGATGATGGTGACCTTGTACTTCAGTTCGTTGTTGGCGATGTTGAGGGTACTGTCCAGGCCGCGATGCAGGTCGGCCATCTGCCAGTTGCTTTCGCCGGTACGGGAGAAATCCTTCAGGGACTGCACGATGTTCTTGACGCGTTGCAAGCCCTCGTTGGATTCAGCCAGCAGTTCGGTGACGTCTTCGCTCAGGAACTGCAGGTCGGCCCGTTCCTCGAAGGCCTGCATCTCCGACTGCGCCACGCTGGAAGGCAGGCTGCCGTTGGTGACGCACTGGTACAGCTTGATGCCTTCCAGCAGCGTGGCCACGTAGTTGCCCAAGGTGTTGAGGTTGGCGTTGACGAAGCCGATCGGATTGTTGATCTCATGCGCCACCCCGGCGGCCAGCTGCCCGATGGAGGCCAGCTTCTCGGACTGCATCAGCTGGGCCTGGGCCATCTTGAGCTGTTCGATCAAAGCGCTCTGCTCCTCGGCCTGGCGCTGCAGGGTGTCTTCCATCTGCTTGCGGCCGGTGATGTCGGTCATGAGACCGATCACTTCCAGCGGTGTCCCCTCGGCATCGCGAATCAGGCGCAGGGTGTCGTGCATCCACAGGTAGCTGCCGTCGTGGGTGCGGAAACGGTATTCGTAGATCTTCTGGTCCTCCACGAACAGCATGGCCAGGCTGGAGAAGATCGCTGCCGTGTCGTCGGGGTGGATGTGGTTGAACCAGAAGTTGGGATCGTCCAGCATTTCCCAGGGCTCGTAACCCAGCACGCGGGAGGCGTTTTCGCTCACGAAGGTGAGCTGGAAATCGCCCGAGGGCACGCTGCTGTAGATGATGGCAGGGGTATTGCCGATGATGTGGCGATACCGTGCGTTGGCCTTGACCAGCGCCCGGGTGTCGGGCGCGTCATCGGCATGGGTGCGTTGGCTGGCGCACTCGTTGGCCATCAATGCTTCGCTGTGTCCCATGTTCGCCTCCTCAGCGATGGCTCCGGATCAGGGGCTGGAGCCGCGCCCTCCAGGTCATGCGGCGCGGGGCAGGGCCATGCGCTTGTCTTCTTGCGTGGGCAAGGCCACGACCGTCGCGGCCATGCCATCCAGGTTGAATACGCTGATGGCCTGGATCATCTGCTGCGTCGACTCTTCCAGGCTGCCGGCGGCGGCCGCAGCCTCCTCCACCAGCGCTGCATTGCGCTGGGTCACTTCATCCATCAGGACCACGGCTTCGTTGACCTGCTGGATGCCGGTCTGCTGTTCGCCCGACGCGGCGGTGATCTCGGCCACGGCGGTAGCGGCCTGCGTCACCGAGCGCATGATGCCGCCCATGGTGTCGCGCATGTCGCCGGCCAGCTTCACGCCGGTGCTGACCCGCTGCGAGGATTCGTCGATGAGCAGCTTGATTTCCTTGGTGGCCTGGGCCGAGCGCTGTGCCAGGTTGCGCACCTCACCGGCCACCACTGCAAAGCCGCGTCCCTGCTCACCGGCGCGTGCCGCTTCCACGGCCGCATTCAAGGCCAGGATATTGGTCTGGAAGGCGATCCCGTCGATCAGCCCGGTGATCTGCTTGATCTGCTCGGCGCTTTTGTGGATCGCATCCATGGTGTCGTTGATGTGGTGGATGGAGGCTTCGCCATCGCGCGTGGTGGCCAGCGCTTCTTCCACCAGGCGGTTGGCCTGGCGCGCGTTCTCGCTGTTCTGGGTCACGGTGGAGGCCAGCTCTTCCATGCTGGCAGCGGTTTCTTCGAGGCTGCTGGCTTGCGATTCGGTGCGGGAGGACAGGTCCATGTTGCCGCGTGCGATCTCGCCGGTGGCCTGGGCAATGTGCAAGCCGCTGCGGCGCACGTCGCCCACCGATGCCACCAGGTTGACCCGCATCTGTTCCATGGCCTGCAGCAGGGCGCCCATTTCATCGCGGCGGGCCTGCAGGTCGGCCGCGGACAGGTCGCCACCCGCGACCCGGCGCGCCTGCCCCACGGCACGCCGCAAGGGGGTGAAGATGCGCTTGGCCAAGGTCATGCGCAGCAGCGCCAGGCTGCCCAGGGCGGCGCCCGTGGCGACCAGGGTTGGCAGGCTGCTGGCGTGATCGGCGCACTGCCCGTTCAAGAAGGCCAGCGCACAGATACCGGCCGCAGCCGTGCCCAGTCCCAGATCCAGGCGTGTCTTCAGCGAGACCTGCGAAACCTGGCGCAACTTGCCGCGCAGGCCGGTCGGCACCACTTCTCCGCGATGTACGGCGATGCGGGCGCCTTCCTTCTTCAGTTCCTGGTAGGCCTGCTCGGCGGCGGCGATCTCGGCGCGTGCGGGCTTGGTGCGGACCGACATGTAGCCGGTGCATTTGCCGCGTTCCCAGATGGGCGTGACGTTGGCCTTGACCCAGTAGAAGTCGCCATTCTTGCAGCGGTTCTTGACCAGTCCGGTCCAGGGCAGGCCAGCCTTGAGGGTGCTCCACAGGTCGGCGAAGGCCAGTTCAGGCATGTCGGGATGGCGCACGATGTTCTGCGGCGCACCGATGAGCTCTTCTTCCGTGAAGCCGCTGATGTGGATGAAGGTCGGGTTGACGTAGGTGATGCGCCCCTTGGTGTCGGTCTTGGACACGATGGAGCAATGAGCATCGATTTCGCGCTCTTGTTGAGTGACCGGCAGGTTCAGGCGCATGTTCATTCCCCGAAAAATTGTTTGATGGAATCATTAAAGCACAAAATCATTGAAATCACTAAAAAAATGATTCTTTATGGGAATAAACGATAAATTCGTTGCTCCGACCCCACTGTGTTGTCAAGGCGAAAAGTCTGCTGCAGATCTTCGTGTTGACATCCTTTGTCATTGATTTTTAAGGATAAATGCTAATTGGCGCGGCCTTGTTGAGGCGCCTTTCCCAAGCATTGGAAAGACCGTTCCTTGATTCTTAAAATGATTAAATTGATTTAATTGTTTATTTGCGCTCTAATGATGAGCATCAGAAGGGAATTCCGGGGCGAACTGGTCGCGACGCAAGCGGCGGTAAAAGGGGGAGGATGTGAACAACAAAAGCAAGGTGGTGGTCCTGACCATCATCGCCACCATCGTGGCGGCCACGGTGCCGGTGATCGGCATGCTGTGGCTGTCGCGCCAGGCAGTGATCCAGTCCGAACATGAACGCCTGGCTCGCTATGCGGAAAGCGTGGTGGACCGCGCCGAGGCCACCTTCCAGAACAGCCAGCGCGCGCTGCGGTCGCTGTCGCCCTTGCTGCTCTTGCCCTGCTCGGATGAGCACATCGCACAGATGCGGCTGATCGCGGTCAATTCCGGTGCCATCGAGGAAATGGGCTATTACGAGTCCGGGCAGTTGAAATGCACTTCCTGGGATCGCCGTGCCCAGGCGCTGCGCCGACCACTGCCGGAACTGGCCTTTACCACCGAGGACGGCATCGGTGTGGCGCTGGCCGAAAACTCCTTCGTCACCGACGGGCCCAGCATGATGGCGCTCCAGTACGGTGCTCACGTGGCGCTGGTCCAGCGCCAACGATTCATCGACGTGGTGCTGGAAGATGGTGTGCACGTGGTGCTGGCACGCAATGGTTTCGGGCTGGTCGCGCAATACGGCATGCCGGTGTCGGCCGGCATGGCCGGCCGCGCGCTGCGCGGGCTGGGCACCCAGGATTTCGATGGTTTCTTCGTCTCGACTGTCAGCCGCGATGGCTGGACCGCCGCCGCCATCATCGATGGCCAGCAGGTGGTGGAGACCATGACCAGTGAACAACGCTGGTTCCTGCCGGTGGGCGTGCTGCTGGGCCTGGGCCTGGTCCTGCTGGTGCTGCGGGTGTCGCAGGCACGCCTGTCGCCGCTGGCCGATTTGCAGCTGGCGGTGCGCAAGAAGGAATTCATCGTCTTCTACCAGCCCATCATCGAACTGGCCACCGGACGTTGCATCGGTGCCGAGGCGCTCATCCGCTGGCGCAGGCCGGACGGCAGCATCGTGCGGCCGGACCTGTTCGTGCCGCTGGCCGAGGAGAGCGGCCTGATCCTGCCCATGACCGACCTCGTGATCGCCGCCGTGGTGGATGAACTGGGCGACACCTTGCGCGCTGACCGTGCACTGCATGTGGCCGTGAACGTGGCGGCCCAGGATATCAAGACCGGGCGCATCATCGACGTGGTCAGCCAGACGCTGGCCGGTACCGACATCCGTACCGAACAGCTCTGGATGGAAGCCACCGAGCGCGGCTGCATGGACATCGCCTCGGCCCGCGTGACGCTGGCGCGGGCGCGCGAACTGGGACATTCGATGGCGCTCGATGACTTCGGGACCGGTTATTCCAACCTGCAGTACCTGCAGGGGCTGCCCATGGATGCGCTCAAGATCGACAAGTCCTTCGTCAGCACCATCGGTACGGGCGCGGCCACCAGTGCGGTGATCGATCACATCATCGCCATGGCCAAGAGCCTGAACCTGTTCATCGTCGCCGAAGGCGTGGAAACCCTGGCGCAGGCCGCCTACCTGAGCGAGCACGGGGTCAATTTCGCCCAGGGCTGGCTGTTCGCCAAGCCCTTGCCGGCAGATGAGTTCATTGATTTCTATCGGTCCACGCTGGCCGATTACGGCACCGGGCCGGAGAACATCCGCGTCCCCGAGCCCGGCCTGGCCTGACCTGACCTGGCTTCCCCGCCATTCTTGATGGCCTGATCCGCCTACGGCGCATCAGCGCTTGCCCGAGCCTGTGCCCTGCATGCGCAAGGCCAGCGCCAGCGCCTGGTCCATCCCCGCCATGTGCCGCACCAGCATGGCCGGGATCATGCCCATGACGATGTCGGCCAGGGGCGCATTGCCATCATCCAGGTAGGGCCGCAGGCGATGCAGCAGTGCCAGCAGCTCGGCATGGTCGCGGCGATGGGCACGGATCTCGCCGTAGCCGATCTGGTCCATCATCTCTTCTTCTTCCCGGAATCCTGCTTCGATCTGCGCTACCAGGGCCGCATAGGCGCTGGCAAACCGCGTCGGCGGCACCACCGCCAGCGCGGCCACGCTCTCCAGGACTTCACGATGCTCGGCATCCATCGCAGCCAGCAGGGCCGGGATGCCTTGGGCCGGTCCCTTGCTGCCGGCGCAAGGGACGAGGGAAACGACACGTTCAGAAGTGGGAACCATGGCCAGCCTCCTGGGACAGGACGACCGCACGCGGGTCGGGGCGGAGACATCCGCATCGCCGGCCCAGGCGTGCCGGAGGGATGTTCAGTCCTGATTCTAGGAGCCTGGTCTCGAAATAATTTGAGGTAGCTCAAGCCAGTCGGGATTGGTCAGGCGCTGGAGCCAGCCAGGCTGGCAAAAAGCCCCACGGCACCGGGAGGGTGGCGTGGGGCTTGTCCTGCTGGCCGACAGGGTGTCGGCCGTGCGCTTGTAAAAAGCGCCGTTCCTGGCTCTGCAGTAGGTGCCGTCAGGGGGGCAGCACCTTGCGCAGCATTGCTGCCAGTTCAGGCGGTGAAAACTTGGCGACGTAACCATTGGCGCCTACCGAGCGCACATGGTCTTCGTTGGCCGCGCCGGTGAGTGAAGAATGGATCACCACCGGCAATTGTTTGTAGAGGTCCGAGGCCTTGATCTTGCGGGTCAGGGTGAAGCCATCCATCTCCGGCATTTCCAGGTCGGTCAGCACCATGGCGACCTTGTCGGTGAGGGGCTTGTGTTCCTGTTCCGCTTCGCGGGCCAGCTCCTGCAATTTCTTCCAGGCTTGCAAGCCATCGGTGGCCATCACATAGGGCAGCTTGAGATCGTTCAGGCATTGCTCGATGAGGGCACGCGCCATGCGCGAGTCGTCGGCCGCCAGTACCACCGAGCCCGGCTTGATCTTGAGTTCGTTGTTGCCCGGCGCGGGCGGCTGCATCTGTTCCTTGACCGGCGAGACCATGTTGAGGATCTGCTCCACGTCCAGCACCTGCACCAGCCGGCCACCGTCCTGGGCCGAATCGAGACGGGCGATGCTGGTGACCACGTTGCCGGAGGCATTGGAGTCGGCCGGCAGGACCTGGCTCCAGTCCAGGCGCACGATTTCTTCCACCGACTCGACCGCGAAGGCCTGGGTATGCCGGGCGAACTCGGTGATGAGCAGGATGTTCAAGCCGTGGCCCGGCTTGCAGCCAGCCACCGCCGGCAGGTCCACCACCGACATCACCTGGCCGCGGATGTTGACCATGCCCAGCATCGGGGAGCGCATGCCGGCGGCGGCGGTGATGTCCATCATCGGGACGATCTCGCGGATCTTAAAGACGTTGATGCCGTACAGTTCGCCCGGCTTGTCGGTGCTGCCTTCGGGGTTGCCGAGGCGGAACAGCAGCAGCTCGAACTTGTTGCTGGAGGTCAGGTTGGTCCGTTCGTCGATTTCTTTTTGGAAGGCGTCCATGGTGTCCTCAGGTCTTCAGAATTGTTCCCAGTCACCGTTGTCGGCGCTGTCGTGCTGGCTCTTGGCCGGTGCCGACGGACGTGCTGCCGGGGCTGACGGGGCGATGGCCTTGGGGCGCGCTGCGCTCACTGCCGGGCGTGCCGGGGTGATGTTGCGCGGGGCAGCGGACATCATGGTCGGCTTGGCGCTCACCGTTGCCGGCACGTCGCTGGCATCGAGGCGGAACACGCCCACCGTCTGGCTCAGGCGCGCTGCCTGTTCCTGCAGGGCCTTGGCGGCAGCGGCAGCCTGTTCGACCAGGGCGGCATTCTGCTGGGTGTTTTCATCCATGTGCACGACCGCATTGTTGATCTGCTCGATGCCCTGGCTCTGCTCGGCACCGGCGGCGGTGATTTCGGCCACGATGTCGGAGACGCGCTTGACGCTGGCCACCACCTCGTCCATGGTCTGGCCGGCTTCGCCGACCAGCTTGGTGCCGGTATCCACCTTGCTCACCGAGTCGTCGATCAGGGCCTTGATTTCATGCGCTGCGGAGGCACTGCGCTGGGCCAGCGAACGCACTTCCGAGGCGACCACCGCGAAACCGCGTCCCTGCTCCCCGGCTCGGGCCGCTTCCACGGCGGCGTTCAGGGCCAGGATGTTGGTCTGGAAAGCGATCCCGTCGATGACGCCGATGATGTCGGCGATTTTGCGCGAAGATTCATTGATGGCATCCATGGTGTGAACAACCTTGCCCACTACCTGGCCGCCGGCCTGGGCCACCTCGGACGCGGTGACCGCCAACTGGTTGGCCTGGCGGGCATTGTCGGAGTTCTGGCGTACGGTGGAGGTCAGTTCTTCCATGGCCGAGGCAGTTTCTTCCAGGGCACCGGCCTGTTGCTCGGTGCGGGAAGACAAGTCCATGTTGCCGGTGGCGATTTCGGCCGAGGCGGTGCTGATGGTGTCGGTACCGATGCGCACTTCCTGCACGATGGTGAGCAGGTTGTCGTTCATCTGCTTCAAGGCGCCCATCAGTTGGGCGGTTTCGTCGCGACCCGTGTTCTCGGGAATGCGGGCGGTCAAGTCGCCTTCGGCCACCTGCCGGGCAATCGAGACGGCCTGGGTCAGCGGACGGGCCACCAGGCGGGCAATCCACCAGGACAGGGTCATGGCCAGCACGACGCAGGTGGCGATCAGGGCAAAGATGGCCATACGGGCCTGTTCGTAGACGGTGCTGGCCTGCTGTTCCGAGGCGGCCGCGCCTTTGCTGTTGACCTCGCTCAGTTCATTGATCTGGTCCTGCAGCTTGCGGTAGACGGGGGTGGAGTCGGTCATCAGGACGGCGTAGGCAGCCTGCTTCTGGCCATCGATGAACAGTTTCTCCATGCGGTCATGGGCGGCCTTGTAGGCGGCGATGTTGCGCTGGATTTCCGGGTAAAGCTCCTTTTCGCGCGGCTCCGAGATCAGGCTGCCGTAATGCGCCACTTCCTTTTCCAGCACGGCCATCTGCTTGTTGCCACGCTCACGTGCAGCCTGCTCTTCCTTCTTGTCTTCAGTCAGCACTTGCTGCATGTCGAAACTGCGCGAGCGCGCCAGTGCCAGGCTGATCTTGGACAGGGTGTCGATGCTGGGCAGCCAGTTGCGCGCGATGTCGGTGGAACTCTGGTTGACCTGCGCCAATTGCGCAATGGAGAAACCGCCCAGCGCCACGATGAACATCAGCACGACGAGGAAGCCGGCATTGAGTTTGTGGGCTATCTTCAGATCGTAGAACCATTTCATGATGACACTCCTGATAAATGCGCCGTGTTGGAATATTCATGTGCGCTCAGGAACCATCATAAGACGGCTAAACAAATAAATCAAATAAAACGATTTAATCAGTTGTTTTATTTTCGTAAGGATTTTCCTGAATTCAACTCAGGTTTATCGATCTCAGGCTTTTTGCAGCCACTTTTCCACGGCATTCATCAGGCCGACCTGGGTGAAGGGCTTGCTGAGGTAGTCGTCCATGCCGGCATCGAGGCAGCGCTGGCGGTCGCCTTCGATGGCGCTGGCGGTCAGGGCGATGATGGGCGTGCGCGGGCGGCCATGGGCTTGCTCGAAGCTGCGGATCTCGCTGGTGGCCTGGTAGCCGTCCATGATGGGCATCATGCAATCCATGAGCACCAGGTCATAGTTGCCGTTGCGGATGGCCTCCAGCGCCAGCTGGCCGTTCTCCACCTCCTGCAGGATGCAGCCGCGCCGCGCCAGCAGGATGCGCAGCAACTGGCGGTTGATCTCGGTATCCTCGGCCACCAGGATGCGGGCGCCGGTCAGGGCAGAGGGGGCGGCCGTGGTGGTCGGCGTCAGTGGGGCGAGCGGGTTCACCTGGGCCGGCGATACCGGTGCAGCGGGGGCAGGGCTGGCGGCGGGTTGCGGGGCAGGTGAAGCATCATTCTTCATGGCCGCCTGCGGCGGGGCCTCGGGGCGATCCGTGGTCACGCCTTCCGGGCAAAGGATGTCGAAACTGAATTTGGTGGATTGTCCGGGCACGCTCTGGCAGGCGATCTTGCCGCCCATCAGTTCCACCAGGTTCTTGCTCATGGCCAAGCCCAGTCCGGTCCCGCCAAAGCGGCGCGAAATCGAGGTGTCGGCCTGGGTGAAGGGCTGGAACAGCTGGGCCAGGGCTTCCGGGGAAATGCCGATGCCGCTGTCGGCCACGGTAAAGAAGACCCGCCAGCGCGCAGGCGAGGATTCTTCCCGTTGCGCCGACATGCTCAGCCGCACGTAGCCGGCCTGGGTGAACTTGATGGCATTGCTCAGCAGGTTGCCCAGCACCTGCTTGAGCCGCGACGGGTCGCCCACCAGGCAGAGCGCGTCATCGCAATCGATGCGCACATCCAGCTGCACCTCCTTGTTGTGGATCGAAGGCCGGTACAGCTCGGCAACTTCGCGCACCAGCCGCGCCGGATGGAAGGCCACGCCCTCCAGATCGAGCTTGCCGGATTCGATCTTGGAAAAATCAAGGATGTCGTTGATGATGCGCACCAGTCCGCCGGTGGCGCTGTGGATGCTGTCGGCATAGTGCTGCTGCTTGCTCGACAGGCCTGACTCCATCAGCAGTTCGGACAAGCCCAGGATGCCATTCATGGGCGTGCGCACTTCATGGCTGACCATGGCCAGGAAGCGCGACTTGGCCTGGTTGGCCTGGTCTGCTTCTTCCTTGAGATGCAAGGCCAGTTGCGCATCCTGCTCGCGTCGCTGGACCTGGCGCAGGGCCATGCCAAAACCGCCGATGAGGCCCACCAGGCTGATGGCGGCCACCAGCATCAAGGGATACATCGACTCCAGCCATTCGGTGAAATAGACCTTGTCGGTGACCCCGATCTCCAGGTACATCGGCGCATTGCGCACCGGCCGGTGGATACCCAGCCAGTGCGCCTGCATGAAGTAGTAGGGTTGCTTGGCGCTGGTGCCGGCCGGGCGCGGCAGGTGCAGGTCAGCCAGCGGCTTGATGTCACGCCGCACCGTGGTGTCGTGCACCAGGGATGTGGTGATGAGGGGCTTCTCGTCTTCCCGCGCCAGCAGGATGGAAAAGGGCTTGTCCTTGGTCACGGCACTGAAGAACTCTTCAAAGAACGAGTTGGGCAGGGCCACCACCACGATGGCCAGCATGCGGCCCTGGCGGTCATTGATGCGGCGGGTGAGGTAGAAGGTCGGCACGCCGGCCGCGCGCGAATTGACGGTTTCGCTCAGGAAATCCTCGGTCGAGGCATTCTGGCTGTGATGGAAAAAATAGTCGCGGTCGGTCAGGTCCAGCGGCGGCGCCGGGAATACCCGCGACAGGCTCACGATGCGGCCCTGGGCATTGCTGATGCCGATGCCCGAGATGAAGGGCAGGCCGCGGATCTTTTCGCGCATGGTGCGGGAATACTCGGGCGTGCTGACGTGTTCGCGCAGCTGGGTGTCGTCGTTGACGTTGGCGGCTTCGATGTCGGACTGGATGCTGTCCAGCACCAGCCGGGCCGAGGAAATGGTCTGGGCGGTGCTCTCGGCCAGCACCGTGGAAAGCGTGGCGAGGTCGTTGCGCCAGTCGTTGAGGCTGGCACGGTACAGCAGGCTGCCGGAAATGATGACAGTGGCCGCCAGCAGCGCCAGCAGCAAGGCGCCCAGGGTAACGGCGGACTTGCGGATGCGCGGCGGGGCGGGAAGCGGGCCGGAGGCGGGCGTGGAGGGTGTCATGGACGGGCAGGCAGGGCAGGGAGTGCCCCCGCAGGTCAGGACTGGGGCTGCGAGCGCGCGCAGCGCCCGATCTCATCCAGCACCGGTGCAAAGCTGGCCTGCAGCTGCACCAGGTCCTCCGGACGCGGTGACTGTCCTTGGCGGGCGGCCTGTTCGGTCTGCTGCAGCAGCGCCGTCAGCGGCTGCGCCTGGAACATGGCACTCATGCCTTTCAAGGCATGGCTCTCATGCCGGATGCGCTCGGCGTTGCCGGCCAGGGCAGCTTCTTGCAGGCGGGCGAAGATGGGCGGCGCGCTCTCCAGGAAAGTGCGCGCCAGCGACGCCACGGTGCCGGCGTCCCCGCCCACGGCATCGAGCAGCTGGCTCGGGTCGATATGGTGATAGTCGGTCAGTGGCTGGCCCGGTTGCACGGTATTCCCCTCTCTTCTTTGCGGCCGATTACTTCGGCTCTTGCAGCGGCAATGTGAAGCTGAACGTCGATCCTTGATGTTGTTTCGACTGTAACATGAGTTGGCCGCCCATGAGCGTCACGAGGCGCTGCGCAATGGTCAGTCCCAGGCCCGCGCCGTCCCTGGCGCGCTGTTCGCTGTCATCAGCCTGGGTGAACTTCTCGAAGATGGTATCGACTTGTCCGGCGGCAATGCCGATGCCGGTGTCCTTGATGCGGATGGCCAGCTGGTCGCTGCTGCGGTCGACTTCCACCAGTACGCGCCCGGTGTCGGTGTAGCGTACGGCATTGCCGATCAGGTTTTCCAGCACGCGCAGTACCTTGCGCTGGTCGCATACGATGATCTGCGGAACATCGTCGCTGATGCGGCATTCCAGCTGCAGGCCCTTGGTCTGGGCCGCCTGGTAATGGCGGGCGATGGCCTGGCTGACCAGTTCGCGGATGTTCTCGGGTTCGCTGTGCACGGCCACGCGGCGGTCTTCCAGGGCGGTGACTTCGAGGATGGACTCGACCAGTCCCAAGAGGCGGTTGCCGCTGTCATGGATGGCAGTGGCATATTGCGCCAGCGGCGACTCATCCAGCTCTTCGCGCAGCGCATCCGAATAGCCCAGCACGCCGTTGAGCGGAGTGCGGAATTCATGCGACATGTTGGACAGGAAGCGTGACTTGGCCTGGCTGGCCTGCATGGCTTCCTGGCGGCTCCTCACCAGCGAGCCGGCCATCCAGATCAGCACCGCATTGAAAACCAGAACGGCCAGGGTAATGAGCGAGGCCAGCGTCAGGGTGCGGTTGCGTTCGCGGTAGTAGGGGGCCAGGCGCTCTTCGATGTCGATGCCCACCGAGGCGTAGAGCGGATAGTCGCGCAGCTTGTGGAAGGCGTAGATGCGCTCGCGGCCATCGACCCGGCTGAAGGCTTCAACCACCCCCTTGCCTTGCGCCAGCATGGCGGCGTAGACCTTGCCGCCGTTGACCTGCTCGCCCATGGCATCCATGTCTCCCGTGCGGCGCACGCGCGCGATACCGTCGGCCCCGACCAGGGTGATGACACCGTGGTGGCCCACATCGATCTGGTGGTACAGGCTGGTGAAATACTGCGGATCGATGGACACCACGATCACGCCGCCAAAGCTGCCGTCAGGACGGTTGATGCGGCGCGTGAGCTGCAGCGACCATTTCTTGGACACGCGCCCCAGCACCGGCTTGCTGATGAAGAGCTTGTCCTCGCCGCCTTGCACCTGCACGTGTTCGCGGTCGGCCAGGTTCAGCGGGGTAAAGGGTTTGCTGGAGAGCACCACGTCACCCTTGGCGTCGACGATGGTGAAGAGGTTGTAGACATTGCGCGCCACCAGGCCGTTGGAGATTTCGGTGGCCAGGTCCAGGGACTGGCCGCGCTCGGCATAGCGATAGCGCAGGTAGAGTGCGGCCTGGTCGGCAGCCTCGACAGTGCGGTAGGCGTGTTCGAGGAACAACCGCGACAGCGACTGGGCATCGCGGCGGGCGTCCTGCAGGTGGTTCTCGCGGCTGGCGTTGAGTTCCTTGAACGCGCCCAGCCACAGGCCGCAGATCAGCAACAGCGAAAACAGGCCCAGGGCCAGGCGCAGGTCGATGCGCACGAACCGGAGGGAGAGAGGGGGGTGTTTCCGGTCATCCATGGCACTGCTGGCCTTTCCTGTGTGGGCCCTTAGCGGGTCTCGCGCTCCCTGCGGGCACAGCAGGCCCGCATGTAACCGCGCAATTCATCAAAATTGACCGGTTTGGGGAAAAACACCACCCCGGCCGGGATACCACCGCGCATGGTCATCTCTTCCTCGTCCAGGCTGCTGACGATGGCAATGCTCACATCCTGCAGCTCCGGATCGTGGAGGATGGTCTTGACCACTTCGTAGCCATCCATGCCTTCCATCACGATATCGGCCAGCACCACATCGGGTTTGCTGCGCGCGATCTCCAGCAGCGCCTTGTAACCGTTGTCGCAATACACCAGGTCCAGCGGCAAGCCCCAGGAACCCATTGCACCGGCATAAAGCTCGCGCTGCAGCCGGTTGTCTTCGATCACCAGGACTGCCGTGCGGCCGTTGCTAGGGCGTGGCGCCGCACTGCTGCGGCCATGTTCTGCGGCCTCGCCCGCCGACGACGAGCCGGGCGTGGACTTGTAGGCATGCACGGCCGCCAGCGGAATGCGGCGATGTCCACCCTTGGTCTTCCAGGCCTCGATGATGCCGGCCTCCACCAGTTGCTGGACGGAGGACACCGAGATACCCAGGATGTGCGCCGCTTCCTGCGTGGTGCACACCTCGGAGCTGGTTGTCTTTGCGGTTTTCATAAATTCATTATCGGTATTTTACCCAAATAAATCAAATTCATTATTTAGAATTTGAATTCGGTATAATCGGTTTTCGACGAAAAGCAACAGTGCTGCCGTCAGGCAAGACTTTCGCGGCCCATTATGCAGAGAATTTCGTGACTTCGTCAGATTTTGTGTATTTTGCCTGCTTTTACAGGATCCGGCAGCTTTATCGCGCCATGGGAGCGGCGCCCGGGAGTGTCACAGGGTATCCAGCTGGCTGCGCAGGTCGGCGGCGCGTTGTTGCAGGGCCTGGACATCCTCCGCCTGCATTTTCCTGATCTGCTGATAGGCCATGCCCATGCGCGGGTTGTTGCCGAAGGTGGACTGGTGGCGCAGGAAGAAGTCCCAGTACAGGGCGTTGAAGGGGCAGGCATCGCTGCTGGTCTTTTGCTTGGGATCGTAGGCGCAACCCTGGCAGTAGTCGCTCATGCGGCCGATATAGGCGGCGCTGCTGACGTAGGGTTTGGTGGCGATGATGCCGCCATCGGCCCATTGGCTCATGCCCAGGGTATTGGGCAGTTCCACCCACTCGAAGGCATCGATGTAGATGCCCAGGTACCAGTGATGCAGTTCTTTGGGATCAAGCCCGGCCAGGAGCGCGAAATTGCCGATTACCATGAGGCGCTGGATGTGATGCGCATGCGCCGTCTCCAGCGACTGGCCGATGGCGTGGCGCAGGCAGTTCATGCGGGTCTGGCCAGTCCAGAACCAGGCCGGCAGCGGCAGGCGGTGCGCCAGGGCGTTGCGTTCCTCGTAGCCGGGCATCTGCGACCAGTAGATGCCGCGCACATATTCACGCCATCCGATGATCTGGCGAATGAAACCTTCCACCGCCGCCAGCGGCGCGCGGCCTTCCCGATAGGCCTCCTCGGCGCGGCGCACCACTTCCAGCGGATGTAGCATCTTCACATTGAGCGCGAAAGACAGCAGCGAGTGAAACAGGCGCTGGGCCTTGCTGCTCATGGCGTCTTCATAGTCGCCGAAATGCGGCAGGACGGTAGTGATGAAATGATCGAGATGCTGCAGGGCTTCGCTGCGGTCCAGCGGCCAGCGCAGCTGCGTGGCCTGGGGATCGCCAAAGCTGCGTACGCCTTGTGCCTGCAGCATCTCCCACAGGGCGCCATGGTCGTGGGGCTGTCGCCAATCCCGGGGCTCGGGGGGATTGCCGGGCCAGCGTTTGCGATTGTCATGGTCGAAATTCCATTGGCCGCCTTCAGGCTTGCCATCGGCATCGAGCAGCAACTCGAAGCGGCGCCGCATCTGCCGGTAGAAATGTTCCATCAGCCACTGCTTGCGGCCTTCGAAGAGGCGCGGCAGTTCGTTGCGGGCGGTGAGGAAGTGTTCACTGTCGACCACGGCGGTCGCGCCCTGGTGGGCGTGCGCCCAGGCCTCGCCCCACTGCCGCAGGGCCTGGTCGACGCGCCATTCATCGGGCGACTGCCATTGGATGCAGCCAGCCTGGTAGTGCGCGGCCAGGGCGTCGAGATTGTCCACCAGCGACTGCCGGTTGCTGGGGTCGTCCAGCCGGATGTAGCGTACCCGGTGGCCCGACTCGCGCAAGTGCTCGCCGAAGGCGCGCATGGCCGCGAAGATGGCCAGGATCTTCTGCGCATGGTGCAGCACGTAATCAGTTTCGGAACGCACTTCCATGAGCACGTAGACCACCTCGGGATCGGGCTGGTCGAACCAGGAATGCTGTGCGTTCAACTGGTCGCCCAGGATCAGGCGCAGGGTGGAAGCGGGAGTGGCTTGCGCGTCGGTCTTTTTCTTCATGATCTGCGAACGGAAAATTGCTCAGGCAGCGTGCTGGCGCCCATAGCGCCCCAGTGCCACGAAGGCCGCCAGTTTCAGCACGCAGGGCAGGGCCGCGTAGACCAGCGGCAGGCTGCTGCTGGGCCCTTGCCCGGGCTGGTAATCCAGCGCCGACAGCAAGGGCAGGGCAATGCCCGCCAGTGCCAGGGCCAGCTTGCCCAGCATGGTCAGGATGCCGAAGGCCGCCCCCACCGAGGCGCGCTGCGTGACCACGCGTGCCAGCAGGACGGGTGGCAGCAGCAGGTCGGCACCCAGCGCGGCGCCGGTGGCCAGGCAGACGAGCAGGAAAGCCCAGCGGTCCCCCGGCCCCAGCAGGACCGCCCCGACGAAGCCGGCAATGGAGAGCAGCATGGCCTGGCGCCAGCAGGCGATGGTGCCGACGCGGCGCGCCAGGGCGCTCCACAGCGGCAGCCCCAGCGCGGCCGCGCCGAAGTAAGCCGCCAGGAAGCCGCCGGCCAGCGCGCGTTCCTGGAGTTGATCCTCGATGAAGAACAGCGCCAGCGTGGCCGGAATGGCGGCCGACAGGGCATTGAGCAGATAGGGGGGCAGCAGCGAACGAAACGCCCGGTTGGCCCACAGTGCGCGCAGCGAAGCGCCCCAGCGCTCGCCCTGCGCCATCATTGGCGGGGCCGGCTGGCGCAGCAGCAACAGCAACGACAAAGCCAGCACCGCGCCAAAGAACAGGCAGTACCAGGTGATGCGCTGGTCGATCAATGCCGGATCGGCGGCCAGGATGCCGACCGGCACCACGCTGGCCAGGATCACCCCGGCCAGGCCCGCGCCTTCACGCCAGGGGACGGCGCGCAGGCCTTGCTCCGGCAGGCGCGAACCCAACGAGAGGTAGGCGATGCTCAGCATGCTGTGCGCGCCATAGGCCAGCACCAGCATCGCCACCAGCCATACCATGGCGGCCTGCGGCGAGGACGGCGGTTTCCAGAGGCAAATGAAGGCTGCTGCAAGCACCACGCCTGCGGCCGCCATCCAGCGCTTCTGCCGTTGCGCCGAGCGATCCAGCAAGTGACCAAACAGGGGATCCTGCAGCATGTCCAAGAGTCGCGCGGCGAACAGCACCCAGCCCAGCGGCGCCAGGGCCAGGCCCACATGGCTGGCGTAATACGCCGGGATCTGCACGAACAGCGGCAGCGCCGCCATGGCCAGGGGCGCGCCCAGCATGCCATAGGCGGCGTTGCTCCAGCCGGAGGCGGGCGCTGGCGAGGATTGCGGCACTGCGCTCAAGGCGCCTCCCCGAGCAGGCGTCGGCGCAGGTTTTCATCGCGGCTGGGCTGGCCCAGCCAGATGTTGAAGAAGGAGCGAGCCAGTTCCGGATCGGCAATCTCGGCCAGCATCTTGTCGCGGTCATACAGGCGCATGCCGCGCTGGGGCAGGTAGACGCCGACCAGCTCGTCACCATCGGCCACGTCGACGAAGGCGCGGTTCAATTCGCTCTTCCAGCGCGCCAGGGTGGTGCCGGCGATGGGGGCCGGGCTCATGCGCTGGATCTCTTCGATGGAGGTGGAGGCCAGCTTGTCGCGGCTGATCTTGACCTTGTAGTCCAGCTGCAAGGCAAACGGCTGGCTTTCATCCAGCGGTTTCTGCGGCGCCCACAGGGTGGCCTGGTAAATGCGGAAACCCAGCCAGGTCATGGTGCCGCTGCCCACCGTCTGCAACTGCGCCGGCAGGGCCTCGCGCCAAGGCTGGGCGGCCTGTGCGGCGCGGCCCGGCCAGAGCGCGAACAGGGCCAGCAGGAAGGCGCAGCACGCCAGGCGCAGCGGCTGGCAGTCAAGGGCACGGACGGTGGCGTTGGACATCGGATGTCTCCTCATGGGCAACAAGATGACTACCAGTATAAGATAAAAGCTACCAATTGGTATTTTATATTTACTGGTTGGTATGCATGGGCGGAACTGCATCGCCGGCGCTTCTCAGCGCGTCCATTTGCGCTCGTAGTCCATCTCCGCAAAATGCTGTACCAGGAAATCGACGAAGACCCGCACCTTGGCGGGCAGGTGCTTGCGGCCCTGGTAGGCGATGTTGATGGTCAGGCGCGGCAAGTCCCATTCATCCAGCACCGGTACCAGGCGGCCTGCCACCACGTCGTCATAGATGATGTAGTTGGGCTGGATCAGGATGCCCAGGCCCTCCAGCGCAGCGGCGCGGATGATCTGGCCATCGTTGGATTGCATCAGGGCGGCGATGTCGAGCTGTTGCTCGCGGCCATCGCGATGGGTGAAGCGCAACTGGTTGGGATTGTTGGAATGGCTGTAGACCAGCAGGTCATGGGTGGCCAGTTCTTCCAGCGAACGCGGCACGCCGCGCGCGGCCAGGTAGCCGGGCGAGGCCGCCAGGATGCGGCGGGTGGCGGCCAGCCGGCGTACGGCGATGTTGGAATCGGGCTCGAACTCGCGGGTACGGATGGCCACGTCGATGCCGCTGTCGAGCAGGTCGACATAGCGGTTGGCCGAGACCACGTCCAGCGTGATGTCCGGATAGAGGCGATGAAAGCGCGGTAGCAGCGGGCTGATGTGCTTCATGCAGAAAGACAGCGAGGACGTCACCCGCAGCAGCCCGCCGGGGGCGACGCTGTTGGCATTGACCAGGGCTTCGGCCTCCTTCATCTGCGTCAAGGCCGCCTTGCACTGGCGATAGAAGGCCTCGCCGGTCTGGCTCAGCCCCAGGCGGCGCGTACTGCGTTCCACCAGGCGCGCGCCCAGGCGTTCTTCCAGCGCGGCCAGGCTGCGGCTGGCGGCGGCATTGGACATGCCCAGCACCTCGGCCGCGCGCGAGAGGCTGCCCAGCTCGGCGACCTGCACGAAGAGTTCGAATTGATTCCAGCGGTCCATAGGGCGGGCTTCCTGGCGAGGTGGACGGTCTGAAGTGGAAAACAGTTTTCCACTTTCGTCATATATCTGCGAAAAGATAAGACCTATATTACCGCTCAGCGGAAAAATCAGTCTGATGACAACAACGACGAGGAGACCATGCTCAATCTCAATGAAGACACCATCACCCAGGCTGTGCTGGCGCGCCATGCCGGCATGCCCGACGAACGACTGCG
The DNA here is from genome assembly GCF_002213425.1 of Herbaspirillum aquaticum. GTDB lineage: Bacteria > Pseudomonadota > Gammaproteobacteria > Burkholderiales > Burkholderiaceae_D > Herbaspirillum > Herbaspirillum aquaticum. Next base: position 20,139 of record NZ_NJGV01000011.1, on the reverse strand, counting down.
CCAGATCATGACCAGCCTGGTGCAGCACCTGCACGCCTTCGCCCGCGAGGTGAAACTGACCGAGGAGGAGTGGTTCGAGGGGATCCGCTTCCTGACCGAGACCGGCCAGCTCTGCTCGGACAAGCGCCAGGAATTCATCCTCCTCTCCGACACCCTGGGTCTGTCGACCCTGGTGATGGCGCAGCAGAACCACAAGCCGGCCGGCTGCACCGAAGCCACCGTGTTCGGTCCCTTCCATGTGGAGAACTCGCCGATCTATCCCCTGGGCGCGGATATTTCCAACGGCGCCAAGGGTCAGCCCTGCTTCGTCAGCGGCACCGTGCGCGGGCTGGATGGCCAGCCCATCGCCCATGCCAAAATGGAAGTGTGGCAAGCCGATGAGGATGGGTTCTACGACGTCCAGTATCCTGACCTGGACCAGTTGCAGGCGCGCGGCACGCTGCACACCGATGCGCAGGGGCGTTACCACTTCCGCAGCATCCTTGCCAATTCCTATCCGATCCCGCATGACGGGCCGGTGGGCAAGATGCTGGAGACCCTGGGCCGTCATCCGTGGCGGCCGGCGCACCTGCATTTCCGCATCCAGGCCGAGGGCCATGAAACGCTGATCACCCACGTCTTCCGCCGGGGCGACGAATACCTGGAGTCCGATGCCGTCTTCGGCGTACGCTCCACGCTCATTGCCGACTGGCCGCGCCACGAGGCCGGACCGGCGCCCGATGGCAGCCTGTGCGACCAGCCGTTCTACACATTGGACTATGATTTCATCCTCAATCCCCAGCGCACCTGACCCTGCCATGACCTTGCCCACGCATCGCTTCACCTATACCAGCGCTGCCGCCCGTGTGATCTTCGGGGCCGGCAGCTTGCAGCACCTCGTGCGCGAAACCGAGCTGCTGGGCGCGCGCCGCGCCCTCGTGCTATGCACACCCGGCCAGCGCGCCGAGGCCGAGCGCGTTGCGGCCCTGATCGGGGATCGTTGTGCCGGCGTGTTTGACCAGGCTGTCATGCACGTGCCCATCGAGACCGCGCGCCATGCCCGCGAAGTTGCACGCGAACTCGGTGCGGATTGCGCCATCGCCATCGGTGGCGGCTCCACCATGGGATTGGGCAAGGCCATCGCGCTGGAGTCCGAGCTGCCCATCCTGGCCATCCCGACCACCTATGCCGGCAGCGAGATGACGCCCATCTACGGCATCACCGAAGCCGGCCTCAAGAAGACCGGACGCGCAGCCCGCGTGCTGCCGCGCACGGTGATCTACGATCCCGAACTGAGCGTGGGCTTGCCGCTGAAGCTGTCGGTAACCAGCGGCATCAATGCCATGGCCCATGCGGCCGAAGGCCTCTATGCACCGGACGCCAATCCCATCATGTCGCTGCTGGCCGAAGAGGGATTGCGTGCGTTGGCCGCGGGGTTGCCGCAGCTGGTCGTGCGCAGCGAGGACATCGCTGCCCGCAGCCAATGCCTGTATGGCGCCTGGCTGTGCGGCACGGTGCTGGGCAATGTCGGCATGTCGCTGCATCACAAGCTGTGCCACACCCTGGGCGGCAGCTACAACCTGCCGCATGCCGAAACACATACCGTGATCCTGCCGCACGCGCTGGCCTACAACGCGCCAGCTGCACCTGAAGCCATGCAGCGCATCGCGCGGGCTTTAGGGGCCGACGATGCCGCGCAGGGCGTGCATGCATTGGCTGCCGGGCTGCAGGCCCCGCTGTCCTTGCGCGAGCTGGGCATGCCTTATGACGAGCTGGATCGCTGCACCGACATCGCCCTGCAGAATGCCTATGCCAATCCGCGCCCGCTGGAGCGCGTGGCGCTGCGGGCCTTGCTGGAGAACGCCTGGCAGGGGCGTGCGCCCGGGTGACGTATAGTGTGGCGGTGCAAGCGTTACGTAGACGACGTTCAAACCACCAGGAGACCGCCATGCCACGAACCACCCGCAGGCCGATGCTGCATCCGGCCTTGTTGAGTCCTTTCCTCATCGCGTTGCTGGCCGCTTGCAGCAGCGCACCTGAAAAGCCTGCCAATGATCAGTCGGCGGGCACGCCACAAAGCTGCAGCCAGTTGCGCGAGATGACGCTCCCGGCTGCGGCCATCGGCTTGCCCACCGGTGGCGCGCGCGTGACTGCGACCGACACGGTGGCCGCCAGCGGCGAGGGGGCCAAGGCCATCGGTGCTTACTGCAAGGTGAGCGGCGAGATCAGCCCGGTAGATCCCGCTGCACCGGCGATCCGTTTCCAGGTGGACCTGCCGGCGCAATGGAATGGCAAGGCGTTGATGTTCGGTGGTGGCGGCTATGACGGCACCATTCCGGATGTCGCCGCCAACGTCCCCGCCGGTGCGGCCACGCAGCCCGGTCCCCTGGGGCGCGGCTATGCCACCTTCGCCAGCGATTCCGGCCACCAGGCCAATGCCACCACCTCGCGCGATGGTTCGTTTGGCAGCAATGACGAAGCCTTGCGCAATTTCGCGGGCGATGCCTTGAAGAAGACGCGCGACGCGGCGCTGGCGATTGTCACCGCGCATTATGGGAAGCGCCCGGCGCGCGTGTATTTCGCCGGCGGCTCCACGGGCGGACGCGAAGCCCTGGCCATGGCCAGCCGGTGGCACTCCGATGTGGATGGCGTGATTGCCCTGTATCCGGCCTGGAATGCCGTCGCGCTGAACCTGCAGTTCGGCCGCATGACGCAGGCCATGGCGCAGCCGGGAGCCTATCCCGATGCGGCCAAGCGCAAGCTCCTGTTCGATGCCGCCATGGCGACGTGCGACCGCCTCGACGGCGTGGCCGATGGCGTCATCAGCAACGTCGATGCCTGCAACGCGCGTTTCGATCCGGCCACGGCGTCGGTGAACGGCAAGCCCTTGCGTTGCGAGGGCGGATCAGAAGGCGGTGACGGCTGCCTGTCGGACGCGCAGATCGCCACCTTCAAGGTCTTCAGCACGCCGCTGGAGTTGCCTTATCCACTGGCCAGCGGCGAGACGCGCTATCCCGGTTTCAACACCTGGGGCACGGATTGGGGCACGGGTACGGGCAGCCCTTTCCAGGCCATCATCCAGACATTGGGGCTGGGCACCGAGCAGCCCGCCAATCCGATGCCGGCTGTGAGCGGCAAAAGCAGTCCGCCGTATCACAGTACCTTCTGGGACCAGTGGGTGCGCTACTTCGTTACGCGCGATGTGAACTTCAATCCGCTGGCGCTGGATCCGCTGCGGCCCGGTCAATACCAGGCGCGGGTGGTGGCATTGAACGGCTTGCAGGATGTGAACCAGACGGATCTCTCGGCCTTCCGCAACAAGGGCGGCAAGATCCTGATCGCGCATGGTACGGCCGATGCGCTGGTCAGCACGCAGGCTACGCGGCAGTATCTGGGGCGCTTGCAGAAAGCGATGGGACAAGATCAGCTTGAAGGCTTCGTGCGCTACTACGAAATCCCCGGCTATGGGCATGTGTTCGGTACGGCTTTCAATGCGTCCTGGGATTCACTGACGGCGCTGGAGCAATGGGTGGAGCAGGGGAAGGCACCGGTGGATCAGATCGTGGTGGATACCACCGTGGTACCGGGCCGCAGCCGGCCGTTGTGCCGGTATCCGGCTTGGCCGCAGTATCGCGGGAGCGGGTCGGTCAATGAGGCGGGGAGTTTTGTCTGTGTGGTGCGGTGATCAAGCCGAGGCCTGACAGATCGTACGCCGGACGTGAGGCACGCCTTCGTACATCGGTTCAGGCAATCGCCAGCATCTGCTCCCTGCGTGCCGTGATCTTGCGAATCTTGCGCTCCAGCGTATCTGCGTTGAAGGGCTTGACGATATAGCCGTCCGCTCCACACTCTGCAGCATGGAGGATGTTGTCCTTATGGGTCTCAGCAGTAACCATGATCACCGGGAGATGCGCCAGGTCAGGGTTGCTGCGGATCTTCTTGAGCAGCCCGATCCCATCCAAGAGCGGCATGTTCCAATCGGTCAAAACGAAGTTGATGGAACTGGCCCCAGATTCCAGGATCTTCCACGCCGTGCTGCCGTCATCTGCCTCCGTTTGGCGAGAATAGCCAATGTCTTTGAGCAGTGCGCTGACAATGCGACGCATCGGAGCGAAATCATCAACGATCAGGAAGTGGAGGTCTGCGGTGGCCATATGCCGTCCTTTCTTGCGAGTCTCGCGGTGGGGTCGCATGGAACTGCGACCATGCGATGAAGATTAGCAAGTGGGCCTGTTGTGAAAAATCATACGTTGGTATCAGACCTCTTTTTTTGTGACATGCCGGATTGCAATCGGCAACGCGCAATCGTCCTGATCAAACCGCGCAAGTGATTGCATGCGCGCGCCCAAAGCAACTGCTGTTGCCACGATGGGCAATCCTGAAAAACAGGAACCATTCAAACCAAAGCCCTGCTTGGTTCATACCTTGGTGTTACAGAAAAGTCCAAGTCCGTCGGTGATAATCTGGCGCTTGAAGTGCATCAACATCTCGACTGTGCTTTTAATGCGTATGCCGTCAATGAATGCGCACTCAGCAATCGGGGCGGTCACTGGATTGAGAAGTCACGCGTTCGCTTGGAGGGGTAATGGATTCGCACGCATTGGCAAGATGGGCTGCAACGACGTCGGCAACGTTGGTGCTGATCAAGATCGTGGAGCGGTGGCGAGCGCTACGCCAGATCGATGCTAGCGTGGCCTTGTCCTCGACATCAAAGCTGGGAAACAAAGTGTATCTGCACAATGTGACTGATCGTCCGATCATCATTACGCATTGGAGGATCTACATGGCATCGGGTCTGCGACACCAGCGCGACGTTAAAGAGATTGACCGAGCCGAATCGGGGGCGCACCGCATAACGATTGCGCCTCTTTCGTCGCACGTTCTCTTTTTTTTCGATGAGAATCATTTCAACGGAAGCGCCGAGTTCCTTGACGGACGGCGGCTCTACATCGAAATTTGTATTGCGGGCAAGTGGACCAGAACGTTAAGCCTGCTTCCCTGCAAGGATCCGCTGCTCGATTTCTTCTCCCGCAAATTGCACAGGGGAAGAAAATAGCATGCGCCAGACATGTCCCTGGCCTCTCTTGCCCCGCGGTGAATCGGGATTCCATCAAAATAAAAGAGCGGAGAGTGCGGGCTCATCCTTAGGTATAACTAGACGATCGCTGGACGGCTCTGAGACACTCCCTCCCTGACGCGAATGCTGCTGCAAGCCCTATGCTTGGTACGACTCAACTGGCCAGCGATATTCAGGAAACGGCATGAACCATTTCATCTCATTTTTTTAAAGTTGTTGGATGCAATGATTCCGTAAATTTCGCCAGCGTTCAAATGATGCATGACGCATTGTCAGCGGCCAGGCGAAGGGCGGCAGCATCATGTGCCATCGGCACCCATGTCTCCTGTGTGTTATCCGATGTATGTCTCCCGCCAGCACTTCCCTCTGGCGTTCACCGCACATGGGGCTATCCCGTGTGCGGATTTTTTTATTCCAATGAGCATCAGGAACCGATGCAATCCCGGAAGTCTGAACCTGGGGCATTCTGGTCGCGCTGGCAAAGATATTGCAACCCACCACCGGAGCATGGGGATGAGGTGATGAGGATTATTTTTCCATCACGCCGGGATGCGAGGATAGCTGTTCTGTCAGCAATTCGATGAAGGCCTTGACCTTTACCGAGCCACGCCGGTTAGCTGGATAGATGACGTAGATCCCTACGTCCATCGGGCCAGGATTTGCTTCGTAATTGTCCAACATGGAAACCAGTCGTCCGGCACGCAAATCTTCTCCAACCAGCCATCGAGCCAGCATAGCCACGCCTCTTCCGGAGATGGCCGCCTGACGGATCATCTCCGCGTTGTTTGCGAAAAAATTTCCTTGGACGTCAACCTCTTCTATATCTGCACTGTCATCCTCGTGGTGGCGGAAGCGCCATCCCCTGCGCGGCCCATCGTAACTGAACTGCAAGCAGCTGTGCGCCAGCAGGTCAGAGGGCCGCTCTGCCGGGCTGTGCGTGCGCAGATAATCGGGACTGGCACAGATGACCCGGGCATGCGCGGCCAGCCTGCGAGCGATCATATTGGGCTGGTCGCCCAGCACGCCGATTCGTACCGCTACATCGATAGACTCGTCAATCATGTTGCTCATCCCGTCGCTCAACTGTAAATCAAGTTGCAGATGAGGATAGCGACGATGTAGCTCGCGGCAGATGGGTGCCAGATAGAGCGTACTGAAGGTCACCGGAGCCGTGACTTTCAAAACGCCATGTGGCTCCTGCTCCAGATTGGCAGCTTGCGCATCAGCGCTCTCCAGCTGCTGCAGAACAGCGACCACCCGTTCATAGAATTCGCGGCCACCTTCGGTGAGCGTAACGCTGCGTGTGCTTCGGTGGAGCAGCTTTACACCGAGCCTTTCTTCCAATGCATCCACCAGCCTCAACACGGAAGAGGGAGCGAGGTCCATCTGGCGGGCGGCAGCGGAAAAACCCGCGGTGTCGGCCACTGCCACGAATGCTTGCATTTCGGAAAATTTGTTCATGAGCACCTTTGCGTTCTACGCAAGAGCCTTCGTCAATTTCCAGATATTATCAGCGCCGAGCTGGAAAGTTAGAGTGTGCGCTCATTACACCCAACGGGGGCTCACCATGAACGCATTACTCCGGCCAGTCAACATTGGCTCACTTTGCCTGTCCAACCGAATCGCCATGGCACCAGTCACACGCGCCCGTGTCGGTTCCGATGGCGTGCCTACGGCGCTGACCGCGCAATACTACCGGCAGCGCGCTTCGGCCGGACTCATCATCACCGAAGCGACCAATGTGTCCCCGATGTCGTCCGCCTTTGAGAATGCGCCAGGTCTCTACCATTCAGACCAGGCGGCCGGCTGGCGTGAGGTCGCCAGCGCTGTCCATGAGGCGGGAGGAAAGCTCTTTGTTCAGTTGTGGCATAGCGGTCGGGTGAGCTCCTACTCCCTGCTTGACGGAGCTGCACCTCTCTCACCCTCCGGGATCAACGAAGACCTCGGTCTTTTGCAGGTCTATGGCGCTCTGCGCAATGGTTACTACACGCGTATCGCAGCTTCCCCATCACGCGCCATGGACGTCCAGGAGATCTACCAGGCGATAGAAGAATTTCGTACCGCCGCACGCAACGCGGTATTGGCCGGGATCGACGGTGTGGAGATCCATGCGGCAAATGGATATCTTCCACAGCAGTTCCTCTCTTCCCATGTCAATCGGAGGGGAGATGAATTCGGCGGCAGCCTGGAGAACCGGGCACGCTTCCTCCGGTTGGTCATCGAAGCTGTACTGAAAGAATTATCAGCACAGCAGATTGGTGTGCGCCTCTCTCCCTTCGCCCTGTATAACAATGCCATTGATGGTGATACGCATCGCACGTACACCTATGTGGCGCAGATGCTCAATGAATATGGGGTCGGTTATGTGCATGCTGCAGATACCAATGCATGGGGCGGAATCAAGGACATGCCGCAGATTCTGGACATTGTGCGTCCGAATTTCCACGGCATGCTCGTTGCAAATGGCGGCTTGACTTTCGAAGACGCCGAAAAATTGATTGCTTCGGGAAGAGCAGACGTCGTGGCTTTCGGTCGCCAGTACATCGCCAATCCGGATCTTGTGATGCGTGTTGCGCAGGGAGGTCCGTTCAACGAACCCGATCCATCTACGTTCTATGGCGGGGACCATGTCGGCTACACCGATTACCCCAGCCTGAGCTGACTGTACGCAGGGCCATCACGAGTGGCGTTCCTGCGCAGGCATCCCGCATCGTCTTCTCAACTCTTGCCGGAGCGTGACCTTATGAATCGCAACCCCAGATTGCGCCTACCCCACTTGTCTATCACCCCTCGTCAAGTCCATGGCACTCAGTTTGATCAGCGAGGACAGTTCAGCTCCTTACCCCGCACTTTGCGAATGCGGCGCTTGCTCAAGAAGGAAGCGCGCAATATGCGTATCGGGCGATCGTTGCTGATGCAGCGCGGGCCTGTCAATCCTCCCGATGCGATGCATGACGGACGCAGTGAGACGTTGGCATGTCTGCAGCGCGCTCTGGACAACGCGGGGCAGGGAATACCCCATCTGGCTCTGGCCCATGTAGAGGATTGTCGGGACTACCTGCGAGCTCTGATCCCGACACTGCAAAAAGTGGAGCTTCGAAATACCAGCCAGAGCATCGAATCCCTCAACATGATTCTTGCCCAGGCACTGCACGACGCAGGCACTCTTATCGAGGCGAGTCTCTCCGCTGAATGGAAGTTGTTGGACCGCTACCGGAATTATGCGGAGCACATTTTCAATTACACCCCCAATGGATTGCTGGTCATGGATGCCCAGTTCCGCATCCGGACTATCAATCCTGTGATGCGTCGGATTCTCGACCTGTCTCCGGATGAATCTGTGGACGGTGTGGCGTTATCGACGCTATTGAAGGTACCTGCTCTGCATGACGCTGCCAAGGAGGTGCTTGCCAGCGGCGTACCGCACCAGGGGATCAATATGATGGATGAGGACGGGCGCAGATATTGTGAGCAATACCAGCTCGGCCTTTCTCGCTTCAATGATCGTGACGAGTCGCTACTGCTGCTGGTGGCGCATGATATTGCGCGTGTACTGGAAGCTAAAGCTGCGCTGTCAGACAGCGAAGAGCGTTTCAGGCTCTCTTTTCATCAGGCTGCGGTCGGACTGGTGCATTTTGACGCCAGCGGTCGCATTTTGCGCAGTAACCGAAAACTTCAACAAGTACTGGGTTACGACGCAGCCGAGATGCAGGCCTTGTATTTATGCGATTTGGCCGACCCGGAGGAAGAGTGTGATTACGACCAGATGACGCAACGTATCCTCAACGGAGAGATCCAGGACTACGTGAGCGAGAAACGCTATGTCCGCAAGGATGGCGAGTCGATCTGGGGACAGGTGACGGTCTCATCAATGCGCGAAAGTAGCGGTGAGATTCATTTCATCGCAGCTATCGAGGATATAACCGAACGCAAGGCGACGGAATACCGCATGCGTCATCTGGCCAGTCATGACCACCTGACCGGGCTGCCCAATCGCAGCCTCATGATGGACCGGCTGGCCATGGCGATTGAGCAGTCGCGGCAGGCGTACCCATCCAGGCAAACGTTGGCGGTCCTGTTTGTCGACCTGGATCGCTTCAAGAACATCAACGACAGTCTCGGCCACGATGTGGGTGACCAGGTGATCATCGAAATCGGACGACGCTTGCTGGCATGTGTTCGTCCTGGTGATACCGTGGCGCGTCTCGGTGGCGACGAGTTCGTCGTGGTTCTGGTCAATGCTGGTCAGCAGCACCATATTGCTCTCGTTGCCGACCGCATACTCAAGGCCATTTGCGCCCCCATGCTGCTCAACGGCCACGAACTGTTCCTCGGTGGAAGTATCGGTATCAGCCTGTATGACCGGGATGGTACCGATAGCGCCACCTTGCTCAAAAATGCCGACACCGCGATGTACCAGGCGAAGCAAAGCGGGAAAGGGCGCTATACCTTCTACGTCAACGAAATGAGCAAGGACGCCCTTCAGTTCCTGCGTATGGATGCCGCGTTGCGACGCGCGATGGAGCGTAAAGAGTTTCACCTGGTGTATCAGCCACAAGTGAGTATTGCTGACGGCCGCATTATCGGTTTTGAGGCCCTGTTGCGCTGGCAACCTCCGGGCGAGGCGGTGATTCCGCCGGACCAATTCATCGGTTTGGCCGAAGAGACCGGATTGATCGTCCAGATCGGAGAATGGGTGCTTCAGACCGCATGCCATCAACTGGTGGCATGGCAACGCGCTGGCCTTTGTCCGGACGACATAAAGATGTCGGTCAATCTCTCTGCTACCCAGTTTCGCCAGGCCGATATGGTGGATACGGTGCGCCGGGTGCTTTCTGCAAGCAAGTGCCCAGCACGTTGCCTGGTTTTGGAGATCACCGAGAGTGTGATCATGGATTCGCCAGAGTCAACTGTAGAGATTCTCAATGCACTGAGTTCGTTCGGCCTCCAGCTGGCAATAGATGACTTTGGCACTGGCTATTCAAGCCTGAGCTACCTGAAACGCTTTCCGATACATACGCTGAAAATCGATCGAAGCTTCATTCGTGATATCTCGATCGATGGCAACGATGCAGAGATCGTCAAGGCAGTCATCGCGTTGGCGCATGCAATGAATCGCAACATTATTGCTGAAGGCGTTGAGGATAGCGTGCAGCTTGATTTTCTCCGTCATCACGGATGCGACCAGGCGCAGGGTTTCTATTTTGGCCAAGGCATCGTTCATGAAGAGGCAGCAGCAGTCCTATCTCGTCAGCAGCTGCCTTTCCCCGCTATCCGCGCTGCGTGACAGGCGGGAACTATCATCTCATCTCAAAAAAAGGAAATCGTATGGTCAGGCTAAGCTTTCAGAAAAAACTCTGGCTTCCTTTGCTTGCCAGCCTTTGCTGCCTGTGTGCCGTGTCTTTGCTTCACATCATGGAGGCGCGGCAGCAGCGTTACGAAGAGCGGCAAACAGATTTGACCAATCTGGATAGAGCCGCCTTGAAGATCGTTGAGGGCTTTGCTGATGAAGCCGCAAAAGGCAATCTCAGTACTGAAGAGGCGCAGCGGCAGGCCAAGGCCGTACTCAAGAATATTCGCTATGGAAAAGACGGTTACATCGCAATTCTCGGAATGAATGCGACAGCGATCCAAAATCCAGGCCGGCCCGAGAACGATGGCAAGGACATGAGCGGTTTCAAGGACCCAGCGGGCTTCCCCGTGTTCTTGGAAATTGCCCGGTTAGCCGCTTCTCCTGAAGGAGAAGGGTTCATGCGGTATCTTTGGCTGCGTCCCGGGACAGATTTGCCCTCGGCCAAACTGGCGCGCATCGTCAGCTACAAACCTTGGGGCTGGGCGCTGGTGGCGGGAGTATTCGTGGATGACATCGAGGAGGCTTTCTACGCTTCGCTGGCGAGGAGTGCAGGGGGGCTTGCGCTTGTGAGTCTGTTGCTCTCGATGATTGTCGCGCTGGTCAATCGCAGTCTGATCCGCACCTTGGGCGGCAGTCCCGAATATGCCGTGTCGGTCGCGATGCGAATTGCTGAGCAAGATTTGAGTCAGCCAGTAAAGTTGCGCAAGGGGGACAGCAGCAGCCTGATCGCATCGATGGCCGTGATGCAGGACCGGCTGGCGCGGATGATTGCCTCTATCCGAGGCAGTGCCGAGGCCATTGCGGCCGCCTCAACGCAGATTGCCAGCGGGAACCTGGATTTGTCGGCCCGCACTGAAAGTCAGGCAGGTTCCCTTGAGGAAACAGCTGCGTCCATGGAGCAGCTGACCCAGACGGTAGCTTCCAACACCCAGCATGCGCTTGACGCCAACCAGTTGGCATTATCGACTTCAGATCTCGCACGACGAGGCGGGATGGCCATGCAGAAGGTGAGCCAGACGATGGAAATGATCAGCGCTAGCGCCGGACGGATTGAAGCCATCATTTCTTCCATCGATGGTATCGCGTTCCAGACAAATATCCTTGCGCTAAATGCTGCGGTAGAGGCAGCCCGTGCCGGCGAACAAGGCCGGGGCTTCGCGGTGGTTGCATCGGAAGTGCGTGTGTTGGCGCAACGAAGCGCCGCAGCTGCCAAGGAAATCAAGGGGCTCATCGACGCCTCTTCAGCCAGCATCGCTATGGGAGCCAGTATCGTGAAGGAAGCCGACGGCACAATTAGCGATGTCGTGCACAGCGTGAGCGAAGTGGTTTCGATGATTGCGGCCATTTCCGCTTCTTCGACTGAACAGCGCACTGGTATTGGTCACATCAACGTAGCGATCTCGGAGATGGATAGCGTTACCCAGCAGAATGCTGCGCTGGTGGAAGAGGCTGCAGCCTCTGCCGCCAGTCTGCGAGATCTGGCTGCGGTATTGTCCCAACTGGTCAGCCAATTTCAGCTCGGTGCGAGGGATCTCGTTGACCCCACAGTATCGCTAGGGCCGGTAGAAGCATCCTCTCCATCAAACGGGACTCCCCCCGTATTTGTTCCACCGCGACATCTGAAGCTGGTGCGCGCATAGAAGGCGGGGCTACGAAAGTACCGGAAGCGTTCTGGAAAGATGCTGTTCCAACACAGCAATGAAGGCTTGTACTTTGAGAGCAGCTTCGCGATTGGGGGGATATACCGCATACAAACCAACGTCCATGGGGCCGGGATTGGCTTCGTAGTCTGGAAGGATCCTCATCAGCCGACCTGCCAGGACATCTTCCATGACTAGCCAGACGGGTAATAGTGCTACGCCATAACCACCCAGGCAGGCCTGGCGTAGCATCTCGGAATTGTTGACCGACAATGAGCCACGTACGTCAACAGCCTGAACAGATCCATCCGGGTTGCCCAAGGGACGGAATCGCCATTGGTGCGCTTGGCCGCCATACGAAAAGATGAGGCAATCATGCCTGGCAAGATCGGCTGGTGCCAAGGGTGTGCCAAATTCATCGAAGTAGTCGGGGCTGCCGCAGATGATCCTCTCGTGCCTGGCAAGCCAGCGTGTAGTCAGGCCGGGGTGCGGGACGGGCTTGCCGATACGAATGGCAACGTCCACCGAGTCTTCTGCCAGGTCGCTGATTCCGTCATTGAGGTCGAGATGCACTTTGAGCTTGGGATACGTCTGCTGCAATTCACAAAGAGCCGGGCCCAGATAAATGGTGCTGAAGGTTACCGGTGCGGAGATCGTCAGTCGTCCCTGCGGTACGCCTTCTTGTGAGGCGAAATTCTCCGCCTCTTCGATCTGTTCCAGAATGAGCAGTACGCTGTCGTAATAAAAACGTCCGCTGTCAGTCAGTGTCACGGTACGGGTGGATCGATTGAGCAGTCTGACGCCGACACGTCTTTCCAACGCATCGACAAGACGTACCACTGATGAGGGCGCGATGCCGAGATTGCGGGCGGCTGCGGAAAAGCCGCCAGTACTGGCAACAACTGAAAATGCCTTGAGCTCAGAAAACCTGTCCATGCCGCGTCATATCCTTTGAAACCAGCATCAATGATCAATGAGGGGCAGACGCTCCTCCAGCTGGAGGCACCCCGTCCGCTGGAAGGCATTGTACCGGTGTAATGTGAAAGGAAAAGACTTGCTCCGCCAGCGGCAGCAGCATGCGGTGTGCGGTTGATGTACTTTCTGGCCAGACGCGTAGTTTGTGCTGGCTGTGCAGGTTGGGAGCGTTGCGTCAACGTCCCGATATGGTCAGGACCGTAGCAGATAAGGCGACGAAGATACCGTTTGTTTTGTCTAGGCCTGGTGGAACATCAGCAACTTCCCGGTCCTCATTCCCTGCATTAGCAATTGTTTTCCGAACGCAACCTGGCGCGGTTCCCAACTTGCCAGCGCGGCATCAATATCGGTTGTGTTGGCCTGCAAGGCATCAGCCAGGCTTAAGGCATTGGCGGCGGCTTTCAAGGTACTTGCCGCTGTATGCGGGCGTGGAATCGAAGCGGCATCGCCAAGGATCAACACTCGTCCGGTCACCATCTTGTCGACAGCCAAATCGCGCACGGCCTGTACAAATGGTGCATCAGTTGCGCGGACAATCTCTTGAAATTGGGGCGGCAAGAGCGACCCTGCTTCTTTATGCAAGTAGTCTCGCCAGCGCGCGGCAAGTCGACCTTCCGGAACCGAATAAGCGCGCTGTCGTCCGTCACGGTCCAGCATCACCTGTTCAAGCAGGGTGGCACTGGCGACTCGGTACCAGACCCAGTTGTAGAGACGTTCTTCGGGCCATATGCTGTTGCCGGCCCCAGGTACCAGATAACCCAGGATGTGTGATCCCACATTGTTCGCGAATCCGAAATTGCCGTGTAATTCGGAGCGCATCGAATTTGTCATTGCTGATTCTGGCAGGAGGCCGCGCCAAGCCAAATAGCCGGCATAACCGGGTAGCTGCGATGGCCAGATTTGCGAACGGACCTGTGAGTTTCCGCCGTCTGCGCCGACTAACAGGTCGCCACTGGCTTCACTGCCGTCCTCAAAGTAGGCCGTCACATGGCGCAGTCCATCGTCCTGTTCCACGTGGGTGAGGGTTTTATCCTGGTGGTAATGCTTCATGTCGAAAGCCGACTTGAGAGCACCGTATATCAGGGGCCAGGAGGTCTGGATTTGCGGTGCATATCGTCTTGATCGGATGTTCCCGCCCCTATCGAGCACCACGCGGTCCATCGAAGGGACACCCCAGGCTTTCCGATGCTTGTTGATCCCGATGCGCCTGAAGACCTCCAGTACCTCAGGCTGCAGGACGATACCACCGCCGCGGCTGTCGAAATCACCTGTAGAACGCTCATATATATCAACTTTCCAGCCTATCTGACGCAACAGTGTGCCGACGAATAGTCCGCTTAGCGAGCCGCCAATGATGATGGCTCGAGGTTGGTGTCCCGAGGATTCCGGGTTGACAGGAGAGTGGTGGGCCATGATGAGTCGCCATTATTTTGCTGACCTCAATATGCCGCAGATGTGCTGAAGAGAGAACCTCGTCAGGGCAGAAAAGGCTTTTGCTCGGGTTGCAAAGACCTGCTGCATGCCGTTGCATACAAGCGCAGCGGCATGTGCCTTGACCTCAATGGTTGCCGATAGACGAAAAAAATCCCCAAGCGTTTGAATTCTTGGGGATTTTAGACTCCACTGGAACTAGCTGGACTGATGTTTGGTGGGCCGGCGACACTCAAACAGCACTCGGAATGTCTTGAATATACGACGCTTTTCCATTCTGGCCGAAAAAATTACCCCTAAAAATACCCCTAAGACTGTCGATTGCAGTCGAGCTTCGTTGGATGCTATCGGATAAATCGGCGTACCTTTGAATGCCATTCGTCCCCGCTCACCCATTTTTCTGGTGTAAATTTCGTCCTTGTCCCGGCTTGACTTACATAGGGGCAATCGTTCATCATAGTTTTACTGCATCCGAAATAGACAGATGGGATTTACTTGGTGAAAACTGAAAGAAGGGTTTATTGAAGTATCAAAATTAAAATATGCGACCTAGGTACGGTTCCTCTTATTGGACTGTGCTATGGGGAGTTCGCGTGAGCACTTAGTGCCATAAAGCTTGCGACAAAGTTTTGTTGTAGGCACCCACCATACACCGTATTAATGGCCTGTTTTTCAAAACTGACGCCACTTAGCGAGTCGATTGGCACCTCTGACGTGTCAATTCGATCTGCGAACAAATATCTGAGCTGAGCTAGGTTCTGTTCCTCTTCGAGCCAAGCCGTTAACGTTCGGCCAGTACACCTCTCTAAAAATCAGCCGCAAGTAATTTGCAGTTGATCCCACAAAAATTCACCTAGAGTCAGGCGTAGTGTCTCGTAAGACTTGCGCCTTCAAACGACTCAGAGCGGCTTTTGCTGCTCACCCGGCTCCATGACTCATTTGAGTTCATTCGGCCTACGCGACCAAAAATCCAAAATTTATCGATTAATCCGCGCGGCAATAGCGCAAAGTACTGTCGCGCATTTCGGAGTGAATATGCAGAATCGCATGGTAGACATCAAGTATGTCTGTGAGATGTTTTCTATTAGTCGTTCATCGGTATACGAGAGGCTGAATGAAGAAGGGGAATATTTTGATGAGTTTTTTCCGCGCCCGGTCTCCGTTGGTAAGCGCTCAAAGCGTTGGTCTGAAAGTGAGCTAAATGCCTATCAAGAAAAGTTGCTGAGCAACGGTGATGACATGGAAGGGGGTGTGCTGTGACGACCCCATTGGCTCCTATTGAAACTCTGTCTCGTACTTCTCGCCTTTTTCTTGAAGAGAACTCGTGGTCCGATGTGGCAGACCGATTGATGATAGCCCACGTGTCCGATTGTGCCACCCACCTAACAGGCTCGTGCTTTCAGGTAGAAGACCCCAAGAGCAAGATGCCTCGACCGCTCAATACCTATAGTCTCATCGTTGCACCACCAGGATGCGGCAAGACGGACGCGGGTGAGGCAATACGACGGTTCTACGGTGAACTTGTCCAGCAGCACGAGCGAGAACGCGGAGAGATGTTGCGTTGTTATCAGGATAATCTTATCGCTTGGCAGGCACGGCAATCGGGTCTGACTAGGCGGATCAAACAGATTGAGTCCCACCATGACATGTCTGATGAGGAGCGTAATGAACGGCTTCAGGACGTTGAGCAGCGGCGGCAGCAGCTTCTTAGCGAAGAGCCCGTTGAACCTTTAACCGCGCCGTGTAGAGGTAATGATGCTTCTTTCGCTGGGATGAAGAAGCGAGTCACCGAGAACCCGAACCTGTGGATCTGCGTTGACGAAGGCGCGCTGTTCTTTGCTAAGCAAAATGACGCGACTGTCTCTCTTTTTAATAGTAGCTACAGCGGCCAGCCGCACAAGAGTCTGACGGCTAACACCTCCTCAGAGCCGGTGAAACCGATTTTGACTATCTCGATCGCGACCCAGAGAAAGCCATTAGATCAATTTCTAGACTC
The DNA here is from genome assembly GCF_002213425.1 of Herbaspirillum aquaticum. Lineage (GTDB taxonomy): Bacteria > Pseudomonadota > Gammaproteobacteria > Burkholderiales > Burkholderiaceae_D > Herbaspirillum > Herbaspirillum aquaticum. The sequence goes on along the minus strand of NZ_NJGV01000011.1, from coordinate 3,688 downwards.
TGCCATGGGAGCGCTTTGCCTCGGTACCGGATTCTTTAATCGGTTTGCGGTCGTCTATGTGGATGCAGATGACGTGGCTCGTGCAAAGAAATTTGAAACGGCTGAGCCGGGACGAGCATCTGAAGCTTACTTTTCGACAATGCGCCATTTCTTCGAGGAAGGGGTCAAGCAGGGAGAAAAGGGTTACGACATGAGGCCAATCTTAAAGGTGTCGCGTCGGGCTACTCATGTTGCCGAGTCCGCTGAGCGTTGCATCAGGTCGGTTGTGGCCGAATATGCTCCGTTCTTCGATGAGCTAAATTATCCAGTTCGTGCTTACGAGCGCGTGATCCGGATGGCGGCGGTTGATCACGCTTTTGAAGGTGTCGACGGCGACATTACCGCTGAAGAGATCGAAAATGCATTAGAACGTGTGATCTGGCATATCGATAACTTCCGCTTGCTGTTCGAGCGTACTGATAAATCCTATCTTCATCTGGAAGATGCCGATCGTATCGCTGAATTGCTTTTCAGGCGAGGACGGAATCGCCCCTTCCCAATTTCGCAGATGAAGAGCATGGGGCTTGAGCTGTCGATGAGCAATTTGCGGCTCCGTAATGGGATCGCCTGTTTGCTCAAAGAACGGCGTTTAAAACAGATTGAAACACCGGGAGGGGTGCATTTCAAGTTGTGCTAGCCGCGTCCGGGATTCGCAGGAAACCGGGAAGAAATTTCTTATTATTTTTAATTTATTTTAAGAGATATCTCGGAAAGATCATCAGTTAAATAAATCCTCGGAAAAGGAGGGTGTTTGGCCTGCCATTTGTCGAACACTCTCCATCTCTCAAAACGTTGGCATTTCTGGTTTTAAATAAGATAAAGAAAATCAATCTATTTAATTTACTCAAACTACATACCTAATAAATTCAATCTGAATATTCATCCAAATATCAATCTGAGCTGTCCACAACCAACCATCATCAATCAATTCATTGATTGTGATGAAATGAAAGGAAATGAATCGATGAATCACCTGCAAAGGCATGTGGTGCCGCACTGATCATGAGTGCTGAGCTGCATAGCAGCGGCGCTGGCGAAAATGAAGTAGACAGTGCTGCTCCTGACTTATCTACGATACTAAAAGATGATTTACCCACAAGGGAGCTTGTGATGCTATTTCATCAGAAGAAAGACACGGTCTTTCTAGAAGATGGAACAGCGAGAATAACTCCAAACAAGACCAGGTTGATTTCCACTTTGTTGTCGTTCACAGAGATGGTATTCAAGGGTAAAGAACTGCCATACCGCGTGAAGATCAATAAGCACGGCGTAAGGAGCTACGAAGAGCAAAAAATGGCTAGCATGATCAAGATGATGCCCTTGTTTGCTCGGTTGATGGATAGTGACTTGGCATCTGCTCCCGATGTTTCCCTGGTCATCAATGAGTACCGTGATCATCCGGTAGCGTACTACCGAAACTTAGGCGGGGATGCCAGTGGTAGAGAGTTTGCCGAGACGGCCAATGCTTTTATTTTGCATCTGAAGAAAAGAGCAAAGGAAACCAAACTTGCCTACCGAATGAATCAGTGGTCGCGTAACGCGGATAAGAACGTGAAGAAGCTGCGTAGCTATCTGAAGTGGATTGTAGGCAAGACCGCGAGGATGGTCTGGATACGCTTGGATCTACATCTGCGAAAAGGCGATCCTCTTGAGGCCTATCGCTTAGCTGATCTTGAGCAGGAGCTTATTGAAAAAAGAGAGCGCGAATACCTGGACTTCATGGACGGAGTCAGCGCCCATGAGATCGACTTTGGCGTTGACCGTGTTAGCTTCTTCGAGATTGCTAAGGCGAGGACCGAGTACCTGGATGGTATTCGTCATCATAAGCAGCTTAAGAAGGGCTACGTCGGCTGTGTCTGGTCCTTGGAATTTGCCACTATTGAAGGATATCACCTGCATATCGCATTTTGCTACGACGGATCTGTCGTTAATGGATTTGATCATGTTGGACTGGCCGAGAGGCTGGGAGCCGCCTGGGTAAAGCACACCGAGGGTGCTGGGTATTACTTCAACTGCAATCGGAAGAAGTACGAGCGGCCCGCCTGCGGGATCGTAGAGTACTGGGATAGCGCCAAGTTATCCAATTTATGGCGTGCCTTGCTGTACTTGGCCAAGAAGAGCCAACTAGCGAAGGTCAAGGCGTCTCCACACTCTAAGACCTTTAGCACCGGTCAGATGTCTTTGAAGCGCTCTGGACGTCCTCGATCAAAGAAGGACGGCCTAGCGGAGGTGGATTTGGATTCTTCGTAGTAACTGGGGAGTACTGAGATGGTTCGACTGCGAAAATGCGAACTATCTCAGTAGCCTGGAGCGGCCATTGCCGGTCCGTCTTATGGTCGACTCCAGGCGGATTTTTGTTGACGCGCGGAACAGCGCGAATGGCACCATTCCTAATTATGTACCTGCACAGGGACTACTAATGACACACTCTTTTCAAACGACTGATACCGAAGCTGATAAATCTTTTGATATTGACAAGCTGCGTGCAGCGCTGCAGGACTATCAACTTGCGCCTCGTAACCCGAAGAAGGGGGCATTCCTGGAACTGTACCCGGTCATCCAAAAGCGCTTGACTGATGGCCTGACCGTCAAGCAGCTGCAGCAAATACTGCAGCGGAATGGATTAAGCATCTCGCATGCGACTCTCATGCGCTATTTGAAGGAAGCTCGTGAACAGTCCGAGAAACTATCAGGGCCAGTATCAGCTATGCAGCAGGCGTTGTTGGCGGGACAAAGACGTTGATAGTATTTACTTAAAACCAGAAAATAAAATGCCATCGGTGAAATTCATCCCCAAAGATCGGAGATGAATCCAACCTTTTTTGGGGTAGCATCTCGCGGGCTTTTTTATTATAAATCAGTGGCGATGGCGGTCAGCGTGTAATGCGCCGCCGTCTCTCTAGCTCGCTACCGCGTAGAATAATCAAAGAGATGAATGGTGTCAGAGTTAACGACAGAAAAATCCACCATATCGCACTTCTACCAGTTCGCTTCGCATATATGCCGATGACTACAAACATCCCTAGATATGTCATCGCGAGTAGTCCGATAATGATAGCCATTGGTCATTTTCCTTTGCTCACTTGAAGGAAAAGAAATCCCAGGATCGGATCGACCAGCATCGAAAGGAAGAACCAGACAAGGAAGCTTCTTCCAGAAGACTTGGCAGCTAGGCCAACTAGAAATGATCCAAAAAGCCAAAAAATAAAGAGAATTGGAATGGCACGCATGTGAAGAAATGATCTATGAGGGAATCGGAGTGGCACTTGTCGGGCGCCCTCCGGTTTCTTATTGAAGAAAATCGCGTAATGCAAAGTGCTGTGTGCGGGAATTGATCCTATCGGAATGAATAGGTGAAACTCCCTTGATTGGTGGTTAAGACAACTTCCTTGACGCTGCAGCTAAAGGCGAAGAGCTTCACACCTTGCCCGTATTTGAAGGTGAGCGGGAGAGGATAAATTCCTCCGAGTTTGCTTTTGCAATTGCCGCGATTGATGTTGAAGCCGGTAAGTACGATCTGATCGGCCACCGCTTGGAGTTGAACAACGCCTACTCCCTAAAGTGGACCCCGAATTTGAGACACTGATTTAAGCTGTCGTCCTGGAAGGGATGACGAGAATGAGTGAAGCAAAGAAGAAGCGAAATAGCT